>NZ_JBMKHN010000001.1:0-641931 GCF_049238425.1 Enterobacter cloacae complex sp. IR5401 | reverse complement strand
ACCTGGCGCGCAAATAAAACTCGGCAAACCTTCACTCATCATCAAGTAGGTGGAGCCATGAAACGCACACCATTTTACCGCAGGCCAGGGCGAACCGGGCAATTCTCAGGTCTCCGCGAACGCGTTATCTGGATGATTCAGACGCGCGGCCGCCCGGTAACGGGCAGCGAAATCGCCGAGAAGTTTGGCGTAACGCTCATTGAGTTTAACCGGGTCGCCAACGGCATTACCCGCGGCTCAGGACAGATAGCGCAGATCGTTGAGTCGGAAAAGTGGATCAACGAGGACGGCATCTGCGACCGGACATTTAGTCTGGCCAGCAAGCCAAAGGTCGTAACGCCGCAGGGTAAATCGCGGCTGTTCACCCGGCGCGCCATAGAGCAATCGCAGGAAGGCAGACGGCAGGAGTGCATTGAACGTGCCGCCCGCCGTAGCCGACTGATTGCTCAGGGCCTATACATCGACGAAATGGAGTCAGTGCTATGAAAGCGTGGTCACTCGAAGAGCTGGCGCTGCTGTGGCGACACTCAAACGCTGAAGTCGCTGAGATTACCGGCCGCTGCATTGAAGAGGTAGGAGATAAGCGGCTGCAAACCAATATTGAGCGCAATGGCTGGGATGTTAACGATCCGGAGCGGGAGGGTGCATGATCCATTTTCACGGCGGACCGATTACGCCGGACACATGCGCCCTGAAGGCATGGAAAGGCAGGCACGCTTTCATTTCCTTCGCCAACCCCGGCCAATTAGCCCTGGCCAGCGAAGTCACCCAGTCTTTCGCGCTGGATAACGGCGCATTCAGCTTCTGGACGAAAAAGCGCGTTGTTAACTGGAATGACTACTACGAGTTTGTTGCTCGGTGGATGAATCATCCCCGCTTTGCGTTTGCCGTCATTCCTGACGTGATCGGCGGAACGAGTGAAGAGAACGATGCGCTTATCGCTGAATGGCCGCACGGTAGCGTTGTCGGCGCGCCGGTATGGCACATGAGCGAACCCGATGAACGCTTCTTCAGGCTGTGCCGGGAATTTCCTCGCGTATGCATCGGTAGCATGGGTGAATACGATGCAAAGCGACCAAGAGCGTGCCGGGCAAAACTGCGCGATCTGATACGCCATGTAGTCGATAAAAACGGCTATCCAATTACGAAGCTTCACGGCCTGCGCATGCTGAATGCTGACATCTTCCGTCACATCCCTCTGTCGTCAGCTGATAGTACAAACGTGGCGCGCAACATCGGCATAGATAAAGCGTGGGATAAATCAGCATACGCGCCGGCAAGCAAAGAAACACGGACAGCAGTGCTTGTAGAACGCATTGAGGCCTATAACTCGGCGAGCGCTCTTAACTACGACGAGGAAAGGGATCGGTTTACACCACAACTGGCTTTGGAGGTTTAAATATGACGCCAGCAAATGAAAACGCCATCCGCGCAGCCTGCCGCCGCTGCACCGAGGAAATTCAGCAGGCCATGCGCAAGAAGCCAAAGCCTAACTGGAACGAAACGGTTCCTCCCATCATCAATAAGCATCACAAGAAAATTGAAGCTCTGGGAGTTAGCCTTCTGGAGTTCGTCGTCAAAACTGGCCGCCTTAACGGGCGGTTTGGAGCCGAACAATGATTCGCCGACAGATAGATACATCAACCCGATTTCTGCTTGATACCGCCTTTCACCGACTTGAAATAATCCGTGATGACGGTCTCTACCGCCACCTGCGCATGAAGCAGCCCGGTACGTCCTGTTATTACTTCGACATTATCACCTGGCCGGGATATCTGACTGTCACCGGCGACATGGGCACCTGGACATTCTCCCGTATCGCGGACATGTTCGACTTTTTCGGTCCGTGGCAAGACGGGATTAACACCGGTTACTGGTCAGAAAAGCTGGAGGCTGGCGCTGGCTATTCAGCATGTGAGCTATTGGCGAAAGAGTACGATCATGATGCTTTTTGCCGGAGCCTGAAGGAATCAATGAGCGAGTATCTGGAAGATGCTCCAGAGGACCAGCAGGAAGACGAAGACTGGGATGATGAAGACGATACTCGAGACAGTGATAAAGCCAAGGTTCGTGAGGTAGTCCGTGAATTATGCCGCGGTGGATTTAGCAATGACTGGGAAGCATATCAGGCAGTTTATAACGCTGACTGGCCCGAAAGTTGGAGCGCGTGGGATGTCTGCGACGGGTTGACGTTCAAAACCTACACCAGCCACTTCCGCTGGATACTCTTTGCCATCACCTGGGCGATCTCCAAATACCACAACACGAAGATGGTCGATAAGTCGATGGCTACCTTCCTCGCAGTGAAAGGGTTACCAGCATGAACAGAGCATCACCAGTTGATTTGAGGAAAAGCCTCGAAATCGCCAACCACCTGGCGCACATCGGGATTCGCTTTGTGCCGATCCCGGTGGCGACCGAGGAAGAATTCCAGACGCTGGCTGCCGAGTTATCGCGACGGCTTGAGCAGATGGCGGTTGAAGCCGAGAAGAATGAAGGCGGTGCAACATGAAGGCGCTAATCACCCGGGAGCTTAAGGCTCCTTTTTTATTGCTGGCGTTCACATTCAACCGAATTAACCGACAGTTTAGGGAGCATTGACCATGGCCGACATCATCGATACCGCAGCAGAGATTGAAGAGATTCAGCGTAACGCTGCCCTTTCAGCTCACCGCATCGACCGCAAAGCCGTATCAGCTGAGCGTTGTGAAGAATGCGACGAACCAATTCCCGAGCCGCGGCGCGCTGCCGTTCCCGGCTGCCAGACGTGTGCGGAGTGCCAGGAAGAGAAAGAATTCAAGTCAAAAATTTATAGGTGAAGTAATATGCAAATTGTTTTGGTTAAGGGGTTAATCACAATCATAAGGATACGCTCATGAATGGAACCGAGTTCGAATATTACGACCTAGCTTCAAAAATAATCATTGGGCTGGTAACCGGTATTGCAGCTGCATTCTTAACCGCTAAATTTGCTCTTAACAGATTTTACAAGGAAAAGTGGTGGGAAAAACGCCTGGCCTCATTCACTGATGTAATCGATAAAGCATATAGAGTCAAAATGACTGACTGCTATTTTCTCAATCTAGAATTAAGCCTCATGCAGGAACAGGATGATACTTTTAACAGGCATCCTCCTGAACAGGAAAAATTACTCACGGATCTTTATTGGGAGGATATACAGGAACTTGAGCGCATAGCTCAACTTTCTGATTTTACACTAACCCCAAAGGCCTCTAAGTTATTGAATGATTTCGTCAAAAAGAGAGCCGTTACTCGCTCAGACTTTAGGGATGATGCCATCAATTCCCTTGATGGCGCTGAAAAAGATCTTGAGGCATCAGAAAAATTACTGGATGGGCTTGTGCAGGAAGCTAAAAGAGCACTGAAAATAAAGTAATTTTGACTCTACTCAGCACTAAATCTAACCGCCTCCGGGCGGTTTTTTATTGCCTGATTTCGATTAATCAACACGTCAACGCGGCCTCGCATATAATGCCAGGCGGCTAAGGAGTTCTCATGGCTAAGCTTCTCAACTTGCAGGAATGGGCTGCTGAGGTCTACACGACTCCACCATCCCTTTCTACTCTGCGCCGATGGACGCGGGAGGGGCGAATTTATCCCGCTCCGGAGCTGCACGGAAAGGAATATAAGGTTCAGCCTGACGCTATCTACGTGGATCCGCGCAAGAAGAATCTGCGCGCCAAACCGAAACACACAAAACTGCCGTCCGGCGGCACCTTACTGGAGAGACTGACTCATGGCGAAAAGGCCAGTACGTTACGACGCTAACCTGCCCCGTAACCTGACCTATCGTAAAAGAGACAGACTTTACAGCTGGCGCAATCCGGTGACCGGGCAGGAGATTTCTCTTGGCCGGATTGATCGCAAGGATGCTGTTGCCCAGGCCATTGAGGCCAACAACTACATCGACCAGAATTACCTTCCCTCTTCTCTCCTGGATCGCATAAAAGACGTGCCCACTTTCACAGTGGCCGCATGGCTTGAGCGTTACGAGGTAATTCTCGAGCGGCGCGAGCTGAAACCAAACACGATGAAGGTCAGGCGAAACCAGATGGCCACCATTAAGGAAGAGTTCGGCAAAATTCCCCTCGCTTCTGTCACGACAAAGGACATCGCTTCATTCCTTGAAGCGTATATTCTCTGCGATAAAAAGAGCATGGCTTCCGGGCTCAGGTCTGTGCTGATGGACATCTTCAGGGAGGCGATTGTGGAAGGACATGTCGACAGGAACCCGGCAGAACCGACGCGAACGCCGACACCGAAAGTTAAGCGAGAACGCTTGCTGCTCGAACAATTCACGCTCATCCGCCAGGCTGCATTAACTCATTCTGAATGGGCGCCAAACGCATGCGATCTTGCACTGGTCACCGGCCAGCGGCGGGAGGATATCTCACTGTTCAGGTTCAGTGACATTAAAGATGGGAGGCTTTTCGTTACGCAGGAGAAAACAGGTCACAAACTGGCACTTCCCCTTGATTTGAGGCTGGACGTCGCCGGGCTTGTGTTGCAGGATGTCATTGATCGATGCCGGGTGAACAACCCTTCCGACTTCATGCTTTACTCTCCGGTTCGCCGCGGCGGGAGAAAGCCGGGGCCGCTAACTCCCGACGGACTCACCCAGGCCTTTGCAGAGATAAGGGATTCGACCGGGTTAAAATTCGGCCCTAACCCACCTCCTTTCCATGAGATCAGAAGCCTGGCGAGCAGGCTATATGAAAAGGAGCGTGGAGAAGAGTTTGCTCAACGTTTACTCGGCCACAAAAATTTAACAATGACCAAAAAATACCTGGACGCACGCGGTGCAGAGTATGTTATGGTTTAGACAGGATATGGAATATTCGAGTAATTTTCGGGGGATTTCGTGTTGAGACCGAAAAAACCCTTGAGAAACAAATAGATAAAAAGAGACCGAATACGATTCCTGTATTCGGTCCAGGGAAATGGCTCTTGGGAGAGAGCCGTGCGCTAAAAGTTGGCATTAATGCAGGCTCAATCGCCTTGCCCTTTAAGAATAGATGACGACGTCAGGTTTTCCAGTCCACAGTAAAAGTGGTCTGAAAAAAAGCGTCAGAACATCACTAAATGTGAAAAACCGCAGAGCTTTTACAAGCACCTGCGGTTTTTTTTTACTGGAAACCTGACGGCTAGCAGAGCTTTTCAGCGCGCTCAATAAACGGTGCCAGACTTTTCTTCTGCCCGGGGTTTGCCGGGTCATCCACCTGGATCACGCTGACAGGCTGTCCGTTACTTTTCCCGCTGGCCACCTGCTGCTCCGCTACGTCATTTAACGGATACTGCACGAGCGTACTGGGATTGATGACATACAGCGCGTTACCGGGACGGCAGGTGAGCATGACCTCTTCACGATTAAATGCCCAGTTGTCCTTGCCCACTTCAAACCGGCTGACGGTGATGACCTGCGGCGCGGCCAGCGCACTGCTGGCACAGGTGAGAAGTAAAAGAGAAAGCAGTGTCTTTTTCATATGTTATTTAACCTTGTCAGAAGGGTTCCCAGGTCGCGAACAGGCTGACGGCCGCCAGTACCAGCGCGCCCAGCACCACCTCTGCCTGTGTCATCCTGATAAAAATCTGTTGTTCCCGCCCGGCCTCCGGGCGAAAGCGTGGCACAAGAAAATACCGATTCGCCAGCGCAATTGCCACCATCATCATGACCAGCGCACATTTGAACAACAACAGCTGGACATAAGGCGCATGCCACGGCACGTTTATGCCAACAATAAAGAGCGTATTGATTATCCCGGTCAGCAGCACGCCTGCCACGGCGTAATGCCCCACGCGGGAGAAGCGCATCATGGTAAAGATAGCGGCTGGCTGCCAGCGGCCTTTCGCCAGACGCATACAAAACAGCAGCGGCAGTAAACCACCCACCCAGGTCGCGGCGCAGAGCAGGTGAAGCGCATGGTTGAGACGATGCAATGCTCCCGGTGCGCCACCGTTCATCGCGGCATGTCCCACGCCCGCCAACAGCACCAGCTGCCCCATCACGAGCAGTAACAGCCGTGAGCCTTTTTGCGGGGTAAGCCATGCAGCGCCCGCCGTCACAGCGGCCAGCACCATTTGCCACAACCAGACGCCGCCAAATTGCGTTCCCAGCACGCTGCGCCAGACCGCCGGACGAATGACATCGCTCCAGCCGTTGCCCATCAACCCACTTTGCAGGCCAAACATCAGCAGAGCCGCCATCAGGCTGATTAAGGCCGCGAGTTTCTGCTGCCGCTGGAAACGCCGGGTCATGAGGCGCTGCAACGAAGACGGTGCAAACCAGACGCTGTAAAGCGCGTTGCCGAAAAGCAGCATCAGCGCAGCAAAATGGATAAAGCGTAACGCGACGTAGCTCAGGGCCAGCATACTATTTCACGCTAAAGTGATAGCTGCCTTTGGTTTTGTGGCCGTCCACGGAGACCACATGCCAGTCCACCGTGTAGGTGCCGGTCGTCAACGGTTTCTCAAGAGGAACAATCAGCTTTGCGTTATCCTTCTCGTCACGCTTCACCGCGCCGGTCTGGATCTTGTGCTGCTGCGCGTCCGTCACCACCACGCCGCTGAAGGCAGGCTCAATGCCTTCCGAGAAGTTCAGGGTAATGACCTCTGGTGCCACCGCAACGGTATTTTCCTGCGGGGATTGCTGCTTAAGATGCGCATGGGCCAGAGCTGAGGTCGCGGTTGCTGAAGAGAGCAAAAATGCCAGCGCGCACGCGACGCGGGAAGGGGTAAAGTGCATCACAATCATTCCTTTTCGTTATGCCTGAATGCTAAAGAATAACTCTGTATAATTAACGAGTCGAGGAACATCCTTTGCTCCCTTGTCATCGTTGAACAATCGCGGTAACGTTGCCGCCGCAGAAAAAGGAGAAGGAAATGAACGTTAACCTGGCCGCCCTTCCTCAGGACGAGATGGACAAAGTGAATGTCGATCTCGCCGCCGCGGGTGTCGCATTCAAAGAGCGTTACAACATGCCCGTCGTAGCTGAAGTGGTAGAGCGTGAACAACCCGCACATCTGCGCGACTGGTTTCGCGAACGTCTCATTGCGCATCGCCTCGCCTCCGTCAATCTCTCGCGCCTGCCGTACGAACCTAAAGTTAAATAAGCTTAACGTCTCGTTACACTTCCTTACGCGTTATGTGGCAGGATAAGAAAACCCTGATAAATTTAGGTGTAATCTTAAAATCCCAGCGACTTAGTGTATAAGGAAGTCACGATGTCACGATGGAATATTGCCGCGGCTCAGTATGCTCCGCGGCACAACTGTGTTGATGAGCACGTAAAACATCACCTGCACTTTATTGCCGAAGCTGCCTGGCATGGGTGCGATTTGATCGTCTTTCCGGAGCTTTCGCTTACCGGCCCAGGCGGAACATCCTTACCCCCACCTCCTGACGATTTGCAGCTTGCCCCCCTCCTTCACGCCGCCCAGTCACGTTTCATCACGGTGATTGCTGGTATTACGCTCCAGCAACACGGCCAGCGCCAGAAAGGACTCGCGCTTTTCACCCCTAACGTGTCGACCATCCGGCGTTATCCGCAGGGCAACGGTGCGGGTGTTATTCCTGGCGATAAAAGGTTAACCATCGTGGATAACCAGGCTGACGCCCCGGAACTGGACCCGGAGGCAACGCTGTTCACCAGCAGCCTGGCCGTGGGCGAGCACCGCTGGCGACAATCGATCGGTTCGTTACAACGCTTCGCGCACAAGTACGCCATCGCGGTATTAATGGCGAACGCGCGCGGCGGTAGCGCGTTATGGGATGAAAAAGGGCAGCTGATTGTACGTGCCGATAAGGGAGAACTGCTGCTAACCGGTTCTTTAGGCCAACAGGGTTGGCAAGGCGATATCATTCCATTAGGCTAGGCATTTTAGGATCAGGAGCGATCAATGCTGCGCGTTATCGATACCGAAACCTGTGATTTGCAGGGTGGAATTGTGGAAGTCGCTTCTGTCGACGTGATTGACGGAAAGATAGTCAACCCAATGAGCCATCTGGTGCGCCCGGATCGTCCCATCAGTGCGCAGGCGATGGCTATACATCGTATTACGGAATCGATGGTGGCGGATAAGCCGTGGATTGAAGAGATCATCCCTCTTTACCACGGTAGCCAGTGGTATGTCGCCCATAACGCTAGCTTTGACCGCCGCGTGCTGCCGGAGATGCCCGGCGAATGGATTTGCACCATGAAGCTGGCGCGCCGTCTGTGGCCAGGGATCAAATACAGCAATATGGCGCTGTATAAGTCGCGCAAACTCAGCGTGCGAACGCCGGAAGGGCTGCATCATCACCGTGCCCTCTATGACTGCTATATCACCGCAGCGCTCCTGATTGATATCATGAATACTTCCGGCTGGACGCCAGACGATATGGCGACCATTACCGGGCGCCCCGCGCTACTGACTACCTTTACGTTCGGTAAATATCGCGGGAAGCCAGTATCGGAAGTGGCGGACAAAGATCCGGGCTATCTGCGCTGGCTGTACAACAACCTCGACAGAATGAGCCCGGAACTGCGCCTGACGCTGAAGCATTATTTAGGCGAAGCCTGAGTCCCCGCCCGGCCTGGCAGCGTATCCTGCGCCAGGCCAATCAAAAAGGCGTACTCCAGCGCCACCCCTTCATAGGATTTAAATCGCCCTGATTTCCCTCCGTGCCCCGAGTCCATATCGGTACACAGCAGCAGCAAATTATCGTCAGTTTTCAGCTCACGCAGCTTCGCCACCCATTTCGCGGGCTCCCAGTACTGCACCTGGGAATCGTGCAGGCCGGTGGTCACCAGCATATGCGGATAGGCTTTCGCCTCGACGTTATCGTACGGGCTATACTCTTTCATGTAGCGATAATAGGTTTCATCCTGCGGGTTCCCCCACTCTTCAAACTCCCCGGTGGTCAGTGGAATGGACTCATCCAGCATGGTCGTCACCACGTCCACAAACGGCACCTGGGCGATAACGCCTTTAAACAGTTCAGGCCGCTGGTTGATCACGGCGCCCATTAGCATGCCCCCGGCGCTGCCCCCCATGCCAAAGCAGAGCTGCGGATCGCCATAACCCTGCGCGATCAGCGCATCGCAGACATCAAGGTAGTCGTTAAAGGTATTTTTCTTTTTGAGAAATTTTCCGTCTTCATACCAGTGCTGACCCAGTTCGCCGCCCCCGCGAATATGGGCAATCGCATAAACAAAACCGCGGTCGAGCAGGCTCAGCCTGCTGCTGCTGAAATCGGCGTCCATGCTTGATCCATAGGAGCCATAGCCATAGACGAGGATGGGGTTTTTACCTTTGTTGAAGTGCGCCTTGTGATAGACGAGCGATACAGGGACTTCAACGCCGTCGCGTGCGCTCACCCACAGGTGCTCACTGCGATAATTTTCCGACTCAAAACCCCGGACCTCAGCCTGTTTAATCACCTGACGCTGCCCGGTGTCCATATCCAGTTCAAACAACGTATCCGGGGTGGTCATCGACGAATAGCCGTACCGCAGGCGGGACGATTCCGGTTCCGGGTTAAAGCCGATCCACGTTACGTAAGCCGGGTCATCGAACGCAATGCCCACCACTTCGCGGGTTTTGCGGTTGATTTGGCGGATACTGGTCAGTCCGCGCTGACGCTCTTCCACCACCAGCCAGTCGGTAAACAGGGTGAACCCCTCCAGCATCACCTGATCGCGCGCGGGAATTAACACTTCCCATTTGCGTTCATCGCGCACTTTGGTTTTATAAAGGCCAAAGTTTTTGCCCTCGCGGTTCGAACGCAGGTAAAAGCTGTGCTGGAAGTGATCCAGGCTGTACTCATGATCTTTACGGCGCGGCAGGAAGCACAGCGGCTGCGCATCCGGCAGCTCTGCATCCAGCAGCAGCACTTCTGAAGTGGTGGCGCTGGAGAGGAAAATGATCACGTAGTGGCGAGACGACGTTTTGTGCAGGCTGACATAGAACGTCTCGTCTTTTTCCTCGTAGACTAATTCATCGTCGGCGGAATCGGTCCCCACCGTATGACGCCAGACCTGATAAGGCAGCAGCGTTGAGGCATGCTTTTTAACGTAGTAGACCGTTTCTGAATCGTTACCCCAGACGAAATCGGGGGAGACATTATCCAGCATTTCGGGATACCAGTTTCCCGTTTCAAGATTGCGGAAACGCAAACCGTACTGGCGGCGGGAGAGGTAATCCTCAGCCAGCGCCATAATGGCGTTATCGGGGGAAATGGACATGCCGCCCAGCGTATAAAACTCACTGTGGGCAGCACGTTTGTTGGCATCCAGCAGGATCTCCCATTCGTCCCACTCGGCGCTCAGCACAGACTGGCGCTGGTAGATGGGATATTCGTTTCCCGGCTCATAAATATGGCGATAGCGATAACCGTTTTTGCACCACGGGGCAGAGACATCACGCTGGGGGATACGCTGCACCATTTCGTTCAGGAGCTGATCCTGAAGCGCCTGCTGGCTGGCCATGACCTGGCGGCCATAGTCGTTTTCCTCGTGCAGATAGTCGAGCACCTCTGGCCGGGAACGTGAATCGTCCCGCAGCCAGTAGTAGTTATCGATACGCGTATCGCCATGCGTGGTGATCGCATAAGGAGTACGTCGGGCTTTTGGAGGCATGGCATTCTTACTTTTTCGTTTTACATCCTATAAGGTTGGCAAAACACGCGTATGATGCAAGCGAAACATGGCCTTCTAGCCCGCGAGAGTCTGCTTCTGCTGCTGAATATCCTGCTCAATTCCCTCGCGAACGTCCTGGGGGATCTTCAGCGCATCGCCCAGGGCGTTCAGGTAGCTGCGCTCCATAAAGTGATCGATATCGATGGCGGCACAGCTCAGAAAATAGAGCTCCAGCGCCTCTTCTTCGTTTTTCACGCCTTGCGCCAGACGCTGCGGATCGAGCGGCTGTTCGATGGCCTGCGCCACCAGCGCCCTGCCCTGCTCCTCAACGCCCGCTTCCCGCATCTGCTGTTCAATTGCGGCACGTTCACTGGCATCAATATGCCCGTCACTCTTGGCCGCAAAGACCAGAGCGAGGATCAGCCGCTCGGTGCGTAAATCTAACGGCGATACCTGCTTCCCGTACTGCGGTTCATCCTGATGCGCGTTGCGCACCTTATCTTTGTATTTGCTCCATAAGACGGAACCTGCAATAGCCCCTCCGCCCGCCAGCAGCGCGCCGGTACCGTATTTGGTAAGCAGTTTCCGCGATGATTTATTGGCAACCAGCAAACCGGCCAGCCCGCCGAGCGCACCCGGCACCAGCAGCTTGCTCAGACCCTGCTCGCCCGACGACGAGCCTTTTTGTCCCAACAGGGATTGCAGTTGATTCATCCAGCCTGACATATTTTTCCTCACGTAACAGTGCGTAACCTTCACAGCCTAAGCGAGCGGGTGTCAGGAAATGTCTGTCAGTGCTAAAGAAGCGCAAATTTCACCGCTGTCCGTATATCCCCATACAAGACAGACGCAAACGTTTTCGTTTATACTGCCCGCATCTTTTTCAGGGGGATTTTTATGACTCGTTTAGGAACCGCGCTGCGCCCTGCCGCGACGCGCGTCATGCTGTTGGGATCGGGTGAACTGGGTAAAGAAGTGGCCATTGAATGCCAGCGTTTGGGCGTGGAGGTGATTGCAGTGGACCGTTACGCGAACGCCCCTGCCATGCACGTTGCGCATCGCTCGTACGTCATCGATATGCTTGACGGCAATGCGCTGCGGGCGTTAATTGCCGAGGAAAAACCGGATTTCGTGGTGCCTGAAATTGAGGCCATTGCCACTGAGATGCTGGTTGCCCTTGAGCAGGAAGGCCAGCGCGTAGTGCCTTGCGCCACTGCGGCAAAACTGACCATGAACCGGGAAGGCATTCGTCGCCTGGCGGCAGAAGAATTACAGCTCCCGACCTCCAGCTACCGTTTTGCCGGGGATAAAGCTGCGTTTCTCCAGGCCGTCGAAGAGATTGGCTACCCGTGCATCATTAAGCCGGTAATGAGCTCCTCCGGCAAAGGGCAGAGCTTTATCCGCGACAGCAGCACGCTGGACCAGGCCTGGGACTATGCCCAGCAGGGCGGTCGTGCCGGTGCCGGGCGCGTCATCGTGGAAGGCGTGGTGAAGTTTGATTTCGAAATTACCCTGCTTACCGTCAGTGCCGTGGACGGCGTTTATTTCTGCGACCCGATTGGTCATCGTCAGGAAGACGGCGATTATCGAGAATCCTGGCAGCCGCAGCAGATGAGCGCGCTGGCGCTGGCACGCGCGCAGGAGATCGCCCGCAAGACGGTGCTGGCGCTGGGCGGCTACGGCCTGTTCGGCGTGGAATTGTTTGTTTGCGGCGACGAGGTGATCTTCAGCGAAGTCTCCCCTCGCCCGCACGATACCGGGATGGTTACGCTGATTTCACAGGATCTCTCCGAGTTCGCGCTGCACGTGCGCGCTTTCCTCGGCCTGCCGGTTGGCGGCATCCGTCAATACGGCCCGGCAGCCTCCGCGGTGATCCTGCCGCAGCTGACCAGCCAGAATGTCACCTTTGATAACGTCGAAGGTGCGGTTGGTGCAGGCTTACAGGTCAGACTGTTCGGCAAACCGGAGATCGACGGAAGCCGTCGTCTGGGCGTGGCATTAGCAACCGGGGAAAACGTGGACGAAGCCGTCGCGAGAGCGAAAATAGCGGCCACTGCGGTAAAAGTGACAGGGTAAATAACTAAAGGCTGGTCAACTAAGCGACCAGCCACATTACATGATTAACATTGTTCCGTTTCTATCGCTTCCATTCGTATTCCATGTCCTCGTAGGCTTCATTCGTTTTCGAGATGAAAACAAAAATACCGAGGCCAATAAAAATAACGAAGGGAATGATGATGCTCGCAATCAGTTCCCAGATTGCTGGCGGATCGTTTTGCGCCAGGAAACTGATACGATAGGCAATGAGGGATAACACGCAGAATAAAGCCGCCATCCCCGCAGGATAAAGGGGATTACTCCAGTTACACCAGGTAAGTTTTTTTGGGATAGCTGTCTCCATGGAGGAAAGCGAAGTAATACAAAATTTGTTTTTGTCTGAATAAGCTGCCAGTTGCTCCCCCTGGGCATATTTGACCGCATCCGCCGCAAATGCCAGAGCCAGCCACCGATACCCGGCACTCTTTGCGCCCAGAGAGGCATCGATATCCAGCCGTTCCACCGTGAGCGCTTTTTTATCCAGTGCCTGCATTAATGGATATTTTTCAATACGGGACAGCCCGGTATACCAGAGATTTTTCGGCGTAAGTACCGAACCCGTCTCAAGGAAGACCGCCATTTTGTCCTCTACATCGGTCACGTCAGACATAGGCTGATATAAATATACCGGTTTTTCGCCCTCCTCCCGGACATAATGACTGGTCAGCAGGAATGCACATGCATTTTCCATGCTCTTTGATTCGCCGCTTTCTTCATGTAAATCAACGATAACAATCAACCGGTTTTCAACTCTGTAATCAGATAAGTTCATCCATTGGCTAACGATCGCGTAGTCAGGACATTCTGTGCTGTACTCAATTTTACACGTGCTTGCCGTTTCAATACCCAACCGCTCCAGAGTGCGCCTCAGTTCATCAATGCAGGATCCACTCCCTCCGTGAACCCAGACAACAGTTTCAAAAATACGGTAGTTATAGTCCTTCAATTTTTCTGCCATCGGGTCCAGTAAGCGGTAAAACATCTGTTCATTCCTGGTCTGGTCGAAGCGATCTTCCAGCTGAATATTAACCGGCGTTTTCGGTGCCAGCGGAAATTCGCCTTCCAGTTTCAACATATTCAGCGCGGGTTCCTCCAGGGGGGTGATTGCAGACCATGCTGCGATAGCGATATTTTTTCGCGCATACGCCTTTAAATTAATCTCCTGCTCTTTTGCTATGAATTTTCGGGTTTCAGCATAATGAATGTTGGCGTCATGAAATATGAAACTTGTAAAAACTAGCAACGATACAACACAGATGGGCAGAATAACTGAAGGCACAAAAAAGAGAGCCGTAACGTGTTCCTGTTCAGGCCAGGTGAGAGCCCGGATCGCGAGGCCCATTGCGACGGCTATCACATAGAGGAAAACAATCATGACGACTGGCACAGTGGAATCCGGGTCTGGCTGTTGTTTGTATAACCACCACGCGCGCATTACGAAGCTCCCGCCACAGGTAAGGTACTTTTGATTTCACATCCACACGCCGCGCGACAGCCATCTACCACAACCCCACGGCCATGCATGGTCCAGGTTGGGTGACATTCAGTGATTGCGAACGTCCCTTTATGGAGCGGACACTGCGCAAGATCATCTTTTAAGGCCACGGGCTGCCCCATAAAGTCTGCCCCAGAGGCCTTAGTGACTTTTCCTCCGCTTATCAGCGGATCGTTTAACCTAATGACGCCTTTCATCGCTTTATCTCCCTATTTTCCCGCATCCATGTTGCATTGCATGTGCTCCCAGCCGGTATAGCCTTTCACGTCGGGTACGCTGTCGGGTAAATCTTGCCAGTTAGCCTTAAGTTGCTGCGTGCTGCCCTCGAGCCCCTGCTTAGTCATGTAGACCATTCCCCACGCCCAGCCAGGGGAACGGGGGTCCAGCTTCCCGCTGACTTTATTTCCCATTCCGTCATCCACGGTATAGGCAATCCCCGGCCCGCCGGGCAGAATGCGCGGGTCTTCAAATGGCTTTGATGACATATAAAGCCGGTGTTTGGTCAGTAAAAAGCCCTGATCGTTGACGACAGTGAAAGATATGACATCATCATAATAAGGAGCGTTACTTCCATCAGGTTCATTGCTCCCTGGTGACATAGATGCACCACCTCTTTCCCACGTTTTCCCATAGTCTTTTGATACTGAAAAACCACCAGTAACATTTCCCCACCACGGAATTGCAAGATAGTGCTCTGAAGGATGCACGAATTTTTTGGTAAAGATTCGATAAAACTGACTGGCAATTTGTGAATGGATACCTTTCTTAGTATCGCTAAACCAGAGTTCGCCTTCACAATCCCACCCTTTCAGTTCGAGATAACGGTGATCATCGAATCGATAAACTACCTGCGTCGGCGGTTCTTTCGCCAGGCATCCGGTCACCAGCACAACAGACGTGGCTGCGAGAACGGTACATAATCCTTTCATCAGTTATCGCCCCGCATCCATATCACAGCGCATATGATCCCAGCCGGTATAGCCCTTCACCTCGGGTACGCTGTCGGGTAAATCTTGCCAGTTAGCCTTAAGTTGCTGCGTGCTGCCCTCGAGTCCCTGCTTAGTCATGTAGACCATTCCCCACGCCCAGCCAGGGAAACGGGGGTCCAGCTTCCCGCTTACTTTATTTCCCATTCCGTCATCCACGGTATAGGCAATCCCCGGCCCGCCGGGCAGAATGCGCGGGTCTTCAAACGGTTTTGACGACATATACAGCCGGTGTTTGGTCAGCATAAATCCCTGGTCCTTAACAACAGTAAAGGAAATAATGTCATCGTAGGGCGGTGAAGAATCTCCATTCGGTTCGTTAGAACCCGCTGAATAAAACTGAGGGGACCAGGTTTTACCATAATCTTTTGAAATTATTGTTCCTGGAGAGCCCCAGGTAGGGATAGCTATATAACGCTCCGATGGATGTATGAATTTTTTGGTGAAGATCTTGTAAAATTGGCTAACAGGTTGGGTATGTATACCCAGCTCAGTATCCGTGTACCAGAGTTCGCCTTCACAATCCCACCCTTTCAGTTCGAGATAACGATGTTCATCGAACCGATAAACAACCTGTGTGGGCGGTTCTTTGGCCTGGCATCCGGTCGCCAGCACAACGGACGTCGCTGCGAGAACGGTACATAATCCTTTCATCAGTTATCGCCCCGCATCCATATCACAGCGCATATGATCCCAGCCGGTATAGCCTTTCACGTCGGGTACGCTGTCGGGTAAATCTTGCCAGTTAGCCTTAAATTGCTGTGTGCTGTGCTTAAGCCCCTGCTTAGTCATATAGACCATTCCCCAGGCCCAGCCAGGGAAACGGGGGTCCAGCGTATCGCTTACTTTATTTCCCATTCCGTCATCCACGGTATAGGCAATCCCCGGCCCGCCGGGCAGAATGCGCGGGTCTTCAAATGGCTTTGATGACATATACAGCCGGTGTTTGGTTAGTAAAAAGCCCTGATCGTTGACGACGGTGAAAGAAATAATATCCTCATAGGATGGTTGGTTAGTACCATCGGGCTCATTAGGCCCTACCGAAAAAAACTGGGGAGACCATGTTTTACCATAATCTTTTGAAATCATTGTTCCTGGGTCATCCCAGGTGGGTATGGCAATATATCGTTCAGAAGGATGAACAAATTTTTTGGTGAAAATCCGATAAAATTGACTGACGGGCCTGGTATGAATACCCCGAAGAGTATCCGTATACCAGAGTTCACCTTCGCAGCCCCAGCCTTTCAATTCGAGAAAACGGTGATCATCGAACCGGTAAACAACCTGTGTCGGTGGCTCTTTCGCCTGGCAGCCCGTCGCCAGAACAATGGTAGTAATCGCCAGTCCTATAAATAATGTTTTCATGCTCTATCCTTGAACTAGTTGGCTCTCACTTTTGGGTTTAGGCATATCCCATTGCAGATTTGTCATTACCTGATTTCCTGCGGTTAGATCTCGGGACGGTTTTATAGTTGTAGAATTGTTAAAATGATTTTTCACACCATAGTCGCCTTTCGGTAGTACCTCATCAGGCCAGTTCATATAAAATTTAGTTTGTGTCTCTGGTAATTTTCCGCTTCGATAATATTCTAATGCTGGTTCATAACCGTTCTGCGGATCGCGCCAGTCCGCACGATGTAACAACCCTTCCCAAAATTTCCCCGCCTGATAATCGAATGATTTGCACTGCCCAATAGCCAAATCAAACGCCATAGCGTGCGATGGCGCAAATTCGCTCATCACAATAGAGGAGTGCTGGCTGTAGCCTACCGGGTCAATTTTCTGCCATTCCGCTTGCAGTTCTTCCGGTGTTTTCTTCCAGGTAAGGGTAACTAACTGAAAATCACGCGAACCTGACACCTCACCATAAATAACCTCATGCTTGCGTTCAAAACTCTCTTCTTTAAGCTCTGAAGCAGATAAAACGTGACCAGGCTGCCAGCCAATATTTTGATAGCGGTTCACAGCAAAGGTTGTCGTTACCGTGCGCTTAATGGCGCTGGCTTTGGCGGAATAGGAAATGTAGGCGTCCGGGCTGTCCGGATCGACATAATAGGTATACGGTTTATCACTGGTTTTAGGATCGTTATCCGGGTGATTATCCTCCCCCTGGAGTTTGAAAATAAAAGGTTCCGGTAACTCCTCACCGTTTATTACCACATCGCGAGCGCTGTAACTGGCGTTCGTGAGAAAGGCATATTTTGCATCCCCCTCATTTCGCGGTGGTAGCTCAAAGGGGTTAGCGTCAGGGATGTTTCCTACTTCACCATGCTGGTAAAACACACGCTGAAACAGATTCGGTATATCACTGGCAATATTCTGAGGAATGCCCCGCCAGCCAAACCCCTGCACATTCTCCAGCGACACGACGCCATCGTTCGGGCAAAAGTAGTTATACACTTTACCGTCGTTGCTTCGGCAATATCTGTCATCCGTTCGCAGCGGATTATCGGAAGGTTTACGCAGGGTACAGGAGGCCTCCAGAGCCTGTAATTCGCTCTCTGCCATTTTCCCACCCCCTTTCCATTGCGTATGCATCAGGCGACAGAAATTTTTAAATGTCTGCTGTCTGGCATCGTCGGTCTGTTGATAACCCGGCTGAATATTTTCAGCCACGCGCGACTCAAGAGAATACGGTGAGTGATTAAGAATCACACAGTTTACCGGAGCATACCCGGCCTGTTTCACCAGCATATTTGCCAGCATAGTAATAATCGTGCCCTGACTATGGGCCACAACGTTAATCACATCTTTCGCCGTAATCGGCTCACTTCGAACCTGAATAATCAAATCCGCCAGCCGTTGAGCGGCAAAAAACTGGTAAATGCGGTGCGGGTTTTCATAAATGGGATGGGTAAAATCGCCATCATTGAAGTGCAGCGAGGCAAATCCCGCAGCGGCAACGCCGAAGCCACCGGCGCCGGGCCCCAGCATATCCGGGATCGTCGTCGTCGCGTTGGCAAAGGTCCCGCCCCCCTTGGCAAAACTCTTATCAAGTGCGTTCTTAAAGTTATCGTTCTGGTACTGAAACGGCCCTTTTCCGTCATTACCCAGCGACTTTTTATTCGTCTCGTTATCTTCCTGGTACGCATCATAGGGAAGATGCGCTTTGTCACTCAGCTTCCCGACCTCCTCCCGGTAGCGCTTCTGGTCCGCCCGGTAGTCAGCATGCGTAACCGGTTTATATCCCCAGTAAAACGGGATGATGGGGGAACGCCCTGGAGTGATAATTCTGTAGTCTTTCCATTCGTGGGCGTAAAAATCCTGCCGGTTAAGTCGCTTACCCAGCCCGGCAAGTATACCTTTCTCCTGGTTCTGGTAGGCTTCACCCACGTCGTTCACGCCATGGACGAGGATCACAATGCCGGGCATCGGGCGCGGTATCCCGACGTTGCGCGTCTGGGCGACTTCGCCCAGGGTTTTGTGTACCGGAATATCGCCTTCTGATACCACCCGTGGAGCGTAGGGTTTTGTCTTCGCCTCCGTCATTCCATTATCTCCATTTTATAGCTGTCGAGGTCGTCAGCATCGAGCAGGGGTGAACGACCGCAGCTGTCCGTCACGCCTTCCACCACCTGTCCGGATGCACTGGTCAGCCTGAATTTTTTGTTTGCCAGAATTTGCTCCGGATCATCGCCGGCGTGCAGTTTGTAGCGAAGTTTAAAGGCGCCTTTCTCAAAGGATGGCGTCGGTACCGACACACTTTCCGGACCGTCGTATTTCAGGCTCGGCGCTTTGAGCTCAATGCCCGTCGGCGAGAAAATGGTGACCAGTCCGGTCGGGCTGATACGGATCCCGCCGCCCCCGCAGACAAACTGCATTCCCTTTCTGGCACTGCCGTTCATTTTCCCGGCGGTGCTCGTCAGCGTGAAATCCTGCTGCGACAGCATGTGCATTTCGCCCCGCTGCGCCTGCGTCGTAATATCCCCCGCACCGGCAATCATCTGGATGCCGAGTTTGCGGGCAAACAGCGACAGTTTTTCCCCTACGGCCAGCGAGAATTTTTTCACCACATTCACGCTGGCATTCCCGCCCGCTGTGGCAATCAGGTCTTTCCCGGCGGAAAGTTGCAGGCTGTCCGGCGTAACCAGCGCAATTCCACTTTTTCCATATGCCAAAATACCGGGCTCCGCGAGATGACTCAGCGTCTGGCTGAGCGCATTTTGCCGATCGGTTTCCACATTACTCGCACCTGCCGTAAGCGCACTTTGTTGTAGGGTCATCGCCAGCGATAACGCCTTTTCAAGTTGTGTAATAGCCGCTGTCATATCCAGTTGCTTACCCCCCGCGCGGGACTGTGCTTCCGTGGTGATCATCACGCCTTTGGCAGCACGCAGCGCCATCCAGTCGTCGGTGCGAGCCTCCACACCTTCCCCGCGCTTTTTGCCTTCAGCATCAACCAGGTGACCCACACTCACTTGCCCTTTGCCGTACTCCGTAGCGATTTTGATGTGCTCCTGCCCGCGACGATCTTCAAGACGGATCTTGTTCAACGCGGCCGTGCGGATCACGTTTCGGGTATCGTTACGGTTTGTGACTAAATCCGGGTGGCTGCCGTCGTGCATGACATGCGCGATAAAAGGTCTGTCCGGATCGCCGCCTTCGAAACCAACGGCAACTTCAGTCCCCTCCAGTAGCGGAAAGTGAATACCAAAGGTGTCACCGGCGTACGGCCTGCCGAGGCGTACCAGGGCGCTTTCGAATCCGACCCGTTTTTCATCAAGGTCAAAATCGAACTTAACCCTGTAGCGCCCAACCGCATCAAGTCCGGCATAGGTTTTATCTCCCCCGATAGCCTTCACTCTGGCGGGCACCGTTCCGGCTATCACCGGCCGGGATAAGTATTCAGGACGGAAGCTATAGCCCTGGATATAGGGGATCCCAGAAAGTACGGCGCGATAGTGTTCAGCACGGCTGCCGCGGATAGTCATCGCAGTTATCACAAACCCGGACTTAAACCCGTCAGGTACAGGCCCTGAGGGATAAAACATAATGCCTGGCTGAAGCTCGGGATCGCTGGTTGTCGCCCCCAGAAGACTCTGTCCGTTCAACAGGCGTTCATAACGCAGACGAGCGTAAAATGCGGCGGTTTCCGCCTCTTCACCGTGAAAATCCCCCGCAGTCAGATAGTGATCGGCATAGTGATAGTGTTGGCCTGTCGTTACACCTTCGGGAATATCGCTCGTTTTAACGGTCTTATCCGTCTGCGGCGATTGCGGGTCACGGTAGTTATAGGTGCGAACCAACACATTTTTGGGGATCAGGCCGTGCTGCTCCTCCAGATCGGTAATGTATTCGCTATAACTGGTCATGCCTGAATGTCGGACATAAGGCATCTGTTTGTCGCTGAAGTTGTAACGACGCGCAGAATCCCCAAAAATAACGACGGTTTCCGTTTTCACTTTGTTGTGATTCTCAAATCGGAACCAGATCCCTATCTCTGCCAGCAGCCGACGGATGAACCGCAAATCGGTTTCTTTCCACTGAACGATCATTTCCCGTCGTGGATAACTGTGGCTCAGTTGGTCAAAATCAATGTTGTAGCCGTCAAAGTGACCACTGTCCTTCATCAGCTTTGTAACGAGCTCCGGGACTGTCATGTTCATGTAAACCGCAGAACGGTAATTTTGATCCAGCAGCGCCAGCTCATGCTCCAGCACGCATTCATACAGTGCTTCGTCACCTGAAGACATCAGCCGCGAAAATTGGGTGATCGTGCCATTAATCTGGCGAACCGGCAGCCAGGAGGTTTGCCCATGCCATGAGGCTTCCAGATTGGGTGCACGCAGAATAAACTCAGCCCTTTGATTAAGAACAGCATTAATGGCAATGTTTAGATCCGGACTGGTAAAGCGAATGGTATAGCGATAAGGCTCGCTTAATATCTCTTTTCCTGTAAAAGAATGAACATCTGAAATAACATTTTTGCTACGCGGGAAATACAATAAATATCTGTTTAACGTGTCCTGCCTTTGAGCTACCTCAGATTCCCCTGACATTATTAGCTATCCTTTTAACAAACATTCCGTTCATTAAAAACAATACACCCATCACTCCCCCATTAAAATACCCAACTTCAGGTTGAATTAATTCACGGGAAGTGAATCTATTCACAGAATAAATAAAAAAGGACCAGACAATCTTATCACACATAAATTCAGAATGATTTATTCATCAAATATATAAGTGAAGGATTATTTAATAATGAAAAATAATACGCCTGGGGTTAGGGATATTAGAAATGTTGTGTAGAGAAGAAGAACTTATACATGCTGGTCACATAAAGTGACCAGCATCAGGCCAGAGGGCCTGCTTTATGCATTGGGCATTTGTTACTGTTTCGCGCCTTCTACCGCTTCGCGAGCCAGTTTAGTGATGCGATCCCAGTCGCCTGCTTCCAGCGCATCCGCCGGAACCAGCCAGGAGCCACCGATGCACAGCACGCTTTTCAGCGCCAGGTAGTCACGGTAGTTTGCCGGAGAGATACCGCCCGTTGGGCAGAAACGCACCTGGGAGAATGGGCCCGCAATCGCCTGCAACGCTTTGGTGC
The DNA here is from genome assembly GCF_049238425.1 of Enterobacter cloacae complex sp. IR5401. Lineage (NCBI taxonomy): Bacteria > Pseudomonadati > Pseudomonadota > Gammaproteobacteria > Enterobacterales > Enterobacteriaceae > Enterobacter > Enterobacter cloacae complex sp. IR5401. The sequence continues at coordinate 620,166 of NZ_JBMKHN010000001.1, read as the reverse complement.
CGCCGTTCGCTTCAGCCGGGAAGAATTTGAATTCTTTCAGGCCGTAGTCCATGCCCAGCATCAGTTCAGAAACGGTGCTGATACCCGGGATCAGCGGAATAGAACCTTCGGTTGCGGCTTTCAGCAGGGGCTCGGTCAGCCCCGGGCTGATGGCAAACTGTGCGCCCGCTTCGGTCACTTCCGCCAGCTGCTGCGCATTCAGAACCGTACCTGCACCGATGATCGCTTCCGGCACTTCTTTGGCGATAGCGCGAATCGCATCCATCGCACAGGCCGTACGCAGGGTCACTTCCAGAACACGAACGCCACCCGCAACCAGCGCCTTCGCCATTGGGACAGCGTGCTCCAGTTTGTTTACCACAATAACCGGCACGACAGGGCCAGTAGTCAGGATTGCTTCTGCACTTGTTTTCCAGTTTTTCATCAGAGTTTTCTCTCGCCAGATCGTTAAAATCAAGTCGTCTTAAAACGTAATACAGGTTGCGCCCTGCTCCGCACCGGAGAGTTTCTCACGCAACGCACCAAACATTTCGCGTCCGGTACCCACGCGGGATGCGCTCAGGTCAGGAATATGTGGCTGACGCGCCGCCAGCTCTGCTTCGTCCACCAGCAGGGTTAACTCGCCTGTCTGACCGTTAACGCGGATCATGTCACCATCACGCACTTTCGCCAGCAGGCCGCCGTCGTAGGCTTCCGGGGTGACATGAATCGCTGAAGGCACTTTACCGGATGCCCCCGAGAGGCGTCCATCGGTCACCAGTGCAATTTTGAAACGGCGGTCCAATAATACACCAAGCGGCGGCATAAGTTTATGTAATTCTGGCATCCCGTTCGCTTTTGGTCCCTGATGACGCACCACGACCACACAGTCTTTATCAAGCAGACCCGCGTCAAAAGCAGGTAAAACGTCGTGCTGGCTTTCAAACACCACCGCCGGGGCTTCAATCACCTGATTCTCTTCCGGCACGGCAGAGGTTTTCATCACGGCACGTCCAAGGTTACCGCTCAGCACTTTGGTGCCGCCGTGAGGAGAGAATGGCTGTTCGAAGGTTGCGATAACCTGAGGATCGAGCGAGTCGCTCGCCCCTTCGCGCCAGTCCAGCTCACCGTTGTTCAGCCAGGGTTCAAGGGTATAGCGATGCAGGCCAAAGCCCGCCACCGTGTTGACATCCTCATGCAGCAGGCCGCCTTTCAGCAGCTCGCGCATCAGCACCGGCACGCCGCCCGCGGCCTGGAAGTGGTTGATGTCCGCCGGACCGTTCGGGTACAGACGCGCCATCAGCGGTACCACGGAGGAGATATCGGAGAAGTCATCCCAGTTAATCAGAATGCCCGCCGCGCGCGCCATCGCGACAAGGTGCATGGTATGGTTGGTTGAACCGCCGGTCGCCAGCAGGGCGACAATCCCGTTTACGATAACTTTTTCATCCACCATTTTGCCCATTGGCATCCACTCGTTGCCGTTACCGGTCAGGCGCGTCACCTGACGGGCTGCGGCTTCGGTCAGCGCTTTACGCAGTGGCGCATCCGGCTGGATGAACGACGAGCCCGGTAGCTGCATCCCCATAAACTCCACCACCATCTGGTTGGTGTTGGCCGTACCGTAGAACGTACAGGTGCCCGGCGCGTGATAAGACGCGGCTTCCGCTTCCAGCAGTGCCTGACGGTCCGCTTTTCCTTCGGCATACAGCTGACGGATACGGACTTTTTCCTTGTTTGGCAGACCGCTAGCCATCGGGCCTGACGGCACAAAAATCGCTGGCAGATGGCCAAACGACAGCGCGGCCATCACCAGCCCCGGGACGATTTTGTCGCACACGCCCAGATAGAGCGCGCCATCAAACATATTGTGAGACAGGCCCACTGCCGCCGACATGGCGATCACTTCGCGGCTCAGCAGGGACAGCTCCATACCGTCCTGGCCCTGGGTTACGCCATCACACATGGCCGGCACGCCGCCTGCAACCTGGCCCACCGCGTTCACGCTGTGCAGCGCATTGCGGATGATAGACGGGTAGACCTCATACGGCTGGTGGGCTGAAAGCATGTCGTTATAGGAGGTAATGATGGCGATATTGTTACGCAACATGCTTTTCAGCGCGTCTTTATCAACAGGCTGGCAGGCCGCAAAGCCGTGGGCCAGATTCCCGCAGGCCAGCTGTGAGCGATGGACCGTTTCACTCTTCGCCTGTTCGATGCGGGCAAGGTAGGCAGCACGGGTCTCTTTCGAGCGTTCAATAATGCGTCGTGTTACGCGTAACAATGTCGGATTCATAAAAGCTCCTCTAATTTATCTGTCCAGGCTCGGGAGTTTACACAGTTTCTGACGGTTGTTAACAACGCTGAAACGCCTGATATCCGGAGCACAGGGGCAAAATGTCTGAAGGGAGTGTAATAAAAAAAGCTCCGCGGGTGAATCCACGCGGAGCTTAAAAGATAAAAATTATGCCACTTGCTGTGTTAGATCATGTTACCGGTAAAATAACACCTTTGGGCTAGAGAAGGTGGTTATTCAAACTCGTTCCAGGAGCGGCCATCACGGGTGATCATCGCAACGGAGGCGACAGGTCCCCATGTTCCCGCCTGATACGGTTTTGGCGCGTCCTGATCGGCTGCCCACGCTTCGGTGATGGAGTCGACCCACTTCCACGCCTCTTCCACTTCATCGCGGCGGACGAACAGCGCCTGGATACCACGCATGGTTTCCAGCAGCAGACGCTCGTAAGCGTCGGCCAGATGCGTCTGGTTGAAGGTTTCAGAGTAGCTCAGGTCGAGCTTGGTGGTTTGCAGGTTGTGTTTGTGATCAAGACCCGGCACTTTGTTCAGGATCTGAATATCCACACCCTCGTCCGGTTGCAGACGGATGGTCAGTTTATTCTGCGGCAGTTCCTGCCAGGATTCTTTGAACAGGTTCAGTTCCGGATTTTTGAAGTAGACCACCACTTCGGAGCATTTTGCCGGCAGACGTTTCCCGGTACGCAGGTAGAACGGCACACCGGCCCAGCGCCAGTCGTCGATATCCACGCGGATCGCCACAAACGTCTCGGTGTTGCTGGACTTGTTCGCGCCCTCTTCTTCCAGATAGCCAGGAACTTTTTTCCCCTGGGCAAAACCTGCGGTGTACTGGCCGCGCACGGTTTTCTCACGCACGTTGGAGCGGTCAATACGGCGCAGTGATTTCAGCACTTTCACTTTGGCGTCACGAATGCTGTCGGCCGTCAGATCTGACGGTGGAGACATGGCAATCATGCACAGAATTTGCAGCAGGTGGTTCTGGATCATGTCACGCATCTGGCCGGCCTGGTCGAAGTAGCCCCAACGGCCTTCGATGCCCACCTCTTCCGCCACGGTAATTTCCACGTGGTCGATAGTGCGGTTGTCCCAGTTGTTCACAAACAGGGAGTTGGCAAAACGCAGCGCCAGCAGGTTCAGTACCGTCTCTTTGCCCAGATAGTGGTCAATACGGTAAACCTGACACTCCTCAAAGAACTCGCCTACCTGGTCGTTGATTTCACGCGAGGTCGCCAGCGACGTACCCAGCGGTTTCTCCATCACTACGCGCGCCGGTTTGGCGTTCAGCTTCGCCTCGCCCAGACCTTTGCAGATGGCGCCGAAGGTGCTTGGCGGCATGGCGAAATAGTTAATAGTGACACGATTTTCCTGGTCAAGCATTTCACCCAGACGGGTAAAGGCGCCTACATCGTTGACGTCCAGGTTGCAGAAATCGAGACGCCCGCTCAGCTTATCCCAAAGGCTTTCATCGATTTTCTCTTTCATGAACGTTTCGAGCGCCTCACGCACGACTTTGGTATAAGCCTCCTTATCCCAGTCTGCGCGCCCTACCCCAAGGATCCGGGTGTCGGGATGGATCTGGCCCGCTTTTTCGAGCTGATACAGGGAAGGCAGCAATTTTCGGCGTGCAAGATCGCCTTTCGCGCCGAAAATGACCAGGTCACATGCCTGGGCTGTTTGCGTTACCGCCATGTCATTCTCCTCAGTTAGATCGCCTGGTACTCTGCCAGGTATCGTTGTAATTTTATTACAATGCACTGTACTGCTTTTACGCGTTTCCTGAAACCATTAGCGCTTAACGTCACGTGCGATACGGTGATTTTTCGTCGCCAGGGCCATTACGCCCGTCTGATGACGCAACAAACGTCGATTCTTTGCGCAACGGGGTCAGAGCAAAACCCGACGTCGATCAAGTAATGAAAAAAAACAACAACATTTCTTGTCGACGATTACCCTTTCGGGAGTACTGGGGGTAATATCGGCTAAATCGAATCAAGGTTTCATCTCTTTATGAAATCATTTATGCCCTCATGAGCGTCTTGTTAACAATGAACATGCTGGAAAAAATCCAGTTTCAACTGGAACACCTTAGCAAATCCGAGCGCAAAGTGGCTGAAGTTATTCTCGCCGCGCCCGCTCAGGCGATTCATTCAAGCATCGCCGCTCTGGCACAGGAATCGGGCGTCAGCGAACCGACGGTCAATCGATTCTGTCGTAGTCTGGACACGCGCGGCTTTCCTGATTTTAAACTGCATCTGGCCCAAAGTCTGGCAAACGGCACCCCGTATGTTAATCGCAATGTCGATGAAGACGACAGCGTTGATGCATACACCGCAAAAATATTTGAATCGGCAATGGCCACGCTCGACCACGTTCGCCAGTCTCTGGACATGAGTTCAGTAAATCGCGCGGTCGATCTTCTCACGCAGGCCAAACGGATTGCCTTCTTTGGCCTTGGCTCGTCCGCCGCCGTGGCGCATGACGCCATGAATAAGTTCTTTCGCTTTAACGTGCCGGTGATTTACTCCGATGACATTGTGCTGCAACGCATGAGCTGTATGAATTGTAGCGAAGATGATGTCGTGGTACTCATCTCTCATACGGGCCGCACCAAGAGCCAGGTGGAGCTGGCGCAGCTCGCGCGTGACAACGATGCGATGGTCATCGCCCTGACGACGGCAGGTACGCCGCTCGCCCGGGAAGCGACGCTCGCCATTACCCTGGACGTACCGGAGGATACCGACATGTACATGCCGATGGTCTCCCGCCTGGCGCAGTTGACGGTCATCGACGTACTGGCGACCGGTTTTACCTTACGCCGGGGTGCAAAATTCCGGGATAACTTGAAGCGGGTCAAGGAAGCCCTGAAAGAATCGCGTTTTGATAAAGAATTGCTTATAAAGAGCGATGTTCCCTAATAACGACGAAGTACGATTTACGGCATTCGGTCCCCTCGCTACTGCCTTGCGATAGATGAAGGCCGATTCTATGTTCACGCAACACCAAAGTTGTTTCAGTCAACGGAGTATTACATGTCCAGAAGGCTTCGCAGAACCAAGATCGTCACCACCTTAGGCCCGGCCACCGACCGCGATAATAACCTCGAAAAGATTATCGCCGCGGGTGCTAACGTGGTGCGTATGAACTTCTCTCACGGTACGCCAGAAGACCATAAATTACGTGCCGACAAAGTGCGTGAAATCGCAGCTAAACTGGGCCGCCATGTTGCTATCCTCGGTGACCTGCAAGGTCCAAAAATCCGCGTATCGACCTTTAAAGAAGGCAAAGTCTTCCTCAACATCGGCGATAAATTCCTGCTGGACGCCAACCTGAGCAAAGGCGAAGGCGATAAGGAAAAAGTGGGTATCGACTACAAAGGTCTGCCTGCTGACGTTGTGCCTGGCGACATCCTGCTGCTGGACGACGGACGCGTACAGCTGAAAGTGCTGGAAGTTCAGGGTATGAAGGTGTTCACCGAAGTGACCGTCGGCGGCCCGCTCTCCAACAACAAAGGCATCAACAAACTCGGCGGTGGCCTGTCTGCCGAAGCGCTGACCGATAAAGACAAAGCGGATATCGTGACCGCAGCGCAGATCGGCGTGGATTATCTGGCCGTCTCCTTCCCGCGCTGCGGTGAAGATCTGAACTATGCTCGCCGCCTGGCGCGCGATGCAGGCTGCGATGCGAAAATCGTTGCAAAAGTGGAACGCGCTGAAGCGGTCTGCGATCAGGACGCGATGGACGACGTGATCCTGGCGTCTGACGTGGTGATGGTTGCCCGTGGTGACCTGGGCGTGGAAATTGGCGACCCTGAACTGGTCGGTATCCAGAAAGCGCTGATCCGTCGCGCGCGTCAGCTGAACCGCGCGGTGATCACCGCCACCCAGATGATGGAATCCATGATCACCAACCCAATGCCGACCCGTGCAGAAGTCATGGATGTGGCGAACGCCGTGCTGGATGGCACTGACGCGGTGATGCTGTCAGCGGAAACCGCGGCGGGTCAGTATCCGGCGGAAACCGTGGCCGCCATGGCGCGCGTCTGCCTGGGTGCGGAGAAGATCCCAAGCATTAACGTCTCCAAGCACCGCCTGGATATCCAGTTCGACAATGTGGAAGAAGCGATTGCGATGTCTGCGATGTACGCAGCCAACCACCTGAAAGGGGTCACGGCGATCATCACCATGACCGAATCTGGCCGTACCGCGCTAATGACGTCCCGTATCAGCTCCGGTCTGCCGATCTTCGCCATGTCCCGTCACGAGCGTACGCTGAACCTGACGGCGCTGTATCGCGGCGTGACGCCAGTATACTTCGACAGCACCAACGACGGCGTGGCCGCCGCGCACGATGCCGTGAACCTGCTGCGCGACAAAGGTTATCTGGTATCCGGTGATATCGTTATCGTGACGCAGGGTGACGTGATGAGCACCATCGGCTCAACCAATACCACCCGCGTACTGACCGTAGAGTAAGCTCCGCTCCCCTCTCCCCTAAGGGGAGAGGGGTGAAGGTTTCCTATTTTTTCGGGAAAAGCTCTTTACGCTTGTACGGCTCTGTTTCGCCAGGTTTGCGCGTTTTGAGCAGCTTTAGGATCCACGTATATTGCTCCTTATGCGGCCCCACCAGCACTTCCACCTCTTCATTCATGCGGCGTGCGATGGTGTGATCGTCTGCGGTCAACAGATCGTCCATCGGCGGACGTACCTCAATGCTCAGGCGATGCGTTTTACCGTCATAAGCCGGGAACAGTGGGATCACGCGGGCGCGGCAGACTTTCATCAGGCGACCAATCGCTGGTAGCGTGGCTTTATAGGTTGCGAAGAAATCGACAAACTCGCTGTGCTCAGGACCATGGTCCTGATCGGGCAGATAGTAGCCCCAGTAACCCTGACGTACCGACTGAATGAAAGGCTTAATGCCATCGTTTCGGGCGTGCAAGCGTCCGCCAAAGCGACGGCGCACGGTATTCCAGACGAAATCGTAGATTTTGTTTCCCTGATTATGGAACATCGCCGCCATTTTCTGGCCCTGCGACGCCATTAACATCGCCGGAATGTCGACCCCCCAGCCGTGCGGCACCAGGAAAATCACCTTTTCATCATTGCGACGCATCTCGTCGATGATCTCCAGCCCTTTCCAGTCAACGCGTTCGACGATCTTCTCCGGCCCTTTCAGTGCCAGTTCCGCCATCATCGCCATCGCCTGCGGCGCAGTGGTATACATGTCATCAATGATTGCTTCGCGTTCAGCGTCGCTTTTATCCGGGAAACAGTACAACAGGTTTATTTGCGCGCGTCGGCGCGCGCTCTTACCCAAGCGCCCTGCCAGGCGCCCCACTTTACCGAGCACCGGATCGCTGAGGGAAGCAGGTAGCAACGCCATGCCAGCAAACGCGTATACGCCAATCCAGGCGCCCCAGTTACGCGGGTGGCGAAAAGATTTTTCAAACTCAGGAATGTACTCAATATTGTTTTTTTTGGTTTCCATGCGGGTTCCAGGGTCTGGTGACGCAAAAATATATGCGGATAGTGTAGCGAGGCTGCCGCCCGCGCACAAAAGAAAAAGCCGGCGCATACTGACGCCGGCTTTTTAAATCAGGAGAGCTTAGTCGAAGCGCAGCTGCGGCATCACCTCTTTCACCTGCGCCAGGTAATCTTTGCGATCTTTCCCGGTCAGCCCTTCGGTGCGCGGCAGTTTCGCCGTCAGCGGGTTAACCGCCTGCTGGTTGATCCACACTTCATAGTGCAGGTGCGGCCCCGTCGACCGGCCGGTGTTACCGGACAGCGCGATGCGATCGCCACGTTTCACCTTCTGGCCCGGTTTGACCAGCAGTTTACGCAGGTGCATGTAGCGGGTGGTGTACGTACGACCGTGACGAATAGCAACGTAATAGCCAGCAGCACCGCTGCGTTTCGCCATGACCACTTCACCATCTCCTACCGCCAGCACTGGCGTGCCCTGCGGCATAGCGAAGTCAACGCCACGGTGCGGCGCTACGCGGCCCGTTACCGGGTTCAGACGACGCGGGTTAAAGTTGGAGGAGACGCGGAACTGTTTCGCCGTTGGGAAACGCAGGAAGCCTTTTGCCAGACCCGTACCGCTGCGGTCATAGAACTTACCGTCTTCCGCGCGAATAGCGTAGTAGTCTTTGCCGTCTGAACGCAGACGAACGCCCACCAGCTGGCTCTGCTCGCGCTTACCGTCCAGCATTTCGCGGGACATCAGGACAGAGAACTGATCGCCTTTTTTCAGTTTGCGGAAATCCATCTGCCACTGCATGGCTTTGATCACCGAGCTGATTTCAGCGCTGGTCAGGCCGGCATCGCGTGCGCTGGAAACAAAGCTGCCGCCGACGGTTCCTTTCATGACGCTGTTAACCCAGTCGCCCTGCTGCAATTCACTGGTCATTTTGAAACCGTTTGCAGTGCGATCGTAGGTGCGGGTTTCGCGACGGGACATCTCCCAGGTCAGACGTTGCAGATCGCCGTCGGGCGTTAAGGTCCAGGAAAGTTGCTGACCAATTTTCAGGTTACGCAGCTCTTTATCGGATGCGGCGAGCTGGCTGATGTTGCCCATGTCGATACCGTACTGGTTCAGGACGCTGCTCAGCGTATCGCCAGTGGATACAACATATTCATGAATGCCAGCTTCATTCTGGATCTTGTCATCCAGCTCATCCTGGGGAATCGCTTCATCTTCCTGAGCGGCCTGATCGATAGGCTCGCTGGCCTCGGGCAGCAGAGAGCGGATCTCGCTCTTCTCCAGTTCGATGGTTTTGATGATTGGGGCGGAACTCGGGTGGTAAACATAGGGCCGCCAGACGGCGACCGCTAATGTGAGAACTGTAAGCGACCCCAGCATAACGCGGTGGGGTCGAGGCAGATTGTTAAATGCCAGGGCGACAGAGCGGGCTATCTGTTGCACGTATTCACTTCCTCGTTAATCTCCTTTCAGGCAGCTCGCATACTGATTCGCCAGTTGGCTGAGGAACTGCGAATAGCTCGCTTTGCTCAACTGGATGTTCGTACCTAGCGGGTCAAGGGTTCCCATGCGCACGGATGTTCCCCTGGCCACGGCTTCTACGACCGCTGGCCTGAACTGTGGCTCAGCAAAAACGCATGTCGCTTTTTGCTCAACCAACTGTGTTCTGATTTCATGTAAACGCTGCGCACCAGGCTGAATTTCAGGGTTGACGGTAAAATGCCCCAGCGGGGTCAGACCGTAATGTTTCTCGTAATACCCGTAGGCATCATGAAAAACGAAGTACCCTTTTCCTTTAAGCGGTGCGAGCTCGTTACCCACCTGTTTGTCGGTTGCGGCTAATTGAGCCTCAAAATCCTTCAGGTTGGCGTCGAGTTTGATTCGACTTTGCGGCATAAGTTCCACTAATTTGTCGTGGATTGCAACCGCTGTAAGCCGCGCTATCTCTGGGGAGAGCCAGAGATGCATGTTGTATTCACCGTGATGGTGATGGTCGTCACCTTTTTCACCATGAGCATGGTCGTGGTCGTGCTCATCACCCTCGTCCTCAGCTCCTTTCATGAGTAACGGTTTCACGCCGGACAGCCCGGCAATCGTCACCTGTTTCTCAGCGGGAAGCTGTCTGGCTGACTTCTGCATGAACGCTTCCATCTCAGGACCAATCCAGACGACTAAGTCCGCGTTCTGTAAGCGTTTTACATCAGATGGACGCAGAGAATAATCATGCTCGGAAGCCCCGTCAGGCAGCAGAACCTGTGTCTCAGTGATCCCGTCCGCGATGGCAGAGGCGATAAATCCAAGCGGTTTAAGCGAAGCGACAACAGCGGCGTTAACATCTTGTGCTGTTGTACCCCAAAGAGCAGCGGATAAAGCTGCGAAAAGAAGCGTATTTTTCTGTAACATAATGCGACTAATCATCGTAATGAATGCGTGGAATGTGATATTATAACATTCGATGACTTCTGCAAGCTTAAATTGACATGACGACTTTAGTTTCTCTTGAAAATGTTTCGGTCTCATTCGGCCAGCGCCGCGTCCTTTCTGACGTGTCGCTGAATCTGAAGCCCGGCAAAATACTCACGCTGCTCGGCCCTAACGGTGCAGGCAAATCGACGCTGGTGCGCGTCGTATTAGGCCTGGTAGCCCCTGACGCAGGTGTTATCGTCCGCGAAGACAAATTGCGTATCGGCTATGTGCCGCAAAAATTACATCTTGATGCCACCCTGCCCCTGACGGTGAGCCGCTTCCTGCGCCTCCGTCCCGGTACGCGTAAAGCGGATATCCTCCCGGCGCTGAAACGCGTTCAGGCGGGACATCTTGTTGAGGCGCCCTTGCAAAAGCTGTCGGGCGGTGAAACCCAGCGCGTATTGCTTGCCCGTGCCCTGCTCAGCAGCCCTCAGCTGCTGGTCCTGGACGAGCCGACGCAGGGTGTTGACGTCAACGGTCAGGTTGCGCTGTACGATCTGATTGACCAGCTCCGTCGGGAGCTTAACTGCGCGGTGCTGATGGTCTCCCATGATCTGCATCTGGTGATGGCCAAAACCGACGAAGTACTGTGCCTGAACCATCACATTTGTTGTTCCGGCACGCCGGAAGTGGTGTCAATGCATCCCGAATTTATCTCCATGTTTGGCCATCGTGGCGCCGAACAGCTGGGCATCTATCGCCATAATCACAATCACCGCCATGATTTACAGGGACGAATTGTCCTGCGTCGGGGAAATGGACACTCATGATTGAACTGTTACTGCCCGGCTGGCTGGCCGGGATTATGCTTGCCTGCGCCGCGGGTCCACTCGGCTCGTTTGTCGTCTGGCGCAGAATGTCCTATTTCGGCGATACGCTGGCCCATGCTTCATTGCTGGGTGTCGCGTTTGGTTTATTACTGGACGTGAACCCGTTTTATGCGGTGATTGTCGTCACGCTGCTGCTGGCTGCCGGTCTGGTCTGGCTGGAAAAACGCCCTCACCTGGCAATTGATACCCTGCTCGGCATTATGGCGCACAGCGCCCTGTCGCTGGGCCTGGTGGTAGTGAGCCTGATGTCAAACATCCGCGTAGATCTGATGGCCTACCTGTTTGGCGATCTGCTGGCCGTCACGCCCGAAGATCTCATTTCCATTGCCATTGGCGTGGCGGTGGTGCTCGGGATCCTGCTGTGGCAGTGGCGGAGTTTACTGGCGATGACCGTCAGTCCGGATCTGGCCTTTGTCGATGGCGTGAAGCTTCAGCGCGTGAAGCTGCTGTTGATGCTGGTGACGGCGTTAACCATCGGCGTGGCGATGAAGTTTGTCGGCGCGCTGATCATCACGTCGCTGCTGATAATCCCTGCCGCCACGGCGCGCCGTTTTGCGCGTACGCCGGAGCAAATGGCCGGTATCGCGGTGATTATCGGAATGATTGCGGTGACGGGCGGGTTAACCTTCTCGGCGTTTTATGACACGCCAGCGGGGCCGTCGGTGGTATTGTGCGCGGCGGTGTTGTTTATTTTCAGTATGATGAAAAAGACCGCGCAGTAGTCAGCATGTCCCCGGTGGCGCTTCGCTTACCGGGGCTAGAATTTATCGCTACTTACGGCATCGCGGGCGGCGTAATGCCGAAATGATTCCACGCCCGCACCGTCGCCATACGACCGCGCGGGGTACGCTGCAAGAAGCCTTGCTGGATCAGATACGGCTCCAGCACATCTTCGATAGTCTCACGCTCTTCGCCAATTGCCGCCGCCAGGTTATCCAGCCCTACTGGCCCGCCAAAGAACTTATCCAGCACCGCCAGCAGCAGCTTACGGTCCATATAGTCAAAACCTTCAGCATCGACGTTCAGCATATCCAGCGCCTGGGCGGCGATCTCGGCCGATATAGTGCCGTCGTGCTTCACCTCGGCAAAGTCACGCACCCGGCGCAGCAGGCGGTTGGCGATACGCGGCGTACCGCGGGAGCGCTTCGCCACTTCAAACGCCCCCTCTTCGCTCATATCCAGCCCCATGTAGCGCGCGCTGCGCCCCACAATATGCTGAAGGTCGGGCACCTGATAAAACTCCAGACGCTGCACGATACCAAAACGGTCACGCAGTGGAGAGGTCAGCGAGCCGGCACGGGTCGTGGCGCCAATCAGGGTAAACGGTGGCAGATCGATTTTGATCGAGCGCGCGGCCGGACCTTCACCGATCATGATATCCAGCTGGTAATCCTCCATTGCCGGATAGAGCACTTCCTCCACCACCGGAGAAAGACGGTGGATCTCGTCGATAAACAGCACGTCATGCGGTTCGAGGTTAGTCAGCATCGCCGCCAGGTCCCCTGCTTTCTCCAGTACCGGGCCGGAAGTGGTACGCAGGTTAACGCCCATTTCGTTGGCGACGATATTCGCTAAGGTGGTTTTACCTAACCCCGGCGGACCAAAAATCAGCAGGTGATCGAGCGCATCGCCGCGCAGCTTTGCCGCCTGGATGAAAATCTCCATCTGAGAACGAACCTGCGGCTGGCCGATATACTCATCCAGCAGTTTGGGACGGATCGCGCGATCCACCACGTCATCTGGCTGAATGGTGCCTGCCGATACCAGGCGGTCTGCTTCAATCATCCTTTACCTCACAATGCAGCGCGCAGCGCTTCACGAATCAGGGTTTCACTGCTGGCATCCGGTTTAGCAATTTTGCTCACCATCCGGCTGGCCTCCTGAGGTTTATAGCCCAGCGCCACCAGCGCGGCAACCGCTTCCTGCTCGGCATCATCATCCGATGCAGGCGCGCCCGGGGAAGTCAGCACCAGATCGGCTGCCGGCGTGAACAGATCGCCATGCAGACCTTTAAAGCGGTCCTTCATCTCGACAATTAAACGCTCGGCAGTTTTCTTCCCGATGCCCGGAAGTTTAATTAACGCAGCCGGATCTTCACGCTCAACGGCGTTCACAAACTGTGGCGCTGACATACCGGACAGAATCGCAAGCGCCAGCTTCGGCCCGACGCCGTTGGTTTTGATCAATTCGCGGAACAGGGTGCGTTCCTGTTTGTTATTGAATCCGTACAGCAGCTGAGCGTCTTCACGCACCACAAACTGGGTAAAGACAACCGCCTCTTTGCCCGCCTCCGGAAGCTCGTAGAAGCAGGTCATCGGCATATGGACTTCATAGCCCACGCCACCCACTTCCAGCAGCACTAACGGGGGTTGTTTTTCAATGATGATGCCTCTGAGTCTGCCTATCACGTGACGCTCCTGCGTTCTGGAAGAAATTATCTGCCGACATAATAAAAAAAGGCTGGATAAACATCCAGCCTGATTTGTCATTATCGTAACCTGCCTCGCGCCAGATTGAGCCGCGACTCGCTCATTTGCATCGCATTCTGGCTGACGTGACAGTGGGTAATCGCAATGGCCAGCGCATCCGCGGCGTCGGCCTGCGGGTTCGCAGGGAGCTTCAGCAGGGTACGCACCATGTGCTGCACCTGGCTTTTCTCCGCGCTACCAATGCCCACCACCGTCTGCTTAACCTGACGGGCCGCATACTCGAACACCGGCAGATCCTGGTTCACGGCGGCAACAATCGCCACGCCGCGCGCCTGACCGAGCTTTAACGCCGAGTCAGCGTTTTTCGCCATAAAGACCTGCTCGATGGCGAAATAGTCCGGCTGAAACTGAGTGATGATCTCCGACACGCCCGCATAGATGAGCTTCAGGCGCGACGGCAGATCGTCCACTTTGGTGCGAATACACCCACTGCCGAGGTAGGTTAACTGGCGTCCCACCTGACGGATAACGCCATACCCGGTGACGCGTGAGCCTGGGTCAATCCCGAGAATAATCGACATCACGCGTCTCCTGTAACGGATCTACACGCTCTCATCAGAGAGTCGCTGCAACCTCATCAGAGATTTCACCGTTGTGGTACACTTCCTGTACGTCGTCGCAGTCTTCGAGCATGTCGATCAGACGCAGCAGTTTCGGTGCGGTTTCCGCATCCATGTCCGCTTTGGTAGACGGGATCATGGAGACTTCAGCGTTATCCGCCTTCAGGCCAGCCGCTTCCAGCGCATCGCGCACGGCACCCATCTCTTCCCATGCGGTGTAAACATCAATAGCGCCGTCGTCGTAGGTCACCACGTCTTCCGCACCGGCTTCCAGCGCCGCTTCCATGATCGCATCTTCGTCGCCTTTCTCGAAGGAGATGACGCCTTTTTTGCTGAACAGGTACGCTACAGAACCGTCAGTGCCCAGGTTGCCGCCGGTTTTGGTGAACGCGTGGCGCACTTCCGCAACGGTACGGTTACGGTTGTCGGACAGACACTCAACCATCACCGCCGTACCGCCAGGACCGTAACCTTCATAAATGATGGTTTCCATGTTCGCGTCTTCATCACCGCCCACGCCACGTGCGATTGCACGGTTCAGGGTGTCACGCGTCATGTTGTTGGACAGGGCTTTATCCACCGCCGCGCGCAGACGTGGGTTAGAGGCCGGATCGCCGCCGCCCAGACGCGCCGCTGTCACCAGCTCACGAATGATTTTGGTAAAGATTTTACCGCGTTTGGCATCCTGTGCCGCTTTGCGGTGTTTGGTGTTGGCCCACTTACTATGACCTGCCATAAAAAGTTCTCCAAAAATCGCGCCTTCTCAGGCAGCGTTAATTACAAATTCTTCAATCGCCTGCCGGTTGCTCCACGACTTGGTCAGTGCGGCGGCATCCGCCGCATCCACCCAGCGGTAGGTCAGGTGTTCCGTGAACACGATCTCCCGCTCATGGGGAAGCGCAAGGCAGAACCATGATTCCGTATTGCGCTCAATTCCCGGTGCATAGCGATGACGTAAATGGCTAAAAATTTCAAACTCCACCGTGCGCTGACAGTCCTTCAGGGTCAGTTGCTCGTAAGCAACATCAATGGCGACCTCTTCCTTTACTTCACGCGCGGCGGCCTGCGGTGCGGTCTCCCCCTCTTCCAGGCTGCCGGTAACCGACTGCCAGAAATCCGGATCGTCGCGCCGCTGCAACATCAGCACCCGCTTCGTGTCTTCTGCATAAATGACCACCAGAACCGAAACGGGACGCTTATATGCCATATCAGTTTTTCTCTTCCTTCTTCACCACCTCAATGCCCAGCTCAGCCAGTGCGGCCGGGTTGGCAAAGCTTGGCGCTTCGGTCATCAGACACGCGGCTGCAGTGGTTTTCGGGAAGGCGATCACATCACGGATGTTATCGGTGCCGGTCAGCAGCATGGTCAGACGGTCAAGACCGAAAGCCAGACCCGCGTGCGGAGGCGTACCGTATTTCAGCGCGTCCAGCAGGAAGCCGAACTTCTCGCGCTGCTCCTGTTCGTTGATGCCCAGGATGCCGAACACGGTCTGCTGCATTTCACCGCTGTGAATACGCACGGAACCACCGCCCACTTCGTAGCCGTTGATGACCATATCGTAGGCGTTTGCCACTGCGTCTTCCGGTGCTGCCTTCAGCTCTGCCGGCGTCATGTCTTTTGGCGAGGTGAACGGGTGGTGCATCGCGGTCAGGCCGCCTTCACCGTCGTCTTCAAACATCGGGAAGTCGATCACCCACAGCGGCGCCCATTTACTTTCGTCGGTCAGGTTCAGGTCTTTGCCGAGCTTCAGACGCAGCGCGCCCATCGCATCCGCAACCACTTTCTTGTTGTCTGCACCGAAGAAGATCATGTCGCCGTCCTGCGCGCCGGTGCGCTCCAGGATCGCTTCCACGATGTCCGCGTTCAGGAATTTCGCCACCGGGCTGGTGATACCTTCCAGACCTTTCGCACGCTCGGTCACTTTAATATAGGCCAGACCTTTCGCGCCGTAGATCTTGATGAAGTTGCCGTAGTCGTCGATCTGCTTACGGCTCAGAGCCGCTCCGCCCGGCACGCGCAGTGCCGCCACGCGGCCTTTCGGATCGTTAGCCGGGCCAGCAAAGACCGCGAACTCAACGGCTTTCACCAGGTCTGCCACGTCCACCAGCTCCATCGGGTTACGCAGGTCTGGTTTGTCGGAGCCGTAGCGACGCTCGGCTTCCGCGAAGGTCATGATTGGAAAATCGCCCAGCTCGACGCCTTTCACGTCATTCCACAGGCTACGCACCAGGGCTTCCATCACTTCACGCACCTGCTCAGCGGTCATGAAGGAGGTTTCCACATCGATCTGGGTAAATTCTGGCTGACGGTCAGCGCGCAGGTCTTCGTCGCGGAAGCATTTCACGATCTGATAGTAGCGATCGAAGCCAGACATCATCAGCAGCTGTTTGAACAGCTGTGGAGACTGCGGCAGCGCATAGAATTTGCCTTTATGGACGCGGGATGGCACCAGGTAATCGCGCGCGCCTTCCGGCGTGGCTTTGGTCAGCATCGGGGTTTCGATATCAAGGAAACCGTGGTCATCCATAAAACGGCGCACCAGGCTGGTGATTTTCGCACGGGTTTTCAGGCGCTGAGCCATTTCCGGACGACGCAGATCCAGGTAGCGGTATTTCAGACGCGCTTCTTCAGTGTTGACGTGGTTGGAGTCCAGCGGCAACGCTTCCGCGCGGTTGATGATCGTCAGATCGGACGCCAGCACTTCGATAGCGCCGGTCGCCATGTCGGCGTTGACGTTTTTCTCGTCACGCGCACGCACGGTGCCCGTCACCTGAATGCAGAACTCATTGCGCAGCTCAGAAGCCAGCTTCAACGCATCAGCGCGATCCGGATCGAAGAACACCTGAACGATACCTTCGCGGTCACGCATATCAATAAAGATAAGGCTACCAAGATCGCGACGACGATTGACCCAACCACACAGGGTGACCTGCTGCCCGACGTGGGACTGACGCAGCTGCCCGCAATATTCTGTACGCATGAGATATCCCTTAATTAGCCGCAGGCTGATTGTCGCCTGTCTCGCAGGCTACGATGTCGCAGCTTTCTGTATGTCACAACTGGATGAAAAAAGGCGGCTATTATACTGGAAATTCTGCCGCACGATAAGAGCGAAGCACGGCCTGACGCGCGTTTGCTGAACTCTTATTGCCTATTCTCACAAAAATTAACAAAATTATCCGACCGATAACAGGCCATCACGTCGTAAGGTGTAGAAAAGCAATCATTTGACGGGAGCGACGATGTTTACACTTGATGCCACCAAAACCGCCCTTGTGGTCATTGATTTACAGGAAGGCATTCTGCCTTTTGCCGGTGGTCCGCACACCGCTGACGATGTGGTCAGCCGCGCTGCGCGCCTGGCAGAAAAATGCCGCGCCAGCGGCTCGCCTGTTGTTATGGTGCGCGTCGGCTGGTCCGCTGATTTCGCCGAAGCGTTAAAACAGCCGGTTGATGCTCAGGCCCCGGCGCAGGCGCTGCCGGACAACTGGTGGACATATCCTGTCTCGCTCGGTAAACGCGACAGCGATATAGAAGTCACCAAACGCCAGTGGGGCGCATTCTACGGCACCGACCTGGAGCTCCAGCTGCGCCGTCGCGGGATCGACACGATTATTCTGTGCGGGATCTCCACCAACATTGGTGTGGAATCCACCGCCCGTAACGCCTGGGAGCTGGGCTTTAACCTGGTGATCGCGGAAGATGCGTGCAGCGCAGCCTCTGCGGATCAGCACCAGGGCAGCATGACCCATATCTTCCCGCGTATCGGTCGCGTGCGCAGCACGGATGAGATCCTCAGCGCGCTATGATGTACGTGGGCCTGCCCCAGTGGTCGCACCCGAAATGGGTGCGCCTGGGTATTACCAACCTTGAAGAGTATGCCCGACACTTTAACTGCGTGGAGGGCAATACCACGCTGTACGCTCTGCCCCGCGCGGAGATCGTCGAACGCTGGCGCGAGCAAACCACCGACGACTTCCGCTTTTGCTTTAAATTCCCGGCGACCATCTCCCACAACGCCGCGCTGCGCAACTGCGATGATTTAACCCACGAGTTTTTCACCCGGATGTCGCCTCTGGCCAACCGTATTGGCCAGTACTGGCTCCAGCTTCCCGCCACGTTTGGCCCACGCGACCTGCCCGCCCTCTGGCAGTTTCTCGAGGCCCTGCCACTTGATTTCACCTACGGCGTAGAAGTGAGGCATCCGGAATTCTTTGCCAAAGGCGACGCGGAGAAAGCGCTCAATCGCGGCCTGCATGAACGATCGGTCAACCGCGTGATCCTCGACAGCCGCCCCGTGCACAGCGCAATCCCGCACAGCGAAGCCGTTGTTGATGCCCAGCGCAAAAAACCGAAAGTACCCGTCCATGCGATCGTAACGGCGCAGAACCCGATGGTCCGGTTTATCGGCAGCGATAACATGCAGCAAAATGAGGAGATGTTCGCCGTCTGGCTGCAAACGCTGGCGAAATGGGAGCACACCACCACGCCGTACCTTTTTTTACATACGCCGGATATCGCACAGGCGCCTGAACTGGTCGATGCTCTCTGGCAGGCCTTGCAGCAGGCGGTTCCGTCGGTTGGCCCCGCGCCGTCCATCCCACAACAATCTTCTCTTTTCTGAAATCACCCCCTATCATAGAGACGTGCCATCTGCCAAAAACAGGGAGTTAGTATGGTCAGCGCGCTGTATGCGGTGTTAGGTGCATTACTGCTGATTAAGTTTTCATTTGATGTTGTGCGCCTGAGAATGCAGTACCGCGTCTCGTACGGTGACGGGGGCTTTTCTGAGCTGCAAAGCGCAATCCGGATCCACGGCAACGCGGTCGAGTACATTCCCGTCGCGTTAATTTTACTGCTGTTAATGGAGATGGATGGCGCTGAAACCTGGATGGTGCACGTCTGCGGGCTGCTGCTGATAGCAGGGCGTTTGATGCATTATTATGGTTTTCACCACCGCCTGATCCGCTGGCGTCGTTCCGGCATGAGCGCGACCTGGTGCTCGCTTTTGCTGATGGTGCTGGCTAACCTTTGGTATATGCCGTGGGAGTTGGTTTTCTCCTTCCATTAGCGCACAATATGCCCCTTTATTTTTCCCGGATTTTTACGTTATGTCAGATCGCGACACGCTTTTTTCCGCGCCTATCGCCAGCCTGGGCGACTGGACCTTTGATGAACGGGTAGCCGAAGTCTTCCCGGATATGATCCAGCGCTCTGTTCCCGGTTATTCCAATATTATCTCCATGATCGGCATGCTGGCGGAGCGTTTTGTTCAACCCGGCACGCAGGTCTATGACCTGGGCTGTTCGCTGGGAGCGGCAACGCTGTCCATTCGTCGTAACGTTCATCACGAAGGCTGCAAGATTGTGGCTGTCGATAACTCACCGGCCATGGTCGAACGCTGCCGTCGCCACATTGACGCGTATAAAGCCCCTACGCCTGTGGAGGTGGTAGAAGGCGATATCCGCGATATCGACATCCAGAACGCCTCGATGGTGGTTCTGAACTTTACCCTTCAGTTCCTGGTGCCGGACGATCGTCAGCGGTTGCTGGATAAAATTTATCAAGGCCTTAACCCGGGCGGCGCGCTGGTGTTGTCTGAGAAATTCAGCTTTGAAGACGCCAGCGTGGGCGAACTGCTGTTCAACATGCACCATGATTTCAAGCGTGCAAATGGCTACAGCGAGCTGGAGATCAGCCAGAAGCGCAGCATGCTTGAAAACGTCATGCTGACGGATTCCGTAGAAACCCACAAAGCGCGCCTGCGCAAAGCCGGATTTGAACACAGCGAACTGTGGTTCCAGTGCTTTAACTTTGGTTCTCTGGTGGCGCTGAAAGCCGGAGACGCAGCATGATCGAGTTCGGTAATTTCTATCAGCTGATTGCCAAAAACCATCTTTCCCACTGGCTGGAAACCCTGCCTGCGCAAATTGCCACCTGGCAGCGCGATCAGCAGCATGGTCTGTTGAAGCAGTGGTCCAACGCCGTGGAGTTTCTGCCTGAACTGACGCCTCATCGTCTGGATTTACTGCACAGCGTGACGGCGGAGAGCGAAGAGCCGCTCCCGGCCGGGCAGATCAACCGCATCGAAACGCTGATGCGTAACCTGATGCCGTGGCGCAAAGGGCCGTTTTCACTTTACGGCGTAAACATCAACACCGAGTGGCGCTCTGACTGGAAGTGGGATCGCGTTCTGCCGCATTTATCCGACCTGACCGGGCGCACCATTCTGGACGTGGGCTGCGGTAGCGGCTATCACATGTGGCGCATGATCGGCGCAGGCGCGCATCTGGTCGTCGGTATCGATCCGATGCAGCTGTTCCTGTGCCAGTTTGAAGCGGTGCGTAAGCTGTTGGGTAACGACCAGCGTGCGCACCTGTTGCCGCTGGGTATCGAGCAACTCCCTGCCCTGAAAGCCTTTGATACCGTTTTCTCGATGGGCGTGCTGTACCACCGTCGTTCCCCGCTGGAGCATCTCTGGCAATTGAAAGATCAGCTGGTCAGCGGCGGCGAACTGGTGCTCGAAACGTTGGTTATCGAAGGCGATGAACATGCCGTTCTGGTGCCGGGCGATCGCTATGCGCAGATGCGCAACGTTTACTTCATCCCTTCCGCGCTGGCGCTGAAGAACTGGCTGGAGAAATGTGGGTTTGTCGATGTACGCATCGCCGATGTGTGCGTGACGTCGATTGAAGAACAGCGTCGCACCGACTGGATGATCACCGAATCGCTGGAGCAATTCCTCGACCCGGACGATCACAGTAAAACCATCGAAGGCTATCCGGCCCCGATGCGTGCGGTATTGATTGCGACGAAGCCGTAGTTTGTGCCGGGTGGCGGCTGCGCCTTACCCGGCCTACGCGTCGCACGTTTTCTCCAAAATAGTTCAAGTTGCAGCAAGGCGGCAACGCAGCGAATCCCCGGGAGCTTACATCAGTAAGTGACCGGGGTGAGCGAGGCGGCCAACGCGGCTGCGGCTTGAAATATGAAGGAGAAAAAAAGGCCCCTGTGTAATTTGCAGGGGCCTGGTACAAGCAAGCATCATATTGGGCGACATGATGCGCGGTAAAAATCGGTACGTTGCTACACGTGATGACGTTCAATCAACGATTTCATTACCGCAACCGACTCTCCATCCACACCGTAGCGCGAGTACTCATCCGCTTCAGCATCCGTCGACATTGACAACCCTGTATTGCGATAACGCATGGGTGAAGGTATCCATTTACCCGCTGAGCTGTGCAGCTCTTCCACCCCTGCGTTTAAAAACAGTTCCAGATTGCTGGCGCGTACTCCTGCGCCCGCCATGATTATTGGAACACCGGAATGTGCTTTTAGTTCCGTAATTAATTTCAGTCCTTTTTCAGCCGAGGACTGCTGGCCCGACGTCAGAACGCGCGCCACGCCCAGTTCTGCCAGCGTATCAAAGGCTTGTATCGGATCCTGACACATATCGAACGCACGATGAAAAGTGACCACCATCCCCCGGGCGGCGCGCATGACCTGACGCATACGCGGAAGATCGATGTTGCCGTCTTCGTCCAGTACACCGATCACCAGCCCCGGAAAACCTAAATCACGGACGAGGGCGATATCCTCAAGCATGGCACTGAACTCACCCGCCGTATAACAAAAATCACCGCCGCGCGGGCGAATAATCGGGTGCACCGGAATAGTGATGGCCTGACGGGCTGATTTCAGCACGCCAGAGGACGGGGTTAATCCTCCTTCTTTCGGTGCCGCGCAAAGCTCGATGCGATCGGCCCCGTGCCGTTGCGCAGTGACGGCACACTCCACGCTGTAACAACAAATTTCCAGCAGCGCCATGTCATCCTCCTTAAATTTCACTCAACGTATCATCGTGGCACGTTGCCCGATTGGTGTCTGGATAGACGCTCACAATGCTTACGCTTCGCTGGCGACGATCTGCTCGATAGTCCAGGGATGGAATTTCACCGTCACGTTGCCGTCCGTTACGGCAAGCGTAGGGTTCGGTAAGCGTTCGCGCTCCCCTTTTGGCGAGCTGGTTTTGACGAAAATACCCGGCTGGCTTAACCCCTCGTCGGAAAGCAGCGCCAGCGCACTGGCGTTCAGCGTCTCGGGTTCCCCAGGCAGAACAATTTCGATATGCTCCCAGCCTTCGTGCGGATAACGCTTCTCTCCTGGCCAGGGCAGTTCCACAACGGTGAATTGCCAGTGCGCCACCGTTACCGGCGCGTGAAGTTTGAACAGGCAAATCGGGCGACCGTTAATGATATTCTCTGACAGCAGTTCTCCGCACTGTTCAAAGCCACGCCGCCAGCGTTCGGCGGTGGCATTCTGGTGGCAGCGCAAAGAGATGTGATCGGCCTCAAGCGGCGCGATATCCAGCCCGAGACGGGTGGCAAGTTCTGTGAACGCCTGGGTGAAGCGCGGTAAATCTGCGGAAATATCATGCAGTTCGTCAATGGTGTGCCAGTTCGCCATAGGTCAGTCTCGTTTCGTGTCGCAAAGCCGCTAATTTACTCTGTTGCCCTCTGTCGACCAACAGCAGAATCACGGTTTTTTCGACTGCATGATTATGCATACCGTCTTCGCCTGGATTCTGAGCGATCTTCGCCCCCCGCAGGGCTGACGCCCGAAGGCATTTGCAGTATACTCCCGCCCTAAATTCTTAAACTGGCGTGGGTGTTTTTTACCCGCATCAAAAACGTAAGGTATCCAGGTGAATATTCAGGCTCTTCTCTCAGAAAAAGTCAGTCAGGCACTGATTGCCGCAGGTGCGCCTGCGGATTGCGAACCACAGGTTCGTCAGTCAGCGAAAGTACAGTTTGGCGACTATCAGGCTAATGGCGTGATGGCAGTGGCTAAAAAACTGGGCATGCCGCCGCGACAGCTCGCTGAGCAGGTACTGACGCATCTGGATCTCACCGGCATCGCCAGCAAAACCGAAATCGCCGGTCCAGGCTTTATCAACATTTTCCTTGAGCCTGCGTTCCTGGCAAGCCACGTTGACGCGGCGCTGAAATCTGACCGTCTGGGCGTGGCTCAGCCAGAAGCGCAGACCGTGGTGGTTGACTACTCCGCGCCAAACGTGGCGAAAGAGATGCACGTCGGTCACCTGCGCTCCACCATCATCGGTGACGCGGCAGTGCGTACCCTGGAGTTCCTTGGTCACAAGGTGATCCGCGCTAACCACGTAGGCGACTGGGGCACGCAGTTCGGCATGCTGATCGCGTATCTGGAAAAACAGCAGCAGGAAAACGCAGGCGAAATGGCGCTGGCAGACCTGGAAGGTTTCTACCGTGAAGCCAAAAAGCACTATGACGAAGACGAAGCCTTCGCCGAGCGCGCGCGCAGCTACGTGGTGAAACTTCAAGGTGGCGACCCGTACTTCCTCGAGATGTGGCGCAAGCTGGTGGACATTACCATGTCCCAGAACCAGCTTACCTATAATCGTCTGAACGTGACCCTGACCCGTGACGACGTGATGGGTGAAAGCCTGTATAACCCGATGCTGCCAGGCATTGTGGCGGACCTGAAAGCTAAAAATCTGGCGGTGGAAAGCGAAGGCGCAACGGTGGTGTTCCTTGATGAGTATAAAAACAAGGAAGGCGAACCGATGGGCGTGATCGTCCAGAAAAAGGATGGCGGCTATCTTTACACCACCACCGACATCGCCTGTGCGAAATACCGTTACGAAACCCTGCATGCGGACCGCGTGCTGTATTACATCGACTCCCGTCAGCACCAGCATCTGATGCAGGCGTGGACTATCGTGCGTAAAGCGGGTTATGTGCCGGATTCCGTGCCGCTGGAACATCACATGTTCGGCATGATGCTGGGTAAAGACGGTAAGCCGTTCAAAACCCGTGCGGGCGGCACCGTGAAGCTTTCCGATCTGCTGGATGAAGCGCTGGAACGCGCGCGTCGCCTGGTGGCCGAGAAGAACCCGGACATGCCTGCTGACGAGCTGGAGAAACTTGCTAACGCGGTGGGAATTGGCGCGGTGAAATACGCGGATCTCTCCAAGAACCGTACCACCGACTATATCTTCGACTGGGACAACATGCTGGCGTTTGAAGGCAACACGGCGCCATACATGCAGTACGCTTATACCCGCGTACTCTCCGTCTTCCGTAAAGCCAATATCGACGAAAGCGTGCTGGCGAATGCTACGGTGTCTATTACCGAAGACCGTGAAGCACAGCTGGCTGCCCGCCTGCTTCAGTTCGAAGAGACGCTCTCCGTGGTCGCGCGTGACGGTACGCCGCACGTTATGTGTGCTTACCTGTACGATCTGGCCGGTCTGTTCTCTGGCTTCTACGAACACTGCCCTATCCTCTCTGCCGAGAGCGAAGTGGTGCGCCACAGCCGCCTGAAGCTCGCGCAGCTGACGGCGAAGACCCTGAAGCTCGGTCTGGACACTCTGGGTATCGAAACCGTAGAGCGTATGTAAAAAATAAACCCGGCAAGCGCCGGGTTTTTTATTATCAGAAATACTTCCGCAAATACTCCGTCAGGCACAGTATCGCCATCGCCTGCCCGTACGGCATCGACGTGAGCGGTATCTGGCGATAAAACTCAAGATCGCTTCCCATCCCGGTCCCGAACGAGGTTTGCAGCAGCTCCCCTTCCGGCGAGATGTTTTTCACGATACCGCGAATCGCTTTCTCCGCCACCTCTGCGTACTCTGCGCCGACATAACGCTTGCGCACGGCTTTCAGAATGCCGTAGGCAAACCCTGCCGTGGCCGACGCCTCCAGATAAGATTCAGGATCGTCCAGCAGCGTATGCCACAAGCCACTCTCGTCCTGACATTTTGCCAGTGCGGCGATCTGCGCGTTCAGTATCTGCACCAGATAGCGACGAACGGCGTTGTTTTCCGGCAGATCCACCAGCTCGAGGAAATCCGGGATCACGATGGTCAGCCAGCTGTTGCCGCGCGCCCAGCGGGCCCGGGCAAAGTTGTGATTGCCGTCGTAATTCCAGCCGTGGAACCACAGCCCCGTCTCCCGATCCATCAGGTTCTGTACGTGGAGCAGGAACTGATAGATCGCCTCCTCGACGTACTCCGGCTTGTTCAGCAGCTTGCCGATTTTCGCCAGCGGCAGCACCGTCATCATCAGCGTGTCATCCCACATTTGCTGATGGTTCTCTTCCGCCAGGGTGATGTGCTGCATGCCACCATGTTCGGTGCGCGGCATCTCATTCATCGCCCATTCCGCCCAGCTTTCCAGCCACGGCAGCCAGGCCGGGTTTTTGGTCTCTTCGTAGCGATACGCCAGCGTCAGGAACGGCGACATGGTATTCACGTTTTTGGTGGTTGCGCCTTCAGCGAAACGGTCAGTAAACCAGCTGTCGATAATCTCGCGCATGCCCTCGTCACCGGTCTGGCAGTAATACTGCCAGATACCGTATAAACCGACGCCGTGGGTCCATTCCCATCCGGCCCAGCCTTTGGTGTCGATCACGCGCCCGTCGTCCAGCCGCAGTAAAAACTCACCCGTTTTGTCGTGGATATTGACCAGGTTATGCGTCACCTTTTGAATCAGCGATTTCAGCTCATCCCTGGCGATAAAGCGCTCAGGCTGACGCAGTAACGGGCTATGTTTGACAGGCCAAACTTTCATCATCTTAACCTCTGTTGTATGTCGAATTCAGTACCGCGCGATCCTTCAGCGAAGGGGCCGCCGGCTTATTGCGATTCAGATAACCGATATTGTTGTTGCCCCACAGGGATTCATACGGCATACC
This sequence comes from Enterobacter cloacae complex sp. IR5401, assembly GCF_049238425.1. NCBI lineage: Bacteria > Pseudomonadati > Pseudomonadota > Gammaproteobacteria > Enterobacterales > Enterobacteriaceae > Enterobacter > Enterobacter cloacae complex sp. IR5401. Next base: position 594,308 of record NZ_JBMKHN010000001.1, on the reverse strand, counting down.
GGCCAGCATCTCCACGGTGGCGCGGGCCTGCGGGGTCGCCGCCTCCGGCATCGCATGGCCGGACTCGCGCATTTTCGCGGTCTCTTCACGCAGGGTGCTGTGGGTCTGCAAATTGAGTTTGAAGCGCAGGGAGACCAGGAAGCCGCAGAACAGTACCAGAATGGTGCCGACGCTCAGGATCATCAGGATAGTGTGGCTCACTTCCGCAGGCTGCACTTTTTGACCGCTGACAAAGCCAGACATCTGCATCACGATCCCCACCAGCATTACCGCACCGGCCTGGGACGCTTTACGGGTCAGCGTCATGATGCCCGCGAAGATCCCTTCGCGACGCTGACCGGTGATCACTTCGTCCACGTCAGCAATGTAGGTGTAGGTATTCCACGGTACGTAGTTGATCCCCCCGCGACCAAGACCGGCAACCGCAGAGATCAGCAGCAGCAGAGCGTAAACGTCGCTCAGGCCCGCGTAATAAAGCACCGCGTAAGAGAGCGAGGCCAGGCCAAACAGCACGACCACCATGCGGTAAGACGGCGCAGGTCCGAAGCGAATGCACAGCGGGATCATGCCGATCACGGCGAGGAACTGGAAGATGGCCATCGTGCCCAGCAGGTTGGACGCCATTGACGCCTCCTGCATCAGCACAAATACCACGTAATAGGTAAACACGGCATTAAAGACGTCCTGTGCGATGTAGCCGCCAAGGTACATCCCCAGATGCTGGCGGAAAATCTTGATACGCAGCGTCGAACTTATTTCAACAAAAAGGCGATTCAGGCTCTGCCCAAGGGTCAGCTTTTTCTTCTCTTCTTCAGCACGCAGGGCCGCTTCAGACCACTCTTCCCGCGGGCGCTCCCAGGTAAAGAACCAGACGAACGTAAGCATCAGTGCGCAGAGTACGGAGAAGACCAGGCTTGCATAGAAGAAGGAGATCGCGTTGTCTTTGCCGAAATGCGTGAGCAGGATCCCCGGGAGGAAGGAAGCCAGAATAGCGGACATCTGCGCCATAGAGATACGCGCCCCGGAGAATTTGGTTTTCTGTTTGAAATCGTCCGTCATCTCCGGCACCAGCGTTTCGTATGGCACCAGGATCATGGTGTAGACGATATCAAAGATCAGATAGGTCAGCAGGTAGTACCAGAAACTCATGTCCCCTACCCACATCAGCGAGTAGCTGAAAACGCAGGGAATACCGAGCAGGATGAAGAACTTACGACGGCCAAAACGCTTGCCCAGCCAGGTGGTGCCAAAGTTATCGGTTAAAAAGCCCATTAACGGGCTGACAACCGCATCCAGCACCCTTGCGGCGGCGAAGATAAAGGTTGCTTCAATCGGTGTGAGTCCACAGAAGGTGGTATAAAAATACAAAAGCCAGGCGGCCGTCAGGGCGGTGGTTCCCGCCCCGAGGAAGTCCCCTGACCCGTAAGCAAGATAATTTGCGAGTCCAATTTTACGTGTTTTCATTGCCGTCAACCCTAATCAGTTTTGGGAGACTCCCTGTAAGCAAACCTCGTCCGGGAGTTTTTACACGGCTACAGTAAAAGTATCGACCTGTTGATACCTTTCTGTTTCTGCCATCACAAAGGGGTGAATGGCAAAAATGCAAAGAGTGTCAATACGCGTGTCACTGATTTATAAAACGGCGTTTCTTTTGTATCAAAAGGGAAGGTCAATTTTGCGAGCCAGCCTTCAGAAATGCCTGAAGACTGGTGAAAAGGCAGGCAGTTAGCGGTAGTTGACGAGCACCTCGTTGCGCTGAACTTTCAGCGCCGGGATCAGACGTCCACCGCCTGGCACTTCCCAGATAAAGCGTAAAGGCTCCTGAGCAGACACCCCGTTGAAGGCCTGGGTGGTGCCACTTTGTCCCTCGATTTCCGCGCAGCGGGTCAGCGAGCACAGCCGCACTCGCAACCCGGCTGGTGTGGGTCCCGTCAGGGTGTAATTCCAGGCCACCAGCGTCATCTGCCCGGACACGGGCTCAGAGGCGGACAACGGACGGGAGGAGATCGACTCCCCGCGATGGTTGAGCGTTAAGCCTATACTGCTGGCCTGCCATGCCCCCTCGCCTGCGGCCTGCGCCGCCAGCGGGAAAAGTAAGATCCACAGCCACTTCCGCATTATTTCCCTCCTATGGTCGCCGTCATGCGAATATTGCGGTTATCGGACAGCTCCATATTCGACAGCACCACCAGCTGGTTCAGGCTCCGGCGCAGGAAGCGCGACAGCAGCGGACGCAGCGCATGATTCACCAGCAGCACCGGCGGCGCGCCCAGCATCTCCTGACGCGCCAGCGCCTCCTGGGTTTGCGCCAGTAATCTGTCCGCCAGACCCGGCTCCAGCCCGCCACCGCCCTGCAACGCCTGAAGCAGCAGCCGTTCCAGCGGCGTATCCAGGCCAATGACCTGCACTTCGCCGGTTCCCGGGAACCATTGCTGGGTAATGGCGCGTCCGAGCGCCACGCGTACCACCGCCGTCAGTTCGTGCGGATCGCTTTGCAGCGGCGCATGTTCGGCCAGCGTCTCAAGGATGGTACGCATATCGCGAATGGGCACCTTCTCGTCGAGCAGGTTTTGCAGCACTTTATGCAGGGTGGTTAAGGTCAGCACGCCCGGCACTAAATCTTCGGTCAGTTTCGGCATCTCCTGCGTTACGCGGTCGAGCAGCTGCTGCGCCTCCTGACGACCAAACAGTTCCGCAGAGAACTGGCCAATCAGATGGTTGAGGTGCGTCGCCACCACGGTACTGGCCTCAACAACCGTGTAACCCTGGATCTGCGCCTGCTCTTTCAGAGCGCTCTCAATCCAGATTGCCGCCAGACCAAAGGCCGGGTCGGTCGTCTGCTCACCCGGCAACGTGCCTGCGGCCGTGCCCGGGTTAATTGCCAGCCAGCGGCCGGGGTACGCATCACCGCTGCCGATTTCTACCCCTTTCATCAGGATGCGATAGCGCGCGGGCGGGAGATCCATGTTGTCCCGGATGTGGACCACCGGCGGCAGGAAGCCCATATCCTGGGCGAATTTTTTACGAATGCTGCGGATACGGCCAAGCAGTTCACCATCCTGCTGGAAATCCACCATCGGGATCAGGCGGTACCCCACTTCCATCCCCAGCGAATCTTCGAGCTGAACGTCGTTCCAGGTGGCCTCCACCGCCTGGGTGTTCTCAGGCATTTTGACCGGCGCTGGCTCTGCCTTAGGCTGCGTTTCACGGCCACGCATCCACCAGGCAAGGCCCAGCAGCGCGGCAGTAAACAGCAGGAATACCAGGTTTGGCATGCCAGGCACCATACCGAGCAGGCCCAGTACCGCCGCGGAGAGCAGCATAACGCGCGGGTTGCTGAACAACTGCCCCACCATCTGCTCGCCTACATCCTGATCGGTGCTGACGCGGGTCACAATCACACCCGCCGCGGTGGAGATCACCAGCGCCGGGATCTGCGCCACCAGACCATCACCAATGGTCAGCAGCGTATAGCTTTCCGCTGCGTGGCCCATGTCCATGCCGTGTTGCAGCACGCCGACGAGCAGGCCGCCGACGACGTTAATCACCATGATCAGAATGCCCGCGATGGCGTCACCGCGCACAAACTTACTCGCACCGTCCATGGAGCCGTAGAAATCTGCCTCCTGGGTCACTTCGGCACGGCGTTTTTTTGCTTCATCTTCCGCGATCAGCCCGGCATTCAGGTCGGCGTCGATGGCCATCTGCTTACCCGGCATACCGTCGAGCACGAAGCGCGCGCCCACTTCTGCGATACGCCCCGCCCCTTTAGTGATAACCATGAAGTTGATAATCACCAGAATGACGAACACCACGATACCGATGGCGAAGTTGCCGCCCACCAGGAAGTGACCGAAGGCTTCGACCACCTTGCCCGCCGCCGCCGCGCCGGTGTGCCCTTCCATCAGGATGATACGCGTGGAGGCAACGTTCAGCGCCAGACGCAGCAGCGTGGTGAACAGCAGGATCGTTGGAAACGCGGCGAACTCCAGCGTGCGCTGGGTGAACATCGCCACCAGCAACACCATGATGGACAACGCAATGTTGAAGGTGAAAAGCAGGTCGAGAATAAATGCCGGTAACGGCAGCACCATCATCGACAGAATTAGCAGGATCAGAATCGGTCCGGCAAGGATCTGCCATTGCGTCGATTTCAGGTTGCCGGGCAGGCGCAACATTGCCACCAGATTAGCCATCAGTGTCCTTCTCGTTCAAAAAATCCAGTGCTTCAGGCACCGGAAGGTTCTCAGGTTTTACAGGTCGTTGACCGCCCGCTAAACGCCAGCGTTTCAGTTGCCACACCCAGGCCAGCACCTCTGCGACAGCGGCGTAGAGCTGGCCCGGGATCTGTTGTCCAATTTCCGCGTGGCGATACAGCGCACGGGCCAGCGGCGGTGCTTCCAGGATCGGTACGCGGTTTTCCGTCGCGATTTCACGAATGCGCAGCGCAATCAGCCCGGCCCCTTTCGCCACCACTTTCGGCGCGCTCATTTTGTTTTCGTCGTACTGAAGCGCCACGGAGTAGTGGGTCGGGTTGGTGACGATGACGTCGGCTTTCGGCACATCTTCCATCATGCGCCGACGCGCGGCGGCACGCTGCATCTGCCGGATACGGCCCTTAACGTGGGGGTCGCCTTCCATCTGTTTATATTCATCGCGGATGTCCTGACGCGACATTCGCAGCTTTTTGATATGGGAATAGATCTGGAAGATAACGTCGAACGCCACCATCGGAATAATGCTGAGTACCACCAGCAGCGAGCATAACCCGACCAGGTTCAGGGCATTTTTCATCGCCGTCATCGGTGACTCGCTGATCAGGCGCATCATCTCCGGCCAGTGGTGCCACAGAAAAAACCCGGCTGTACTGCCCATAAGAAGCGATTTCAGGATCGCTTTAAGAAGCTCAGCCCCGGTTTGCGCGGAGAACATTTTCGCAATACCGGGTAGCGGGTTGAGCTTGGAGAATTTCGGTTGCAGCGATTTACCGCTGAACACCAGGCCACCGAGCATGACCGGCGAAACAAGGGCCACGATGACCACGCCCGCGATCAGCGGCAGCAAGGCGATCATCGCGCTTTTCACAAGGTTGATGATTTGAATGAGGATCAGATTGGGGTCATTGACCATGCTGTGATCAAAACGTAAGCCAGCAGAGAGCATTCCCGCCAGTCTGCGGGCGAGCATCTCCCCGCCCCACCAGATTATGCAGACGCCCACCACCAGGATCAGCAGGGATGTCAGCTCTCGGGATCGGGGGATCTGCCCATCCTCACGGGCTTTTTCAAGTCGGTGGGGTGTGGGGGCTTCTGTTTTGTCGTCGTTCTCTTCTGCCACTGTGCCTGCTCGCAGCCCATTAATTCACGGGTATCATGCCAGCGCAGAGAAAATCCAATGGCGGGAAAAGCCCGTTTATTCGGGCTCTTTTCGCTGTTTTTGTTCTGAGCTGCCTCAGGCCGCGTTAACGACCTGAGGCAGAACGGGCAATCAGAAACCAAGGCTATCCAGCAGATCGTCCACCTGATCCTGGCTTGCCACCACGCCCGCTTTGCTGGTGTCAAGCTGTGGACCATTGAGCAGGCTTTCGTTCTCGCGTTTCGGACGGGCAGCCGGTTCCGGAATGTTCTCCAGCAGCACCATCAGCAGCTGACGTTCAATCTCCTGAATCACATCCATCATGCGCTTGATCACCTGGCCGGTAAGGTCCTGGAAATCCTGCGCCATCATGATGTCCAGCAGCTGGGCGTTAGTGAAGCTGGTGTGGCCCGGCACGTCACCCAGGTACTGACGGGTATCCGTTACCAGTTCGCGGGCATCCGCCAGCTCAATAGGGTTCTCAAACCACTCATCCCAGCGTTTGCTCAGCGCTTTCGCACCCTTCTCCATGGCATCCTGGTGCGGCTGCGAGGCTTCAACGCTGTTCAGCGCACGCTCGGCCGCCTGCGCGGTCATCTGCACGACGTAGTCCAGACGGTCGCGCGCGTCAGGGATGGCTTCCGCCGCTTCGGCGATAGCCTGGTCCAGCCCCAGCTCACGCAGGCTGTCGCGCAGCATGCGGGTCAGGCTACCAATGCGGGCAATAATGTCGCTCGGCGAATGTTCTTCAACGGGTTTCATAGCAGGTTGCAACATATCCATCACCTCACATGCCGAGTTTCTCGAAGATCTTCCCGAGCTTCTCTTCCAGAGTCGCCGCGGTGAATGGCTTCACCACGTAGCCGCTTGCGCCCGCCTGTGCAGCGGCAATAATGTTCTCTTTCTTCGCTTCTGCGGTTACCATCAGTACCGGCAGAGAGGCCATACCTGCATCCGCGCGGATGGTTTTCAGCAGTTCGAGACCGTCCATGTTCGGCATGTTCCAGTCGGAAATCACAAAACCAAACCCGCCAGCCTGGAGCTTGTTCAGCGCATCCACCCCGTCTTCTGCTTCTTCAACATTGTTGAAGCCCAGCTCTTTCAGCAGGTTGCGCACAATGCGACGCATGGTGGAAAAGTCATCCACAACCAAAAACTTAAGCTCTTTATCCGCCATAAAATAATACTCCTGAGTCAAATACGTATTGCCTGTCCGGCACTGATTTTCGCCAGCATCTGCTGGCTTACCTGGCTAAGATCGACCACTTCGCTTACGCCACCCATATTGATGGCCTCGCGCGGCATGCCGAACACCACACAACTTGCTTCATTCTGCGCAATCGTCCAGGCGCCAGCCTGGTGCATCGCAAGCATTCCGGCGGCGCCGTCGTTACCCATCCCCGTCAGGATCACCCCAACGGCGTTGCGCCCCGCATGTTTCGCCACCGAATGAAACAGCACATCCACCGACGGACGGTGCCGGTTAACCGGCGGTCCGTCATGAATTTTGATTTGATAGTTCGCCCCGCTGCGCGCCAGCTCCATGTGCTTGTCACCCGGGGCGATATAGGCGTGACCCGGCAGCACGCGCTCGCCGTCTTCCGCCTCTTTCACGCTGATCTGGCACAGCTTATTCAGGCGCTCCGCGAACGAGCGGGTAAAGCCCGGCGGCATATGTTGCGTAATCAGAATACCCGGGCTTGAGAGCGGCAATGGCTGGAGTACATGGCGAATTGCCTCTGTTCCTCCGGTTGACGCGCCAATCACCAGCAACTTTTCCGAGCTGAGTAACGGCCCCGCCTTCAGGGTTGCCGGGGCTGCCGTCGGTTTATGCGCGGCAAGCTTCGCCCGGGACGCGGTGCGGATCTTCTCGGCGATCATCTCGCTGTACGCCAGCATCCCCTCGCGAATGCCGAGCTGCGGCTTGGTGACAAAATCCACCGCCCCCAGCTCCAGCGCGCGCAGGGTGATTTCTGAACCCTTACCGGTCAGAGATGACACCATCACCACCGGCATCGGGCGCAGGCGCATTAATTTTTCCAGGAAATCGATGCCATCCATGCGCGGCATTTCAACATCCAGCGTCAGCACGTCGGGGTTATATTTTTTGATTAAATCCCGCGCGACCAGCGGATCGGGCGCTGTCGCCACCATCTCCATATCGCTGTGGCTATTGATGATTTCGGTCATGATCTGACGCATCAGCGCCGAATCATCGACAGACAATACCCTGATTTTACTCATGCTTTTTCCTTACTCAGCGCATATACCGTTTGCCCACGCAGGCTAAACTCACGCACGAGGTTGCTGAAGTTTTCCGAGTGCCCGGCAAACAGTAAACCGTCAGGCTTGAGCAACGGAACAAAGCGACGCAAAATGTCCTGCTGCGTCGTTTTATCAAAATAGATCATCACGTTACGACAAAAAATGGCGTCGAATGGCCCCGGCACGTTGTACTGCTTATCCAGTAAATTAACGGGGGCAAATTCCACGCAGTTCGCCAGCTCCTGGCGTACGCGCACCAGTCCTTCATGCGGGCCGGTACCGCGCATGAAGTAACGCTGTAGCTGCTGGGGAGACAGCGTTTTCAGCTCATCCTGGCGATAAACGCCGTTACGGGCTTTTTCCAGCACTTCCGTGTCGATGTCGCTGGCGTACACTTTCCAGCGACCCGGCGCCATGCCCAGGGTGTCCGCCAGGGTGATGGCCAGCGAGTACGGCTCTTCCCCGGTAGAGGCCGCCGCGCTCCAGACGCGATACTCTCCGCCACGGCGGCGGGCGTGTTCCGCCAGCACCGGGAAGTGATGCGCCTCGCGGAAAAACGCGGTCAGGTTGGTGGTTAATGAGTTGATAAATGCCTGCCATTCGGCGCTGTTCTGGTTCGCTTCGAGCATGCTCAGATAGCGGCCAAAATCGTCCAGCCCCAGCGTGCGCAAGCGCCGCACCAGCCGGTTGTAGACCATGTCTCGCTTATGGTCCGCAAGCACGATCCCCGCACGCTGGTAGATTAACTGACATATCCGACGAAAATGCGCGTCGGACAGCGCGAGGCGCTGTGTCATCTGCAACAATAATGACGTTTGCCCTGAGGGCATGGGTGATGTCATAGCGCCTTCTCAATCACATTCAGGATACAACGGGCACGGCCTGTGACCGTCCGACTTCTGTTACTGCTTCAACGTGCTCTTTCACATTAAATACGGCGACTAACCCGGTAAGGTGATCCGCATGGTTTGCCAGCTGATCGGTCGCAGCCGCCGCCTCTTCCACCAGTGAGGCGTTCTGCTGCGTAACCTGATCCATCTGTGTAACGGCCTGCGCCACCTGCTCAATACCACGGCGTTGTTCATCAGACGCCGAGGCAATCTCGCCCATAATGTCGTTAACCCGCGTCACGGAGGTGACTATCTCGTGCATGGTCTGCGCGGCGGTATCCACCAGCGCGGAGCCCTGCTGTACGCGGGAGACCGACTCTTCTATCAGCCCTTTGATCTCTTTCGCCGCATTGGCGCTGCGGCTGGCGAGGTTTCGGACTTCACCGGCAACCACCGCGAACCCGCGCCCCTGCTCGCCGGCACGCGCCGCTTCCACCGCCGCGTTCAGCGCCAGAATATTGGTCTGGAACGCGATACCGTCGATAACGCTGATAATGTCGCCAATTTTCTGCGAGCTGGCGGCAATCTCCTGCATCGTGCTGGCAACGTGAGAAGCCTGATCGCCCCCACGTTTCGCCGTCATCGCTGCCTGTTTTGACAAGTCGGACGCCTGACGCGCGTTATCGGCGTTCTGGCTTACCGTCGCGGTCAGCTGCTCCATGCTGGCCGCCGTCTGCGCCAGCGATGCCGCCTGCTGTTCAGTGCGGGAAGAGAGGTCGTTATTGCCTGCCGCAATCTCGGAGATCCCGGTATGCATGGCGTAACTGCCCTGGCGAACGTTGCTTACCGTTTCCCGCAGCGAACTCTGCATCGCCTTCAGGCTGGCGAAAATCGCTGATATTTCATTCCTGCCATACACGGCCACCGGACGCGCCAGGTCGCCCTTCGCAATACTGTCGAAGTGACTGCTGACGATGGCCAGCGGCTGGACGATCATTTTGCGCGACCACCACAGCGAGCCGCCGGTCAGCAGGGCCGCCAGGATTACCATAGTCAGGAATATCACCCCTGACATGCGGTAACTGGTACGGCTGTCCGCACCGGCACGCGCCACAAACTGGTTAATATCCTGCTGCCATGCGTTAAAGCTGTCGTCAAACGCCGCCTGAGACGCCTGCACCGGCGCGGTCAGGAAGTCAGAAAGCTGGTTGTTCTCCAGCCACGTCGCCTGATGGTCGAGATCGCCGTACCACACATCAAAGGTCTTTTTCATGGCGACTTTGAGCGCTTTCTCTTTCTCACTGACCGCCTCCTGCGCCGTAAAAGCCTTAAACTGCGCGTCGGCCTGCTTCAGGCTGCTGCGGGCCACAACCATCAGCCCCTTAATATCCTCCGGCGGATAGCTCAGCGCGGTTAACGTCCCTGCTTTGTTCAGCGCAGTGCTTGCCTGCAACAGCACGGCACGCGTTTGTGCCAGTGCGGAGCGCTGCTGATTACTCGTCTCAACTTCCTGCAAATTCTGATAGCCATCGCGAAACGCCCAGAAAGACAACCCGTTACTGCCAACCTGCAAAACCCCACACAGGATCAGAATCAAAAACAGTGTGGTCGAGATACGAATACGATTTAACATCCACGCTCCCATCAAGCGGCAAGCAGCCGCGGTTTAATTGTCAGTCAAAATGTTTCCCAGTTTTCATCTTGTCCGGTCACCGCTGCGCGCGTACGTGCTGTCACGGGCGCCGGGGCTGCTTCGCCGTACACCGACCGCGAGCTGACCGTATTTGTTGTTTTTGAAGTAAGACGGAACGCCGAGACGGCCATTTTCAGGCGGCTCGCCTGGTCCTCCAGCGCAGCGGCCGCGGCAGCGGACTCCTGCACCAGGGCGGCGTTTTGCTGCGTCACACGATCCATTTCCGATACCGCCAGGGCGACCTGGTCAATACCACGACTCTGCTCATCCGATGCAGAGGCGATTTCACCCATGATGTCCGTCACGCGCGTCACGGCATTCACGATGTCATTCATGGTTTCACCCGCACTTTCCACCAGCACCGAGCCGGTATCCACGCGTGAAACAGAGTCTTCAATCAGAGCTTTGATCTCTTTCGCCGCATTGGCGCTGCGGCTGGCGAGGTTACGCACTTCGCCGGCGACTACGGCAAACCCGCGCCCCTGCTCGCCCGCACGCGCCGCTTCAACGGCCGCGTTCAGCGCCAGGATGTTGGTCTGGAAGGCGATGCCGTCGATAACGCTGATGATGTCGGCGATTTTCTTCGAGCTGTCGGCAATGTCATGCATGGTTTTCACCACGCCGTCGACCACCCGACCGCCGCGCTGGGCGGTGTCGGACGCGCTCTCTGCAAGCTGCGACGCCTGGCGGGCATTGTCGGCATTCTGCTTCACGGTCGCGGTGAGCTGCTCCATGCTGGCCGCCGTCTCTTCCAGAGCGGATGCCTGCTGTTCGGTACGGGACGAAAGATCGTTGTTGCCCATCGCGATTTCACTCGTGCCGGTATAGATGGCATCCGCCCCCTCGCGCACGTTGGCGACGGTATCAATCAGCGAACGCTGCATATGGTCGACGCTGGTTGCCAGCTCGGTGATCTCATTGCGCCCAGAAACAGTCAGCGTTTTCGTGAGATCGCCCCGGCCAATATCACGGATATGGGCAATGACGCGGCCAAGCGGGTTAAGAAGGATATGACGAATGCCGTACCACACGGCCACCAGTACGATGACCAGCGCGAGGGCGAGAACCGCCATCTGCCATTTAGCGAAACGGTAGTCGTTCTGGCTTTGCGTGAACGCGGAGTGATAAAGCTCGCCGCTGGCTTTAGCGTACTCGCCGAGCGCCGCGCCGAGGGCGTTCTGCATTCCCTGGGTCGGCTGCGCGAAATAGGCGTCCATATTGCCCTTCTCCAGGAACTGCACCAGCTCCGTGAGGCCGGCGAAGTAGGCCTGATATTTTTCATCTATGTTCGCGCTCGCCTGCGCCATTGCCGGCTGAGGGGCGATTTTTTTGAAGGCGTCGTAATGTTTCGCCGCGTCTGCCAGCGTGGCGCGCGCATTCTTCAGCAGTTCCGTTTTTGCGCTGCTCTGCTGGTTATTTGGGTCCATCATCATGCGGGCAGACGAGCGGCTCAGGTTGATACGCGTCTGCAACATCAGATCCCAGGTCGTGGTCAGTTCGCTTTGCTGCATTCGCAAATCGTTCGAGGCCGCGAAGCTGTCCTGGTTCTGTTTTAACGACGAGAAAAAGAGGCCGCCAGAAGTAAGCTGAAGAAGTGCGAAAATGACCAGCACCATCATAAGCATTGTGATAACGCGGATACGGTTCAACATACAACACCTTCTCATAGATTTATTAACGGTGTTATCGGCACAGGCCACAGGAACTTTACATTTGCGAAAGGGAAAAGCGCGGGAGTCAGAATGCGACGTCGACAATCAGCGTGTCGGTGTAGGTTCCGGCAGGCGGCGTGGCCTGGCTGGTCAGAACTTTGGCGGTGTAGTTGTAGGTACGTAAAAGCCCGTCCGTACTGACCTGCGATGAGCTGGCGCTGGCCCAGCGCTCGCTGCCGCTGCTGCCCCAGCGGTTGCTGGTCGCCTCTTTGTAGATGTCGTAACTCATGAAGTTGCTGCCGCTGACCATACGACGCACGTTGTTCAGGGCATTTGCCCCATTATTAATGCCTATGGTGTAGGTGCTGCCTTTGGTACAGGTTACGGCAACCGACTGTGAAACGGTGGGAAAATTTTGCACCAGCGGCGCGCTGTTAAAATTCACGTCCGGCGTGGTCATGGTGCTGCAATCGTTGGTAACGGTCATGTTGAGGAGGATCGAGGTGGTTGCCGTGCCGGTTTGCGGGGTCAGGCACGCTCCGACCGCGCCAACGGCGCACACGTTGTAGTTAATGCTGAACGTTAACAACACCTGGTACGGCCCGGCAGTGACGTTCTGCCCCATTACGGTCCGGAAATAAAGGGGAATGTTGTAGCGCCTTGAACCCAGCAGCCCGAGCAGCGTGTTTCCACTCCAGGTATAGGCTTTGCTGATTTGTATTTCACTGTTTCCGCCGCAGCCGGACGCCCCGCACAGCCGCGCAGGGATGACATCGGTAATAGCCGCGTTGTCCGTACGCTTCATGGTCGCCCGGCTATTCGCGAAGACGGATGCCGAAGTGTAATTCAGCGTCACCGAGTCGTTGGTTAACAGGTTGAGAACGGTATCGCAGGTCACCACCAGCGTGCCCGTCGTTTCCACTTCCCCGGTGCCGCTGAGTGCGAACGAGGTGACGCTGCCAAACGAGGCATTCACCGTACTGACGGTACAGGCCGCCCAGCAGCCGCCGGAGCACAGCAGCAGGAGCGCGATTAACAGGCGTCTCACGGCGCCTCCCGACAGGTCAGCGGACCGTAGGTTTGCAGCTTATGTTCAGGGTTTGCGCCAACGGTCAGCGTTGCCGTACAGCGTTTACCCTCCGGGGTGGTAACCTCGAGCGGATTCACGTCGTTGAGGTTTTCCAGCCAGGCGAGGCCGTCGTAGCCGACAACCGCGCTGCTGCGGGACGCGCGTCTGACCTGGCTTCCTACCGGGATCGCATTGCCCTGCGCATCGTGCAGGATCACGCTGGCAACCCGCTCCTGCTCCATCGGGAAATCCACCAGATAACCGTTATGCCGACGAATCGCCACCCGACGCTCGGTCTCTTTCAGCCGGGTATCCGCGGGTAAGTTCAGGGTATCAATGCGGTAACTTGCCGGGTAATAGGCGGAAACGCCGCTCACCAGCAGATAGCCTTTGTTATTGGTTTTTCCGACCGGCTGGTTTTCGTAGCTGACGGGAACATCCGGATGTCCATCGGTGCTGATCACCACAAACGCATCGTTGATTTTGTTCGCCGCAAACAGCTCACCGTCCATCAGCACGACAGAGCCCATCGCCTCGCCCCACCAGGTCATCATGCCCTTCTCACCATAGCCGCCGCCCTGTAGCTCCACGTTGTTATTCCGCCAGCCGAGCGTGGCCTGCTGATAGTTACTCGACCGCGACTGGTTGGCCCAGGCCATGTTCCAGCTAAAGCCGCCGTCTGAAGGCATCGAGTGGTTGTAGTTAATGCGTTGAGTACTGCCTGCGTCAGGAGTGTTTTCAAAGGTGACGGCGGCGCTGTCACGTTCGCCGAGGGGAACCTGCAACGACAGCGCAACCGTCCAGTCGCCCCGCTGCTGGTCACGGCTGGCAGCCAGATAAATACTGCTTGAGCCCCACAAATTACGGCTCCAGGAGAGGTTGAGCAGCTCAGTTTTTTTGCTGTCAAAACTTTCAACCCCGATCCACGCCGCGCCGATATTGCCGTAACCGCCGAGGTTAAAGGTTAAGGAATACTGGTCGGTATTGCGGCTCAGGCTGGCAACGGGGTTATCATTTTCATCATAAACGGTGGGCTGATCGTACAGGGCGAGGTTGCCGAAGCCACGGTCGCGCCGGGTATGCTGGGTCGCTACGCTAAACTCGCTGGTGTTGTACTGATAGCCCCAGTTTATCTGGCCGCCGCTATCGCCGCGCATGCGGCTTTGGGTCCACGAGGTATTTACCACGCCAAAACGCCCGAGCTTCAGCACCGTGCCCGCTCCGCCGAGCGCCAGCGACTCCGCCCCTTCCGCATGCCCCTCCAGCGTCAGCCAGTCGGTCACCCCGTAGCGATACGATCCGCTGCCCGCCGCCGGGCCATAGTCAAAATTCTCAATACCGTAGTTACGCCGCAGGCTGCCCAGCGTCACGGCGCCGTCGCTTAACCCCTGCTTAAGCAGATCGCTGCTGACATAAAACGGCAGCGTGGTACTCACCTGACGACCCAGCGCATCAGTGGTAACCAGCACCGCATCCCCGGCACCGTTGATATACGGCAGATTGGTGAGGGTAAACGGCCCCGGCTGAAGGCGGGTGGAGCCGGAACGGTAGCCATTAATAAAGAGATCGACCGAGGTCGGGACAGCCGCCTCGCCGGAAAACGCCGGCAGCGGCCAGGTCACCAGATCAGGACGCAGGGAGAAGTCGCGCCCGTAGCTGATCCCGCCCATGCGCACGCTGGTGCTCCAGCTCAGCGCATCGCTGATGACGTCCCCGACGGTCCAGGTGGTGGCATCTTCCTCGTTGGTGATCAGAAACGTTGAGTCGTAGCGCACGTACCCTTCCTGCTGCCCGCTGTTACCGGTGAAATTCTGCCGGGCGTAACCCGTCGATGAAAACGAATAATCCTCATTGAAATAGCGGAACTCGTGCCAGACCGACGCCTGGCCGCCCGTGTGCTCGGAATGGTTGGTATAAACGTCGTAATTGAGCAACGCGCCGCGGCCATAGTGCGGCTTGCTATGCGTGTTCTGTTCGCTGAACGGCGTGATCCGCGCGGCGACCCAGTCCCGGGGGACCGTCAGCAACAGACGCTGGGCCGTGCTGTCGTACTCTGCGCGTACCGACGTAAGCGTCGAGAGATTCACCTCTCCGGCAGGCACATGCGCGGGCGGCAGCCCGGCGCGGAGCAAATCCGCGCCCGAAATAAACCAGGCACCCTCGCGCTGCGTCACCGGCACCACCAGACCCGTGTCATAGTGGTTCAGCACCAGGGCGAGCTGGAATACTGCTTCGCCGTTCATCGTCCGTGCATCCGGCGGCGGCGGTAAACTGTCGTCGCCGGTTTCGGCAAAGGCGCTGGTACTGACGCAAAGCAGGATCATCATCGCCGGTTTCAGTTGACGGGCGTCGATTGCCATTGCGTATCCCTGGCATTAATTTGCGCGCTCATCCGGTTCGGCTGATAAATCCCTGCCGGAAGCGGCCAGCTTCGGGTGCTGCCTGGCAGCACATAACCCAGCAGCCCCTCGGCAACCGTGCGTTTTTGCCCGCCCTGCTCAACCGCAACCTGGCTGAGCCGGACGTGAACATCCCCCTGATTACGGACCTGAAGCGCGGGTTTCCCCCCCTCCTGAACGACCCGCCAGCTCAGCTGTTGGGTATTCGCCAGCGCGTGGTGTGCCCCTTCGTTGAGGGTGGGGATCCCCTGCCCATAAACAAATAAAGGAATCGAATAGCGCATTTGCAGTTTGAGGCCCATGGACGGTTCCGCTTTGGCATCCGGCTGGGGAATTTCATCCACAATAATGCGGTAGGCCTGCTCAACCCCCGACGGGATCGTCCCCTGCTTGATCAGGCGAATAAGCTGTTTACTGCCTTTAGCGATAGTCACGATCGGCGGGCTGGCGACCACATCCTGCTGGGCGGTGTAACGCTCATATCCGCCCTCCTGTTTCCAGCGCACAATGCGTATCTGCATTGTCGTGGCGCTGTTGCCCTGATTCTGGATCCACAATTCAGTTGCTCTGGCCTCTGCCGAAAGCCACGGATCGATGGGCCACAAAAGAATGGTTGCCGCTGCCTGCGCCTGGCCCGCTGCCAGAGCCGTTGCCCCCAACAGACCCACCAGGCCTGATCGCCTGAAAAATGGCTTCATCGATGTTCTCCCTTTCCTACCATGACAAGGTCACGGTGAGTTGATCTGAATATGTTCCCGGCAGGCTAAACCCCGTCAGGAGCGCGACGCCAAAAAGAGGCAACGCGATGTTATTGCTGTTGGTATAGGTAATCGGTATGGCCTGGTTAACGCCAATTTCACTGTTCGCGGCCAGTGAGCTGCTGCTGTAGAGCCGGTAACCGACCACCTCTGTCCCGCCTGAACGCGTCATCCGCCTCACAGAGCTATAATTCTGACCGCCGTTAATGCTCATACTTAGCGCCACACCCGGTGTGCAGGCGATGGACAACGCGCCGTCGGCGACAAAGCTGGTGCTGACCGGCGTGTTGTCCACGCCATTGCGGGTTCCAAAATCCAGCGTCCCAAAGCGCCCGCCCGTGCCGGTACTCACCGAGCATCCTGGTACTACCGTCGCGCTCACCCTGAAGGACTGGGATGTCACCGCCCTGGCGTCGCAGATCATCATCAGCCCGACGATCAGGGCCAAAAAGGGTGCACGACGCCCTCTGCGCTTTCGCGCAGACATAAACACAATGCCTTCATGGCTGAATCAGTAGGTGACGCTGACGTTAATCGTGTCGGTATAGGTTCCCGGTACAACCGTTACGCTATTGCCGCCGCCCGTTATGCGCCCGTAGAGGGTATAGCTGTTCACCCCGCCCGCTGTGGAAGCTACGGGCAACGCGGCGTTGTTAGCAATCACGTTGTTGTACCCGCTGTCGCTATAGAGGCTGTATGCCACGCCCTGTGCCGCATTGGCGGTGTTCACCAGATATCGGGCGGGTGTGCCGGGGGTGCCGACAACGGTTCCGGGTGCGGTCGCGTTGGTGTTGCCGGTGATCGCCACCGTGTAACTGGCAGTGGTACATTGAATGGTAAAGGTATTTCCGCCGCTGGCCCCGGTTAACTGGGTTGTCAGGGTGGAGAATGTCGCAGGATGGGTCCCGAAATCGAGTGTCCCGAAGTTAATGCCGTTTTGCGTTGGCGAGCCGTTGATCAAACAACCGTTCGTCAACGTCAGCGTCGCCCCGATAGTACCGCTACTGGTGACTGCCAGCGCCTGACCGACAGTCGCCGCCGTCAGCAGTGTACCCGCGCAGATAAAAAGAAGTTTTCTTTTCATTTACCACCCTCCAGAAGAAATAATGGTCCGCTTGCCATATTTTATTCATACTGTTCAGTATGTTAGCCCCGCTTAAACATTCCCCGGCGCGGTTACTGAGAATTTAGTTTATGGTTCACGCTTCAACCACTTTCAACGAAGGTGAGACACCCGCCCCCAATTAACAGACTATTAACAAACATTACAAAGAGTTAGCAAAATAAAACGGGCATTATTCTTGCTTAATATGAGGATATATCGCGTGTAATGTGATCTGCATCACAATATATCGTTATGATAAAAACAACGAATTTCATAAAAATTAAAAACAAGTTGTAACTCACGCAGCTTTACTTCAATTTATGCCTCGAATATTTTCCTGCGCTTAAATAAAAATTTTGTATGCATCGACGCAGGAAACTCTTTTAGCGCATAGAGGATCTTTTTGTGGCAAGTGCAAACAAACTCACGCTCTTCATCGTGATTTTCATGCTGGCGGGTATTCTTTCAGGTGCGGCGATCCATGAGTATGCTTCGTCCGACGCGATACAGGCCTGGTCGGAGAACATTACGCTACTGACCGATATTTTCCTGCGGCTGATTAAGATGGTGATTGCCCCGCTGGTGTTCAGCACCCTGACGGTGGGCATTATGAAGCTGGGTGAAACGTCGACGATTGGGCGCGTCGGGGGTAAAGCGATGGTGTGGTTTATCAGCTCATCCGTGCTTTCCATTCTGGTGGGGCTGTTTATTGTTACCCTTGAACAACCCGGCAGCGGTCTGAACCTGAGCATCCCCACAGAGACGGTTGATACCGGCCTGGCCGTTAGTGGGATGTCGCTGAAAGCCTTCCTGTCACACACCATTCCAACCAGCATTGCCGGCGCGATGGCGAACAATGAGATCCTGCAAATTGTGGTCTTCTCGATGTTCTTCGGCATTGGCGGCGCGTCACTGGGCCAAAAATTCAACGCCCCGCTGGTCGCGGCGCTGGATGTGGTCTCCCACATTATGCTGAAGGTGACGGGCTACGTGATGTACGTTGCGCCGCTGGCCATTTTTGCCGCAATTTCGTCCGTCATTGCCACCCAGGGGCTGGGCATTTTGCTGAACTATGCCTCGTTTATTGGCGGTTACTATGTGGCGATCCTTCTGACCTGTCTGGTATTGCTGGCGGTAGGTTACATGGTGCTGAAAAAAGAGATTTTTCGTCTGGTGGCGATGCTGAAAGATCCGGTGCTGGTCGCGTTTACCACCAGCAGCTCTGAAGCGGCATACCCGAAAACGCTGGAGCAGTTAGCGCGCTTCGGCTGTTCACGGAATATCGCCTCTTTCGTCCTGCCGATCGGCTACTCGTTTAACCTGGTCGGCTCCATGGTGTACTGCTCGTTCGCCTCAATGTTTATCGCCCAGGCGTACAACATTCACCTGAGTTTCACCGAGGTGACGGTGCTGATGTTAACGCTGATGCTGGCCTCGAAAGGCATTGCGGGTGTACCGCGCTCGTCGCTGGTGGTGCTGGCGGCAACCATTCCGAGCTTTAACATTCCGGTGGCCGGGATCCTGCTGCTGATGGGGATTGATCATTTCCTGGATATGGGACGGTCCGCCATTAACGTGCTGGGGAACGGGATTGCGACAGCGATGCTGTCGCAGAATGAAGGGGCGCGGGAAGCGGAGGCAGAGCTGGTGGAGCAGGAGGCGTAAGGATACAAAAGAGCCGGGTGGCGCTGACGCTTACCCGGCTTCATTTTATGCTACATGATTCGCCGCAATATCCAGCAGCGCCATCTCTTCACTGTTCAGCAGCTTCTCAATATTCACCAGAATTAGCATACGCTCGCCGAGCGCACCCAACCCCGTCAGGTATTCCGTCGACAGCGTGACCGCAAACTCCGGCGCAGGACGGATTTGATCTGCGGTCAGCGACAGTACATCAGACACGCCATCCACCACGATCCCCACCACGCGCTGCCCCAGATTCAGGACGATCACCACCGTGTTATCGTTGTACTCCACATCGCCCTGGCTGAACTTTACGCGCAGGTCCACGATAGGCACAATCACACCGCGCAGGTTGGTCACACCCTTGATAAACGCTGGCGTGTTCGCAATGCGCGTTACCTGGTCGTAACCACGAATTTCCTGCACTTTCAGGATGTCGATACCGTACTCTTCATCACCTAAAGTGAAAACCAGGAATTCCTGCCCCGATGGCTCGCCCGCCAGTTTCGTTACGTTACTCATACCGGTCATGTTATTACCTTTTACTTAATCAGGCGGCTGTGTTCGCCACACGTTGTTCACGATTTAATCCCTGAAGTGCCGATACATCGACGATCAGCGCGACGCTACCATCACCCAGGATGGTGGCAGCAGAGATCCCCGGCACTTTGCGGTAGTTGCTTTCCAGGTTCTTAACCACCACCTGATGCTGACCAATCAGCTGATCAACCAGCAGCGCGTAGCGGCGTCCGGCGCTTTGCAGGATCACAACGATACCCTGCGTGGCCTCGGTTTTTGCCCCGTCCACTTCGAACACTTTCCACAGTTCCACCAGCGGCAGATACTCGCCGCGTACTTCGAGCACGCGCTCCCCGCCCGCCAGCGGATGCAGATCTTCTTCACGCGGCTGGAGGGACTCCATCACCGCGTTCAGCGGCAGAATAAAGACTTCGTCCGCCACTTTAACGGACATGCCGTCAAGAATGGCCAGCGTCAGCGGCAGCAGGATACGAATCGTGGTGCCTGCACCCTGCTTAGACTGGATCTCAACGTGACCGCCCATCTCCTGAATGTTACGTTTCACCACGTCCATGCCCACGCCACGGCCGGAAACGTCGGTGACCTGCTCTGCGGTTGAGAAGCCCGGGGCAAAAATCAGCATGCCCACTTCTTCGTCCGTCATGTTTTCGTTGACCGCCATTCCCTGCGAGATCGCCTTCGCCAGAATGCGCTCGCGGTTCAGGCCCGCGCCGTCATCGGTCACTTCGATGCAGATGTTGCCGCCCTGATGTTCCGCTGACAGGATCAGGTTGCCCACGGGCGATTTTCCGGCTGCCACGCGATTTTCCGGCAGCTCGATGCCGTGGTCGAGGCTGTTACGCACCAGGTGCGTTAACGGGTCGATAATGCGTTCGATCAGGCTCTTGTCCAGCTCGGTGGAGCTGCCCATCAGCGTGAGTTCGATCTGTTTGTTGAGCTTGCCGGCCAGGTCGCGCACCAGGCGCGGGAAGCGGCTGAAGACATATTCCATCGGCATCATGCGGATGGACATCACCGATTCCTGCAAATCGCGGGCGTTACGTTGTAACTGGCCCATGCTGGTGATGAGATCGCCGTGAGTCACCGGGTCCAGCTCGTTGGAACGCTGGGCCAGCATCGACTGGGTGATCACCAGTTCACCCACCAGGTTGATTAGCTGATCCACTTTCTCCACCGCCACGCGAATGCTCGTGGACTCGCTGGAACGCGCCGCCGGTTTTTCACCGCGGGCCGGGGCAGCCGTCTCTTTTGGCACGGCTTTCAGTGCCGGGGCAGCGGCAACTACCGCAGGGGTATTCTCTGCCGGAGCTGGCGCTTCAACGGCCGCCGCCTCGGTTTCAAACGCAATCTGATCCGCTTCAATGACGAAGCAGAGCACTGCCACGATGTCATCCTGACCGATCCCGCCGTCAAGCGTCGCGGCCAGGCTGTCTTTGCCCTTCACCACGTTGCTGAGCGTCGCCAGGTTCCCCAGCTCCTCTTCCAGCAGGTTGACCTCGTTCTCCTTCAGACGTGACAGCACCACGCGCAGTTTTCCTGCGGGCGCGTCAGGCGCCGTAGCGGGTTCGGCCACGGCGTCAACAACGCTCAGTTTTGCCGCAGGGACAGCGGGCGCAGACGCCTCACCTTTGGCTTCCAGCGCTAACTGACGCAGCGCGTTGCAGATGTATTCAAAGCTGGCGGCATCAGGCTCTGCCGAACTTTTATAGGCGTCGAGCTGTTCCTGCATAATATCTTTCGTTTCCAAAAACAGGTTGATAATGTCGGTATTGAGCTGCATCTCACCGCGTCGTGCTTCATCCAGCAGGTTTTCCATTAAATGGGTGGTTTCCTGCAAAATGGTAAATCCAAACGTTCCGGCTCCGCCTTTAATGGAATGCGCCGCACGGAAGATGGCATTGAGCTGTTCTGAGTCCGGCGCCTCGGGCACCAGATCCAGCAAATGTTGCTCCATATCGGCCAACAATTCGTCGGCTTCATCAAAAAATGTCTGGTAAAAATCGGTAATATCCATGCTCACGCTATCACCTCGGATTGGCTGGTGGCGATGTTGGAACGGCAGCCGAAGGGACGGCCCCAGGCTGTTTTAAATCGTCCAGTGACTCATTCTGACTTTCGGCGTTTTCATGCAGGATGGCCTGCTCCGCCTGCTGGTTCAGCACTAAAAGACTGATACGACGGTTGATGGCGTCATCCGGTCCGCGGTCGGTAAGGCGCATGGTTGCAGCCATGCCGACCACGCGCAGGACCTTGCCATCATCAAGCCCACCCGCCACCAGCTCGCGACGCGAGGCGTTGGCGCGATCGGCAGAAAGCTCCCAGTTGCTGTATCCTTTCTCTCCCGTGGCGTACGGGAAATCATCCGTGTGTCCGGACAGGCTAATGCGGTTAGGAATACCGTTCAGTACCGGTGCAATCGCACGCAGAATATCGCGCATGTAGGGCTCGACATCGGCGCTGCCGGTTTTAAACATCGGCCGGTTCTGGCTGTCGATGATCTGAATACGCAGCCCTTCCTGTACCAGGTCAATTTTCAGATGCGGACGCAGCGCACGCAGCTTGGGGTCCGCTTCAATCAGCTGATCCAGGTCACCGCGCAGTTTTTTCAGGCGCGCCTGCTCCATCCGTTTTTTCAGCTCGTCGATGTTAGGCTGTTTTTTCACTTCGCCCTGCTGCTGGGTGTAATCGTCACCGCCGCCGGGGATCGGGCTGTCGCTATTCGAAATGCGCGGCCCGCCGGTGACCGCCGTCGCCAGCGGCGTCCTGAAATATTCCGCAATCTGGATAAGCTCTTTCGGGCTGGAGATGGAGATCAGCCACATCACCAGGAAGAACGCCATCATGGCGGTCATAAAGTCGGCGTACGCGATCTTCCAGGAGCCGTGAGAACCGTGCCCGTGCCCCTTATGCTTGCGCTTTTTTACGATGACGATCGGATGGGACTGGTTTTTCATGCGTCCTCAGTTGTCGTCTGTTGGTTGGGGTTTTTCACCGCGCGCACGTGCTCTTCCAGTTCGATAAACGACGGACGTTCGCTGGAGTAGAGCGTCTTACGACCAAATTCGACGGCGATCGGCGGAGCATAACCGTTGAGGTTTGAGAGCAGCGTAATTTTCACGCACTGCATCATTTTGGTGGTTTCGGCGCTCTTCTGGCGCAGCACGCTCGCCAGCGGGGAGATAAAGCCGTAGGCCAGTAAAATACCGAGGAACGTCCCCACCATCGCGTGGGCAATCAGCGCGCCCAGCTCAGCCGCCGGGCGATCCGCCGAGGCCAGAGCATGTACCACGCCCATTACCGCCGCCACGATGCCGAACGCCGGAAGCGAGTCGCCCACCAGCGCCAGGCTGTTGGCCGGCACTTCGGATTCGCTCTCATGGGTTTCAATCTCTTCGTCCATCAGGGCTTCAATTTCGAAGGTGTTCATGTTGCCGCTGATGATCAGGCGCAGGTAATCGACGATAAAATCGAGCATCATCGCGTCGGCCAGAATACGCGGGTAGCTGGCGAAAATTTCGCTCTCTTTCGGGTTTTCGATGTCCCGCTCCAGCGAGAACATCCCCTGCTGACGTGACTTCGCCATCAGGCGATAGAGCAGCGCCAGCAGATCCATATACATGCTTTTGGTGTATTTCGAGCGACGAAACAGCAGCGGAATCGCCTTCAGCGTGCCCTTGATCGATTTACCGTTGTTACCAACGATAAAAGCCCCTACCCCTGCACCGCCGATGATGACAAGTTCAGCCGGTTGATAGAGTGCTCCAAGGTGCCCGCCGGTCATCATGTAACCGCCGAAAACTGTACCGAGAACTACCAGGTAACCTAATAAGATAAGCACGACATCATCCTTCCGCTAGTGACTATGGCAGGACGTTCATTTCGAGCGCGAGACCTGAACGCAGGGTAAAAAAAAGCAGCGGTAATCGCTTACCGCTGCTGGAATCTTGCCCACAGGTTCGGGTTAAACAGCGTGTTCGATCTGTTCATCCAGCAGTTGTGGAATAATATCGGCAGCATCCCGGGAAAGTTTACGTCTTTTTACGGCTCGGGATGGAGGCTGGCACAAACTACAGGCGAAGCTGCCCGCAGGCTGATGCGCGTGGGTAATAAAATTGCCGTCACAGCAGTTGCAGCGCGACAATTCAAGCATGCCGCTTTCAACAAAACGCACCAGCGTCCAGGCGCGGGTCAGCGCCAGCAGAGGTCCCTCTTCCTGCTGCGGGCATTGCTCAAGGTAAAGTTTGTAGGCTTTGATCACGGCATCAACGCCGCTGCATAACCCCGTTTTAAGCAGGTACTGCCAGGCGTTACAGAACATGGAAGCATGAATGTTCTGCTCCCAGGTCATGAACCAGTCAGTGGAAAACGGCAGCATGCCTTTTGGCGGCGGGCTACCACGCAGTTCTTTGTACAGCTTGATCAGACGACCACGGCTCAACTGCGTCTCGCTTTCCAGCATTTGTAAACGCGCGCCCAGCGTGATGAGTTCCATTGCCAGCTGGATATCACGGGCTTCCTGAACAATGCTTTTTTCGCTCATTGTTAAGCCCTTTTCTTCCGGGCTACGTCATCAGGCTGGCTGATTTCGTTGAGCAGACGGGTGGAGAGAAGAATACCGGTGTGGATTTGTTGCAGATCGTCCACGCGAGATTCCTGAGTCAGACGCGTAATGGTCTGCGGGTTATCAAAACGGAACTGGCAGACAAGTTGATTGGTTTCAGCCAGCTTGACCATTTGCGGGAGGGTTAATCCACCCAGCATGGTTGCCATCTCTTCGTTAACACCCAGACGAAACATCGCTGACGGTTTGTCCTGACTAATCAAACGCTGCGCGAGCAATAAATACGACAAATTGATGTCATAAATATGTTTTAGCAACTCGGATGTATGCATTTTTCCCATCCCGAATAACCAACTATTATTTTTATGCGGAAAGACCGCACCCCGTGATGTCGCCGGGAAATCACCCGGTATAAAAAGAAAAGGCCAAATGCATAGTTGAATTTAGGTTTGTACGTCGTAAAGCGCGTGACCGGTTAACATGGCCAAAATGTCGGTTACACATTTTATCTTTTCTTACAAATAACTAAGATTTTTCCTAATTCGACGCAAACTCTACTCGTCAGTTTTGACACATACAATGCAGCCCCCCCTGGAATTTAAAAAAAATGTGATCTTCGTCACATAATTTACGCGAATGTAACCCATAAATCCATCAGCGTGACTTGTAATTTGACTATTTATTGAGCAACCGAAGCTTGGTTATATTCTTATGGAACGAATACTCATGCAGAGGGATGAGTGGATCGGGTATGAAAATTGCTATGTCGGAGAAGCGCTGCCCTTCCGCGTCTGAACGGGCGCGAACGTCAGGGAACAGCCAGAGTTAATTAAGTAAAAACAGCAGGTTAAGCTTTCAATTCGAGACAGGAGCTTCCAGGGGTCAGCATCACGCTTGCGTTGACGATCGGTTAACGCGATTTAACAGCACGGAAGGCTAAATGTGTGATTTACGTTAAGTTGTTAATTACTTTCATTTAGCGCCGCCATTTCGTTATTCTTCTTATAAGAATAATTAATGAATAATTATGATAAGGTTCACACTATTGTCGCATGTACCTCTTGCAGAAGCGGCAGATTCGCGGTAAAGCTTGAGAAACGTGTCATTCTGACATAAAAGGAGTGTGTGATGAGTTACTCTCATCTTCTTGTTTCTGTTGCGGTTTCCCCAGAAAGTCATCAACTCGTCGCCCGTGCCGTTTCCATTGCCCGCCCGAACAACGCCCGCATAAGTCTGATCACCCTGGCAGCTGAACCCGAAATGTATAACCAACTGGCAGCGCCTATGCTGGAAGATATTCGTGAGGTTCTTCAGGAAGAAACGCAGCAATTTCTGCGCGAGCTGGTTGAGCGGGCAAACTATCCTGTCCATCAGACGGTGATAGCCACCGGGGAATTAAGTGAACATATTCTCGACATTTGTCGGAAACAGAATATTGACCTGGTCATTTGCGGAAATCATAACCAGAGCTTTTTTTCCCGGGCGGCATGCTCGGCAAAATCCATCGTTTCGTCAAGCCAGGTGGATGTCCTGCTGGTGCCTCTCGGGGGCAATTAATGCCCCCGAAGGAAATCAGGCGAGTTTAGGGAAGGTCGCGATCTTTTTTTGCAGATCACCTTCCTGACTTTGCGGCTGGATCGCGCGCAAATCGTCAATAAAACGCGCCTGCCAGCGGTTGATATCATTCTTGACGATGGTCTCCATCATTTCCGAATGACGTGAAATGCGTTCCGCAAGCGGCATGGTTAACGCGCGATTCAGGGCATTTGCCACGTCATCGCGATCGTAAGGGTTCACAATCAGCGCTGAGGTTAACTCGTTTGCCGCACCGGCAAATTGGGACAGCACCAGCACGCCCGGGTCAGCAGGATCTTGTGCTGCGACATACTCTTTTGCCACCAGATTCATCCCGTCGCGCAGCGGCGTGACCAGCCCGACGTCCGCATAGCGGAACACTTTCATCAGGATTTTGCGCTCAAAATGCTGATTCAGATAGAAAAGTGGAGTCCAGCCGAGCTGGCCATAGCGCCCGTTGATGCGCCCTGCTTCGGTCTCAAGCTGGTGACGAATATCCTGGTAGGCCTGAACCTCACCGCGCGAGGTCGGCGCTATCTGGGTGTAGCGGATCTTGCCATGATGCTGCGGGAATTTATCCAGCAGGGTTTCATAGGCGAGGAATCGCTCCGGCAACCCTTTGGAATAATCCAGTCGTTCAACCGAAAAGATATTCTTAACGTGCTTGAGTTCGTCCTTGAGCTGGGCAAGCTTCGGCGGCAGCGGACCGGAGGCCTGCTCGGCAATTTCGTCTGGCTCAATACCGATTGGGTAGACTTCGGTATGGAAATTTCGTCCCCACGCAGTATGAGATTTACCGCCGTGAGTGACCAGCCGGGTTTTGCCCGACACGCTGTCGAGGAAGGCCAGCCTGTCATTTTCCGTCTGGAAACCGAGCAGGTCGTAATCTGACAGCGCCTCCAGGATCTCCTCGTGCTGCGGCAGCGCCGTAAAGATCTCCGGGGTCGGGAACGGAATATGCAGGAAGAAACCGATTCGGTTATTCACACCCCGTTTCCGCAACTCCCTGGCGAAGGGCAGCAGATGATAATCGTGGATCCATAAAATATCGTCTTCTTCGATCAGCGGCAGTAGTTTATCTGCCAGCAGCGCGTTGACGCGCATGTAGCCTTCATAGGATTCACGCTGGAATTTCACCAGATCCAGACGATAGTGAAACGCTGGCCACAGCACGGCGTTTGAGAACTCGGAATAATATTCATCATAGTCCTTCTCGCTAAGGGCGAAGGAGGCCCACGTGATATTGCCCCGTGACACCTTTTTTAGCGGTTTTTCTTCATTACTGATTTCCCCGCTCCAGCCAAACCAGAGACCACCCGCGGCTTTGAGGGCACCTAATACCCCGACCGCCAGGCCACCGGCACTGGCTTTTTTATCATCCGGCGGTGCGATGCGATTAGAGACGACGACTAAGCGACCCATAATGATTTCTCCCGTTGTTTTGCGCTATTTGTTGTTGTTGCTGGTTAGCGACGTCAGATATCCACTGCCAGACGCTGGCGACATTTTCCAGCCGCCATCCGGCAATGGTTTCACCAGATCCAACCTTGACAGACATGCCCTGGGCCTGGTTTACCACCCTGAACCCGGCCTCGTCGGTCAGGTCATCCCCAAAAAAGACTGGCGTACGCCCTTTGAACGGCGCTTCCGCCATAAACGCTGCAATGGCAGCGCCTTTGTTAATTCCTGCCGGTTTAATCTCGACCACACATTTACCCGGCTGTAACGCCAGCTCCGGATGGGCTTCGGCCACGCTTCTTGCTATCGAAAATATCGCCGCCTCATGATGGGGCGCCTGACGGTAGTGCAGCGCAAAAGCCATGCCTTTGGCTTCCAGTTCCGTACCGGGAAGCATTTCCAGAGCCGAAGAGAGTTGCGCATGCAGCGCCTGAATCAGCGTGTCGGGGAGTGAAACTATATGCAGTTGATCATGGATATCGCGGCGCTCCGCTCCGTGCACACCGGCCAGCGGAAAGTGATAAGGACTGGCGAGCACGTCCAGCTCGGCCATTGAGCGCCCTGAAATCAATGCCAGTGCCCCCTCGTTCTGTCGGGAGAGCTGCTGCAAATTCTCTAACACCGTGTCCGGTACAACAACGTCATCCGGATGCGGTTCAATCCCGGCGAGCGTCCCGTCGAGGTCAAAAAAGAAAGCAAATTTTCCGGGCAGTACAGGCGGTGCGGTTAACAAGTCAGCCACCCTAATCCTCCTTACAGTGAACAAAACAGCCATGTAAGTATAGACAGTGTGACGGTGCTCGCCATTTAGCAACCGGCCCGTCAACAAAACTGGCGGGCCGGTCAGGGGGTCAACTATGGTTAATAGTTGAGCAGGTTAGTGGCTAAAAATAAATCAGACGGTACGCTTCGCTTTTTGCTTGTAACGGTCGAAGATCACCGCTGCCAGCAGGATCAGGCCGCGTACGACGTACTGAGAGAACGGAGAAATATTGAGCAGGTTCATGGCGTTCTCTACGGTCCCCAGAATCAGGATCCCCGCCACCACATATGAGATTTTTCCGATGCCGCCCTTGAGGGAAACGCCCCCCAAAACGCAGGCTGAGATGACGATCAGCTCATAACCAATGGAGGTCATAGGCTGGCCGCTGGTCATGCGCGACGCCAGAATAATCCCCGCCGCCGCCGATACCAGCCCGGAAAGCACGAAGATAATGATCTTGGTCCGTACGACCGGGACACCCGCCAGACGCGCCGCCTCTTCATTGCCGCCAATCGCCAGGGTATTTCGGCCAAAGGTGGTGCGGTTGAGCAGGAAACCGAACAGGATCAAACAGCCTACCGTCAGCCAGATTGGCGCAGGCAGCCCCAGCCAGTTGGCATAGCCCAGCGTGAAGAAACGCTCGTCTTCGATCCCGACCGCTTTGCCGTCGGAGATGATATAGGCCAGACCGCGCACGATTTGCATGGTCGCCAGCGTCGTAATCAGGGCGTTAATCTTCAGGCGCGCAATGACAAACCCGTTCACCAGGCCGCTCAACACGCCGAGCAGCAGCCCGGCCAGCACGCCGATCCACAGGCTTTCGGTCATGTTGATCACCACGGCAGTGGTGACGCCTGCACAGGCAATCACCGAGGCGACCGACAGGTCAAAATCACCGGAGGCCAGGCAGAACAGCATTCCGCAGGCCACCATGCCGGACATGGAGATAGCCAGCCCCAGCCCCTTCATATTGATGAACGTGGCGAAGTTCGGCACAAAAATCGCGCAGGCGACGAAGAGGGCAGCAAAGACCACCAGCATGCCGTACTGGTCCCAGATGCGGCCAAAACTGAAAGCCGACTTCGGCGCTCCGGATGTAGTAACAGAGGACATCATTGACTCCTTACTCAGGCGACAGCCTGGCTAACTTTAGGCATGGCGAGACTCAACGCCTGTTGTTCATTCGCCTGTTCATGCAGCAATTCACCGGCAATTTCGCCTTCACGCATCACTACAATGCGGTCGGCGACGCCCAGCACCTCGGGCAGATCGCTGGAGGCGAACAGGACCGCCACACCACGTTTTGCCAGTTCATAGATGACGTTATAGATTTCGTGTTTCGCCCCCACGTCAATACCGCGCGTTGGTTCATCCAGCAAAATGACCTTCATATCTTCCGACAGCCAGCGCCCCAGAATGGCTTTTTGCTGGTTACCGCCGGACAGGTTCATGATCAGCTGTTCAGCGCCGGGGGTTTTAATGTTCAGCGAACGGATATGGTGATCCGCGTTGCTCGCCTCCCAGCCGTCGTTAATCAGACATCCCGCGCGGATGAACTTGCGCCGGGCAGAGATGTTGATGTTGTCGCGCACCGAGTGCACCGGAATAATGCCCTCTGCCTTTCGATCCTCCGGGCAGAGCATAATCCCCGCGTTAATCGCCTGCGCAGGCTTCTGAATATCGACCTTTTTCCCGTCGACGAAAACCTGGCCCTGGGTTATGCGCGTCCCGCCAAACAACCCTTTCATCAGCTCGCTGCGCCCTGCCCCCACAAGGCCAAACAGCCCGACGATTTCGCCGCTGCGCACCGAGAGTGAAATGGGCGTGCGCACGCCTGGGGCTTTGACGTTATCCAGACGCAGACGCTCCGGGCCATACTCGCGCGGTTTCCAGTGGTAAATGTCACCCAGATCGCGTCCGACCATCGCCTGCACCAGCTGATCGTGATTAACCTGCTGCATATCGGTGAAGGTGCGCACGTAGCGTCCATCTTTAAACACGGTGATGGCATCGCTTAAGGCAAAAATCTCTTCAATACGGTGAGAAACGTACAGAATGATGCGGCCCTCTTTGCGCAGCTCGCGGATCACGCGAAAGAGATTTTCTATTTCACGCGCCGAGAGCGAGCTGGTTGGCTCATCGAAGGCGATAATTTTGGCGTTACGCGCCAGCGCTTTGGCAATTTCCACCATCTGCCACTGGCCGATGGAGAGATACTTAAGGGGCGTTTGCGGATCGACATCCAGCCCAAGGTGCTTGAGCTGCAAGCCCGCTTCATAATTGAGCAGCGAGCGGTTGACCACGCCGCTTTTATGCGGAAGCTGGCCCAGATAGATGTTCTCCGCCACGGTCATTTCAGGAATGAGATGCAGCTCCTGATAGATGATGGCGACGCCCGCATTTAACGCTGCCGTGGTGTCGGCAAAGGCCACCTCTTCGCCGCGAATAGCCAGCGTGCCGGTGGTGGGCGTGTAGTTGCCGCTGAGAATTTTTAGCAGCGTGGATTTTCCCGCGCCATTCTCCCCCATCAGGGCGTGAACCTGGCCGGCATAGCAGTCGAAGCTGATATCGGTCAGCGCGTTTACACCGGGGAAAGTTTTACCGATGCCGCGGAAAGAGAGATACGGATCAGACTGTTGCATAACGACTCCGTGATTCCTGTAGTGTGTACGTCTGGCCCCTCACGGTGAGGGAGGGGCGCAATCACAGCGTATTACTTACCGCCCAGTCCTTTTTTCGCCAGCTCCTCTTTGAAGTTATCGCGGGTGATCAGCACCACATCGGTCACTTCAGTGAATTTCGGCGGTTCAGCCCCTTTGGTCACCCAGTTGTAGAGCATTTCGCTGGATTTATAGCCGTGGACATCCGGGCTTGGCAGCAGTGAGCCATAGAAGCCGGTCGCCTGCGCTTTAGACAGTTCGCTCACGGCGTCAACGCCGTTAATGCCGATCCCGATCACGTCCGGTGCTTTAAAGCCCTGGCCTTCCGTTGCACGCACGCCGCCCAGTACGGTGTTGTCGTTCATCCCCACCACCAGCCAGTGCTTCACTTCCGGATGCTGGACGAGCATGGAGTTTGCCGCATCAAAGGCGCCCGGAATATCGTTGGATTTGGTCGGGACTTTGTAGATCTGTTTTTCCGGGAAGCCAGCCGCTTTCAGGGCGTCCATGGACCCGGTGGTACGACGACGGGCGGTGTCCAGCTCGTCTGCGGTAATCGCCATCACGGCAGTCTCTTTGACATCCCAGCCGCGTTTTTGCATCTCTTTATAGAGCTCCTGGCCCTGACGCTCACCGATTTTAGTGGCCGCCATCATTACCAGCGGAACGGTATCCATCGGTTTGCCTTTGGCATTCACGAACTGATCGTCCACCGCAATCACTTTCATGTCGTAACCGCGCGCTTTCGCGGCAATCGCTGACCCCAGTTTTGGATCCGGCGTACAGATAACGAAACCTTTCGCACCGCTGGCCGCCAGGCTATCAATGGCGTTCAACGTTTTCTCACCGTCAGGTACGGCGATTTTAATTACCTCAAATCCCAAATCTTTTCCGGCTTTATCAGCAAATTTCCATTCGGTTTGGAACCACGGTTCTTCAGGCTGTTTAACCAGAAAACCGAGCTTTAAATTTTCAGCGATAGCGGATTGTGACATAACGGCAGCCAGGCCGATGGCCGCCAGCGCTTTAGTAAATTTGTGCATGGTAAACTCCAGCTTAAGCATTCTTATCTGTAGGGAATAATGGCGAACAACTTATTTAATCAGACTTAAAACAAGGCATTAGCGCTTACCTTGTTATAAGCGTTATTGCTGGAGATAGTTTTAGCGGGAAATTAATCATCCATAAGAGAGCGACATCACACCGCAGAATTACAGTAATTGCGTACATAAATTCAGCGAAAAATGACATAAAAAAGGACGTAATTGTCCTACAAATGGAAAGGAGTTAAGCAGGATTATCCATAAGGTCAGCTAAGAAATCCCTGTAAGCCGGACGCCTTAGCGTCCGGCAGAAAATTTACCAGCGGTAATAGATGTGTTCAGCATGATCGCGCACGGGGGCGTCGACACCCAACAAACGAGCAGAGAGCGTCAGCGCAAAGTCAAAAGCGTGCCCCAGCCCCTTGCCGCTGATGAGGTTATTATCCTCCACGACCGGCGCATCTACATATACTCCATCATCAACGCTCTGCCACAGATCGCCGGAACAGACGTAGCGGCGCCCCTTCAGTAGCCCGTTACCGCCCAGCACCCGCGCGGCCGCAGAGCAGATCGGGCAGATAAGTTTGCCGTGCTCGTCATGCGCGGAAACAAAGCGGATCACCTCCTGGTTAGCAGCAAGATTGACGCTCCCCTGCGGCCCACCGGGCAACACGACCGCGTCATACAGCCTATTAATGCGCTCCGTTAACGTACTGTCAGCCACCATGGGGATATTATGGTAACTCACTACCGCACGGGACTCCGCGCAGGCCAGCGTCTCCACCTCAATCTGTAAACGCCGCAGAATATCAATAGTGATAATCGCTTCTGCTTCTTCAAAACCAGGTGCCAGCAGCACCGCAACGTTAGCCATCATAAACCTCAAATAATGAAACAATGTAAAACATCGTTTCATTTTCCCGCGTTATCAGATCACAATCTTGCGCCGCGATCACAGAACCGTATATTGAGTGAAAATTGATTTAGCTCAAATTTGATACGACAGGATATATTTGCAAATATTATTTCTGATTTATCACTTTTACAGAATTTCCCGCCAAAGAACGTTTCCTGAAACGATAAAAATGAGCAAAATTGATTTTACACCCTTTTAAATCAACATGTTATATAATTACCAATCTCGTAACCTTCTTTCTATTCTGGGCTATATTTAAATTTGTAATCTATGGTAAACACAGCCCAATTAAGAGTTTTCTTAAGTCGAAGAGAAGCGTATGCTTATTTAAATCGAACACAGGAAGTGAATTTTCGAGTTTTTACCTTGCAGAAATCTATTTCCGCCATTCAATCGTGAATACCTGCCGGGTCAGGTTAAGTAGCGGACATCAAGTCCCACAGTCAATAAGGATATGAGAATGACTACCCAAACGATGATGCAAAAACTGAATGCCCAGATGAACCTGGAGTTTTATGCTTCAAATCTGCATCTGCATTTGAGCGCGTGGTGTTCCAGAAAAAGCCTCAACGGCACTGCCACCTTCTTTCGTACTCAGGCGCAAAGTAACGTCACGCACATGATGCGTGTCTTTAACTTTTTGAAAGCTGTCGGGGCAAACCCTACCGTCAAAGAGCTTGAAACGATTGAAGATAATTACACTTCTCTGGAAGAACTGTTTCAGAAAACGCTCGAAGAGTACGAGCAACGCTGTGCGAAGCTGAGCAAACTGGCTGACGAAGCCAAAGCGCAACAGGACATCATTACCCTCACGTTTTTACGCGATATGGACAGAGAGCAGCAGCAGGATGGCATGCTGCTGAAGACGCTCGCAGATGAAATCCGCAACGCGAAACGTGCGGGGATTTGTCTGGAGCAGACGGACCGCCATCTTCTCGACATAGCTACCGTGCAACACCACTAAGTCCCTTCACCCGCTCCCGTCAGGGGGTGGGTACCAACTCCCTGCTTTTGCTGACATTTAACAAATCAGATCTTGCTCCCAATGAATAACCACACATCGTGTAATGATTTGTTTAATTACATTCATTGACGAGGGAGCATCATGATCACCATTGAGTTTATTGTCATTATCCTCTGCCTGCTGATAGGCACCCGCTTCGGCGGGATGGGCCTGGGGCTGATAAGCGGTATCGGCCTGTTTATTTTAAGTTTTGTCTTTGGTCTGCAACCCGGTAAACCACCGGTTGACGTGATGCTAACAATCCTCGCCGTCATCGGCTGTGCGGCCACGCTACAGACCGCCGGTGGCCTGAATGTAATGATGCAATTCGCAGAGCGCCTGCTGCGTAAACACCCCCAGCACATCACCCTTCTCGCACCGTTTACCACCTGGATGTTGACCTTCCTCTGCGGGACCGGTCACGTCGTCTATACCATGTTTCCCATTATCGCGGATATCGCCCTGAAAAAAGGCATTCGCCCGGAACGGCCGATGGCGGTGGCCTCGGTGGCCTCTCAGATGGCGATCACCGCCTCCCCCGTTTCCGTGGCTGTCGTTTCGCTGGTCTCGATTCTGGGTGCGCAGCACGGCATCGGTCACGCGTGGGGGATCCTCGAAATCCTCGCCGTTTCCGTACCGGCCTCACTGTCTGGCGTCGCCATTGCGGCACTGTGGAGCCTGCGCCGGGGGAAAAACCTCGCAGACGATACTGAATTTCAGGAAAAGCTGAAAGATCCGAAACAGCGGGAGTTTATCTATGGAGGAACGGAGACGTTGATGGATCAGCGTTTCCCGAAACAGGCCTACTGGTCCACGTGGATCTTCTTCACCGGAATTGCCGTAGTGGTCCTGCTGGGTGCGCTGCCCGAGCTGCGTCCGGCGTTTGAGATCAAAGGGAAAATGACAGCCCTGTCGATGAACCTTGTCATTCAAATGATGATGCTGATCGCCGGGGCCATCATGCTGATGACCTGCAAGGTGAATGCGTCGGCCATTTCAAACGGGGCGGTATTTAAGGCGGGGATGGTCGCGATTTTCTCGGTGTTTGGCGTGGCGTGGATGAGCGATACCTTTTTTCAGGCGCATCTCGACGAGCTGAAAATGGCGCTGGAGGGGGTGGTGAAGAGTCATCCCTGGACGTATGCCATCGTGCTGTTCCTGGTATCAAAACTGGTCAACAGCCAGGCTGCGGCCTTGACCGCGGTCGCCCCGATGGGGTTGATGCTGGGCATCGATCCGAAAATGCTGGTGGCCTTCTTCCCGGCATCCTACGGCTACTTTGTGCTGCCGACCTATCCGAGCGATCTGGCCTGTATCGGATTCGATCGCTCCGGTACCACCCGCATCGGTAAATTCATCATCAACCACAGCTTTATTCTGCCGGGGCTGATTGGCGTCAGCTGTGCCTGCGTGGTGAGCTATCTGCTGGTGCAGACGTTCTTCTGATCCTTCTGCGGGCGACAGGTTTTGTCGCCCTTCGACGTAAAAGCAGAAAAGGGTTTCTAATTTTAAAACATCGGTTTATTTTAGTGTGACTCACCCTGCGGTGTGAAGCGGAGTTCAATCAGCGCAATCGCTTTCTGGATCGCGCGGAGCGTAACCGGGTCCGCCGCAGCAGGATGGTTGGTGAAATCGATGTTTTTCAGTTGGGTCGACATCTTTTCGCGTACCTCAACCGGCGCGATAACGTCAATCACATCAAGGATTTGTTTGATAACCAGCTGGCAGGCGACGACGTCAGATACCAGTTCCTGATCGGCGCTCAGGTTTTGTGACATGGGGTTCTCCTTATTCAAAGGCCGCCATAGTAGCAAAACAGACGCCCTTCCATCTCCCTCTCGTCGTCCGCAGACATAAAAAAACCTGCCGAAGCAGGTTTTTTTATCAGAACATCGCACCCGGTGGGACGTCTTTAAACGTTGTGCAGTAGTTTGCCCACATGCTTTTCAGGATTTTGCGCAGTTTCATTATGTTGCTCCAGTAACGTGTTATGCAGGTGTTATTGTCAATACGCTTATAATATGACCACCATCACAAAAATCAACCATTTTGTGACCTGCATCACGGTTATTAAACCCTCAGTGCTGCTGGTTTGTTAAAAAAAGCCATGATAAATCTGCACGTTACAGTCTTATAAATTCCAGTAAATGTTTATAAAATTTTTTGAGCGGGCAGGAAGAGAATGAGTGAAAACGTATCCGGCAAAGAGAGCCGTGGATTATCGCCTGCGGCGCTGCTGGTGGCCGGTGCTTTCTTTATGGAGTTTCTGGACGGGACGGTGATTGCCACCGCGCTGCCGGACATGGCAAAAAGCTTCGGTGTACAGGCCGTGGATCTGAATATCGGCATCAGCGCCTACCTGATCACCCTGGCCGTGCTGATCCCCGCCAGCGGCTGGATCGCCGACCGCTTCGGCGCGCGAAAAGTGTTTGCCCTCGCGCTGGCAATCTTCACGCTGGCCTCGGTATTTTGCGGCCTGTCCACCACGCTCGATCAGTTCGTCGCGATGCGCGTCCTTCAGGGCATGGGTGGCGCGCTGATGGTGCCCGTGGGTCGCCTGGCCGTGCTACGCACCACGCCAAAACATCAGCTCATCACGGCGATCGCCACCCTGACGTGGCCTGCGCTGGTCGCGCCGATCATCGGCCCGCCGCTGGGTGGGTTCATTACCAGCTATGCCGACTGGCGCTGGATCTTCTTTATTAACGTGCCGCTGGGGATAATCGCCATTTTGCTGGCACTGCGCATCATTCCAGACCTGCATGAAGATACGCGCCGACCGTTTGATTTACCGGGTTTTGTTGTCACCACCCTTGCCATGGTGAGCCTGGTTTATGCGATGGAGTTGATGGGCGGAGAGCCTCTGCGGACAGGATTAACCGCCACGCTGTTTATCGTTGGTATTGTCGCGTTGAGCCTGGCGCTGCGTCACTTTAAGCGGGCAACCTGGCCGATGATCAGGCTCGATGCGATGCAGGTGCCGACGTTTCGCGTCACCCTGTACGGCGGATCGCTGTTTCGCGCCTCCATCAGCGCGGTTCCGTTCCTGCTACCGCTGATGTTCCAGGTCGGTTTTGGCATGAACGCGTTCCATTCGGGCCTGCTGGTGCTGGCGGTTTTCGTTGGCAATCTCACCATTAAACCGGCGACGACGCCGCTGATCCGCAGCCTGGGGTTTAAGCGGCTGTTGCTGATTAACGGTGCATTGAATGTCCTGGCGTTGCTGGCCTGCGCGTTTCTTACGCCGCAGACGCCCGCGTGGCTCATCATGCTGATCCTCTATCTGGGCGGCGTTTTCCGTTCGATTCAGTTTACAGCCATCAGTACGCTGGCTTTTGCGGATGTGCCATCGGCGCAGATGAGCTATGCCAATACCCTGTTTTCAACCGCAACGCAGCTTGCCGTGGGGCTTGGGATCACGCTCGGGGCGATTGGTATTCGTATCGGGGAAAAAGTCAGTGAGGCGATGGGGATTGCCGGTATGCCGGGAATGAGCTTCCGGCTGGCATTTGTGGCAATCGCGCTGATCTGCCTGGTGGGAATGGTTGACACGCTGCGTCTGACCAAAGATGCAGGCAGCGCGGTCTCATCGAAAAAGTAACGCTATCTGCCGGGCAGGCAACGCACCGCCCGGCAAAGTAAATCAGCCAACAATACCGCGCACGAAGGCTTCGATCTCTTTGTCCTGGCAGTTCTCGAAGAAGCACTGCTGGAAGCGCTGGCCCGAGACGGCGGTTTTAACCAGCTCAGGATCGATTGCACGCAGGGTATCCAGATAGTTTTCTTTCACCACCGCCGCTTTCACCTGGTTCAGGATCCCGGCGTTACGCACCTGCGGCTCTTTACGCTCTGGTGGATAGCCTTCGCCATT
The DNA here is from genome assembly GCF_049238425.1 of Enterobacter cloacae complex sp. IR5401. Classification (NCBI taxonomy): domain Bacteria; kingdom Pseudomonadati; phylum Pseudomonadota; class Gammaproteobacteria; order Enterobacterales; family Enterobacteriaceae; genus Enterobacter; species Enterobacter cloacae complex sp. IR5401. The sequence goes on along the minus strand of NZ_JBMKHN010000001.1, from coordinate 557,109 downwards.
GCGTCCGGTAAACGCTTTCTCAAAGATAAAGCGTACGTTCAGTTCTGCCCCCCAGCCGAAGCCCTTCGCAAACGGCAGAGAAAGCGCGTTACCGTTGTTGATTTGCGCAAACAGGAAAGCATCCGCAGGATCGATGCAGTAACCGCAAATCACACCCGGATGGATGTTCAGGGACATCAGCGCGCCCTGCCCGGTACCGCAGCCGGTAACAACAAAATCAACGGCTTTAGCGTTAAGCAGAATGCTCGCCATGATGCCCAGGTGAATATAGGTGAGATGATGATCGTTCTCATCACTCATACCGACGTTATAGACCGGGAAACCTTTCTCATCAGCAACGGCTTTCAGCTCATTAAGGATGATGGGATTTTTAGCGGCCTGGCTGTTTTCCATCATCAGTGCAATTTTCATCTTGTCTCTCCTGAATGCATGGCGGGCGATCCCGCTGTGGATACTTTTTCCACTTAACCTTACTATCAAACAAACACACTTTCAAATTAAGTGAAAACTTGTTTTAAAAAACAAAGATGCGCTCACAATTTCGCGCGGTGGCCCGGCTCGTTGCACAGTGAGAGGGCAGATCCTCCGGCTATTCCGGCCATTGCGTCACATCGCGTTGGTTACAATGGCGTATTTCCCGTCACGCAGAGTGAACCATGAAACGTATAATCATAGCCGGAACGATCCTGTTGCTCGCTGGGTGCAGTATCAACCGTCAGGCAGAAATCAGCAGTACGGATGCCCCAAACGGAATTGTGCGCCTCGACTATGGCCAGGCCATGCTGCAAAACGCCTGGTCTGATGAGTATGTTAATAACGGTACGGCAACCAAAGCCTGTCAACATATGGGCTACGCCACCGCGTCAGCCTACGGGCAGCCAATTAAAACCTGCACCCTGATCAGCGGTTCACTCTGTCTGAACGAAAGTGTGACCATTCAGTATAAATGTCAGGGATATGCTGTTACCTCTTCCAGCCAGAATCCGTGGTATTAACCGCTACTGCCAGTCACGCTGGCAGTTTATTTAATAAGAACTAAAACAATTCTCATTAATAAATATAAATAGCGGCAATGCGTTTTATTCCCATTCGTATTTTTAATAAAGAAATATTTATTTTACTTTTTGCAAATAATTAAATAACAAATTATAGTGTCGCTCATCGTGAACCAGAATTAATAAACCGGAGCTGCACCATGTTAAAAACTGAAATGATCGACAAGCTCAATGCGCAAATGAATCTTGAGCTTTTTTCTTCCCTGCTTTATCAGCAGATGAGCGCCTGGTGCAGCTATCACAGCTTTGAAGGAGCGGCCGCCTTCCTGCGTCGTCATGCCCAGGAAGAGATGACGCACATGCAGCGTCTGTTTGATTACCTGACGGACACCGGCAGCCTGCCGCGTATTGATAACGTGGCATCCCCCTTTGCCGAATACGGCTCTCTTGATGAACTGTTCCGCGCCACCTATGAGCACGAACAGCTGATCACCCAGAAAATTAATGAACTGGCTCATGCCGCCATGACCAGCCAGGATTATCCAACCTTTAATTTTCTTCAGTGGTATGTGGCTGAACAGCACGAAGAAGAGAAGCTGTTTAAATCCGTGCTGGATAAATTATCTCTGGCAGGTAAATCCGGGGAAGGTCTGTACTTCATTGATAAAGAGCTGTCGACGCTCGACACGCAGAATTAACAGAAAAGCGGTGCTGAGTTTTCAGCACCGTTTTATTTAATGACGGCAAATTTTACTTTCGTGAGTGGAAAATCCGTCTGCTGCCGGAATGAATTTTCCGCGCGCCGCCAGAAACGCCACCAGCTCCGCGGCCGTCATCTCTGAAGCTGAACAGGTATGGAAACGCGCCGCTTCGCCAAAGCGGGCATGTATCGCCTCAACCAGACTCTCCTCAGTATACCGCTCACCTGACTCAATCATCATATTCAGCACGTCGTGTCCGTGAATTGACATGGTTACCTCTCGTAAATAAAAAAGCAGACTAAACGCTCCCTCCACGGCACGCTTTGCGCTGGCTCAGGTTACCCTTTTCTTTTTGTAAATTAATTTTTACACCCTATGTAACGGTGATTTGACGAGACCGGGCTTTTCCCTTACTCTGCGCCGCAGAATGAGTCGCGGTATGGAAGCGTTGTAGAGGAAAGCGTGAAGAACAGAACTCTGGGAAGTATTTTTATCGTCGCCGGAACGACAATTGGCGCAGGAATGTTGGCCATGCCGTTGGCTGCCGCTGGCGTCGGGTTTGGGGTTACCGTAGTGCTGCTGGGCGGTCTGTGGGCCCTGATGTGTTACACCGCGCTATTATTGCTGGAGGTTTATCAGCATGTCCCTGCCGATACTGGCTTAGGCTCCCTGGCTGCACGCTATCTTGGACGCTACGGGCAGTGGATCACCGGTTTCAGCATGATGTTCCTGATGTACGCCCTGACTGCCGCTTACATCAGCGGCGCCGGGGAGCTGATTGCGTCAAGTATCAATGACGGCTTCGGTGCGTTGCTTTCACCGGAAACAGGCGCCATTGTCTTTACGCTGATTGGTGGCGGCGTGGTTTGTGCGGGCACATCGCTGGTCGATCTGTTTAACCGTTTTTTGTTCAGCGCCAAAATTCTTTTCCTTGTTGTGATGCTGGTGCTGCTGGCACCGCATGTTCACAAGATTAACCTGCTCTCCCTCCCGCTGGAGAAAGGTCTGGCGCTTTCGGCCATCCCGGTTATTTTCACCTCCTTCGGTTTTCACGGCAGCGTACCGAGCATCGTGAGCTATATGAACGGTGATATTCGCAAGCTACGCCGCGTCTTTGTTATCGGCAGCGCCATTCCGTTGATTGCTTACCTGTTCTGGCAGCTGGTGACGCTGGGCAGTATTGATTCCAATACCTTTATCGGCCTGATGGCAGAGCATTCTGGTCTGAATGGATTCCTGGTTGCCCTGCGTAACGTGGTGGCCTCTTCACACGTGGAGCTGGCGGTACATCTGTTTGCAGACCTGGCGCTGGCAACCTCCTTCCTCGGCGTGGCGCTTGGTCTGTTTGACTATATGGCGGATCTGTTCCAGCGTCGCAATACCGTTGCGGGACGCTTACAGACGGGGGCGATGACCTTCCTGCCGCCGCTGGCCTTCTCGCTCTTTTACCCGCGCGGGTTTGTGATGGCGCTGGGGTATGCCGGCGTGGCGTTATCGGTACTGGCCCTGCTGCTGCCTTCCCTGCTGGCGTGGAAGAGCCGCCAGCAACATCCGCAGCAGGGGTATCGCGTAGCGGGCGGTACGCCAATGCTGTGCGTGGTGTTTGGGTGCGGTGTGGCGATTATTCTGGTGCAGATTTTGATTGCAGCGGGGATGCTGCCGGAAGTGGGATAACTTATTTATACAGGTCCTGAGGTACTGTTCCGTTCACCTTAAGATCAACAGAATATAATTTTTTCACAGCATGTGAACGGGATAAGGGGGCCGCCGCGGCCCCCTTATCAATCCCCGCGGCCCCGCGGAAAATCGGTGCTTCGCACTGCGCTCACCTCCCGACCATCTGCCTGCGGTCGGCTCAACTCGACATCCTGTCTCGATTCGCCTCTGGCCGCCATCCATGGCGTCCAGCCCTTGTCATCTGGTCTCCGGTTCGCCGATTTTAGCGGGGACTCAACACCCGTGCCCCATTCAGGCCACAGTAATTAATGATTTAATGCAGGCAGCAGCTTTTAAACTTCTTCCCACTCCCGCACGGGCACGGGTCGTTACGCCCCACCTTCGACCCGTTCACGATCGGCTTTTTCGCTTCCGGCTGCTGCGGGTTAGCCACCCAGTAGTTATACAAGCGCAGCGCCGCAGGCTGAATGCTCTCGATGCTGGCCATATACTCCTCTTCGGTCAGCGCATCCAGCTTCTCGCTGTTCTCTTCCGTCCCGTGCAGGGCAATCACCGCCAGGTCCGCTTCCAGCGCTTCCGGCAGGGATGACCAGTCCGTCAGCGCCACGCCGCGCATGTAGCCATAGCACCACTCTTCCACCACGGTATAGCTCTGACCGTCAACGTCGTTATAGCCAAACAGCGGTTCAAACTGATCCGGGTATTCGCTCAAACGCTCGGCAATATCGTTCATGTGCTTAAAGCAGAGATCGATAAAACGGTTCATCTCACGATCGTTTTTCCAGCGAGGAATATATTTCTCACCACCCCAGACCGCCACCAGCCAGGTGTCGGGCTCCACCACAACGGGACCGGAAAGTACTGCGGTAAGCATGCCGTCCAGTTCGGACACGTCAATAACGGATGCATCGTCGTGACCGTAAGAGATTAATGTCTCTTCCAGCCACGCCATCTCGCTTTCATTTAATGGGCCTTCAGCCATTGCTGATACTCCTGATAAAAAAAACGATCCTGACATATATCGCCGCGCGTGCCTATCTGAAGTTTAGGTCTTTATTGCTGCAAAAACGTGCAAATCGTGACCGTTGCACAACTTATGGGCTTTGTTGTTAAGGAGATGTGATCTCCGCTGTAAATTCATATCATCCCGCAAAGGCGCATAAAACGGCGCTCTATACTCAACGTGTTGTGACCGGGTCAAGGGATTAACCATTCTGGCAACCTTTTTGCTTAATGTTCTGCGCGCTTCGCGGTGCGTGGGATCCTCGCCGTATTAAGCATGAGATTGCTTCTAAAGTGCATTTTGTTCTCGCTCTTGTTTTTGGATTTACGATGCCATCAGGCGTTCGGGTTTATACCTGGTGCAAAAACCTCTTTGCTAAGGAACATAATAATGTCGCTGAAATTTACCAAAACTCCCCTCTCCCTGGTGCTGGCCGGTTGTTTGGTGACGGCCTTTTCCGCGCAGGCCGATATCGTCATCGGCGTGGCCGGGCCGTTCACAGGCCCGAACGCAACCTACGGCGATCAATACTGGCATGGCGCTACGCAGGCGGCGGAAGACATTAACGCCGCCGGCGGGATCAACGGTGAGAAAATCAAACTGGTTCAGGGCGACGACGCCTGCGAGCCCAAACAGGCCGTCGCCGTTGCCAACCGCTTAGTCGATCAGGATAAGGTGAAAGCGGTCGTCGGCCACTTCTGCTCTTCGTCGACCATGCCCGCCTCCGAGGTCTATAGCGATGCCGGGATCCTCTCCATCACTCCCGGCTCAACGAACCCACTGATTACCGAACGTGGCATGAGCGACATATTTCGCATGTGCGGACGTGACGACCAGCAGGGCCAGGTCGCCAGCGATTTTATTCTTGATAAGCTGAAAGCCAAACGGGTGGTCATCATCCACGATAAAGACACCTACGGTCAGGGGCTGGCGGATGCCACTAAAGCGGCGCTGGCGAAACGCGGCGTTAAGGAGGTGATGTACGAAGGGTTGTCCCGCGGGGAGAAAGACTTTAACGCGCTGGTGACCAAAATCGGCGCACAAAAACCGGACGTGGTGTTCTTCGGGGGCTGTCACCCGGAAGCGGGCCCGCTGGTTCGCCAGATGCGTGAACAGGGCGTGCAGGCGAAGTTCTTCTCGGGAGACTGTATCGTCAATGAAGAGATGGTCACCGCCGCCGGTGGGGCACAGTACACCAACGGTATTTACATGACCTTCGGTAAAGATCCGCGCCTGATCCCGGACGGAAAAGCCGTCATCGAGAAATTCCGCACCGGTAAATTTGAACCTGAAGGGTACACCCTCTACGCCTACGCGTCTGTGCAGGCTATCGCGGCGGCATTCAAGGCCACGAAAGGGACGGATTCCGCAAAAGCCAGCGAGTGGCTGAAGGCCAACCCTGTCGACACGGTGATGGGTAAAAAAGCCTGGGACAGCAAAGGTGACCTCAAAGTCTCTGACTACGTGGTCTACCAGTGGGATGACAAAGGCAAATATAAAGAAGTGCCATAACGGGACGGAATCTGCTCAGCGCCGGCAGGTCTGACTGTCGGCGTAACCCTTTATTCAGGTGCGCGACCATGAGTACATTCTTTCTGCAACAATTAATTAATGGCTTAACGCTGGGGTCGGTCTACGGTCTTATCGCCATCGGCTACACCATGGTGTACGGCATCATCGGTATGATCAATTTCGCCCACGGCGAAGTGTATATGATCTCCGCCTATCTCTCGGCCATTGGCCTGGCCCTGCTGGCGTTTTTTGGACTCCACTCCTTTCCGCTGCTGATCCTGGGGACGCTGGTTTTCACCATCGTGGTCACTGGCGTTTATGGCTGGACGATTGAGCGCATCGCCTATAAGCCGCTACGCAACTCGACGCGTCTGGCGCCGCTGATTTCGGCCATCGGGATGTCGTTGATACTGCAAAACTACGTCCAGCTCAGCCAGGGCCCGCGCCAGCAGGGCGTGCCCACCATGCTTGATGGCGTGCTGCGTTTTCACCTTGGCGAAGGGTTTGTCCAGATAACCTATACCAAAGTCTTTATCCTCATCGCCTCGTTCGCGGGCATGCTGGTGCTGACCTGGATTATCAACCGTACCCGCTTAGGACGCATGTGCCGTGCGGTACAGCAGGATCGTAAGATGGCCTCCATCCTGGGTATCAACACCGACAGAATAATTTCGCTGGTGTTTGTTATCGGCGCAGCCATGGCCGGGCTGGCGGGCGTGCTGATCACCATGAATTACGGCACCTTTGATTTTTACGTCGGGTTTGTTATCGGCATCAAGGCCTTTACGGCGGCGGTGCTGGGCGGCATCGGCTCTTTGCCCGGTGCGATGCTTGGCGGGCTGATTCTGGGCGTTGCAGAAGCGCAATTCTCCGGGATGGTGAACTCGGATTATAAAGACGTGTTCTCGTTTGGATTGCTGGTCTTAATTCTGATCTTCCGTCCTCAGGGGCTGCTGGGCCGCCCTGTCGTGGCTAAAGTGTAAGGAACAACGCGATGACCTCTGACGGTTTTTCCCTGAAGCGCTGCATTCTGGACGCAATTTTTTCCGGAATGATCGCCCTGATTATTTTCGGCCCGATTGCGGGTGTGATACTGGATGGTTACAGCTTTACCTTTGACGGCCAGCGGCTGGCGTGGATTGTTGGCACGGTGATGGTGGGACGTTTTTTGCTGAGCGCCTTTTCAGCTACAGCGGCCGGAAGACGTTTACAGACGCGGTTTGAATCCGACAATGCGGGCGTGTATGTCCGGCCGCCGGCGTATAAAAGCCGCATGCGCTGGATCATTCCGCTGATTGTCACGCTGGCGATCTGCTTCCCGTTTGTAGCAACGAAATACCTTCTGACGGTTGCCATTCTCGGACTGATCTACGTCCTGCTCGGTCTTGGGCTGAACATTGTTGTTGGCCTGGCAGGGCTGCTGGATCTGGGTTATGTCGCCTTCTATGCCATCGGCGCTTACGGGCTGGCGCTCGGGTATCAGTATCTGGGGCTTGGGTTCTGGAGCATGCTGCCGCTGGCGGCGCTAATGGCCGCGGGCGCAGGCGCCCTGCTTGGCTTTCCGGTGTTGCGCATGCACGGGGATTATCTCGCCATCGTCACGCTCGGGTTTGGCGAGATCATCCGCCTGGTGCTGAACAACTGGCTCACCTTCACCGGCGGGCCAAACGGCGTTTCAGCCCCTGCCCCAACCTTTTTTGGCCTTGAGTTTGGCCGACGCGCCAAAGAAGGCGGCGTCCCCTTCCACGAGTTCTTCGGCCTGACCTATAACCCCAACATGAAGTTTATTTTCATCTATGCGGTACTTTTCCTGGTAGTCATGCTGGTGCTCTACATTAAACACCGGCTGACCCGAATGCCCATTGGACGGGCGTGGGAAGCGCTCCGTGAGGATGAGATTGCCTGCCGTTCCATGGGGCTGAATCACGTTCTGGTCAAACTCTCGGCCTTCACCCTGGGCGCATCGACGGCAGGTATCGCCGGGGTGTTTTTTGCCACCTACCAGGGGTTTGTTAACCCGACCTCTTTCACCTTTTTTGAATCGGCCCTGATCCTCGCCATTGTGGTCCTGGGCGGGATGGGCTCCACCGTCGGCGTCGTACTGGCCGCCTTTGTGCTGACCGTCACGCCGGAACTGCTGCGCAGCTTTGCGGAATACCGGGTGCTGCTGTTTGGCATGCTGATGGTGGTGATGATGATCTGGCGTCCTCGCGGTCTGATCCGCATCAACCGCAGCGGATTTACCGTGCGTAAAGGAGTGGCGCCATGAACGCAACGATTTTACGTGTAGAACATCTGATGATGCACTTCGGCGGGATCAAGGCCTTAAACGACGTCAATCTTGAGGTGCAGCGCGGCTCCATTACCGCACTCATTGGGCCTAACGGCGCAGGAAAAACGACCGTCTTTAACTGCCTGACCGGTTTCTACCGGGCCTCCGGCGGCAACATTCTGTTCAATGCACGAAATAAAACCACCAATGTCATTCAGGTGCTCGGCCAGAAATTCCAGCCGGGCGACTGGCTCAACCCGGCGCAGCTTGGTCAACGCCTGTTCTATAAAATGTTTGGCGGCACGCATCTGGTGAACCGCGCGGGTCTTGCGCGCACGTTTCAGAACATCCGCCTGTTCCGCGAGATGTCTGTTGTGGAAAACCTGCTGGTGGCACAGCACATGCGCGTCAACCGCAATCTGCTGGCGGGTGTGCTGAATACCCCTGCGTATCGTCGGGCAGAAAACGATGCGCTGGACCGGGCGTTTTACTGGCTGGAGGTGGTGGATCTGGTGGATTGCGCGAACCGTCTGGCCGGGGAAATGTCCTATGGTCAGCAACGACGCCTCGAAATCGCCCGCGCCATGTGTACCGGCCCGGAGATGATTTGTCTCGATGAACCTGCTGCCGGCCTGAACCCGGTGGAGACGCACAAGCTGAGTGAGATCATCCGGTTCCTGCGCGACCACCATGACATCACGGTTTTGCTGATCGAGCATGATATGGGGATGGTGATGGGCATTTCAGATGACATCATTGTGCTCGATCACGGCGATGTAATTGCCAGAGGTAAACCGGCTGAGATTCAGCACAATGAAAAAGTGATTGCCGCGTATCTGGGCACCGACGAAAGCGAGGTAAATCTGTGAGCGAACCGATGCTTCAGTTTCAGGATGTGGATGTTTTCTACGGGGTGATCCAGGCGTTGAAGCAGGTTTCGCTTGAGGTTAACAAAGGGGAAACCGTGGCCCTGATTGGCGCTAACGGCGCGGGGAAGTCAACATTACTGATGTCTGTCTTTGGTCAGCCCCGGATCCGCAACGGGCAGATCCTCTTCTGCGGCGAGGATATCAGCCACAAATCTACCCACTATGTTGCCACCGGCGGCATCGCGCAGGCACCTGAGGGACGACGCATTTTCCCGGATATGTCTGTAGAAGAGAACCTGCTGATGGGGACAATCCCCGTCGGCAATCAGCATGCAGCGGAAGATATGCAAAGCATGTTCGACCTCTTCCCTCGCCTCAAAGAGCGACGTAACCAGCGGGCGATGACGCTTTCAGGCGGTGAACAGCAAATGCTGGCTATCGCCCGCGCGCTGATGAGCCGTCCTAAACTTCTGCTGCTGGATGAACCCAGCCTCGGCCTCGCGCCAATCGTGGTTAAACAGATCTTCCAGACGCTGCGCGAACTGGCCCGTAACGGAATGACGATTTTTCTGGTCGAGCAGAATGCGCACCACGCGCTGAAGTTGTCCGACCGCGGCTATGTGATGGTTAACGGCCAGATTCGGTTAAGCGGCAGCGGCGAGGCGTTGCTGAAGGATCCGGAGGTGAGGAAGGCGTACCTGGGTGGAGTGTGAAACGAAAAGGCTATAGTGAGAAAAACTCACAGTGATTGCCATTATTAATCGTTTTTCTGATGCGACCGCATTCAAATATCATCTTCACGACCCGCCTTTGCGCGGGTCGATAAAACGTTCAGCCGCAAACTGAATAATAATGATAAGAGGATCCGGGGCAAATATGACACTTGATGCGTTATATCAGTTATTGAAAACTGTATTACCACCTGACACCGATTCAGCCGATGATTTACAGGATTTTATGGCCATGCTTATGGCGACGAAACATCACTCTGAGGCTCTGTCACCGTTTGCGCAGCGCGTATACATGCTATCCGTTGCCCATCGCGACCCTAAGCAAGCGGCTGCGCTGATTTCAGCCTGTCATCCTGAAGCAGGAAAGCCCCTTCCGCTGCTCGACTTCTCCGGCTGGCCGGACGTGCGTTACGCCACGTCGGGTGAATTACAGACGCCCGAGACTGAAGAATATTTTCACAGAATTTCGTCTGCCGCCACGCTATTACGCGCGGCAATCATTGACGCTGAGCAACAGAAAAACACGCCAGCATTTTATATTCTGGATAAGGTACTCAGCCTGAACAGCGCTTTGCCAGAACGTTATAAAAAGATGGCAAACATATCTTATTCATAACGGTATTAATAAACCCGACTGTCATCGTATTCCAGATAATCGATATCCAGCGCCGGAACGACCGGGGTATGGTTTTGCAGCCAGGCCAGAAGATGCTGAATGCTCTCTCTTTTGAGTGAATTTTTTGGCCAGACGAGGTACTAGCCATCCCCTGTCGCAATAGCTTCCCTGAACGGCAGGCCCAGCAGGCCGCTTTTCAGGGCATCAAGCGTGAGATGCAGGTCGGCGATAGCGATGCCGTGCCCGTTCATCGCGGCAATACTTCCCTGTTCAAGGGTATCGAACACCATACCGCTGCTCATATCGAGCCCCGGGAACAATCCTGTTCTTCGCAGCCAGCGCCGCCAGTCACGTCTGTCGGGTGAAGGATGGATCAAATCACATTGCGGAAGCCGTTGCCGGGCCGGTTCGATAAGTGATGGAGTACAAACCGGGATAAGCCATTCATGAAAAAGCAGCTGACTTTCCGTTGTGTCACCAAAACGGCCATTACCAAGAAGGATGGCGCAGTCGTAGGGCTCAAGATTGAAATCAACGGTATCAATGTCCATCCAGACGCTGGCAATCTCAACCTGTGGTTTTGCATGGTTGTTGCGAAAAGATCGCAGCACGTCGAGAAGCCATCTCATGGTCAGGGTGCTGGGTGCTTTTAACCGCAGCAGGTGGTTTTCACTGCGAAATGCCCGGCAGGCCCATTCAATGCTCGTGAAGCTCTCGTTCAGCTGTCCGGCAAGCACTCGCCCGGCTTCAGTGACCTCCACGCGAGGACCTTGCCTTTTGAAAAGCTCGCAGTCGAACCACAGTTCAAGGGTACGAACATGTCTGCTGACCGCACCCGGCGTAATATTGAGCGTTTCAGCGGCTTTACTGAAGGAGTTCAACCGCGCAGCAACTTCAAACGCACGCAGTGCATACAATGGCGGTAAAGACATAACGTCCCTTAAATGAAAATTTCATTATGCTAAAACTTGTTCCGGGGCAACGCCAGCAAGTAAATTATGGAGAAAAACAATGATCCCCAATATACCGAGTCATATCGATAGGGGTCAAAATCGATATGCAAAAAGCTGCGGACAAACTCGTAGCCATTAGCAAAGATGTTTATCTGAACGGCTGCAACAGCGATTACAAACACCATATATGCGATAAATAGCGGGTATTTATGCAGCCTGTTAACTTTTAGTTTCCCGAGATAAAGCAAGAAAAAAATTGCAAAAGATACAACAAAATAGACGATGGCAGGCCAAACGGGTGGATGAAGCGAAAATTCTAATTCTTGTGACATAATCAGTTCTCTTTAGCTATCTGGTACATCTGCCATCCCGTAATGCTCCCAGTGGTCAAATCCAGCGCCATTGCGGTTTTAGATGCCTCTTGCCAACCGTACTTCATATCCTGTACGTTCGAGAGCTTGTCGCCGGAGAACAATGTTTTGATCATTTGTTGATACCCTTGCCCAGCCTATTTGCAAGCTCTTCCACTTTTTCTAAGGAAAATCCAAATGAAGTTATCTGCGAAGCTGCCGCAGGGCAATCGATGAAACGGAGATATAAGAATTTACGCGATAAGGAAACGCCCTCAACGCATAATGATCGAAAAATTATGGTTGTGCATGGGTCAGGCACGAAAAATAAGATTTGTTGTCAGGAAGGGGGAATTGCAGGCACAAAAAAACCACCTTTCGGTGGTTTCACGACACTGCTTATTGCTTTGATTATTCTGCTTTTCCCATGGTAGCCGGAGTGGGACTTGAACCCACACAGCGCGAACGCCGAGGGATTTTAAATCCCTTGTGTCTACCGATTCCACCATCCGGCCAGGGAAGAAAGTGGAGGCGCGTTCCGGAGTCGAACCGGACTAGACGGATTTGCAATCCGCTACATAACCGCTTTGCTAACGCGCCTTAAATCTGTTGTCTTTCGACCTGCACCCGCAAACTGCCGATGCTTTAATCTGGAGCGGGAAACGAGACTCGAACTCGCGACCCCGACCTTGGCAAGGTCGTGCTCTACCAACTGAGCTATTCCCGCATGTCATCAAGTAACTATTTAACGACTTCCTAACCACTTGATTTCATTATCGTCCGGCTAACTGTGCCGCCGTTCGATGCGTTGCATTCTACTGATATGACGTTATGAGTCAACGTTATTTTTTGCATCTCAGGATCGTTTGCTGAAAATTAAGCCGAAACGATCACTGTTCAAGCAAATCACCGCGCGCAGCGTTCAAATATTGCAGCATTGACCACAATGTCAGCACCGCCGCAACCCACAGCAGACCAATGCCGGCCCACTCAACCCAGGCATTCGGACGCCACAGCATCCACACCAGCGCCGCCATCTGCGCAGTGGTTTTAACTTTACCGATCCAGGACACCGCCACGCTGCTGCGTTTACCCAGCTCCGCCATCCACTCGCGCAGGGCAGAGATAATAATCTCACGTCCAATCATGGTCGCGGCAGGCAGCGTCACCCACCAGGTATGATAATGTTCCGCCACCAGCACCATCGCGATTGCTACCATCACCTTATCCGCAACCGGATCGAGGAATGCGCCAAAGCGGGTGCTCTGGTTCCAGCGACGCGCCAGATAACCGTCAAACCAGTCCGTCACGGCAGCGATCAGGAAAATAAGCGCACAGGCAAAAGGCGCCCAGACGACCGGCAGGTAAAATGCCAGGACGAAGAATGGAATGAGCACAACGCGAAAGAGAGTGAGCAACGTAGGGATATTAAATCGCATGATGACGGTAACTGTCTGTTGTCAGTAAAATTTAGCTCTATGTTGCTACAGAGCCCTCAATGTTTCAACGAGTAGTAGATCTTTTCTGCCAGCCCTTGCGAAATACCCGGCACTTTTGCAATTTCTTCCATACTGGCGTTGAGTAATCCTTGCAATCCGCCCATATACTTCAACAGCATCTGGCGACGTTTTGGCCCGACGCCTTCAATCGTCTCAAGGGTACTGGTATTTTTCACTTTCGCCCGTTTTTTACGGTGCCCGCTGATGGCATGATCGTGCGACTCATCGCGAATATGCTGGATCACGTGCAGCGCAGGGGAATCCGGCGGCAGGCTAAAGCCCTCGCCTTCCGGCTCAAAGAACAGCGTTTCCAGGCCAGCCTTACGATCTGCCCCCTTCGCTACCCCTAGCAGCAGCGGATGGTTCTTGTCCCACTCTACGTCGAGCGATTCGAATACCGCCTTCGCCTGCCCCAACTGCCCTTTCCCGCCGTCGATAAGGATAACGTCCGGGATTTTGCTCTCTTCAATCGCTTTACCATAGCGACGGCGCAGCACCTGGTTCATGGCGGCATAATCGTCACCGGGCGTAATGCCGGTGATGTTATAGCGACGATACTCTGCCCGCAGGGGGCCATTCGCATCAAAGACCACACACGACGCCACGGTCTGCTCACCCATCGTATGGCTGATGTCGAAGCATTCCATGCGTTTCACTTCCGGCAGCTTGAGCAGCGTAGCAAGGGCGGTTAAACGCTGGCTGACGGTCGACTGCTGGGACAGTTTGGTGGTCAGCGCCGTGGCGGCATTGGTTCGCGCCAGCTTCAGATAACGTGCGCGATCGCCCCGCGGTTTCGTCTGGACATTCACCCGGCGGCCTGCCAGCTCTGAAAGCGATTCCGCCAGCAGGGTTTTATCGTCGAGCGTGAAGTCTAGAAGGATCTCCGAGGGCAGCGTACGCATCTGGCTGCCCTGCAAATAAAACTGGCCGACGAAAGTCTCCACCACTTCACCCAGCTCGGTGCCGCCAGGCACTTTCGGGAAGTAGCTGCGGCTGCCGAGCACTTTACCCTGACGAATAAACAGCACGTGAACGCAGGCCAGACCGGCGTCAAAGGCTACGCCGATAACATCGAGGTCGTCGCCCGTATTAGAAACAAACTGCTTCTCGGTCACCCTGCGCACCGCCTGGATCTGGTCGCGGATGCGTGCGGCCTCTTCAAATTCCAGCGCCGCGCTGGCTTTTTCCATACGAGTAATCAGTTGCGTCAGCACCTGATCGTCTTTCCCGGCTAAAAACAGGCGGACATATTCCACCTGCTGCGCGTACTCTTCTTCGCTTACCAGCCCTTCAACGCACGGCCCCAGGCAGCGGCCAATCTGATATTGCAGGCACGGCCGGGAACGGTTGCGGTAGACGCTGTTTTCACACTGGCGAACGGGGAAGATTTTTTGCAACAGCGCCAGCGTTTCGCGTACGGCATAACCGTTCGGGAAAGGGCCAAAGTATTCACCCTTCGCATGCTTAGCGCCACGATGCATCGCCAGGCGAGGATGGGTATCACCGCTCAGGAAGATAAACGGGTAGGACTTATCATCACGCAGCAGGACGTTGTAGCGCGGCTGATACAGCTTGATATAGTTGTGCTCAAGCAGCAGCGCTTCCGTTTCCGTATGCGTTACGGTGACATCAATGTTGTGTATAAGTGCGACCAGCGCTTCGGTTTTACGGGAGGCAAGGTTGCTGCGGAAATAGCTGGAAAGGCGTTTTTTCAGATCTTTTGCCTTACCGACATAGATAACCGTACCGCCAGCGTCGTACATTCGGTAGACGCCCGGCTGGCTGGTGACGGTTTTCAGAAATGCTTTTGAATCGAACGCTTCACTCACTGACTTATTAACGACTCCGCATTGCACAAACCATGGCGAATGGCCAGGTGAGTCAGTTCGACATCACCGTGAATGTTCAATTTACTGAACATCCGATAGCGATAGCTGTTGACCGTTTTCGGGCTGAGATTCAACTGCTCTGAGATCTCATTCACCTTCTGACCTTTAGTGATCATCAGCATAATCTGCAATTCGCGCTCAGACAAACTGGCAAACGGAGATTCCGTTTTTTCCGGTTCAATCTGACTCAGAGCCATCTGTTGAGCAATATCAGAAGCGATGTAACGCTGCCCGGCGTATACGGTGCGGATCGCATTGACAACTTCCTGCGGCGCGGCGCCTTTACTGAGATACCCGGCAGCACCCGCCTGCATAACCCTGGCAGGCAGCGGATTTTCGGTATGGACGGTCAGCATGATAACTTTGGTATCAACGAACATGCGCGCGATTTTGCGCGTGGCTTCAAGCCCGCCAATACCGGGCATGTTCATATCCATCAGCACCACGTCTGCGGAGTTAGCGCGACACCATTTGACGGCATCTTCGCCACAGCACGCCTCGCCGGCAACTTTAATACCCTTTATATCTTCAAGAATGCGTCGTATCCCTGCGCGCACCAGTTCGTGGTCATCAACAAGAAGGACGTTGATCAAAGGAAATGTCTCCAGAATAGGGATAACGCTACTGACTGCTAATTGGGTTTATATTAACGGTTTTCCATGCAAGATTAAAACGCTAAAAAATCGGCTATACGATTCTGGTCTCGTTTTTGGAAATTAGGCTGTACAGCAAGTGGAAAGAAAACCCTTGTCCGCTGGGCTTTTACCGCTATTTTCTAGCATCGATATTCAAAAAGTTACTAAAACAGTTGTTAACCCAAACGAAAAAGAGCGCGCGATTTTTTGTAACAACAATTAACGAATGACGAACCGGGGATAAACATTTAATTGCCGCTAACATATTGGACAGAGTACCTTCATAATCCGCGCCGCCCAATAATCACTGCGCGATAAGTATAAAAAACAACCACTGCATTTTTTGCCGTAGCTTGTGGTATACTCCGCCGCCTTAACTTTCATCGTCGCGCTCATGCGCTGTTTTATAATGAGGAAAATAAATGAGCACACCTGAATTTGCCACTGCCGAGAATAACCAGGAACTGGCACAGGAAGTAAACTGCCTGAAGTCGCTGCTGACGCTTATGCTACAGGCGATGGGCCAGGCTGATGCTGGTCGTGTGATCATTAAAATGGAAAAACAGATCGCGCAGATGGAAGACCAGGCGGAATCCGCTGTTTTTGCCAATACGGTTAAGCAAATTAAACAAGCCTACCGCCAGTAACAAAAACGGCTGGATGCAAAGCATTCAGCCGTTTTCTCGTCTGACACGCAGAACATGATATCAGTCAGATAAGTCCCGTCGCCGCGGCATAACACGCTATCTGGATCTTATTCGGTGCGTTGAATTTCTTCTGCATATTCTTCTGGTGGAAATTGACGGTATTTTCCGAGATGGAAAGAATGATGGCGATTTCTGCCGACGTCTTCCCTTCTGCGGTCCACTTCAGAATTTCCCGTTCACGCTTGCTGAATTTCATTTCAGGCGGCATCACCGTCTCATGTTCAAAGCGCAACAGCGTAGTGAGCGCCATCTGGACCAGCATTTGTAAACGCAGCTCAACTTCTTCACTGGATATCGAGTGTGCCTGTAAGCTGGTACATGACACGGAAAGGAAACCGAGCGCATGATTTGGCATCATCAGACACTGCGTTATTCCCTTGCGTAAACCGTGGTCCCGCGCGCCGTCCCATAATTGCTGGGCATCCGTGAATAATTCATCCGTCCAGGGCAAATGTCCCTGAATGAAATTCTCCGGCTTCAGTACCGGGTCAATGGCGAAATAATTCTCGGACTGATATTGCGCCATCCATTGTTGCGGATAACTGGAATGGACGGATGTTCGCGGGCGGGTAAATGGCACAGGGTGTCGAACACAAAGCGCATAATAATCGAATTCAAGCGCCTGCGTTTGTCGCTGAAGTTCCTGATATACCTCGTCAGCACAGGTCATTTGCTGAAACCGGAGGACGCATTCCCGTCGCCAGGTGAAAAAGTCTATATCCCTCATACTTGCCGAATGAAGCCTCTGATAAAGATAATCATTATTATGGTGAATATAACCTAACACATTTAGCATGATTATTTATATAAAATATCGGCCACAGGCAGATTATCTTTAATTTGGCGATGGCTTATCCACTTCAGGCGGAATAAAAAAGCAACAGAACGGAGTTTAAGGGAGGATAATTTGCTCCAGAAGCGACATCTGGAGCAAATTGAACGCTAAAATGCTACTGCATTAAGAATTTTTCAAGGAACTGACGGGTACGTGGCTGCTGCGGATTGGCAAACAGCGCTTTAGCTGGCCCCTGCTCAACTATTCTCCCCTGATCCATGAAAATAGCCCGATCGGCAACGTCGCGGGCGAAGCTCATTTCATGCGTCACAATCACCATCGTGCGTTTCTCCTGCGCCAGCTGTCGGATGGTGTTCAGCACTTCCCCGACCAGCTCAGGGTCGAGCGCGGATGTGGGTTCGTCAAACAGGATCACATCAGGGCGCATCGCCAGCGCGCGTGCAATAGCGACACGCTGCTGCTGCCCGCCAGATAAGCGACGCGGATAGCTCGTCTCCTTCCCTGCCAGGCCAACCTTCGCCAGCAGCTCGCGGGCGCGGACCGTGGCGTCTTCCTTAGGTTCCCCCTTGACGATGACCGGCCCTTCAATAATGTTTTCCAGCACCGTGCGGTGCGGGAAGAGATTAAAGCTCTGGAACACGAAGCCGACATGCTGGCGCAGGCGGCGAATCAGCCCTTTTTGCTGGCTGATAGGTTTCCCGGTATCAATGGTGATATCACCCACGCGGATCGTCCCGCCTTCGGGCTGCTCCAGTAAATTGATGCTGCGCAGCAGCGTGGTTTTGCCTGACCCGCTCGGGCCGATAATTGCCACCACTTCGCCCTGCTCAACCTCAAGATCAATGCCATGCAGCACCGTTTGCCCGTGGAATTTTTTCACCAGGTTTTTGACGTCAATTGCACTCATTTTGGATCACGCTCCTGGCGGTTAAGCTGGTTTTCAAAATAGTTTTGCAGAGCGGACAGCACCGTCGCCATCACCCAGTAAATCAGCGAGGCCGCCAGATACATAGTAAACACTTCCAGCGTACGCGAGGTGATCAGCTGCGCCTGACGGAACAGCTCCGGCACCTGAATGGTCGCCGCAAGGGAGGTGTCTTTCACCAGGCTGATAAAGCTGTTGCTCAGCGGCGGCAGCGCCACGCGCGCCGCCTGGGGCAGGATCGCCCGGCGCAGCGTCTGCCACGGGGTCATCCCGATACTGGCCGCCGCTTCCCACTGCCCTTTATCGATGGAGGAGATCGCCGCACGCAGCGTTTCAGAGGTGTACGCCGCTGTATTCAGCGACAGGCCAATCATCGCCGCCGGGATCGGATCCAGCTCGATACCGAACTGTGGCAGCCCGTAGTAAATCATAAACAGCTGGGCGATAAGCGGCGTTCCGCGGAACACGGAGATGTAAAACCGCGCCAGCCATCGCACCGGCCAGATGTTGGACATGCGCATCAGTGCCAGCACAAACCCGAGCACCAGCCCGAAGAACATCCCGCCGATACTGAGCTGTAAAGTAAACACCGCGCCTTTAAGCAAGAACGGCAGCGAATCAATAACCAGTTGAATACTTTCTTGCATTATTATTTTTCTACCTGATTTTTAGACATGAGGATGATAGGCAAACAGCGCAGGCGCTCCGCCAGTATGAACAAACAAAATGGGTCCTTCATCCTTAAAGCGCTTGCGGGCGATGCCGTCGATCAGGCCCGCCATTGCCTTACCGGTATAGACCGGGTCAAGCAGAATACCTTCGAGACGGGCCAGCAGCTTAACGGCCTCCATCCCTTCATCATTGGGGGTGCCATAGCCCGGCGCGAAATAGTCATCCCACAGCAATATTTCCGCCTTCGCCTGAAGCGCAAGCTGTTCAGCCACCGCCTGTTGCAGGGTGACGACTTTCGGCTTTTGGTCCGCAACGCTTCTGGAAACCGTCACGCCAATCAGCTCGACCTCCGGCATCAGCTGCTCAAGCCCGACCGCTAAACCGGCATGGGTCCCCGCACTGCCGGACGCCACCACCACCGAGGATAAACTTACCGCGCCTTCGCACTGCTGAGCGATTTCCAGCGCGCTCTCAACATAGCCGAGGGCACCCAACGCATTCGAGCCGCCAACCGGGATCACGTACGGACGAAAACCCTGCGCTTCCAGACGCGTCGCCAGCTCGTCGAGCTGTGCTGTCGGGTCGGTCAACGCGTCGACCATTTCAACCTGCACGTTGAACAGATCCAGCAGCAGACGGTTACCGTTAGTCAGGTAATTCTCTGCCTGCGTCCCGAGCGGGTTCTCCAGCAGGGCTACGCAGTGGAGTCCCAGCTTCGCCGCCACTGCCGCCGTCTGGCGAACGTGGTTAGACTGAATTGCCCCGGCGGTGATCAGCGTATCCGCCCCCTCGCGCAGGGCATCGGCGGCGAGAAATTCCAGCTTGCGCAGCTTATTCCCGCCCATCGCCATGGGCGTCACATCGTCACGCTTAATGAAAATATCGCGCCCCAGATAGTCAGAAAATCTCGGGAGAAACTCCAGCGGCGTGGGTGCGCCGATAAATTCCAGACGGGGAAAGCGCGTTAAATTCTGTAGTGACATGGTTCCTCCGGTCACGCAAACAATTGTTATTTCATTATGCACGCAGACGCGCGAGAAATAAAAAAGGCGCTTTTAAAAGCGCCTTTTTTTGTCAGTCAGCGACTTATTTCGTCACGTCTGCGCCGAACCACTTCTCAGAAAGCGCCTTCAGGCTACCGTCTTTCTGCATCTCAGCAATGGCACCATCGATGGCTTTCAGCAGTTCCTCGTTACCCTTACGCACCGCCACGCCGGACTCCTGACGGGAGAACGCATCACCAGCGACAGCCAGGGTATTGTTGGTTTTCTTCACCAGATCCAGCGCTGCCAGGCGGTCAACCAGAATGGCGTCAATACGGCCTACGCGCAGATCCTGGTATTTCGTCGGGTCATCATCGTAGGTACGGATGTCCACGCCCTGCACGTTCTGGCGCAGCCACTCTTCGTAGTTGGTGCCCAGACCGACGCCGACTTTCTTACCTTTCAGATCCGCTGCGGACTTGATGCTGCCTTCGTTACCTTTCTTCACCAGCGCCTGAATACCGGACACGGTGTACGGCGTGGAGAAGTCATACTTCTTCTTACGTTCGTCAGAAATGGTTACCTGGTTAATCACCACGTCAATACGTTTGGAATCCAGTGACGCCAGCATCCCATCCCATTTGGTGGGTTTCAGGGAGGCTTTAACGCCGAGGTGTTTTGCCAGCTCCTGCGCAAACTCCACTTCAAAACCGGTCAGTTTACCGTCGTCACCCTGGAAGCTGAACGGAGGATAGGTTCCTTCCAGCCCAACCAGCAGCGTGCCGCGCTCTTTAACTTTGTTGAGCAGATTCTCTGCCGCGAACGTTTTCACGCTCATCCCCGCGACCAGCGCAACGGCCATCATCCCCATCAGCGCCTGACGACCCAGAAGTGCTAATTTCATAAGTACTCCGATACAGTGGAATTTTTGAGTAGTGTAGAGAAATCGCCTGCAACGTCAAAGGCGGCTGCGCTACATCTTATTCTTTTTTAATATATATCAGAAGTTGTTCCGGCGCGGACTTTCTGCTTTATGACGCCCGGCATCTGGACTTTATATTGTGCATACTTTCGCAGCGCGATGCGGTAATTGTTGGTACTGGTGGCGGGCAGCCAGGGCTCCAGATTTTCATCCAGGTATCCGGTCGTCAGCAGATCGCGGGAGATATTTTGCATGGTCAAATGCTGACCCAGGCGGCGCAGGCGAACCACGTATTCACGCACGGTGCCGTGACTCATCTCGGTTTGTTCAAACAGGAACTGCTTGAAGCCGATAATATCGAAGAAGTCGCTTTGCTCTTTGCAATGGAGATCGCCACAGAAACGGCAAAGCGCTACCCACTCTTTTTGCTCTTCAAGCCAGGCGGCTTCATCCATCAGCGTATCGAGGCGGGAAATCGCAATCTTATTCACGATTTCACCGCGACGAACCAGCGTGATGCGGTCGAGTAATTTTTTACAGTGGGCGCAATGCGTCTGGCTGTGTTTAAAGTCTTTCAGGTAGCGGCTTAAAGGCCGTCTTTTAGATTGCTGCACCGTCATGATAACTCCTGGTTGTCAATACGTTGTGCGGCATTTCCAAGGCGAATGACTCACCTATAACTTACCCAGTTTTGTGCGCAGGCGTTTAATGGCCTGGCTGTGCAGCTGGCTCACCCGTGACTCGCCCACCTCCAGCACAGCGCCAATCTCTTTGAGATTAAGCTCTTCCTGGTAATAGAGGGTTAACACCAGTTGCTCACGTTCCGGTAAAGCTTCAATCGCTTCCATCACGCGCTGGCGTAAATTCCCTTCCAGTAAGTGGTGTAACGGGTTTTCTTGCTGATGTTCATCCGTCACCAGTTCGATGCTATCGCCATGCTCTTCGCGCCACTCATCATAAGAGAAGAGTTGGCTGTTATTGGTATCGAGCAACATCTGACGATATTCTTCAACAGGAATGCCCAGACGTTCCGCCACTTCGGTTTCCGTCGCGTTGCGCCCCAGTTCCTGTTCCAGCTGCCCCATCGCATGCGCCACTTCGCGGGCGTTGCGGCGAACGCTGCGCGGCACCCAGTCGCGGCTGCGCAGCTCGTCCAGCATCGCACCACGAATACGCTGCACTGCGTAAGTCGTAAATGCCGTTCCTTGCAGAGCGTCGTACCGGTCAACTGCATTCAATAACCCGATACCGCCCGCCTGTAGCAGATCGTCCAGTTCCACGCTCGCCGGCAAACGCACCTGGAGGCGCAATGCTTCGTGACGCACCAGCGGAACATAACGCTGCCACAGCGAGTGTTTATCCATTACACCTTCAGCGGTATAGAGTGAATTCACGATAAACAGCCCTGCGTTAGTTGAGTTATCGGCATGATTATCCGATTCTGGAGGGGTTTTAATCGGGTGAATAGTGGGTGAAATGAGGGGTTATTTGGGGGGTTACGCGTAAATACGGACAGAAAAAACCCCGCCGAAGCGGGGTTTAAGCGTAATCAGGCGATTAGCCTTGCAGCAGAGACAGAACCTGCTGAGGAACCTGGTTAGCCTTGGCCAACACGGAGTTACCGGCCTGCTGGATGATCTGCGCTTTAGACATATTTGACACTTCGGTCGCATAGTCGGCGTCCTGAATACGGGACTGCGCTTCAGACAGGTTGGTGGTGGTGTTGTTCAGGTTGGTGACAGCAGAACCCAGGCGGTTTTGGATGGCACCTAAAGAAGAACGGAACTTATCGATGGAGCTGATAGCATCGTCCAATGCTTTCAGTGGATCGGTAGTAGTAGCAGCTTTAGTCGCTGCGTCGGTAGTGAATTTACCTGCTGCGTCAGTGTAAACAGCTTTTCCAGAACCATTGGTCACGCTGCCATCAGTTTGCAGGAAGTAATCAACGGTATTGGTAGTAGTCAGAGTACCATCAGTCGCTGTATAAGTAGCCGCGCCCCCAGTGGTAACAACGCCAGTTGCGCTAATAGAAATATCGTCAGTACCATCAGCGTCATTATCTATATTGAGAGCAGTACCTTTAGCAGCGGATTGCAGAGCATCAGCGCTGATACGAACGTTGCTCAGTGTAATTGTACCTGATTGAGAACCTGTTGCTGCGTCAGCAGAACCCGCCAGAGCGATAGTTGCGCCATCAGCCGTAGTAATTGAAACACCCACTGCACCTGTAGCGTCATGGTTTTTAGTCAGACCATCAAGCGTTGCCGCGGCAACTGTACCGGCGCTGTTTTGAGTCAAGTTACCTGTTGAATCGATAAACAGTGCTGAACCATCTTTAGCAGTAATTTTACCATCACTCGCCAGCACAACATCAACAGAAGTACCACCAATCTTAACGCTCAGGTTAGCAGTATCCCCTGCTTTCGGCGTCAGGAAGGATTGCAGTGCAGCGCTATTGCTGTCACCAGCTGCCGCACCAGCAGCGATGGTCGCCCCGAAGCTGAAATCATTTGTTGCTTTGTTGTAGGTATAGTTAGTCGCTGTCGCTGTCCCAAAACCATTAGAAATTGTGGCATCGACAATTGCACCATCAGACAGATTTGCAAATACGTTTGCAGCAGTGGCTTTATTCAGACCTGCGTCTACAGTGTATTTGGTTACACCGGCAGCATCGGTGGATGGTGTTGTACCTGCTGTAGCTGCTGCCGCTGCCAGTTCATCCTTGGTAGCAGCAGTGTTTGCCACAGAGCCCTGACCATTAACGTTAAAACCGGTCAGACCAAGAGTTTTAGAGTCGATTTGTTTCAGGTCGATAGTGATGGTCTGGCCATCGTTCGCTCCAACCTGAATTTTCATGGAACCGTCTTTAGCCAGCACATTAACACCGTTAAACTGAGTCTGACCAGACACGCGGTCAATTTCGTCCAGACGGGATTTGATTTCATCCTGAATTGAGTCCAGATCAGACTTAGAGTTAGTACCAGTAGAAGACTGAACGGTCAGCTCACGAATACGCTGTAAGTTGTTGTTGATTTCAGACAGTGCGCCTTCAGTAGTCTGTGCAACAGAGATGCCGTCGTTAGCGTTACGTGCAGCCTGAGTCAGACCTTTGATGTTGGAGGTGAAGCGGTTAGCAATCGCCTGGCCTGCTGCGTCATCTTTTGCGCTGTTGATACGCAGACCGGATGACAGACGCTCAATGGCAGTAGACATTGAAGACTGGTTCTTGTTGATGTTGTTCTGAGTGATCAGCGAGAGGCTGTTGGTATTAATGACTTGTGCCATGATTTCGTTTCCTGTTGTTCATCAAATCTGTGGATTAGATTTGGGTTTCCACCCTTCGGCTTCATCGCCGTCAAAGGTGTTATCGTCTGGTCCAAAACAACCTTTAGATTTTTTTTCAGGATCGCATCATTTTTTTAGCCACAGAAATACTCTTCTCTATTAGCGCTATTCTCGCCATTAAAAAAAAGAATCTAACCGTAAACTTTCCTGAGTTGAGGCCGATAACCCCACTATTCGTTCTACGTGTCGTTACATTAAGGAATAAATATGGCAAGTATTTCTACGTTGGGAGTCGGATCAGGTTTGCAGTTAGGCGACATTCTGGACAGTCTGACCGCTGCACAAAAAGCACAGCTGACGCCGATCTCTAAGCAGCAAACTTCCTATAC
Organism: Enterobacter cloacae complex sp. IR5401; assembly: GCF_049238425.1. NCBI lineage: Bacteria > Pseudomonadati > Pseudomonadota > Gammaproteobacteria > Enterobacterales > Enterobacteriaceae > Enterobacter > Enterobacter cloacae complex sp. IR5401. The sequence continues at coordinate 532,728 of NZ_JBMKHN010000001.1, read as the reverse complement.
AGCAAAACTTAGTGCCTACGGCACGCTGAAAAGTGCATTGGAATCCTTCCAGACGGCAAATACTGCACTTAGCAAAGCCGATCTGTTTACAGCGACTACCACCGCCAGCAGCAGCACAGCCTTCAGTGCCACAACCAGCGGCAGCGCGATTGCGGGTAAATACACCATTAACGTATCGCAGCTTGCGCAGGCGCAAACCCTGACAACAGCTAAAACGCAAAGTGATAATAAAACGGCGATTGCGACAGCGGACAGCACCATCACCATTCAGCAAGGTGGTGACAAGAAACCTGCCACTATTAATATCAGTGCGGAAAACTCATCTCTGAGTGGTATCCGAGATGCGATCAACAAAGCGGATGCTGGCGTAAGTGCCAGTATTATTAACGTCGGTAATGGTGAGTATCGTCTGTCCATTACGTCGAAAGATACCGGTAAAGACAATGCCATGACTATTAGTGTCAGCGGCGATACGGCACTTCAGTCCTTCATGGGCTACAACGGTAATAGCGCAGATACCGCTAACGGCATGATGGAAAGCGTTACGGCCCAAAATGCGCTATTGAAAGTTAATAACGTTGATATTGAAAACAGCAGCAATACAATCAGTGATGCGCTGGAAGATATCACTCTCAACCTGAACGACGTGACAACCGGTAATCAGACCTTAACGATCACTACCGATAACACTAAAGCGACCAAAGCGATAAACGACTGGGTGACGGCGTATAACTCCCTGCAAGATACTTTCAGCAGCCTCACAAAATATACTGCTGTGGACGCGGGTTCAGACGCTCAGAATACCAGCAACGGCGCGTTATTAGGCGACAGTACGCTACGCACTATTCAGACTCAGTTGAGAAGCGTGCTGAATAACCCTCACACCAGTTCCAATATCAAGACCCTTGCTCAAGCTGGCATCACTACCGACCCAAGCACCGGTAAACTGGAAGTGGATGATGACAAGCTTAGCGCGGCAATGAAAAACAGCGCGGCTGGTATCAAAGACCTGCTGATCGGTGACGGGAAAACATCCGGTATCACCACCACCGTTGGAACAAACCTTACAGGTTGGCTCTCCAGCACCGGCATCATTCAGGCTGCCAAAGATGGCGTCAGTAAAACCCTGAACAATTTAACTAAGCAATATAACGCGGCCAGCGAGCGTATCGACACCATGGTAGCGCGGTATAAAGAACAGTTTACGCAATTAGACGTCATGATGAACTCGCTGAACTCTACCAGCAGTTACCTGACGCAGCAGTTCGAAAATACGTCCAGCAACAAGTAGTAAACGCTAATCAGACACTAGGGGGATAACATGTACGGCGCAAAAGGCACGCAAGCCTACGCAAAGATAGAAGTTGAAAGCGCGGTGATGAGCGCCAGCCAGCAGCAGCTGGTTATCATGCTATTTGATGGAGCCCTCAGCGCACTGGTACGGGCACGTCTGTTCCTTGCAGACGGTAATATCCAGGCAAAAGGGCTGGCGCTCTCCAAAGCGATTAATATCATCGAAAATGGCCTGAAGGTCGGATTGGATGAAGAGAGTAAAGACGAGTTAACACAAAACCTGATCGCTCTCTATGCCTATATGGTTCGTCGCCTGCTTCAGGCCAACCTTCGCAATGATGCCAGTGCCATCGAAGAGGTGGAAAATTTACTGCGCAATATTGCGGATGGCTGGAAGGAGGCAGCAGGTATACCAACTCTTGTCCAGGACGCCGTCTAATGAGTAACGCACCGCAACTTTATGCCCTTTATCAGCAACTCCTTGAGCAGAGCCAGTTGATGTTGCGACTGGCCCGGCAGGGACTATGGGATGATCTGATCATCTGTGAAACCGACTATGTTAATGCGGTGCACTCACTGGCTCGTCTCACTCAGGAAAGTGAACCTTCGACGCAGATTCAGGAGCAGCTTCGCCCGACGCTGCGGGTGATCCTGGACAACGAAGGCCAGGTAAAAACGTTGCTGCAAGCCAGAATGGATGAGCTGGCGAAGCTGGTCGGGCAATCTTCCATCCAGAAAACCGTTCTCTCCACCTACGGTAACCAGGGCGGTCATGTCCTGGTTCCGCAAAGTAATAGCGATATCAATTAGCCATTTAACTGGCGGGCAAACGTTAACCGTTTCGTTCGCCAGGCATTTCTGCCAAACCTGCTCCATACTTGAGTTTCGCGACCTCATGGAGATGGTGCATGCGCAACCCAACACTTTTACAATGTTTTCACTGGTACTACCCCACCGGCGGTGAACTGTGGCGAGAAGTCACGGCATTAGCCCCCAATCTGAACGAAATCGGCATCAATATGGTCTGGTTACCGCCGGCCTACAAAGGGGCATCCGGCGGCTATTCCGTCGGGTATGACTCTTATGACCTTTTCGACCTCGGTGAGTTTGACCAGAAAGGCAGCGTCGCCACCAAATACGGCGATAAAGCCCAGTTGCTGGAGGCCATCAACGCCTTAAAAAGTAACCAGATTGCGGTGCTTCTGGACGTGGTGGTCAACCACAAAATGGGGGCCGATGAGAAGGAACCCGTCCGCGTGCAGCGCGTGGATGCGCAGGATCGCACCCAAATCAGCGATGAGATCATCGAATGTGAAGCCTGGACGCGCTACACCTTCCCCGCTCGGGCCGGCCAGTATTCGCAGTTCATCTGGGATTACAAATGCTTTAGCGGTATCGACCACATTGAAAACCCCAATGAGGACGGTATCTTCAAAATCGTGAACGACTACACCGGCGAAGGCTGGAACGATCAGGTCGACGATGAGATGGGCAATTTCGATTACCTGATGGGTGAAAATATTGATTTTCGCAACCATGCGGTAACGGAGGAGATCAAATACTGGGCGCGCTGGGTGATGGAGCAAACTCACTGCGACGGCTTCCGCCTTGACGCGGTAAAACACATCCCGGCCTGGTTCTATAAAGAGTGGATTGAGCACGTCCAGGAGGTGGCCCCGCAGCAGCTGTTTATCGTGGCGGAATACTGGTCACACGAAGTGGATAAATTGCAGCACTACATCAATCAGGTGGACGGCAAAACCATGCTGTTTGATGCGCCACTGCAAATGAAATTTCACGAAGCCTCACGCCAGGGACGCGACTACGATATGAGCCAGATTTTCACCGGTACGCTGGTGGAAGCCGATCCGTTCCATGCCGTGACGCTGGTTGCCAACCACGACACCCAACCCTTGCAGGCGCTGGAAGCCCCGGTTGAAGCCTGGTTCAAACCGCTGGCCTACGCGCTCATCCTGCTGCGTGAAAACGGCGTGCCGAGCGTGTTCTACCCGGATCTTTTTGGCGCCAGCTATGACGACACCGGCGGGGATGGCGAGACGTATCACATCGATATGCCGGTGATTGAACAGCTCCACGAGCTTATCCTCGCCCGGCAGCGTTTTGCCCACGGCGTGCAGACGTTGTTTTTCGATCATCCAAACTGTATTGCGTTCAGCCGCAGCGGGACTGAGGAACACCCGGGCTGTGTTGTGGTGCTGTCGAATGGCGATGACGGCGAGAAGACGATCTGCCTCGGGGAGAATTACGGCAACAAGACCTGGCGTGATTTTTTAGGCAACCGCGAGGAAACCGTGACCACGGCGGCGGATGGCGAAGGGACGTTCTTCTGTAACGGGGGAAGCGTCAGCGTCTGGGTGATTGAGGACGCGCTGTAGTGCTGGAACAGTGCGGTCTGCGGACCCGCTCCCGAAGCGTACGCCATCCTCACAAAATAATGTCTGCACAGACGGCCCCCTCTCCCTTGAGGGAGAGGGCTGGGGTGAGGGGGAACATACGGCTCTGGTGGTCATTCCGTTCACGTTATGTTCCTTGCTACTCTGTCACGACATGGCCGGTGAACGTGCCAGGGTGGCTCAGTCGCCACCACCCTGGCGACCCGGGCTTCCGGCGGAAAATCGCCGCTTCGCGGTGCCTTCGGCTTATTCCTTCCGGCTTATCGGGGACGGGCGGAGGTAACATCCCTGTAAAGCCCGCCCTCTCGGCGCATCCCTGCGCCTCGCCCCGGCCTACAGGAAACGCCTCAGCGATTTACAGCCGGACCAGAGCATCGCTGAAAGCCTTCAGTCGTTCTCAAACAAGTTTTTTGCTTCGGGTTAAAAGTTACGGAAGCTTACTCTCCAGCGGATTCTTGCTCAGGTAATCTGCGCATTCCACCGTTGGGCGGTCAACCTTGTACAGTTCCATGCCGTCATACTCCAGCGCCGCCCCATCACGATCGAGCGGATAGACGTCTCGTTTTTCGGTCACGTTATAATAATCATCTGAACGCAGCATGATCTTACCCGGCACCGCGATAACGCGCTGCCACTGACGGCAATCCAGGGTATCACCCTCTGGCGTCACCACCAGCGTGGCAATCGCCTCCGGGCTCACCATCGCGCTCTGCGGCCCTTTCGACTGCCAGTAACCTGCCAGATGCGAAGGTGCCGGATGCTTAACCACTTCCTGATAGTTTTCGACCTGAACGCATCCCGCTAACGTCAGCATTGCAGCCACAATTGCTACTTTTTTCATCATCTTTCCTGCATGCGAAGAAAAAAATATTGTGGCATTAAAGCCATCAGGCTGCCAGCGTAAGATTGGAAGGTTTACACCTGCATCCCCATCACGTCCTGGTATGCCGACACCAGCTTATTACGCACCTGCAACCCCATCTGCAATGACACCGACGCTTTTTGCAGATCGGCCATCACATCGTTGAGCGCCACGCCGGGTTCGCCAAGGGTAAATCTCTCAGCCTGGGTACGGGCCGCGTTTTGCTTGTCGCTGATCCGGTCCAGCGCCGCATGCAGTTGACCGGCGAAACTGACGCCCGGCGGCTGGTCAGCCACGCTCTGATTACGGGCGGTCATCGCCGTTGCCTGTAACTGACTGAGTACCCCTTCAATGCCCTGTATAGCCATGACTCTCCCCTGGATGGTTTTTTACGAGGTCAAGACTAACAGCTTGTCAATAAGATAATGGCGGTAAATAGCGTTAAAAAACCAGGTTATTTGACGCATAGAAAATCCCGAATCATCAAATAATGGCAGGGCCATCAGTATGGAACTTTTGTCGTGTTTGCCGACCCGGGAGTCAGTTTTGTTTCTCTACACGAATAACGTAAACCACCAGGATTTAAGAGGTGCGCAATGAGTGCGACAGCAGCATCGACAGCGCCACAGAATAAATCACTCGAGTGGATGAACCGCCTTCGCGCCAACCCTAAGATCCCGTTGATTGTGGCAGGCGCTGCCGCCATTGCGATCGTTGTCGCGATGGTCTTATGGGCAAAAAGCCCGGATTACCGCACGCTCTACAGCAACCTTTCCGACCAGGATGGCGGTGCCATCGTCACCCAGTTAACCCAGATGAACATCCCGTATCGCTTTGCCGATAACGGTGGTGCGCTTGAAGTACCGGCAGATAAAGTGCACGAGCTTCGCCTGCGTCTCGCCCAGCAGGGGCTGCCGAAAGGCGGCGCGGTTGGGTTTGAGCTGCTGGATCAGGAAAAATTCGGCATCAGTCAGTTCAGCGAGCAGGTTAACTACCAGCGCGCGCTGGAAGGTGAGCTGGCCCGTACGATTGAAACCTTAGGCCCGGTGAAAAGTGCCCGTGTGCACCTGGCGATGCCTAAGCCGTCCCTGTTTGTCCGCGAACAAAAGTCCCCTTCTGCCTCTGTGACCGTTAACCTCGAACCTGCCCGTGCGCTGGATGAAGGGCAGATCAGCGCCGTCACGCACCTGGTCTCCAGCGCGGTGGCCGGTCTGCCGCCAGGTAACGTCACGCTGGTGGATCAGAGCGGTCATCTGCTGACGCAGTCCAACACCGCCGGGCGCGATCTCAACGACGCCCAGCTGAAATACGCCGCCGACGTGGAAGGCCGTCTTCAGCGTCGCATTGAAGCGATTCTGGGCCCGGTGGTCGGCAGCAGCAATGTGCACGCGCAGGTCACCGCGCAGATTGATTTCTCGAATAAAGAACAGACCGAAGAGCAGTACGCTCCGAACGGGGATGCCTCCCGCGCCGTGTTACGCTCGCGTCAGATCAATGAGTCGGAACAGGTCGGCGGCCAGTATCCTGGCGGTGTGCCGGGCGCGCTCTCTAACCAGCCTGCGCCTGCCAACGCCGCGCCAATCTCCACCCCGCCGGCAAACCCGCAGAACGGTCAGCAAACGAATCAGCAGACGACCTCGACTGCGAACAGTGCCGGCCCGCGTAACAGCAGCCGTAACGAAACGACCAACTACGAAGTCGACCGGACCATCCGCCATACCAAACTGAACACGGGCGATATTCAGCGTCTCTCTGTTGCCGTGGTGGTGAACTACAAAACGCTGCCGGACGGTAAACCGCTGCCGCTCACGGCGGAGCAGATGAAGCAGATCGAAGATTTGACCCGCGAAGCGATGGGCTTCTCTGAAAAACGTGGCGATACCCTCAACGTTGTGAACTCACCGTTCAACCCGGTGGATGAGACCGGTGGCGAACTGCCGTTCTGGCAACAGCAGGCGTTCTTCGATCAGCTGATGTCCGCAGGCCGCTGGCTGCTGGTGCTGATTGTCGCGTGGCTGCTGTGGCGTAAGGGCGTTCGTCCTCAGCTACAGCGTCGTGCTGAAGCCGAGAAAGCCGCGCTGGAACAGAAGAACGCGCGTCCGGACGAGGAAGAAGCGGTTGAAGTTCGTCTCAGCAAAGATGAACAGATGCAGCAGCGTCGTGCTAACCAGCGCATGGGCGCAGAGGTGATGAGCCAGCGCATTCGCGAAATGTCAGATAACGATCCGCGCGTCGTCGCGCTGGTCATCCGCGGTTGGATGGGTAACGAACATGAGTAATACGCTTACAGGCACCGATAAGAGCGTCATCCTGCTGATGACCATTGGGGAAGATCGCGCGGCGGAGGTGTTTAAACACCTCTCCCAGCGAGAAGTGCAGATCCTCAGCGCGGCGATGGCCAACGTGCGCCAGATCTCTAACAAGCAGCTGACCGAGGTGCTGGCGGAGTTTGAGCAGGAAGCCGAGCAGTTTGCCGCCCTCAACGTCAACGCCAACGAATACCTGCGCTCCGTGCTGGTTAAGGCGCTGGGCGAAGAGCGCGCCGCCAGCCTGCTGGAAGATATTCTCGAAACGCGCGACACCGCCAGTGGGATCGAAACGCTCAACTTTATGGAGCCGCAAAGCGCCGCCGATCTTATTCGCGACGAGCACCCGCAGATTATCGCCACCATTCTGGTCCACCTCAAACGGGGCCAGGCGGCCGATATTCTTGCGCTGTTCGACGAGCGCCTGCGCCACGACGTGATGCTGCGTATCGCCACCTTCGGCGGCGTCCAGCCAGCCGCGCTGGCGGAGCTGACCGAAGTGCTGAACAACCTGCTCGACGGCCAGAACCTCAAGCGCAGCAAAATGGGCGGCGTGAGAACGGCAGCGGAAATCATCAACCTGATGAAAACGCAGCAGGAAGAGGCGGTTATTACGGCGGTACGCGAGTTCGACGGCGAGCTGGCGCAGAAAATTATCGATGAGATGTTCCTGTTCGAAAACCTGGTCGAAGTGGACGACCGCAGCATCCAGCGCCTGCTCCAGGAGGTGGACTCCGAATCGCTGCTTATCGCCCTCAAAGGCGCCGAGCAGCCGCTGCGCGAGAAGTTCCTGCGCAACATGTCCCAGCGTGCGGCCGATATCCTGCGCGACGACCTGGCCAACCGTGGCCCGGTACGTCTGTCTCAGGTGGAAAACGAACAGAAAGCGATCCTGCTTATTGTTCGTCGACTGGCCGAAACCGGCGAGATGGTGATTGGCAGCGGAGACGACACCTATGTCTGATGAACTGTCGTGGAAGCGCTGGACGCCTGACGACCTCTCCCCTCCCAGCGCAGAGTTCACCCCTGCCGTTGTGTCGTCCGACGAGGGCGACGCCGGGGCGGGCGAACCCGAGCTGAGTGAAGAGGAACAGCGCGCCCAGTTGCTGGCCCAGATGCAAATGCAGGCGCACGAACAGGGCTTCAATGCAGGGATGAACGAAGGCCGTCAGACCGGGCACGCACAGGGTTATCAGGAAGGGCTGGCGAAAGGTTTAGAGCAGGGCATCGAGCAGGCGCGCCAGCAGCAGGCGCCGCTACATGCCCGCATGCAGCAACTGGTGAGCGAGTTTCAGCACACGCTGGATGCGCTCGACAGCGTGATTGCCGCGCGCCTGATGCAGATGGCGCTGGAGGCGGCCCGTCAGGTGATCGGCCAGACGCCGATAGTGGATAACGCCGCGCTGATTAAGCAGATCCAGGCCCTGCTCCAGCAGGAGCCGCTGTTCAGCGGCAAACCGCAGCTGCGCGTGCATCCTGATGATTTGCAGCGCGTGGAAGAGAGCCTCGGCGCGACGCTGAGCCTGCACGGCTGGCGGCTGCGCGGCGATCCGTCACTTCATCATGGAGGCTGTAAGGTCTCGGCGGATGAGGGCGATCTGGATGCCAGCGTCGCGACCCGCTGGCAGGAACTGTGCCGCCTGGCGGCACCGGGAGTCGTCTGATGACCGCTCGCCTTACGCGCTGGCTTAACACGCTTGATAATTTTGAAACGAAGATGGCGCAGCTGCCATCCGTTCGTCGTTATGGACGCCTGACGCGCGCCACCGGTCTGGTTCTGGAAGCCACGGGGCTGCAACTTCCGCTCGGCGCCACCTGCGTGATTGAGCGTCAGGACGGGGGCGACACGCGTGAAGTGGAAAGCGAAGTGGTCGGGTTCAACGGTCAGCGCCTGTTTCTGATGCCCCTTGAAGAAGTGGAAGGGATTTTGCCCGGCGCCCGCGTCTACGCGAAAAACATTAGCGGTGACGGCCTGCAAAGCGGCAAACAGCTCCCGCTCGGTCCGGCGCTGCTGGGCCGCGTCCTGGACGGAAGCGGCAAACCGCTCGATGGCCTGCCCTCTCCTGATACCACCGAAACCGGCGCGCTGATCACCCAACCCTTCAACCCGCTGCAACGCACGCCAATCGAGCACGTACTGGATACCGGCGTGCGGCCGATTAACGCCCTGCTCACCGTGGGACGCGGCCAGCGTATGGGGCTGTTTGCCGGTTCCGGCGTGGGTAAATCGGTCCTGCTCGGCATGATGGCGCGTTATACCCAGGCTGACGTGATCGTCGTTGGCCTGATTGGTGAGCGTGGTCGCGAAGTCAAAGATTTCATCGAAAACATTCTGGGTACGGAGGGCCGCGCCCGCTCGGTGGTGATCGCCGCGCCTGCGGACGTGTCGCCGCTGCTGCGTATGCAGGGTGCCGCCTACGCCACGCGTATTGCGGAAGATTTCCGCGACCGGGGCCAGCACGTGCTGCTGATTATGGACTCCCTGACCCGCTACGCGATGGCGCAGCGTGAGATTGCGCTGGCCATCGGCGAGCCGCCCGCGACCAAAGGCTACCCGCCGTCGGTCTTCGCCAAGCTCCCGGCGTTGGTTGAGCGCGCGGGGAACGGCATCAGCGGCGGCGGCTCCATCACCGCGTTCTATACGGTACTGACCGAAGGTGATGACCAGCAGGACCCGATTGCCGACTCCGCGCGCGCGATCCTCGACGGCCATATCGTGCTGTCGCGCCGTCTGGCCGAAGCCGGGCACTACCCGGCGATTGATATTGAAGCGTCGATCAGCCGTGCGATGACGGCCTTGATCACCGAGCAACACTACGCCCGCGTGCGTAACTTCAAACAACTGCTCTCCAGCTTCCAGCGCAACCGCGATCTGGTAAGCGTCGGGGCGTACGCCAAAGGCAGCGACCCGATGCTCGATAAAGCGATTGCCCTCTGGCCGCAGCTGGAGGCATTTCTGCAACAGGGTATTTTTGAACGCGCCGACTGGGAAGATTCCCTCCAGGCACTGGAGCTGATTTTCCCGCAGGTGTAACACAGGTGGAGGGCGAAGGTCATGGCGCAGAACAGCGCGTTATCAACGCTGAAAGATCTGGCTGAAAAAGAAGTTGATGATGCCGCATTGCAGCTTGGCGCAATGCGACGCGGGTGCCAGCAGGCTGAAGAACAGTTGAAGATGTTAATCGACTATCAGCATGAATATCGCACCAACCTTAACACCGACATGACGCAGGGCATTGGTAGCCAGCGCTGGATTAACTATCAGCAGTTTATCCAGACGCTGGAAAAGGCGATTGAGCAGCATCGCCAGCAGCTTAACCAGTGGACGCAAAAAGTCGATACCGCGCTGAATTTCTGGCGCGAGAAAAAACAGCGGTTGCAGGCCTGGCAAACCCTACAGGACCGGCAGATTGCAGCCTCGACCCTGGCGGAAAACCGTCTGGATCAGAAAAAAATGGATGAGTTTGCCCAGCGCGCATCAATGAGGAAACCTGAATGATCACACTGCAACAACTGCTGATGACCGACAGCGACCCGTCCGGCGGCACGCTTGCCGGGAAAGGCGCTGAGGGCGCGCAAGATTTTCTCTCTCTGCTGGCGGGCGCGCTGACCGAGACCACTGGCAAAGGCAAAGATGCCCCGCTGACGCTGGCGGATCTGAAAGCGGCGGGCAGCAAGCTCTCGACAGCGGCAAAGGAAAAAAACGGTGATACCACGCTCCAGGCCAAAATCGCCGAACTGCTCTCCCGTCAGGAGACTCTAACTGATGAAGATACCGCCGTCTCCCTGCAAAGCCTCGTCTCCGCCCAAAAACCCGCCGCGAATACGGATGCGCTGAAGGCGCTAACCCAGCCGGAGGCGAAAACAAACGGCGAGACCACGACTGAAGAAGAGGAGCTGGCCGGGTTAAGCGCGCTGATGGCGATGTTACCGCACCAGCAGACCACCACCCCGGTAGCGACGCAGCCTGCGAGCACCGGGGAGATCGCCCCCCGTGCCGCCCTCCCCTCTGCGCTAGCCCAGACGGATAACGGCCAGCATCAGCCGCTTAGCCATGCGTTAACGGGTCAGGAAAAAATGCCGGTTCAGGACAGCGACACCTCGCTGCCCGCCACGGCAGCCGTTACGCCAGCCGTCGCCGCCGTCGCGGAGAAGCAGGACGTAGCGAGCGCGGCATCGCCTGCCGCCAGCCCAACCGCGACGCTGGCCCCGATCGTCAGTCACCTGGCGCCTTCACAGCCTGCCGCTACAGTTGCGACAGCGCCGGTGTTAAGCCAGCCGCTGGGCACGCACGAATGGCAGCAGAATCTGAGCCAGCACATCACCCTGTTCACCAGACAGGGACAGCAGACCGCAGAGCTGCGTCTGCACCCGGAAGATCTGGGTCAGGTGCAAATTTCGCTTAAGCTGGATGACAACCAGGCACAGTTGCAGATGGTTTCGCCCCACAGCCACGTTCGCGCGGCGCTGGAAGCGGCCCTGCCGATCCTGCGCACGCAGCTTGCGGAAAACGGCATTCAGCTTTCCCAAAGCAGCGTCAGCAGCGAGGGCTTTGCCGGGCAGCAGCAGTCCTCATCCGGGCAGCAACAGCACGCTTCGCGTTCCGGCCAGCATGGCGGGTTTAACGATGAGAGTGAAGAGTTATTGCCTGCCCCTGCCGCCCTGCAATCCGCCGCGCGCGGCAGCCGTGCCGTAGACATCTTTGCCTAAACGCCAGAGGTAACGTGATTATCCCCGTCTTTTCCACGCTTTGACCTAAGCCGGACACGGGATAATCACCGTATTAAGCTGTACCGAAACAGGAAGCTCGTATCAGATGACAGACTCCGCTATCACCAAAAAAAGCAAGCGTTCCATCTGGATCCCGCTGCTGGTGTTGATTACCCTCGCGGCCTGCGCCACCGCAGGCTACAGTTACTGGCGTATGCAGCAGGAACCCTCCAGCGCGGCCGCCAAAGCTGAAGCGCCGCCTCCACCGGCGCCGGTCTTCTACCCGCTGGATACGTTCACCGTGAACCTGGGCGATGCGGATCGCGTGCTTTACGTGGGTATTACGCTGCGTCTGAAAGATGAAGCGACCCGTGCACGTCTGAACGACTACCTGCCAGAAGTGCGTAGCCGTCTGCTGCTGCTGTTTTCTCGTCAGGATGCCTCCGCGCTCGCCACCGATGTGGGCAAGCAAAAGCTGGTCGATGCCATCAAACAGACGCTGGCGACCCCGCTGGTAAACGGCCAACCTAAGCAGGAAGTCACTGACGTTCTGTATACAGCCTTCATTCTGCGGTAACGACATGGGCGACAGTATTCTTTCTCAGGCAGAAATCGATGCGCTGCTCAACGGCGACAGCGATAAGAGTGACGAACCGAAACCGGGTCTGACCGGCGACGATAATATTCGTCCCTACGATCCCAATACCCAGCGTCGCGTGGTGCGCGAGCGTTTACAGGCGCTGGAGATCATCAACGAACGTTTCGCACGTCAGTTCCGTATGGGGCTGTTTAACCTGCTGCGTCGTAGCCCGGATATCACCGTCGGTGCCATCCGCATTCAGCCGTATCATGAGTTTGCCCGCAACCTGCCGGTGCCAACCAACCTTAACCTGATCCATCTGAAACCGCTGCGCGGTACCGGCCTGGTGGTGTTCTCGCCAAGCCTGGTGTTCATCGCAGTGGACAACCTGTTCGGTGGCGATGGCCGTTTCCCGACCAAAGTGGAAGGCCGGGAGTTTACCCATACCGAACAGCGCGTGATTAACCGCATGCTGAAGCTGGCGCTGGAATCCTACAGCGACGCGTGGAAAGCGATTAACCCGCTGGAAGTGGAGTACGTGCGTTCCGAGATGCAGGTGAAATTTACCAACATCACCACCTCCCCGAATGACATCGTCGTGAATACCCCGTTCCACGTCGAGATCGGCAACCTGACGGGTGAGTTCAACATCTGCCTGCCGTTCAGCATGATTGAACCGCTGCGCGAACTGCTAGTGAACCCGCCGCTGGAGAACTCACGTCACGAAGATCAGAACTGGCGTGAGAACCTGGTGCGTCAGGTGCAGCACTCGCAGCTGGAGCTGGTAGCCAACTTTGCCGACATCTCCATGCGGTTATCGCAGATCCTGAAATTACAACCCGGCGACGTTTTGCCGATAGATAAACCCGACCGCATTATTGCCCATGTGGATGGCGTACCCGTGCTGACAAGCCAGTACGGCACGATTAACGGCCAGTATGCGTTACGCGTTGAGCACTTGATCAACCCGATTTTGAATTCGCTGAATGAGGAACAGCCCAAATGAGTGACATGAACAATCCGTCCGATGAAAACAGCGGAGCACTGGACGATCTGTGGGCTGACGCGTTAAACGAGCAGAAAACGACGCCGACGAAAAGCGCGGCAGACGCGGTCTTTCAGCAGTTAGGCGGCGGCGACGTCAGCGGCACGTTGCAGGACATCGACCTGATTATGGACATTCCGGTCAAGCTCACCGTTGAGCTGGGTCGCACCCGCATGACCATTAAAGAGCTGCTGCGCCTGACGCAGGGTTCCGTGGTGGCGCTTGACGGTTTAGCGGGTGAGCCGCTGGATATTCTGATCAACGGCTACCTGATTGCACAAGGCGAAGTGGTGGTGGTGGCCGATAAATACGGCGTACGTATCACCGACATCATTACCCCTTCCGAACGTATGCGTCGTCTGAGCCGTTAAGTATGAAAACCCAGGCAACACTGTCCGCGCCCTCCGCCGTACCCGGCTCACCGCTGCTCCAGGTGAGCGGCGCGCTGTTCGGTATTATTGCCTTTATCCTTATCGCCGCCTGGCTGGCAAAGCGTTTCGGTCTGGCGGGGAAAACGGCCGGTACCCGCGGGTTGAAGGTCAGCGCCAGCACCCCGCTAGGACCGCGTGAACGCGTGGTCATTGTGGAGGTGGAAGATGCGCGACTGGTGCTGGGCGTGACCGCCTCCAGCATTAACGTTCTTCACACGCTGCCCCCTGCGCCTGCCACGGTGGAGGCTAACGCCCAGGCCCCTGCGGATTTCCAGTCCGTTATGAAGAGTTTGCTCAAGCGTCCCGGGAGATCCTGATGCGCCGTTTGTTATTCCTTACGCTGGCAGGCCTGGGCCTGTTCGCGCCCTCTGTGTATGCGCAACTGCCGGGGCTGGTTTCCACGCCGCTGGCGAACGGGGGACAAAGCTGGTCCCTGTCCGTGCAGACGCTGGTGTTCATCACCTCGCTGACCTTTATCCCGGCGATCCTGCTGATGATGACCAGCTTCACCCGCATCATCATTGTGTTTGGTCTGCTGCGAAATGCGCTCGGCACACCGTCCGCACCGCCCAATCAGGTGCTGCTGGGTTTAGCCCTGTTCCTGACCTTTTTCATTATGTCGCCGGTTATCGACAAGATTTACACCGAGGCGTACCAGCCGTTCAGCGAAGATAAAATTTCCATGCAGGTTGCCCTGGAAAAGGGGGCTCAGCCATTACGTGAATTTATGCTTCGCCAGACGCGCGAAGCGGATTTGGCCCTGTTTGCCCGTCTCGCTAACACGGGCGAGTTACAGGGACCGGAAGCGGTGCCGATGCGCATCCTGCTGCCAGCGTATGTCACCAGCGAGCTGAAAACCGCGTTCCAGATTGGCTTCACCATTTTCATTCCGTTCCTGATTATTGACCTGGTGATCGCCAGCGTCCTGATGGCGCTCGGGATGATGATGGTTCCGCCCGCGACCATTGCCCTGCCCTTTAAGATCATGCTGTTCGTGCTGGTCGACGGCTGGCAGCTGCTGGTCAGCTCGCTGGCGCAGAGTTTCTACAGTTGAGGAGCGCGCAATGACGCCTGAGTCGGTCATGATGATGGGCACGGAGGCGATGAAAGTCGCGATTGCCGTCGCCGCGCCCCTGCTGCTGGTTGCGCTAGTCACCGGTCTGATTATCAGTATTCTCCAGGCCGCCACGCAGATTAACGAAATGACCCTGTCGTTCATCCCGAAGATCATTGCCGTCTTCGTGGCGATTATCGTTGCCGGGCCATGGATGCTCAATTTGCTGCTGGACTATATGCGCAACCTGTTCACCAATCTGCCTTACATCATCGGCTGACGGACGATGCTGCATTTCACCAGCGATCAGTTTGTTCAGTGGCTCGGGATCTATTTCTGGCCGATGCTGCGCATCATGGCGCTGATCTCCACCGCCCCCATACTCAGTGAAAAGTCGGTGCCTAAACGCGTCAAAATTGGGCTGGGCATGGTTATCACGATTATCGTTGCCCCTTCCCTGCCGGCGGTGGATATTCCGATTTTTTCCCCGAACGCCGTCTGGATTGCCCTGCAACAGGTGATGATTGGCGTGGCGGTCGGGTTCACGATGCAGCTCGCCTTCGCCGCGGTACGAACGGCGGGTGAACTTATCGGTTTGCAAATGGGCCTGTCTTTCGCGACGTTCGTTGACCCGGGCAGCCACCTGAATATGCCCGTGCTGGCGCGTATTATCGACCTGCTGGCGATGCTGTTGTTTCTCTCGTTCAACGGCCACCTGTGGCTCATCTCGATGCTGGTGGACACCTTCCACACGCTGCCGATTGGCGACAACCCGGTAAACAGCAACGCGTTTCTGGCGCTGGTGAGGGCTGCCGGGCTGATCTTCCTCAACGGGCTGATGCTGGCGCTGCCGATCATTACCCTGCTGCTCACCGTTAACCTCGCATTAGGTTTACTCAACCGAATGGCTCCGCAGCTGTCGGTATTCGTCATCGGCTTTCCGGTGACTTTGACGGTTGGCCTTTTATTAATGTCATTATTGATGCCACTTATCGCCCCCTTCTGCGAACATTTATTCAGTGAGATATTCAATCTGTTAGCGGATATTGTTAGCGAACTTCCACGCAAATAATAACCCGCAGTGTTTGCAATGTCTTCCTGAGGATATTCCTAAAAATAATCTCGAAAAACATCTACCAGGATATATCTGACGCGGTTTAAATGTTTCTAACCACCTCACAATACTTAATATTTACTTTACTTTAAGATGATTCCTGGCAAATTATACGTAACTTTACGGGATAGTGAGTTCGCCTGAAAGTCTTTGCCATGCTCACAGGTTTTATTAGATTTTTCCATCCCGTATGGCTGTTTATGAGCTCTCAGGCAGGTGGTGAATTATCGTTACGCATTGAGTGAGGGTATGCCATGTCAACGATCATTATGGATTTATGCAGCTACACCCGGCTAGGGTTAACCGGGTACTTAGCAAGCAGAGGGGTTAGAAAGAGAGACATCAACGATGCACACACCGTTGAAGAACTCGCAGCCGCTTGTGACGCCCACAAGCCCGGCGTGGTGTTTATTAATGAGGACTGTTTCATTCACGACCCCGCTAACAGTCAGCACATTAAGCAGATCATTAATCAGCATCCTAAGACCCTGTTCATTGTTTTTATGGCGATCGCCAATATTCATTTCGATGAGTATTTGTTGGTGCGTAAAAACTTATTAATCAGCTCGAAATCGATTAAACCAGAGTCACTTGATGACATTCTGGGCGATTATTTGAATAAAGAAGTTAAGAATGTAGGGGCGATTAACTTACCCACCCTATCATTAAGCAGAACTGAATCAAGTATGCTAAGAATGTGGATGGCTGGACAAGGGACAATTCAGATCTCAGACCAGATGAATATCAAGGCAAAAACAGTATCGTCACACAAAGGAAATATTAAAAGGAAAATTAAAACGCATAATAAGCAAGTGATATACCATGTCGTACGCCTGACAGATAATGTGACGAATGGGATTTTCGTTAATATGCGCTAATTTGCACGGCCATGTTGTACCCTACCTTGATCTCTGGCCTGGCCAGAGATTTTGCTTTTAAGCAGCCGGAGCCGGGGAGAAGACGCCCCCGACGCCGCCCTATTCCGCCGTTTCCACAAAGATCCCATCCGGGTGCCCCAGTTCGTTGAAGAACCAGATGCCGAGCGGGTAATCTTCCAGCGACACCAGATACATTGTGCCTTCATTAAACTCTTCTATTGCCAGAACCACGCCCGGGCGGCGCGGCCCACCGTCCGTTTTGACGGTTACCCGATCGTTGACCTTCATACATTCCTCCTGTGGTTTTGAGCCAGTGTAGAACAAATTACATTGCCTGGCATCGCCGCCTGGCGCGAATGGCGTTTTTGTGTGCGGTCTATACTTAGCTGTTGAGACGGTTAAATGAGGAGCCCGCCATGAAGACTGACAAAGAGTACAGCGACACCATTAAGCGTGAGGTTGAAGTGGATGTCGATGCCCTGCTTGCCGCCATCAATGAAATTAGTGAGTCCGAAGTTCATCGCGCGGAGGATAATTCAGACCGTGTCGTGGTCAATGGTCGGGATTACCATACCTACCGTGAACTGGCTGAAGCATTCGAGCTGGATATCCATGACTTTAGCGTCTCGGAGACGAACCGCTAAGACGAAAAAAATCCCGGTCATGGGGATGACCGGGATCAAACTTGCTTATGCAAGAAGCACTTGTAAATTCGTTACACCAGGAAATCTGATGCAGGTAAGACATTATCCCCAACAGAATTGTCTTACAAGCATATATTCTCTTAGCGAATATTATATTTTATACATGTGAATTTTGGTTATGAGTATAAACCTGCGCCGCGTGTGGGTTTGTCGGGATCGTTTCCACTTAAACGGCGCTTCAATGCCTATTTTTTTTAAGATTTTTCTTAGGAAAAATCACCATCCGGGAGACATTATGCCTTCGCTTGAGGAGACTCTTCTTGTCTTTACCGACCTCGACGGCACGCTGTTGGATTTTCACACCCTTGACTGGCAGCCTGCGGCCCCGTGGCTGGAAAAATTAATGGATGAACAGATACCGGTCATTCTGTGCAGCAGCAAAACCGCTTCCGAGATGGATGACATCCAGCAGGAACTGGGGCTTGGCGGGCTGCCCTACATTGCGGAAAACGGCGCGGTGATCCAGCCTGACGTACGGTGGGAAAACGCCGCACGGTTCATCTCAGAAAAGAAGCATGACGATATCCGGCAGTGTATTGCCCGGGTACGCCAGGAGATGCATCTGAAATTCACCACCTTCGATGATGTGGACGAGCACGTAGTCGCCGAATGGACCGGGCTGAGCCGTCCCCGTTCGGTGCTTGCGCGCAAGCACGAGGCTTCCGTGACGCTGATCTGGCGTGACAGTGATGAACAAATGAGATACTTTGCCGCCGAACTCGCCCGGCAGCGGCTGAAGATCGTCCAGGGTGCACGCTTCTGGCATATTCTGGACACCTGCTGCGGCAAAGACGTGGCGGTTCACTGGCTTGTGGACCAGTATCGCCTGCACGAGGGCTACGAACCGACGACGCTGGGCCTGGGCGACGGCCCCAATGATGCCCCGCTGCTGGACAGCGTAGGCTTCGCCGTGGTGGTGAAAGGCTTCAACCGGGAGGGTATCAGCCTTATAAACAACGATCCAGCCCGGGTTTATCACACTCAGCACACCGGGCCGACCGGCTGGTGCGAGGGACTTGATTACTTTTTGAGGTGATCTTGCCAGATGACCCGGTTACGCCCGCGCTGTTTCGCCTCATACAGACGCGCATCGGCGGTGGATTGCAGATTTTCGAAGTGATAATTGCCCTTCTCCTGCGCACCAGAGACGCCAAACGACGCACTCACGCGCAGGGTGGTACTTTTCTTAATCAGAATCTCTTTGCTGTCGATACGCTCGCGGATCTGCTCTGCGACTTCCGCCGCCTCTTCAAGCGTCATGCCGGGCAGCACCACACAGAACTCTTCCCCCCCGACGCGTCCGGCAATATCTTTAACACGAAGGGTGCTGGCAATCAGCCCCGCGGCATGGGACAACACCTTATCACCCGCCTGATGCCCGAACCGATCATTGATACTCTTGAAGCAGTCAAGATCGATCTGAATGACCGAGAAAGGCAGCGACTGCTGTTCACACTGCTTCGCCAGTATTTTCGCCTGATCAAACAGCGATCCACGATTATTCAGCCGGGTCAGAGGGTCATGCCAGGCCTGCCATTGCAGCGAGTTCTGCATCGAATACATATTAATGACCATGCGCCGGATCACCAGCCATGAGATGAGCAGCATCGCGGTGAACAGCGCCCAAAGCAATGCCAGCACAATGCTGATGCTACCGAAATCGCCGCGCACCCCTTCATCCAGGGTGTGCACGCGCAGGATGACGCCATCAAAATGGTCAAGACGCTCCCAGCTGACAAAACGACTCCCCAGACGAATGCCGCCTTCGGAATCCGATTCTATCGCGTGCGCTATCTGAGCTAATTCGCGCGCGTCAAAATGATTAACGTCCACAGCAGGTGACTCAGATGTCGCAAGCAGGGTAAGCCGGCTGTCATACAGCTGGTATTCCCCTTCCGGGTTATCGCCCACGGCTTCCACCAGCAGGCGACGCAGGGTGGCAAAGGTGAAATCCATCGCCACCACGCCATACCAGACGTGATGGTAATAAACCGGCACGCTGGCGGTAATCAGCGGCTTTTTGCCCACAAAGGAGGAAGGCGGCGAGATAAACCAGCGCACGGCACGCGCACGGTTTTCACGCTCGGACTGTTGGGTAAACCAGGGCTGAGTGACCAGATGATAATAGCGCTGCACGATATCGCTGGAATTTCCCGGCGTATCCGTTTCCAGAAAGAATCCGGCGCGAGAGACATAAATCACGCGCTCTTCGTTGCGGGAAGGGCTGGATGCCAGACGCAGTAAATACCCCACTTCAAGCGCCGCGGACAATTCATTATCAAGGTACTCATCATCACGGTTCAGAAGAGTGGTCTTTTCAACGAAGGCATCCGAAACACCGTTGATCGGTAATGTGCGCCGTTTATCAACCGCAATTTGCCAGGTGGGAGACGTGCGCAAATGCGCAAAACGCTTTACCGCATCATGCAGCGCGCCAAACGCCAGCGGCGTTTCCAGCGCATCATGCATGCTGTGGCGAAAAAACAGCATTTTATCGACGCTGAACTGAAGCTGTCTGTCCAGCGCACTGGCAACCGTTTCCAGATGGTTACGCTGGCTGGAGATATAAGCATCTTCCAGTACCACAACTTCGCGCCAGGTCAGGAGAGTGGAAAAAATCAGGACAACGATAAAACAGAGGTTAACAATCAAACTGGGATTGCTACGCTTATGCAGCCACTGCAAAAAAGATTGTTTTACAACAATGGTATCGTGCTGCACACACACTCCCTGATTGTCGCTCACCATCCGATATGATAAGTCTTCTGCCAGTAAAAACGCCCGGCAAGGCCGGGCGTTGTGTGATTAAGCCTTGTCGCGTTTTTGCCTTTTATTAGCAGGCTGAAGCTCGTCTTCACGAAAAGCCTCCCGCTTAATGCCGTATCCATCATGCCACCGACACTCCACCATTCCGCTGGAATACCCGGTGACGATCATGCCTGGACCACCATTTTTAGGCTTAACTTCATCACTGATCAAAAAGACCATACCTGCCTCCTGTATCAGGGTGAAACGTTTTCAATTTAGACGAGGAATAGTCTTTTTGCACCCGGGGTCAGCAATAATTAATGCGATTTCCCGCGTACTTTTTCAACCAGCTTAACAACGGCTACCACAATCAGACCGACGATAAAGCCCAGCACGAGGTTAAGCAGTGTGGGCAGGATCGCAGCGACTACCGCTCCCTGGGCTGACGCAAAATGTTCAATCATGTGATGCAGCGAAGCAACACCGTGCACGATAATTCCACCGCCGACCAGGAACATTGCCAGGGTTCCCACCACCGATAAGGTTTTCATCAGCCACGGCGCTACCACCAGCAGGCTTTTCCCGATGCCGCGCGCAATTGCGCTGGATTTTTTTTCCAGCCAGAAGCCGATATCGTCCAGCTTGACGATCAGCCCGACCAGACCATAAACCCCTATCGTCACGAGGATCGCAATGCCGGACAGGATCAGCACCTGGTTCATCAGAGGGGCTTCTGAGACGATCCCCAGCGTAATCGCCACAATTTCGGCCGAGAGGATGAAGTCAGTACGGATCGCGCCTTTGACCTTATCGCGCTCGAACGTTTTTGGATCCTGCGCGGCCAGCGCTTCCAGACGCTGCTGGCGCATTTCCGGGGTGTCTTTCTCTTTGCGTGCAGCGAACATATGCAACACTTTTTCGGCACCCTCGAAGCACAGGAACGCCCCGCCAATCATCAGCAGGGGCGTAATGGCCCAGGGTATAAAGGCGCTAATCAGCAACGCCAGCGGAACGAGGATCACCTTGTTAATAAAGGATCCTTTCGCTACGCCCCACACCACCGGCAACTCACGGTTCGCCCGCACGCCGCTGACCTGCTGCGCGTTCAACGACAAATCATCTCCCAGTACCCCGGCGGTTTTTTTCGCCGCCAGTTTTCCCATAACCGAAATGTCATCCAGCAAGGTGGCGATATCATCCAGCAATGTTAATAAGCTACTTCCTGCCAAAATCTCTATCCTTCTTTTTTTGCTAATTAAGTGAATAGTATGGAACAAAACTCACCGCCCGGAAACAGGCACCTCACGTCAACAAAAATTTCACATTAACTACACAATTAAAGCACTCGCCAGCCCGATAGTTTTGGCGTTAACTATGAGCGAACTTTTTATTTCGTCGTGAGGGACTATGCGTTTTCGGCATTTATTACCGCTCATTGGAGCACTCTTTTCTCTTTATATCATCTGGGGATCCACCTATTTTGTCATTCGTATAGGCGTGGAAAGCTGGCCCCCGCTGATGATGGCCGGTATTCGTTTCCTTACGGCCGGCGTGCTGCTGATGGCATTTTTATTGCTGCGCGGCCACAGGCTACCGCCGCTGCGTCCCTTGCTTAACGCCGCCCTGATTGGCCTGCTGCTGCTGGCGGTGGGCAATGGCGCGGTAACCGTCGCCGAGCACCAGAACGTACCGTCGGGCATCGCCGCCGTGGTCGTCGCGACCGTGCCGCTGTTTACGCTCTGCTTTAGTCGTCTCTTCGGGATCCGCACCCGTAAGCTCGAATGGCTGGGCATCGCGATTGGGCTTGTGGGTATCATCCTGCTGAACAGCGGCGGTAACCTGAGCGGGAACCCCTGGGCTGCCGTTCTGATCATGATCGGCTCCATGAGCTGGGCCTTCGGCTCGGTCTACGGTTCCCGCATCGAGCTGCCTTCCGGGATGATGGCGGGTGCCATTGAGATGCTCGCGGCAGGCATTGTGCTGCTGATGGCCTCCGCGTTGACGGGTGAAAAACTGACGGCGATGCCAGACCTTTCAGGTTTCCTGGCCGTCGGGTATCTGGCGCTGTTTGGCTCCATTATCGCCATTAACGCCTATATGTACCTGATCCGCAACGTCTCACCGGCGGTTGCCACCAGCTACGCCTACGTTAACCCGGTGGTGGCCGTGCTGCTGGGTACCGGTTTTGCGGGCGAAGTGCTGTCGACGATTGAATGGCTGGCGCTGGGCGTGATTGTCTTTGCCGTGGTGCTGGTCACGCTGGGTAAATATTTGCTGCCCGCGAAACCGATTGTTACGACGTGTGAGGTGGAGAAACCGTGATCGGGTGAATGCCCTGGGTATCGATCTGCGCGGCCTGACCGCCGCCGCAGATCCACTCTTCCAGCCGCTCCGTCAGTTCCACGTCATTCAGCTTCATTCTTCCGCGCAGCGCGCACTCCCAGACAATCATCACCCGCCAGCCCTGAGCGTAAAGCTGCGAAACATCGCGTTTATCACGCTCGACGTTCCTGCCAATTTTGTCCAGCCAGAAGTCGGTGCGTGTCGCCGGGACTTTAAACAGATAGCAGTCATGATGATGCCAGAAACAGCCGTGGGTAAAGATGATGCACTGGTACGCGTCGATGACGAAATCAGGACGCCCGGCAAGCGTGGCATCCTGAACCCTGAATTCAAACCCGACGGCGGTCAGGAGGCCCGCGATCCGTTTTTCGATCGCGGTATCACGCGTGCCGATGGCACGCATGTTTTTACTGCGCGTGGCCTTATTGTGAACGTCCGCCATTGACGGCCTCACTCTGACGAAGCTGAACGGCCTTGCTGATACGTGAGGCCAGCAGTTTAGCTACGGCGGCAAAGGCGGGCACTACCACCGAGTTGCCAAACTGACGATAGGCCTGGGTGTCCGACACGGGGATGCGAAAACTGTAGCCCTGCGGCGTCTCAAAGCCCATTAAGCGAGCGCACTCGCGCGGCGTTAAGCGCCGCGGTCGGTGCTGTTGGTTTTGTGGATCGTCGAAATCTTTTTCGCCCAGCGCCTTATCCCAGCCCCGATCGATAAGAATTTCCGCGCCATCTTTGTAATAGCGCGCCGACAGCGTACGCGTCACGCTGTCAGGATTAAGCGGATTGACCATGCCAAACCCAAAGCCATTGCCTTTGGCCTGATGCTTTTTGGCATAGCGATAGAGGTATTTCCACAGCACCGGGGTCAGAATGAATTTCGCATCGACGGCGGGCTCCAGCAGATCGGCCACCGTCGGGCGGCGCGCCGGATACAGCGAAGGCAAATCACGCAGCGTAAAATCGCCTTTCAGGTTGAGATCGCGGCGGAAGCCCACCAGCACAATACGTTCGCGGTGCTGTGGCAGGAAGTGTTTGCCGTCGATAATTTTCGGATCGTCCGGCCCCATATCCTCTGCATCCGCCACGTCGTAACCCAGTTCATCCAGCGTTTGCATGATAATGCGGAAGGTTTTGCCGCCGTCATGACTCTTTAAATTCTTGACGTTCTCCAGAACAAAAATTGCCGGGCGGCGGGCATCAATAATCCGGGCAACGTCAAAAAACAGTGTGCCCTGCGTATCACAGGCAAAGCCGTGTGCGCGTCCCAGCGCGTTCTTTTTCGACACGCCAGCCAGCGAGAACGGCTGACACGGAAAGCCTGCCAGCAGCACATCGTGCGCCGGAATGGTATTGCGAATGTGTTCGGCGGCCTCTTCATCGCTGACGCCAGTTTTGTGGCTCAGCGTGACATCACGAATATCCGCGTTGAACTGGTGCGCGTCGGGGTCGCAATACCAGTTGGCTTTATAGGTACGGACGGCATGTTTATTCCATTCACTGGTGAACACACACTGCCCGCCAATAGCTTCAAAGCCATGGCGAATGCCGCCGATACCGGCAAAGAGATCGATAAATCGAAAGGCATAATTCGGATGCGCAGCAGGAGGACGCGGCAGCAGGTTGCGCAGATAACGGAACTCGCCGTCGCTCAGGCGGTGCCCTGCCCTGTCGCTTATCAGCAACCGCTTGAGTATCGCCGGGCTCCAGTGACTCTCGCCATGGGCCACCAGCTGGTTTGCCAGCGTTTTAACATCATACATTTCCAGCAGCTGACGCAGGAGTGCCTGCACGGCTGCCGTTGATTTCTCAACCCGCTCAGGCGCGGGCACAGTCACTGATCGATTTTCCTGCATTCTCTTAACCGGACAATAAAGACAGAAAACAGAGTACCACAGTTCAGGATCGCACACTGCGACGGAAATGGGTCAATATCTGGCTGTCGGTTCCGAGGTAATCGCCCTGTAATTCGGCACTCAGCTTCGCCATAAACTGGATCAGAAAATCGGCATTGTGACGCGCAAGTTTGCGCCCCCGCGCGGTTTGCATAGTGTCCGGCAGGCGCAGGAGTTTGGTCTGAAAGTGGTCGAGCGCGAAGGCTTTATCATCCAGCCCTCGTGTTCCGGCGAACGGGTCGTCGGCATCAAACAGCGCGGCGCCCAGCGCACCGGAGACGGCAAAGACGCGCGCCAGGCCGATAGCGCCTAACGCCTCCAGCCGGTCGGCATCCTGCACAATTTTGGCCTCCAGGCTTTGCGGCGCGATACCGGCACTGAAGCTGTGCGCTTCAATAGCATGCTCAACGGCCGCATAACGATCCGGCGGAAAATCAGGAAAGTCGCGACTGAGGATCTCGCGCGTTTTTCGCGCTGCCAGCCGCGAGGAGTGGCTACGTTCCGGGTGATTTTTCGGCAGGCTGACAATGTCATGGAAGTAGCATGCGGTCAACACAACCAGCGGATCGCTATCCTCGTCAGCCATAATACCCTGCGCCGTCATCCAGACGCGGCGAAAATGGGCGATATCGTGCGCCGCATCATCAGTAAAATGATTTTCGTCGAGCCAGCGCTCATAACGGTGCTGCCACTGCGCAAGTTCCATCATCCCATCCTGTTGCTCAAAAGAGAGTGAATTATAATACATCCGAATCAAAATCTTTAATAAATAGAATTACGAAATACTTAATAATAATTACCCGCTATATTTTCAATTAATTAATTCACATGAAAAATAAAGAGATAAAAAGAAATATTTTGTAATATTTTTACCAGTTTAATTACATTTATTTTTGAACCTAAATAATAATCCATAGAATAGTATCAGCCATGTAGTTACGGAGGGTAATTACATATATTCAGACAATTTATATTTAAAGGGAATATATAATGAAAAGAAAAGTTCTGGCAATTCTCGTACCCGCGTTATTAATGGCTGGCGCAGCAAATGCAGCGGAAATGTATAACAAAAACGGCAACAAAGTTGACCTGTACGGTAAGGTTGATGCGCGTCATACCTTCTCCGACAACCCAGGCGACGACGGCGATGAAACCTATGTACAGGTGGGTTTCAAAGGCGAAACGCAGATCACGAACGACCTGACAGGTTACGGCCAGTGGGAATATAAAACCTACGCTAACGATAACGAAGGCGCAGGCGACACCTCTTTTAACCGTCTGGCCTTTGCTGGCCTGAAATACGGCGAATATGGCTCATTCGATTATGGCCGTAATTACGGCGTCGTGTATGACGTTGAAGCCTGGACCGATATGCTGCCGGTATTTGGTGGCGACTCCTATACCTGGACCGACAACTATATGGTTGGCCGTACTAACGGTGTAGCGACCTACCGTAATAATGACTTCTTCGGTCTGGTCGACGGCCTGAACTTTGCGCTGCAATACCAGGGTGCTAACGAAGGTGCTAACGCAAACGAAAATCAGGAAGGCACCAAAAACGGTCATGATGATGTTCGTTTCCAGAACGGCGACGGCTTCGGTATGTCTACCACCTATGACTTCGATTTCGGCCTGACGCTGGGTGCGGCTTATTCTTCCTCTGACCGTACTAACGACCAGGTCGCTTACGGCGCTGGCACCTATAACCGCTTCAGCAAATATGCTGGCGGTGAACGTGCGGAAGCGTGGACAATCGGCGCTAAATACGATGCTAATGATGTCTACCTGGCCATGATGTATGCGGAAACCCGTAACATGACTCCGTACGGCAACGGTGGCATCGCCAACAAAACCCAGAACTTTGAAGCCGTAGCACAGTACCAGTTTGACTTCGGTCTGCGTCCATCCCTGGCGTGGGTCTATTCTAAAGGCATCGATTTGGGTGGTAACGATTATCATCCAGGCAATGGTTATGACTATGTAGACCAGGATCTGGTTAACTATATCGACGTGGGCATGACCTACAGCTTCAACAAGAACTTCTCCACCTACGTTGATTATAAAATCAACCTGCTGGACGAAGATGATGCCTTCTACAATGACAACGGTATTGCTACCGATGACATCGTTGGCATCGGTATGATCTACCAGTTCTGATCCCCATAAATAGCAAAGCCCGCAACGCGGGCTTTTTTATTTGACGCTGAAATGTTATGGCGCTTCCTGCAAGGCCAGGCGAACAAACCCGTTATTCTGCGCCAGCAATTCATGCGCTTTCCAGGCATTCAGACCCGTCAGCACCATCAGTACCGCCGTTTTGCACTGGTGGTTACAGCTTTCCAGCGCGGCCTTCGCCTGCGCCCGGCTACATCCCCCCGCTTCCATCACAATGGCAATTTGTCGTTCGGCCCATCTGGTGTTGCTTGCCTCCAGATCAACGCGCAGGTTGCTGTACACCCGTCCTGTCCGTACCGCCAGACCGGTGGTGATCATATGCAGGATCATGCTTTGCGCAATGCCTGCTTTAGCGTTGGTATACCCGGCCACCACATCCGCGCCCAGATTGGGAGCAATGACCATACTCGCCAGCTGCGCCGCTTCACTTTGCGCATCCTCAGTAATGAGCGCAACCGTTGAGCCCAGAGACCACGCATGACGCATCGCGCCCCAAACCCATGGCGTTTTGCCGCTGACGGACAGCGCCAGCATCATGTCATGCTCGCCAAATTCTATCGTCTGAAGGTCGGCAACGCCGCGCGCGTAGCTTCCGGCGTTATCACCTGCTGTTAACGCAATGACGGGGTGTTTGCCCGGCGCAAACGCTTCTGCCGCCTGCTCAGCCATGCGTCCGGACGCGCCCGCGCCGGTCAGCACCAGACGTCCGCCGTGGCTAAGCGTCGCCGCCGCGTTATCCACCACGCGGGCCAGCATACTTAAGTGTGGGGTAAGTGCAGAAGAGATTTGCGCGTCATCCTGGTGTATGACGTTAAGCATATCCAGCGTCGATAATCTGTCGATGTTCATCGTGCTGGCGTGCCGTCTTTCCCTGGCCGTACCGGTAAGCATAATGCTCATAAACTGCCTCCTTATTATGAGTACCCACACACTATAAAGTGTTTTATATAGGTCACCTGAGAGGAGGCTCACGAAACGCCTCTCTTTACATGGCTTTATGAAACGCCCGTCATCAGCGATAATTAGCCCTTTCTTTTTCATCGCGGAGTGTTAATGAGCGATTTGCAGCCCTTCCCCCCGACGCGCAAGCGCCCTATGAAGCTGAATACGCTGGTTACGCTGATGGTGTGCGCGATTATCGGCTCGGTGCTGCTGGTGGTCTTCGCGCTCTACTCTGTGCAGATCACCCGCGCCACGCGCGATGACGTGAAAGATACCGCGCTGGGTATCGCCCGGACGCTGGCCGACAGCCCGGAGATCAAGCGTGGCCTGATGGAATCGCCGCAGGCTGGCATCATCCAGCCGATAGCCGAGGCGGTGACGAAGCGCAACGACTTGCTGTTTACCGTGGTCACCGACCTGCGTGGGATCCGCTATTCCCATCCAAACGAAGCGCTGTTAGGTTTGCATTTTATTGGCGACGATCTGACGCCCGCCCTGGAAGGGAAAGAGAACGTCTCCGTTAACCGCGGTGCGCTCGCGGAAGCGCTGCGCGTCTTTACCCCCGTGTATGACGACCAGCACGACCAGATCGGCGTGGTGGTGGTGGGTATTTCGCTGAATAAAGTTGAAGATCAGATTGCCCGCGGGCGGCTCAACGCCGTGTGGACCATCTTATTCAGCGTTCTGATGAGCTCGGTGGCGATATGGGGTCTGGTCCGGGTGCTGAAGCGTATCCTCTTTGGGCTGGAGCCTTACGAGATCTCAGCCCTCTTTGAGCAGCGCCAGGCCATGTTGCAGTCCCTGCGCGAAGGCGTGATGGCCGTGGATATGCACGGGCGCGTGACGATGATTAACCACACCGCCAGAGAGATTTTGCTCCTGAGCTCGGGTGAGCACTCCGAGAGCAGCGGCGAACCACTGCTGGCCAGCCTGCGGGAAGTGGCGAAAACCGGCATTGCTCGCCAGGATCAGGAGATCGGCTGTAACGGACGGCTACTGCTGTGCAACATGGTCCCCGTGAAAAGCCAGAATCAGGTGATCGGGGCAATCAGCACCTTCCGCGATAAGACCGAAATCAGCCAGTTAATGCAGCGTATCGATGGCATGGTCAACTATGTTGATGCCCTGCGCTCCCATACGCATGAGTTTATGAACAAGCTGCACGTGATCCTCGGCCTGCTGCACATGAAGCGCTACGATAAGCTGGAGGAGTACATCATCCAGACCGCGCAGAATTATCAGACGGATATCGGCGCGATACAGCGCAGAGTTAAATCGCCGGTCATTGCGGGTTTCCTGCTGGGTAAAATTAACCGCGCCAAAGAGGCTGGAGTGACCCTGACGCTGGCGGAGGAGAGTCAGCTTCCTGACACCGCCAATGAAGAGCAGGTTGCGGTGCTGATCACCGTGCTGGGCAATTTAATCGAAAATGCCCTGGATGCGATGGAAGGCCAGCCGGAAGGCGAGATCGGCCTGCTGCTGCATTATCAGAACGGCTGGCTGAGCGGTGAGGTCAGCGATGACGGTCCCGGTATTGATCCCGAGCGGCTGGAGGCTATTTTTACAAAGGGCTACTCAACAAAAGGTGAAAACCGCGGCGTTGGGCTGTTCCTTGCGCGTCAGCAGATCCAGAATCTGGGCGGAGATATTACCGTCGAGTCTGAACCTGGCGTATTTACCCAATTTTTTGTTCAGATCCCCTGGGATAGCGAGAGGAATATCGCGTGATAAATGTGTTAATTGTCGATGATGACGCCATGGTAGCCGACCTCAACCGTCTGTATGTTAACCGCGTTGAGGGTTTTAGCTGCTGCGGCGTCGCTTCCACGCTCAACCAGGCCGAGGCGTTGATCGCCAACCCAGGCCAGCCGATCGATCTGGTGCTGCTGGATGTCTATATGCAGCAGGATAACGGGCTGGATCTGCTGCCCATCATTCGCGCGTCGGGCCGCCCGATTGACGTCATCATGATCTCGTCGGCCTCCGACGCCGCAACAATCCAGACGTCCATGCACTATGGCGTGGTGGATTACCTGATTAAACCATTCCAGTTCCCGCGTTTTGAAGAGGCGCTGAACGGCTGGAAGGCAAAGCGCAGCCTGATGGGATCGCATCAGTATTATGAACAGGCCGACGTCGACAGGCTGATCCACGGCGGCGCGCCGGAGCTGGCTGACAGCAAAAAATTACCGAAAGGCCTAACGCCGCAGACGCTGCGCACCATTTGCCAGTGGATCGACAGCCATCCGGAGATAGAATTTTCCACCGACGATCTGGCGAATGCGGTGAACATTTCCCGCGTCTCCTGCCGCAAATACCTGATCTGGCTGGCGCAAATTAATATCCTGTTCACCAGCATTCATTACGGCGCTACCGGCCGACCGGTATATCGCTACCGTTTGCAGCCGGAACAGGTCGGACTGCTCAAACAGTACTGCCAGTAATTCGGTAGCTGTCGTCCAGAAGGGTAAAACGGAAGTGGTGCATCGAGGAGATCACCACTTCTTTTGTTTTGGTGACAAAGATGGCTTCAATATCGGGGCGCGAACGCAGCGCGGCGCAGCCCTTTTCCACACCCATGCCGTAGATCAGCGTGGTCCAGATATCGCCGTCGAGAGAGTCTGGCGAAATAATCGTCACGCTGTCCAGTTCGTTATCCAGCGGGTAGCCGGTGCGCGGGTCAAGTATGTGGTGATAACGTTTGCCGTTCTGCTCGAAATAGCGCTCATAGGTGCCTGACGTCACCACCGACCGGTTCTCTACCGTCATAGCGCCAATCAGCGCGTCACCGGCGAACGGTTTTTTCAGGCCGACGCGCCAGCCGCCCTCCGGCGAACCTAACGTCTGGACGTTGCCGCCAAGGTTGATCAACCCGAGTTCGGCGCCCTCTTTATGCAGGTAATCCCGCACCCTGTCGGCGATATAGCCTTTAGCAATAGCACCCAGATCGATCTCCATTCCCTGGCGAGTAAGAAACACGCTGCTGTTGGCTTCATCCAGTACCACGTCCGCAGGATCCGTGATGCCCATCAAGGCGGCGATCTCGTCCGCGGGCGGTACCGCGTCCCCCTTAAAGCCAATTTTCCAGCATTTCACCAGCGGGCCGATCGCCAGGTTAAAGGCGCTGTCTTTAAGCAGGCTTGCCGCTTTCGCGCAGCGGATCAGCTCAAACACCGGACGACTGACGGCAACCGGATGCTGGCCGGCCGCATGGTTGATGTCCATTACCTGGGAGTGCGCACGGTTAACGGTGAGCAGATCTTCGTACTGTTTGATCAGGCGAAACACGCGGGAGGCAAGCGCTTCGTCATGGGAAAAGAGTTTCAGGAGGATGGGCGAGCCCATCAGAACGGCGGAGTAGCTGTAAACGCGATGGCTATCAGGCATTGCATGAGTCCTCAGGTGTAGCCCCGGCAGGCACCGCGCCGCCGGGGAAACAGGAGCCTTACCGTGTTTTCGAACGCATAGCCGCCTGATGTCCTGCAAGCGTACCAAAAATAATGATATCTGCCACCGCATTACCGCCGATGCGGTTACCGCCGTGGATGCCCCCGACAACCTCACCCGCAGCAAACGCTCCCGGCAATACGTTGTGGTTGCTGTCCAGCACGCAGGTATCGGTATTGATGGTCACGCCGCCCATGGTGTGGTGAACCCCTGGTGCAATCTGAATGGCGTAGAACGGCCCTTCGTTGATTGGCGCACGCAGCGCGGTGGTACGTCCAAAGTCGTCATCGTGCTGTTTCTCCACAAAGACGTTGTAGCGTTCCAGCGTTGCCAGGAACTGGTGGTGATCCATCCCCAGCGCTTCCGCCAGGGCTTTTGGCGAGCTGGCGCTGGTAACAAACCCTTTCGCGATGTACTCATCCGCGGCTTTATTTTTGACGCGAACATGCTCGTCAAAGACGATGTAAGCGTATTTCTCCGGCAGCGCGATGATTGACGCCGAGACTTTATCGCGGGTCGACATTTCGTTATAGAAGCGGTTGCCCTGCTGGTTTACCAGAATCGCCCCGCCGCCGCGGATGGATTCGGAAATCAGATACGACGTTTTCTGCTCAACGGTTGGGTGGATCTGAATTTCGCCCATATCCACTGTGCCCGCACCGATACGCTCCAGCAGCGCGATACCGCCCCCGGTCGCCCCTTTGTGGTTGGTGGTAACGAACCCTGCCAGATCCGGACGGTATTTCACCACCATCTGGCTGTTGGCGCTGAAGCCACCCGTTGCGACAATCACGCTTTTGGTTGCCACGGTGAGGGTTTCGTTCTCTTCGGTGGTCAGACGCACGCCGGTCACTTCGCCGTTTTCGAAGATGATGTCGCTCACGGAGGTATCCAGCATCACCTCGATGTTGCGCTTGTTGACGTTACGCACCAGGCCGCTGATCAGATACCCGCCCACTGCGGAACCGTCTTTCGGACGGTGCGTACGGTCGATGCTCATCCCGCCGGTGGTGGTGATGTCGTTCAGCATAATGCCGCGCGTTGCCAGCCATTCGATGGCCTGCGGCGCGTTCTCGACAAAGCGACGCAGCAGTTCAGGGTTGTTCTTGTTGCCACCGCCTTTCAGGCTTTCCTGGTAGAACAGCTCTTTGCTGTCCTGAATACCTTTCACGCGCTGGAAGCGGGTCTCCGCCGCGTTCATCCCGGCCGAGGCTTTAATGGTGTTCCCGCCGATGGTTGGCATTTTCTCGACGATCAGCACGCTCGCGCCTTCGTCATGCGCCTGAATCGCCGCCGCAAGACCGGCGCCGCCGCTGCCGACCACTACAACATCCACGCTTTTAGTCTCATTCGGGTCAGCGCCCTCTTCCGCTGCCAGCGCTTTGCTGGATTTCAGCATCGCCTTCGAGACCGCTTTTTTCACCGCCTCGCTTTGGCTGGTCGCGCCGGTGATAGCATCCACGTGCGGAGTGTTGGCATCAAGAATACGGGAGCGGATCTCTTCGAAGCTGGTGACAAACTCGACGTCTTCACTCGGGCCGGAGGCCAGTTCGATATCGGCAATACGATCGGTTTCGAGGCTGACGTTAATCACCAGTTCGTTAGCATCGTCCTGCACTTTTTCAATAAAGGTGCCCGGTTTGAATTTAGATTCGCCCATGCTCATGTCGCGGATCATCGCTTCCACCAGCGAGAAGCGCCACAGCGGTTCCGGGATGCTCAGTTCTTCGCGTCGGGTACTGTCCATAAACAGCTCCAGGCTTTCGCCCGCCGCGATGCGATCGGTCCAGTCCGGATAGGCGATGGTGGCACGACCAACGGCAATCAGGTCGTAACCGTAATCCAGCGCTTCATTCACATCCGTGGCATTCACCACGCCGCCAACGCCCATCACCGGTACCTGAGCCAGCGTGTCTGAGCGCATGGCGCAGTATTTTTCGATAAGTGGCGTCGGGTCCTGAGTATCGACGATAGAAGGACGCAGGGCGTCGCCGAGGGAAAAGTGGAGATAATCCACCCCGCGCGCGGCCAGTTTTTCCAGCAGATACAGGGTATCTTCGAAGCGAATGCCCGGGACTTCCAGCTCTTCCGGAGAGAAACGGTAGCCAATGATAAACGCGTCGTCCGCGTACTGGCGCACCATCTTGTGGGTAATGTCCAGCACCGCCAGCGGGAATTTCGCGCGGTTTTCGCGGCTGCCGCCCCACTCGTCGTCGCGCTGGTTGGAGTTCGGGGAGAAGAACTGCTGGATCAGATAGGTATTCGCCCCGTGGATTTCGACGCCGTCGAACCCGGCCTGAATTGCGCGGCGCACGGCTTCGCCAAACTTGCCGATCATGCCTTCCACCTCTTCCGCGGTCAGGGCAACCGGCGTGGCGGCACCGTCACGCGGCGCGGCAACGGCGCTTGGGCTAACCGGCGTGCGACCGCCGATCAGTTTTGGGTCGACCATACGGCCGCCGTGGTAGATTTGCAGCAGGGCTTTGGAGCCTTTTGACTTGATGGCGTCAGCGATTTTTGCCAGCCCGGCGATTTTCTCGTCGTTATCAATGCCAATTGCGCCCGGGAACGCCAGGCCGAGATCGTCAACAAAACAGCACTCAACGATGATGGTGCCGATGCTGCCCGCGCGGGCGCGGTAGTACTCCACCAGCTCGCTGGTCACGGTGCCATCGTAATAACCGGTACAGGTTGTCATCGGGGCCATTAACAAACGGTTTTTCAGTTCAGTACCATTCGGTAATGTGAAGGGGCTTAAAATACGTTCGTTAGTGCTCATAATAGAAACTCCAAACTTTAAAAAATTAAGAATTCGTTATCGGGATGATTTTTTTATTTCGAGTCTTTTGCCGATGTCATGATAGTAATATAAAGCTTTTTTTAGTTTACAAAGCCATTACGTTAGTTAATAAACTATTTAATCCCTTCGATAACATTAATAACACATTGGTGTTAGCGGGAATGTTTCACTCGTTCACAATAATTTAAAAAAAGTTAAATCACAAAAGGTCAAACCAATACACCACAACTATCAAAAAACCAAATAAAACAACAACAAGCAAAAACACCAAAATTTAAATGTTATAGTTTTGATAAATAAAATGCGTAAAATCAGCGAATAACCACACTACTCAGAGTGGTTATTATAAAAAATATAAAAATAGCCATTCAGTTCCGTTTTTTTGATCGTGATCAATAGTTATGGCATTCAAAAGAGCAATATAAAAACATCATCATTTTTTATTTAGCGCAAACAAAAATGCGTTAAATCGCTATTACTGAAAACACAAAAACGCACCTTAAATAACTAAAAAAAGCAAAACGAATAAAGCAATCGAATTTGTGTTTTCGCTGTACGACGAATTTTTGACAACTTAAGACGTGAAACTATGAATACAAAAACTGCTGTAACGCCTCCTGCGGCGAATCTGGCATCAAATGGAACAGCAAAACGCCTGCTGATGATGGCCCTGCCCGTCATTGTTGCCGTCCTGCTGTTGTTTGTTCCCGTTCCGGACGGGCTGCCGCCTTATGCGTGGCACTACTTCGCCATCTTTGTCGGCGTCATCGTCGGGTTAATTTTCGAACCGCTGCCGGGCGCCGTGATCGGTCTTACCGGCGTCGTGGCGATTGCGCTGTGCAGCCAGTGGGTGCTCTTTAGCCCGGAACAGCTGGCTGACCCAAAATTCAAGCTGGCGGGCGCCTCCTTTAAATGGGCGGTCAGCGGGTTTGGTAACTCCACCGTGTGGCTGATCTTCGGTGCCTTTATGTTTGCTGCGGGCTACGACAAAACCCGCTTCGGCCGCCGCCTGGCGCTGATACTGGTGAAATATCTGGGCCGTCGCAGCCTGACGCTCGGTTACGCCATTACCTTCGCAGACCTGCTGCTGGCCCCGTTTACCCCGTCCAATACCGCGCGCAGCGGTGGGACCATCTACCCGATCATCGCCAACCTGCCGCCGCTGTACGGTTCAAAACCCAACGACCCAAGCGCGCGCAAAATCGGTTCGTATCTGATGTGGGTGGCAATTACCGCGGCCTGTATCACCAGCTCGATGTTCCTTTCCGCTCTGGCACCTAACCTGCTGGCGCTGGCGCTGGTAAAAAGCACGGTCGGAATTGATATCTCCTGGGGGACCTGGTTCCTCGCCTTCCTGCCGCTGGGTATTCTGCTGATCCTGACCATGCCGCTGCTGGCTTACTGGTTCTACCCGCCGGAAGTGAAGGTAAACAACGAAGTACCGTTGTGGGCGACCCGTGAACTGGAAAAACTGGGCAAACTGTCGCGCAATGAGATCCTGCTGCTGGTGTTCGTGTGCTGTGCGCTGCTGATGTGGATCTTCGCCGCGGCGTGGATTGAACCGGCCATGGCTGCCCTGCTGATCGTTGGCCTGATGCTGTGGACCGGCGTGCTGGAGTGGAACGATATCACCGGTAACAAAGCCGCGTGGAATACCTTCGTGTGGTTCGCCACCCTGGTGGCGCTGGCGGATGGCCTCTCCTCCACCGGCTTTATCAGCTGGCTGGGTAAAGAAGGCGGCCTGCTGATGAGCGGTATTTCTCCGGGTGTCGCCACCATCGTGCTGCTGCTGGCGTTCTACCTGCTGCACTATCTGTTCGCCAGCACCACCGCGCACACCACGGCGCTGCTGCCTGCGATGCTGACTATCGCCTCCACCATTCCGGGCATGAATATGGAAGTGTTCGTCCTGCTGATGGTGACCTCTCTGGGCGTGATGGGGATCATCACCCCCTACGGTACGGGTCCAAGCCCGATTTACTACGGTAGCGGTTACCTGCCAACCAAAGACTACTGGCGCCTCGGCACCATCTTCGGCGCCATCTTCCTGGCGGCCCTGCTGCTGATTGGCTACCCGTGGATGTCCATGATGTTCTGATTCCTGACCGCCGGACATATCCTCCGGCGGTTTTATTTTTGTGGAGCAAGCTATGTCAAACAAACCCTTTATTTACCAGAACCCCTTCCCTCTCGCGCATGACGACACCGAATACTATCTGCTGACCAAAGAGCATGTCTCCGTTGCCGAGTTCGACGGTCAGGAAATGCTGAAAGTGGAGCCGGAAGCCCTGACCCTACTGGCGCAGCAGGCTTTCCACGACGCCGCGTTTATGCTGCGTCCGTCTCATCAGAAGCAGGTTGCCGCCATTCTTAACGATCCGGAAGCCAGCCAGAACGATAAGTACGTTGCCCTGCAATTCCTGCGCAACTCCGAAATTGCGGCGAAAGGCGTGCTGCCCACCTGTCAGGATACCGGTACGGCAATCATTATGGGTAAGAAAGGCCAGCGCGTCTGGACCGGCGGCGGCGACGAAGCGGCGCTGAGTCAGGGCGTGTATAACACCTATATTGAAGACAACCTGCGCTACTCGCAGAATGCGGCGCTGGATATGTATAAAGAGGTGAATACCGGCACCAACCTGCCCGCGCAGATCGACCTCTAC
Source organism: Enterobacter cloacae complex sp. IR5401 (assembly GCF_049238425.1). Lineage (NCBI taxonomy): Bacteria > Pseudomonadati > Pseudomonadota > Gammaproteobacteria > Enterobacterales > Enterobacteriaceae > Enterobacter > Enterobacter cloacae complex sp. IR5401. The sequence continues at coordinate 496,324 of NZ_JBMKHN010000001.1, read as the reverse complement.
AGCGTTGATGGTGACGAGTATAAATTCCTGTGCATGGCGAAAGGCGGCGGTTCCGCCAACAAAACTTATCTGTATCAGGAAACCAAAGCGCTGATCACCCCGGCGAAGCTGAAAAATTATCTGGTTGAGAAGATGCGGACCCTGGGCACCGCGGCCTGCCCGCCTTACCATATCGCCTTCGTTATCGGCGGCACCTCTGCGGAAGCCACGCTGAAAACCGTCAAGCTCGCCTCTGCGCGCTACTACGATGGCCTGCCAACCGAAGGCAACGCGCACGGCCAGGCGTTCCGCGACGTCCAGCTCGAGCAGGAACTGCTTCAGGAAGCGCAAAACCTCGGCCTGGGCGCGCAGTTTGGCGGGAAATACTTCGCGCACGATATTCGCGTGATCCGTCTGCCGCGCCACGGCGCCTCCTGCCCGATCGGCATGGGCGTCTCCTGCTCCGCTGACCGCAACATCAAGGCGAAGATTAACCGCGAGGGGATCTGGATTGAGAAGCTGGAGCACAACCCGGGCCAGTATATTCCTGAATCCCTGCGCCAGCAGGGGGAAGGCGACGTGGTAAGCATTGATCTGAACAAGCCGATGCCCGACATTCTGGCGCAGCTTTCCGCGCACCCTGTCTCCACCCGCCTGTCGCTGAACGGCACCATTATTGTGGCGCGCGACATCGCCCATGCGAAGCTGAAAGAGCTGCTCGACAACGGGGAAGAACTGCCGCAGTACGTTAAAGATCACCCGATTTACTATGCTGGCCCGGCGAAAACGCCAGAAGGTTACGCGTCTGGCTCCTTAGGCCCGACCACCGCCGGGCGTATGGACTCCTATGTAGACTTACTGCAATCCAACGGTGCGAGCATGATCATGCTGGCCAAAGGTAACCGCAGCCAGCAGGTCACCGACGCCTGCCATAAGCACGGCGGCTTCTACCTCGGCAGCATTGGCGGCCCGGCGGCGGTACTGGCGCAAAACAGCATCAAGAGTCTGGAGTGCGTGGCCTATCCGGAATTGGGTATGGAAGCGATCTGGAAAATTGAAGTGGAGAACTTCCCGGTGTTTATCCTGGTGGATGACAAAGGCAACGACTTCTTCCAGCAGATCCAGAATAAACAGTGCAAAGGGTGCTCACAGCGCTGAGCGTTTCCATAACGCCGGAAGCTGCGAGAGCGTATCGTTGATCAACCCGCGCTTGTCGCTGCCCGGCTTCCAGATGGTGACCATCGTCTGGCTTATCCCCTGGCTGCCCACTTCGGTGGGCAGCCTTTTTACGTTTTTCCACTGCGTTGCGTGAAGATGGGTCGGCAAAAATCCCCAGCCGCAGCCCTGCTCCAGCAGGCCGCGCAGCATCTCCAGTTCGTTAGTGAAAAGCGTGTGCCCTGAAATTTGCAGGCGACGGGCAACCGGCTCGTCTGACGCGGCATGCATAACCACCTGTGGAACCAGAGAGAGATCGAGCAGCGACACCGGCGACGCAACCTCCGCAAAAAGCGCCGTTGCGGCGTAAAAATCCATTTCGATCGCCCCCAGCGCCCGCCACTCCATCTCATTGCCCACGCTGCGGTTGCGCGCCTGGCAGATCCCCAGATCGGCCTGACCGTTCGCCAGCATGGCTTCCGCCTCATCGCGCGATGCGCTGGTCAGGCTCAGGCGGATCTTTTTCGTCGCCAGCGTAGCGATCAGCGCCTGCAAAAAGGCTCTGGGGGTGAACGGATCGTAAACGAGGGCAATGTCCTGCGTCGCGCTGTCCGGCACCGTACGGGCAAACGCCTCAAACGCTTTGACCTGCCGCATCAGCAGGTGCGCCTGCCGCTGAAGCTGCTCCCCCTCCGGCGTCAGGCGCAGGCTACGCCCCTCCCGCAGGAACAGCGCGTAGCCCAGCCCATCCTCAAGGAAATCGATCAGATCCCGCAGGGTTGTACGATCTTTGCCGAGTTTACTGGCCGCCTTCATCAGGCTGCCGTGCTCAGCGACGGCGGTGAACGCCTCAAGCTGGGCAAAGGAATAGATCAGTGATGCCACGTCATTCTCCACGCGATTTTTCCGGGGGATTTTCCCCCATAACGCGTTTTTTATTATAGGCCTCAGGTTCTTAAACTGAAGTCCTTCCTGAGCCAAACGAGATAAATATGAAAATCAAAACAAACCGCACACTGCTCGCGGCGCTGGTTATCAGCAGCCTGCTCTCGCCCGCCGTCATGGCGGCCTGCAACGGTACCGAACTCACGACCTGTCCGGCGCCTTTCGATGCCAGACTCCCGGACGCACATACCATGCTCACCTGGAGCCAGGCCGATCGCGTGGTGGGCTTTCGCAATGACTACCGCAACTACGCGGGCGATGTGTTCCGCCACGGCAACGCTACGCCACTGCTGCCCGCAGAAAAACCGCTCACCGATGCCCGCTATCAGGTGAAGGGTAAGATTTACAATCTTCAGGATTACCTGAAACGCCAGAACGTCAGCGGCATGCTGGTGCTGAAAAATGGCAAAGTGGCCTATAAATATCTGGGAGAAGGCAATACCGACTCTACGCTCTGGACGTCGCGTTCCGTGGGCAAATCCGTGGTCTCCGCGCTGGTGGGTGTTGCGATTAAAGAAGGGAAAATCCACTCCCTGGACGACCTTGTCACCCAATACGAACCGGATTTAAAAGGCACCGCCTGGGAGGGCGTAACGCTGAAACAGCTCATCACCCACACCTCGGGCGTGGCGTGGACTGAAGATTACACCAACGGGCAATCTGACTTCGCCCGGCTTACCGAATGCGAAGCGAAACCGGGCACCTACGACTGTGTGCGCACCCTGGTGAAGGGGTTACACCGTGAACACCCGGCGGGCGAAAACTGGTCCTATTCCTCGGGTGGTGCCTGGCTGTTAGGCGATGTGCTTGAGCGCGCCACCGGCATGACGCTCGCGGCGTATCTTGAGAAAAGCATCTGGCAGCCGTACGGTATGGCGAGCGACGGCGTGTGGCATGCCTACAGCAAAGGCCAGCACGACGTGGGTGCGCATGGGTTCAACGCCACGCTGGAAGACTGGGGGCGTTTCGGGGAGTTTATCCTGCATAACGGTACCCTGCCGGACGGAAAGCAGATCCTCCCCGAGGGCTGGGTGAAACAGTCCTCAGCCTGGACACAGGCCAAAGGATCGGTGTCCGAGGCGCATCCGAAGGGGTTGTACGGCTACCAGTGGTGGAACAACGAAGTGCCAGCCATCGCCACAAATGTGGAGCCGAAAGTCGAAAATTCGCTGAAGGATTCCCTGTGGGCGCTGGGTATTTTTGGGCAGATGATCATGGTTAATCAGAAAGAAAATCTGGTTATCGTCCAGTGGTCCACCTGGCCGCAGGCAGAGCCGTCATTCAGCGCCCAGCCGCTGGAAGCGTCGCTGATGTTTAGCGCGATTGCGAACGCGCTGCGCTGATAATCCCAAGCCAGGCCCCGCCTGGCTTCTCATCTGCGCGGTGTCACAAAACTGATATATCAGCGACTTAGCGAAACGTGGTAAATAAAAGATCATCGAAATGTTAAGTTATTGTTGAATATGTAAATACTGGTCAACGCATTGTCATTAATGCACCACACGCATCGGTTTATGCGCTATTTGCGCTTATTAATTTCCACTTCCTGATCCAGTTTTCAGAAACAGACGAGCGTAACGTCGCTATAAAACTGGAGATAATCATGGTTTCCTCAACCTCACCTGCAACGGTTCGTGCGAAAGCGGGCGCGATTTTCCGCGTCACGTCGGGCAACTTTCTTGAGCAATTCGACTTCTTTCTGTTCGGCTTTTATGCCACCTACATCGCCCATACTTTTTTCCCGGCAAGCAGTGAATTTGCGTCACTGATGATGACCTTCGCCGTCTTTGGCGCGGGCTTCCTGATGCGTCCGATCGGGGCCATTGTGCTGGGGGCTTACATTGATAAAGTGGGCCGCCGTAAAGGGCTGATCGTCACCCTGTCGATTATGGCCGCCGGAACCTTTCTGATTGTGCTGATCCCTTCTTATCAGAGCATTGGCCTGTGGGCACCGCTGCTGGTGCTGACCGGCCGCCTGTTGCAGGGTTTTTCGGCAGGTGCCGAGCTGGGCGGGGTTTCGGTTTATCTGGCGGAGATCGCCACGCCGGGCCGCAAGGGTTTCTATACCAGCTGGCAGTCAGGTAGCCAGCAGGTCGCCATTATGATCGCGGCGGCGATGGGCTTCGCGCTGAATGTGGTGCTGGAAGAGAGTGCCATTCGCGAATGGGGGTGGCGTATTCCGTTCCTGTTTGGCTGTCTGATTGTGCCGTTCATCTTTTTCCTGCGCCGCAAGCTCGAAGAGACCGAGGAATTCAGCGCCCGTCGCCACCATCTGGCGATGCGTCAGGTCTTCACAACGCTGCTCGCCAACTGGCCGGTCGTCGTCGCGGGCATGCTGATGGTGGCGATGACCACCACCGCGTTTTACCTGATCACCGTTTACGCGCCGACCTTCGGTAAAAAAGTCCTGATGCTCAGCGCGTCGGACAGTCTTCTGGTCACGCTGCTGGTGGCGGTGTCCAACTTCATCTGGCTGCCGGTGGGCGGCGCGCTGTCGGATCGCTTCGGGCGTAAACCGGTGCTGATCGCCATGACGCTGCTGGCGCTGGCAACCAGCTATCCGGCGCTGACGATGCTGGCGGCAGCCCCGAGCTTCTCAATGATGCTGACCGTGCTGCTGTGGCTCTCTTTCCTCTACGGTCTGTATAACGGCGCGATGATCCCGGCCCTGACTGAGATCATGCCAGCAGAGGTGCGCGTGGCGGGCTTCTCGCTGGCTTACAGCCTGGCAACGGCGGTCTTTGGCGGTTTCACGCCGGTGATTTCGACCGCCTTAATTGAGTACACCGGCGACAAAGCTTCCCCGGGCTACTGGATGAGCTTTGCCGCCGTTTGCGCCCTGCTGGCAACGCTCTATCTCTATCGTCGTCGCACGTTAATCCTGCAAACTGCCGTTAAGGAGTGATCCCTCATGCTTACATTCAGAACGGTGATTGCCGCCCTGACCTTCGCCACCCTCAGCGCGGGCGCGCTTGCGCAGGATGTGACGGTGATGATTTCTGGCGGCTTCAAAGCGGCGCTGGAGAAGCTGACGCCGCAGTACGAAGCGCAAAGCGGCGACAGGCTCATTGTGATCTCCGGCCCGTCGATGGGCAAAACGCCGCAGGCCATTCCGGCCCGGCTCGCCCGGGGCGAAAAAGCGGACGTGGTGATTATGGTGGGCGATGCGCTGGCGAAACTGGAACAGGATCGCAGGACGGCGGCGGGCTCCCGCGTGGAGCTGGCGGATTCGCCCGTCGGGATGGTCGTCAAAGCGGGCGCGCCGGTGCCGGATATCAGTACGGTGCCTGCCCTGCGGCAAACGCTGCTGAAGGCGCATTCCATGGCTTATTCCGACAGCGCCAGCGGCCGGTATGTTGAGAGCCAGCTGTTCCGTAAGCTGGGCATAGACGGCCAGGTCCACGATAAAGCGCACCGGGTTGAGCGTATCCCGGTGGCGTCTGAAGTGGCAAAAGGGAAATACGACCTCGGCTTTCAGCAGGTGAGCGAGCTTCTGCCGGTCCCGGGGGTGACGTTTGTCGGTAAGTTGCCTGACGACATTCAGTACATTACCCGTTTCGCCGGAGCCGTAACGCAGAAGGCCGACCATCCTGAACAGGGAAAAGCGCTGCTGACTTTTCTCGCCTCGCCACAGGCCGCCAGCGTCATTACGGCAACGGGCTTAACGCCCGTCAGTGCACCTCGCGATACTGCTCGGTAATCAGCGTTTCGAGTTCGGCAGCAATATAGGACTGGATCCGACCGCGGCGGCGGATCAGCCCCACGGTTCGCCTGACTTCAGGCTCGGTTAAAGGTACCGACGTCAGCAGCGAATGCTCTGCGCGGGGCATTGACATGGCGGGAACGGCCGCAATGCCGATCCCGGCTTCAACCATCCCCAGCATGGTCGTCACGTGCCGCGTTTCGCAGATGCTGGGGCGCTCAGGCCGAATATGCCCGACCCGCTGGTCGAGAAGATTGCGGTTGCCGGAGGTCTTATCCAGACCGATATAATCCTGCTGATAAAAAGCCTGCCACGTCAGGCTTTTTCTTTTTGCAAGCGGGCTGTCGCGTCGGCAGGCGGCCACGTAGACATCCTCCACCAGCGGGACAAACTCGATGTCGGGCTGCAAACTCCGGGCAAAGCAGATACCAAAATCCGCCTGTCCGCGGGTGACGGCCTCGATAACATTTCCGGCGCTGCTGTCGATCAGTTTTATGCGCACGCGGGGGTAACGGGACTGAAAGCGGCGGATCACATCCGGCATAAAGTAACAGGCGGCTGACGGCACCGTCGCCACGGTGATCAGCCCCGTGCGCTCTTCGCTGGCCTTATCGATATCCGAAAGCATGGACTCCACGTCAGCAAGCAGTTGCCCGCACCGGTCGGCAAAGGTCTGTCCATACAGGGTCAGCGTGACGCGCCGGGTGGTTCTGTCGAACAGTTTTGTCCCCAGTGCCGCCTCCAGCTTTTCAATTCTGCGACTCAACGCCGACTGGGAAAGGCAGATAGATTCTGCCGCAAGCCGGAAATTGCCGTATTCCAGTAAAGCGCGGAAGGCATAGAGATCGTTGAGGTCAAAATTGACGGGCATACTGACGGGATCCTTAAGCATGGTAGGGTAAGAAGAGATTTATCATAGCCGCGCACGACATACTTCACAAAATGAAGGGGATACCCCTAAAGCGCTATCAACCTGACGGCACATAGTGATAGTTTATGCGGGCTGGATTCCTCTTAAACAGGCCGCCACTCTGCATGCAGCCGATGAGGAGTGTCATACTGCTTAACAGAGTATGTTGGCATGCTAACAGCCCCTGACCTTTCCATTTTGTTCACGTGCGAGTAACGAGCAAAGCGATGATTAAGTGGCCCTGGAAAACGAACGACGCTGGTCGAAATATGGCGCTCCCCTGGGATGAGGCTCTGGCGATCCCCGTGCTGGCGAATCTCTTGCCTGAAGAGCAATCAAAGCTGATTCAGCTGGCCGAGCGTTTTTTACAGCAAAAACGGCTGGTACCGCTACAGGGCTTCGAACTGGATCCGCTTAAAAATTCGCGCATCGCCCTGCTCTTCTGCTTGCCGGTGCTGGAGCTGGGTATCGAATGGCTGGATGGCTTCCACGAAGTGCTGATCTACCCGGCGCCGTTCATCGTCGATGATGAGTGGGAGGATGACATCGGGCTGGTGCACAACCAGCGTATGGTGCAGTCCGGGCAGAGCTGGCAGCAAGGGCCAATCATCCTCAACTGGCTGGATATTCAAGACTCGTTCGATGCCTCGGGCTTCAACCTGATCATTCACGAAGTGGCGCATAAGCTGGATACCCGTAACGGCGATCGCGCCAGCGGCGTGCCGCTGATCCCGCTGCGTGAAGTCGCGGGATGGGAGCACGACCTGCACGCGGCGATGGAAAACATTCAGGATGAGATCGACCTGGTGGGTGAAAGCGCGGCCAGCATTGATGCCTACGCCGCGACCGATCCCGCCGAGTGCTTTGCGGTGCTGTCCGAGTATTTCTTTAGCGCACCTGAGCTTTTTGCCCCGCGCTTCCCGGCGCTGTGGCAGCGTTTTTGCCAGTTTTATCAGCAGGATCCACTCCAGCGTCTGCGGCAAAGTGAGGACGCAGCCAGCACATCCTCTCATCCGTTCCACTAATGTTTAAGGGGTACGATCGGTCGATCGTACCCACACGCTCACCGCGAGAAACAGCAGTGCCAATCCCCATGCGGCAGTAATCAAAAACTGCTCACCGTAAAAGCGCGTCACCACGGGTACCAGCAGCGCGCTGGCCCCGTAGCCCAGCGTATGGCTGGTGGCGATCACCCCTGCGCCTTTGCCCGTCGTCAGCCGATCGTTGAGCAAAAGCTGGTATCCCGGCGTTGCCATGGCGGCCCCCAGCGAAGTGATGACAATGCCCACGTAGAACAGGGCTAAACTGGCGAGAGACATCAGCCCAAGACCCGCCACCATCAGCACTGCGGCAATTAAGAGTAAAACTCTCGGGATAAAATGCTGCGGGCGTACCACCAGAAACTGCGCCGCCAGGGTCGCCAGGGCGGCCAGACTTAGCAGCAGCGCGACATGATGGCTGATTTGCACGGCATCGCCATTGAATAACGGATGAAGATGCGGCGATAAGCCAAGCTGCATCAGGCTGACCAGCGCTGCCAGCAGCAGCGCCAGCACCAGGAAAGGCAGCATGGAGGCCTGTAACCGCGTCGACTGGTGCGCCACCGGCGGCAGCGGGGGATCGGCGGCTTCGCGCAGCACCAGCAGTAGCGCGATCAACGGCGCCAGCGCCATCAGCCAGAGCGGTGCGACCGGGCTGACGCCGAGCATCAGCGCGGCAAGAGGCGGTCCCAGCAGACGCCCGCAGCTCAGGCCAGAGCTTATCGTCGCCAGCGCCGCCATCCTTTTATCCAGCCCCGCGCGTTGAATGGCCCACGTCTGGGCCGCAGGCACCAGCCCTGATACCGTCAGGCCGTACAGCATGCGCGACAGAACCAGGCCCGCCATTCCCCAGAGGGCATTCAGCGCGCCGTTCGCCATCGCCCAGACTACCAGCGCCATCACGAGGAAGCTCGCCAGGTAGCCGCCCAGCGAGGCCAGCATAACGATCTTACAGCCGTGCCGCTCGCTCTGGCGTCCCCACCAGGGCGATGCGGGTAAAAAGAGCATCGAGCCGAACATCAACAGCCCGGCCCAGACGGAGAGCGACAATCCGGTCAGGGAGACCAGCTGCGGCAGCATGACCAGCAAACCGTTTTGTCCAATACCTAATAAACCGGCGCCCAGTGCCAGGGGCCAGTTAGCTTTGGGGGCCACAACGTCAGTGAGATTCTCGGTACGGGTGCGCATAAAATTGTGAAGATAATGTCAATAAATGTGTGGAAATTATGAAGTTTATGAAAACAAATATTGCAAAAATAGTTGCCACTGTAAACAGAATGAATATCATAACGAGAATTATTATCAGTCATGGAATGAGGTACAACTATGCGTACTCTGCTCCGCTCCGCCGGTACAGATGTTGCGGCCCAGTGTTTTTTGAACGCGCTGCTGCGCGAAACGAAGGACTGGCACTATCTTCCCGCAACCCGTGCGGATGAGTTATCACTGATTCATATCCCGCTCTCCCCAACCCAGGCCATTCGGGTTCCGGTACGCTATTTCTCCCCCACACAGCATCACCAGTATCTTTTCCCGGCAACGCTGATTCAGGCCGACAGCGACGGCGGTGACACGGTCACATTCCATCAACTGATTGATTTAATTATTGAAAAAGAGACGGTTAAAGGCGCTCTGGATGCCGATACGCTGGCTCGCTTTAAGCAGCGCGTCCTGGAAAGCCATACACACACCTGGCAGGCCATTGATTTACGCCACAACTGGGCAAACCTGCGCGATAAGCCGCTGACCTTTGCCGAAGCGGAACAGGCGCTGCTGGTCGGCCATGCTTTTCATCCTGCCCCAAAGTCGCACGAGCCGTTTAACGAGGCCGAGGCGCGTCGCTATCTGCCGGATTTCGCCTCCCGCTTCCCGCTGCGCTGGTTTGCGGTTGAGCATGAGCTGATTACCGGCGACAGCCTGAATGTCTCCCTGCGGGAACGTCTGCTGCGCTTTGCAGCGCAGAGCGCGCCGGCTCTTCTCGGTCACTTCACCGACACCTGCTGGCTGCTGCCGATGCACCCGTGGCAGGCCGACTATCTGCTGGAGCAGGACTGGTGCCAGCGTCTGGTAGAAAAAGGCGCCCTGCGCGATCTGGGCGAAGCCGGTGCGCCATGGCTACCCACCAGCTCTTCCCGCTCGCTGTACAGTGAAACCAACAGCGACATGATTAAATTCTCCCTGAGCGTGCGCCTGACCAACTCCGTGCGCACGCTGTCGGTGAAAGAGGTTAAGCGCGGCATGCGCCTGGCGCGGCTGGCGAAAACGGCACGCTGGCAGGAACTTCAGGCGCGCTACCCGACCATGCGTGTGATGCAGGAAGACGGCTGGGCGGGGCTGCGCGATGAGCACGGCGTCATTCAGGAAGAGAGCCTGATGGCCCTGCGCGTCAATCTGCTGTTCGATACCCCTGAAACGCAAACCAACGTGCTGGTGAGCCTGACCCAGGCCGCGCCGGACGGCGGCGACAGTCTGCTCGCCGCGGCGGTGCGTCGTCTGAGCCAGCGTCTGGACTTACCCCTCGCCCAGGCCGCGCGCTGCTGGCTGGATGCCTACTGCGACCGCGTATTGCTTCCGCTGTTCAGCGCCGAGGCGGACTACGGTCTGGTCCTGCTGGCGCACCAGCAAAATATCCTCGTTGAGATGCAGCAGGATTTCCCCGTTGGACTGATCTACCGTGACTGCCAGGGCAGCGCCTGGACCGAAGGGGCCGACGCGTGGCTGAATGAGGCAGGTGAAACCGAAGTTGAAAACCGCTTCGGTGAGAGCCAGCTGCTGCGCTACTTCCCTTATTACCTGCTGCTGAACTCTACCCTTGCCGTCACCGCCGCGCTCGCCGCTGCCGGTTTCGACAGCGAAGAGAACCTGATGTCCCGCGTGCGTGACGCGCTGGCCGAACTGCGCACGACGGCGAAGCAGACCCGCTGCCTTGATTATGTGCTCGACAGCCCGACCTGGAACTGTAAAGGCAACTTCTTCTGCTATCTGCACGATCGCAACGAAAACACCATCGTCGATCCGGCGGTGATCTATTTCGACTTCAGCAACCCGTTTTATAAGGAGAAGGCGTGATGGCAAACGCGAATATCGTCCATTCCGGCTACGGCTTTCGCTGCACGGTCACGGAACAAAACCTGCCGCTGACGCTGGGTCTCGACGGCAGCGCGGTGATGGAGCGGCTGATCGGGCTCCCGGACGGCTGGCTGGTGGACGCCCTCGACCAGCTGTTTGTTGCCGCGCCCGCCCTGACCGGCATTACCCTGCCGTGGGCAGCCTGGCAGGATGAACCTCAGGCGCAGGCGCTGTTTAGCCTCGTTCACGGAGATTATCTGGCGCGTGAAATTTTCTGGCAGCTGCCGCTGTGGCTGAAAGGCGAACGCCCGCAGGCGAGCGGCGGAATGCAGTTTGACGAAAGCCGTCAGCTGTACTTCCCGCTGCGCCCTCACCGCCCACAGGGCGAGGTGTATCGCCGTTACGATCCGCAGATTAAGCGCACCCTGAGCTTCCGCGTGGCGGACGTGGCGCTGGACGGCGAGCGTTTTACCCGCTGGATGAACACCCCACGCGTGAACGCTTTCTGGGAGATGGCCGGCCCGCAGGCCGAGCAGGAGAACTACCTGCGTCGCCAGCTCGACTCGACCTATTGCTATCCGGTGATCGGCTGCTTTGACGATCAGCCATTCGGCTATTTTGAACTCTACTGGGCGGCGGAAGACCGCATTGGCCGCCACTATCGCTGGCAGCCCTTTGACCGCGGGCTGCATATGCTGGTGGGCGAAGAGAACTGGCGCGGAGCGCAGTATATCCGCAGCTGGCTGCGCGGCCTGAGCCACTATCTGTATCTCGATGAACCGCGCACGGCGCGCATTGTGGCGGAACCGCGCTTCGACAACCAGCGTCTGTTCCGCCATCTGGCGTCCGCCGGTTTCGACACGGTGAAAGAGTTCGACTTCCCGCACAAACGCTCCCGTCTCATCATGAGCGAGCGTCATCGCTTCTTCCACGAGGTGGAACTGTGAACGCGCTCTGGCAGAAAGTGAACCGTGAGATGGTGGCGAAGATCCTCGCCGAACTGGAATATGAACGCACCCTGCGCGCCGAGCCGGTTTCGACGGACTACTGGCGCATCAGTATGGGCAACGCGTGCTGGCAGTTTCGCGCCACGCGTGGGATCTGGGGCTGGCTGCATATTGACCCTGATACCCTGACCACCACCAGCGGCGCGGCGGTCGAAGCGGAAAACGCGCTGCTGCAACTGGCCACCGTACTGGAGATGAGCGACGCGCAAACGGCGGAGCACATGGAAGATCTCTACGCCACGCTGCGGGGCGACATGCAGCTGTTGCAGGCGCGTGAAACGCTGGATGCCGATGCGCTGATCCACCTTGACCCGGACGAGCTACAGTGCCTGATGCGCGGTCACCCGAAGTTTATTTTCAATAAGGGACGCCGCGGCTGGGGGCTGGATGCCCTGCGCCTGTACGCGCCGGAATATCGCGGGCGTTTTCGCCTGCACTGGGTCGCCGTGCAGCGCGATCGTCTGGTCTGGAGCAGCGACGCCGATTGCGATATTAACGCCCTGCTCTCCAGCGCCATGGACGATGCCGAGCGCGAGCGGTTCGACGCCCGCTGGCAGGAGCTGGATCTGGATGATAGCTGGCTGCCGGTGCCGCTGCACCCGTGGCAGTGGCAGCAAAAAATTGCCATTCATTTCCTGGCGCAGCTCGCACGCGGTGAAATGGTGGAGCTGGGTGAGTTCGGCGATGAGTATCTGGCGCAGCAGTCCCTGCGCACGCTGACCAACGCCAGCCGTCGCGCGCCGTATGACATCAAGCTGCCGCTGACCATCTACAACACCTCCTGCTATCGCGGTATTCCGGGCAAGTATATTGCCGCCGGTCCGCTGGCCTCGCGCTGGCTACAGCAGCAGTTTGCCAGCGATGCCACGCTGATTCGCTCCGGGGCGCAGGTGCTTGGCGAACCCGCTGCCGGATATCTGTCGCATCCGGGTTATGCCGCATTGCCTGAGGCGCCGTACCGCTATCAGGAGATGCTGGGGGTGATCTGGCGCGAGAACCCATCCTGCTATTTACAGGATGGTGAACAGGCGGTGCTGATGGCGGCGCTGATGGAAACCGATAATCAGGGGCGCTCGCTGATTGACGCATGGATCAAACGCTCGGGGTTAACCGCTGACGCATGGCTGGAAAAGCTGTTTGAGGCGACGGTGATCCCCTTCTATCACCTGCTCTGTCGCTACGGGGTGGCGCTCATCGCCCACGGCCAGAACGTCACGCTGGTGATGAAAGATTACGTTCCGCAGCGCATTTTGCTGAAGGATTTCCAGGGCGATATGCGCCTGGTGGATGAAGATTTCCCGCAGGCGCAGAGCCTGCCGGAGCAGGTAAAAGCGGTGACGGCGCGCCTCAGCGCGGATTACATCATCCACGACCTGCAAACCGGCAACTTTGTCACGGTGCTGCGCTTTATATCCCGCCTCACCCTGCAATGCGGCGTGAATGAAACCCGCTTCTATCAGATCCTGGCGCTGGTGTTACATCGTTATATGGCCGCCCATCCGGATCTTGCGGCGCGCTTCGCGAAGTTCGACCTGTTTAAGCCGCAGATTATTCGCGTGATCCTCAACCCGGTCAAACTAACCTTCTCTGAACACGACGGCGGCAGCCGCATGCTGCCGAACTACGTCTGCGATCTTGATAACCCTCTTTTTCTGGTCTCCCGGGAGTCAGCGCAATGAAAACCTATGATTTCATCGGCATTGGTATCGGTCCGTTCAACCTCAGTATTGCCGCGCTGGCGGAGGGGCTGGACGGTTTTAGCTCGCTGTTTCTTGAACGCAAGCCGCACTTCTCCTGGCACCCGGGGATGATGGTGCCGGACTGCCATATGCAGACCAGCTTCCTGAAGGATCTGGTCAGCGCCGTAGAGCCAACCAACCGCCACAGCTTCCTGAACTACCTGGTACAGCGCAAAAAGTTCTACCGTTTCCTCACCACCGAGCAGCGCACCGTGTCGCGCGAGGAGTTTGCCGACTACCTGTGCTGGGCGGCGGATAACCTCACCAACCTGGCCTTCAGCCAGCAGGTACAGCAGGTCAGCTTTGATGAGCAAAACGGCCTGTTTGAGATCGTGACCCAGCGGGATCGCTTCCTGGCGCGGCACGTCTGCGTGGGGATTGGGAAGCAGATCAATCTGCCAGACTGCGTCACCGCGCAGGACGATACCTGCTTCCACGCCAGCGAAATGATGCTGCGCACGCCGGATTTAGCGGGCAAGCGCGTCACCGTCGTCGGCGGCGGCCAGAGCGGTGCGGATCTGTTCCTGAATATCTTCCGTGGGGAATGGGGCCAGCCGCTGAGCCTCAACTGGGTGTCGCGCCGCAACAACTACAACGCGCTGGATGAAGCCGCGTTTGCTAACGAGTATTTCACGCCAGAGTATGTGGACAGCTTCTCGACCCTCGGTGACGACGCCCGACGTCAGATGTTGCAGGAGCAGAAAATGACCTCCGACGGGATCACCACCGAGTCCCTGCTGGCGATTTACCGCGCCATGTACCACCGTTTCGAAGTGCTGCGTGAAAAACCCTGGGCGCACCTGATGCCGTCCCGCTCGGTGACGGCGCTGACGCGCCAGGAAACCGGACCTCGCCTCAGCATCCAGCATCACCTGGACGGCGGGCGCGAACAGCTTGAAAGCGACGTGGTGATTTTCGCCACCGGCTACCGCGCCGTGCAGCCTGCTTTTCTCGCCCCGCTCTCTTCCCGACTGCGTCTGGATGAGGATGAAGCCTTCTGCATCAACAACGATTTTACCCTTGAATGGGACGGCCCGCAGAGCAACCGCCTGTTTGCCGTGAATGCCGGGATGCACCGTCTCGGTATTGCCGAACCCCAGCTCAGCCTGATGGCCTGGCGCGCGGCGCGAATTTTGAATCGCGCTCACGATGACGAGCCGTTTGAGCTGGCAACCACCCCCGGCGTGATCCACTGGCGGAGCACCACCAGCCCGGAGAGCAGCCAGGTTATTAAATCATTAATAAAGACCACCGAGTACTGACACACACATTCAGGATCAACATAACAATGAAAAGTTCTCATCTTTGGGTTTTAAATCCGTGCTTGCTTACCATGCTTTCTACCTCTGCGTGGGCGGAAGAACAAAAGGAAGAAGATATTGTGGTCTCCGCCAGCCGGGCACATCGCAGCGTGGCAGAGATGGCGCAAACCACCTGGGTTATTGAGCGGGCGGAAATTGAGCAGCAGGTTCAGGGCGGGAAAGAGATTAAAGACGTTCTGGCCCAGCTGATCCCCGGCATGGACGTCAGCAGCCAGGGACGTACCAACTACGGCATGAACCTGCGCGGTCGCTCCATGATGGTGATGGTGGACGGCGTACGTCTGAACTCGTCCCGCAGCGACAGCCGCCAGCTCGACTCTATCGATCCGTTCAACATTGACCGCATCGAAGTGATCTCCGGCGCCACCTCGCTGTACGGCGGCGGCAGTACCGGCGGGCTGGTGAACATCGTCACCAAAAAAGGCCAGCCGGAGACCGAAGTGGAGTTCCAGACCGGGGCAAAAAGCGGGTTTAACAGCCATAACGACCATGATGAGAACGTCTCCGCAGCCGTGAGCGGCGGCAATGACAACGCCTCTGGTCGTCTGTCGGTCTCCTATCAGCGCTACGGCGGCTGGTATGACGGCAACGGCGACGAGGTGATTATCGATAACACCCAGACCGGCTTGCAGTATTCCGACCGTATCGACGTGATGGGGACAGGCACCATCAACATCGACGATCATCAGCAGCTCCAGTTAACCACGCAGTACTACAAGAGCGAATCTGACGGCAAGCACGGCCTGTTCCTTGGGGAGAATTTCGCTGCGGTCACGGGCGATGCCAAAGCCTATAACAAAGACAACCTGAACTCTGACCGTATCCCGGGCACAGAGCGTCACCTGATCAACCTGCAATACTCGAACACCGATTTCTGGGGTCAGGATCTGGTTGCGCAGATTTACTACCGTGACGAGAGCCTGACCTACTACCCGTTCCCGACGCTGAGCAAAGGCGCGGTGACCAGCATTGGCGCGTCCCAGCAGAAAACCGATTTTTACGGCGGCAAGCTGACGCTGAACAGCAAGCCGATGGACGACCTGACCCTCACCTGGGGCGTGGATGCCGACCATGAAACGTTCGATGCCAACCAGCAGTTCTTCGACTTAAGCAAAGCGGCGGCGAGCGGCGGCATGGAGCTGGACAATGCCTACAACGTGGGCCGTTATCCGGGTTACAGCATTACCAACCTCGCGCCGTTCCTGCAAGCCAGCTATGACATTGACGCCATCACCCTGAGCGGCGGCGTGCGTTATCAGTACACCGAAAACAAGGTGGACGATTTTGTCGGTTACGCCCAGCAGCAGGCAATCGCCACGGGCAAAGCCACCTCCGCTGACGCGGTGCCGGGCGGGAAAACCGACTACAACAACTTCCTGTTTAACGCCGGGATCCTTGGACGTCTGACCGAACAGCAACAGCTGTGGTTTAACTTCTCCCAGGGCTTCGAGATCCCGGACCTGGCGAAGTACTACGGCTCCGGCACCTATCAGCTGGTCGATGGTCACTATCGTCTGCAAAACAGCGTCAATGTGAACGACTCAACGCTGGACGGGATTAAGGTCAATGCTTACGAGCTCGGCTGGCGCTTCACCGGCGATAACCTGCGTACTCAGGTGGCGGCATACTACTCGCTCTCGGATAAAACCATCACCATCAACAAGAGCGACATGACCATCAACCTGGAGGACGACAAACGTCGTATCTATGGGGTTGAAGGCCAGGTGGATTATTTCTTCACCGACAGCGACTGGAGCACCGGGGCGAACTTTAACGCCATCAAGTCCGAAACGCGTGAAAACGGTAAATGGGAGAAGCTGACGGTCGACAGCGCCAGCCCGTCTAAAGCCAGCGCATGGGTCAACTGGGCGCCGGGCGACTGGACGCTACGCGTGCAGAGCACACAAACCTTTGACGTGTCTGACGCCGACGGTAAGAAGATTGATGGCTATAACACCGTTGATTTCCTGGGTAGCTACGCCCTGCCGGTGGGCAAAGTCAGCTTCAGCGTGGAGAACCTGCTGGACAAAGACTACACCACCGCCTGGGGCCAGCGCGCACCGGGGCTGTATAGCCCAACCTACGGCGCACCGGGTCTTTATACTTATAAAGGCCGTGGACGTACGTTTGGTCTGAACTACTCCGTTCTGTTCTGATCCTGCGCGCCGCCTGTCTGCGGGCGGCGCGATTTGCTGTGCAATTTGAAAGCAAATTTGCTATTAAATCATCGGTTTGCTGAAATTGTCGACAAACGAACAAAAACGGTGTTTTCCCCTTTGACAAGGCGCACGCAGGTCGATAATATGCGCCTCGTTCACACGATTCCTCTGTAGTTCAGTCGGTAGAACGGCGGACTGTTAATCCGTATGTCACTGGTTCGAGTCCAGTCAGAGGAGCCAAATTTGAAAAGCCTGCTTTTAAAGCAGGCTTTTTGCTTTTGTGGGTTCGGTAAGTTTGCCGGGTGGCGGCTGCGCCTTACCCGGCCTACTGATTAGCGACTAAATCTGATAATCAATCGCCACCTCTTCCGGCTCCATCACCTGGCGTTTGATCTCATCCACCGACAGCCCCGCGTTGCATAGCTCAATAAAACGCCACACGTAGTTACGCTGAAGCTGCCCGCGCTTTAGCCCCAGCCAGACGGTATTCGCATCGAACAGGTGACGCGTATCCAGACGCACCAGATTTCCGGCCTCATATTCTCCGCCAGACTGCTCGGCCACCAGGCCAATCCCCAGCCCTAACTCGACGTAGGTTTTGATCACGTCGGAATCCTGCGCGCTCAGCACCACGTCCGGCGTGAGCCCTTTACGCTTGAACGCTTCATCAATGCGCGAGCGCCCGGTAATGCCCTGCCGGTAGGTGATAAGCGGCCATTTGACGATCTCTTCCAGCGTCAACGGCGAAACCTGATTCAGCGGGTGATCGGCGGGTAACAGCAGGCTGTGGTGCCAGCGGAACCACGGGAACGCCACCAGCAGCGGGTCGTTGCTCAGCCGTTCACTGGCGATACCGATATCGGCCCCGCCGTTATGCAGCAGCACTTCGATTTCCTGCGGCGTGCCCTGGATCAGTTCGAGACGTACGTCCGGGAAGATCTCACGAAATGCTTTGATAACCGTCGGAAGACTGTAGCGCGCCTGTGTATGGGTGGTGGCGATAGTCAGCACACCGGAAGCGTCGTTGGTAAAGAGATCCGCCAGCCGGCGAACGTTGCTGGCCTCGTTGAGAATGCGCTCAGCGATGGTCAGCAATGCCTTGCCTGGCTCGGTCATACCCAGCAGGCGCTTGCCGCGACGGATAAAAATCTCAATGCCTAACTCCTCCTCCAGCTCGCGGATATGCCGGCTGACGCCCGACTGAGAGGTGTAAAGCATATTGGCGACTTCGGTCAGGTTGTAATCCCGCCTGGCCGCCTCACGAATAATTTTAAGTTGCTGGAAATTCACAATTCACTCCGGCGCATCTGACATAAGGCTATTGTTAGAGTCAGCCGGGCTGGAGAACAAATAATAAAAACCAGCATCTTATGCTTATTTGGAATATCAGCTGACCAGTTGCAGCTCGCGATTTTCCAGCGACGGCTTACTGACCAGAGACATCAGGATCTCTTTCACCGCCTGCGCCTGCGGTGACAGGGAGCCGCGCGCGGACATATTTAACGACAGCGGTAAGCTCATGGATGGCGTGGTGATACGCGCCATCCAGCCGTTTGCCGCGCTGCACAGTGAACGTGCGGCAGACTCGGGCAGAACCGTTACACCCATGCCGCTGGCAATGGCGGCAGTCAGCGTGGAGATGGAGTCGATCTCGCCGATGATCTTCGCCGTCAGACGGCGCAGCGAAAACGCTTCGTCAACGCGCACGCGCACGGCACTGTAGTCGCGCGGCAGAAACAGGTTCATCTCTGCCACAGCGGTTAAATCAATGCTCTGGCCAGGGCAATCACGGGTACCGACCAGATAAAGATCTTCCTTCAGCAGCGGCTGGCTGGTGATCCCGGCAACCGGGGAGCGATCGTACAGCACCGCCATATCCAGCTGACCGTTGAGCAGTTTGTCATTGAGCACGGAACCACTGTTCTCATGCAGATAAACCAGCACTTCCGGTAGCTCTGCTCGCACCGCCTGAAGCAGCGGCATGGTTACCGACGATGCGGCCGTTCCCGGCGCCAGCCCGATAGAGACATGGCCACTCAGGGTCTGACCCACATTGTGCACGGCCAGCTGCGCTTGTTCACACTGACGCAGGATCGTGCGGGCATGGGTATATAAAATTTTTCCCGCTTCGGTAGGCGTTACGCCGCGCTTGGTGCGGATCAACAGTTGCTGGTCCATTTCGCCTTCCAGAGTCGCGACCTGCTGGCTCAGCGCAGGCTGCGCGATATGCAGCACTTCAGCCGCCTGGGTCAGGCTGCCGATATCGACGATTTTTACGAAGTATTTCAGTCGTCTTAAGTTCATGTTGCCCCCTGTTCGAAAATAGCGTGCCGGTAACGGCTGTGTTGTTAAACAGGTTTTGCAATATAGATGCCAGTTTTTTGCAGCGGGTGTATGTCTCTGCTAAGCGGCTGAAAATAAGGAAAGCCAATCACTGATGCCTGTTTTGAGACGGGGACAACGGTTTCCGATCTGCCCCATTCGGGGTATATCTGCACAATAATGGTGCATTCCGTTGGCAAAAACGTCACTTTGCTGGTTTTGTCAGCAAACAGTCTGAAGTGGGCGATACATCCTTTGACAAGGCGTACGGAGGTCGATAATATGCGCCCCGTTCACACGATTCCTCTGTAGTTCAGTCGGTAGAACGGCGGACTGTTAATCCGTATGTCACTGGTTCGAGTCCAGTCAGAGGAGCCAAATTCAAAAAAGCCCGCTTTTTAGCGGGCTTTTTGCTTTTCTGCGTTTACCAGGCGCGAAGCGCATTCCCGATACGTATCTGCTTTTCCTGTACATCCGGCGTTTGGGCCATTTATGCCGATGACGCGATCATCCCCCTGATTTACAGCACAAACCCGTAGTGAGATCCGTCCGGAAGTTCAATATCCAGGCGTAGCTTGCCGCCTGTCGCCTCAACGTAGCGTTTGAGCGTGGAAAGCTTCAGGTCGCGGCCCGGTTTTTCCATTACTGCAACGGTAGGCTGTTTGATACCCAGCGCCTGCGCCATTTCAACCTGCGTTTTCTGTACTTTTTCCCGCAGTTCGGCAAGGTGAATGTTGAGCAGGATCTCCGTCGCCACCCTCTGTGCTTCGGCTACGACTTCAGGTTTTTCAGCCGCAATAAGCTGTTCCAGCGTTCTGCCCATCGCGTTACTCCTTCTTTTTTAATGTGTTCAGCCAGTGCGTCAATTCCCGCTCTGCGATCGGGAGCATCTCATCGTAAAAACGTTTCTCATTGCCAACCTTATTTCCGGCACAAAGCACAATGCCAGTACGGGTCGGGTCGAAAGCGAAAAACGCCCGTATGGCATCGCCCCGGCTCTGAATACGCAGCTCTTTCATGTTGCTGTAGCGAGAGCCTTTGAGCGTATCGGCATAAGGTCTGGACAAACCCGGCCCTTTTTCCCGCAGAACTAACAGTGCAGCCAGCACGCTTGCCCGTTCGGTATCATTGAGCGAGGTAAACCAGCGATCAAACAGATCCGTTGTTTTAATCGTCCACACGGGATCTCCTCATCAATATAGGTAAAAGACTATATAGGTGTAAAGCTATAAAAGTGATTATGAAGAGATAAAATGAGGGGGTCATGTGTCGTGACTGCAAAGCTGAAAGTACATTCAGATATTTCAGAGGATGGCATGCAAGGCATTCACCCTTTTACGACCTGTACCGTAAACCCGCTCAGGCAGTAAGGCAGTGTGGAGAGTGAACTTAGCTGCAGCGCAGTGCGATGCTTTCAGCTGTATTGTTGGAAGCAGAAACAATCAGCCAGAAATCGGGGCGGTGTTGCTGGTTATGAAGCCTAAGGGCTGCTCGTTTATTGTTCTTAGCGCAGAAAAGCTGATGTGAATATGACTGGCAGGTATTTGACATTGTTCCGCTGAGCTTACAAGAAATGCCGCATCCGATTTGTCGGTCATTGCGCGTTTTCCGCTCCATCCGCAAATAAATCGTTTCCTCCTGTCGCCTGTCGCGGTAGTCTCATTGCCTGCGTCGTTAAGACCCGCGCAGTGTGAGTAACCTTTCAATATTCTAATAACTAAAAAACTAAAGACAGGACAACTATGGACTCCACTCTCTCATCCGATCGCCTGGCCGAGGAGACCCTTTCGCTTAACCGTGCCCGCCGCGCTGCCCTGGGCAGCTTCGCGGGCGCCGTCGTCGACTGGTATGATTTTCTGCTGTATGGCATTACCGCCGCGCTGGTGTTTAATCGCGAATTTTTCCCGCAGATCGGCCCGGCTATGGGCACGCTGGCGGCATTCGCGACCTTTGGCGTCGGCTTTCTCTTTCGTCCGCTCGGCGGGGTGATCTTCGGTCATTTCGGGGACCGGCTGGGCCGCAAGCGCATGCTGATGCTCACCGTCTGGATGATGGGTATCGCCACGGCGCTCATTGGCCTTCTCCCCTCCTTTGCCGCTATCGGCTGGTGGGCGCCCGTGTTGCTGGTAACGCTGCGCGCCGTTCAGGGCTTCGCGGTGGGCGGCGAATGGGGCGGCGCAGCGCTGCTCTCCGTTGAAAGCGCGCCAAAGCATAAAAAAGCGTTCTACAGCAGCGGCGTCCAGGTGGGCTACGGGGTGGGGCTGTTACTCTCCACCGGGCTGGTCTCGCTTATCAGCGTCTATACCACGGATGAGCAGTTTCTGAGCTGGGGATGGCGGATCCCCTTCCTGTTCAGCATCGTGCTGGTGCTGGCCGCCTTGTGGGTGCGCAACGGCATGGAAGAGTCGCAAGAGTTCGAGCAGCAGAACAAGCCCGCAGCAAAACGGTCGCTTCCGGTGGTGGAAGCGCTGGTGAAACATCCCGCCGCCTTCGGGAAAATCATCGCCCTGCGCCTGTGTGAACTGCTGACGATGTATATCGTCACTGCCTTCGCGCTTAACTACTCCACCCAGAATCTCGGCCTTCCGCGTGAGCTTTTTCTGAATATTGGTCTGCTGGTGGGCGGACTGAGCTGCCTGACCATCCCCTGCTTCGCCTGGCTTGCGGATCGGTATGGCCGTCGGCGTGTTTATATTACCGGGGCGCTTATCGGCACCCTGAGCGCCTGGCCCTTCTTTCTGGCACTGGAGGCGCAGTCGCTGTTCTGGATTGTCTTTTTCGCCATTATGCTCGCCAACGTCGCCCATGACATGGTGGTCTGCGTGCAACAGCCAATGTTCACCAGCATGTTCGGCGCCAGCTACCGTTACAGCGGCGCCGGGGTCGGTTACCAGGTGGCGAGCGTGGTGGGCGGCGGCTTTACGCCGTTTATCGCCGCGGCGCTGGTCACTTTCTCCGGCGGCGACTGGCACAGCGTGGCACTCTACCTGCTGGTCGGCTGTCTTATCTCCGCCGCGACGGCGCTGCTGATGAAGGAGACGCCCTGAACTCTGACTTTTGTTTCACAAACGTGTGACATACTATCGGGTAAGCCGCACACCTGTGGAACAAGGAGACAGAGATGATTAACAAGGGCTCCGGCCTGACCCCGACTCAGGCGCTGGATAAACTGGAAGCGTTATATGAGCAGTCGGTCAACGCGTTACGCGACGCGATTGGCCGTTACATTGAGGAAGGTACGCTTCCCGAACAAGAGGCCAGAAACAACGGCCTCTTTGTCTATCCCTCCCTCTCGGTCACCTGGGACGGCAGCACCACCAATCCGCCCAAAACCCGCGCCTGGGCCCGCTTCACCCATCCCGGCTGTTTTTCCACCACTATCACCCGTCCGTCGCTCTTTCGTGCCTACCTTGAAGAGCAGCTGACCCTGCTCTACCGGGATTACGGCGCGCATATTGCGGTAGAACCGTCCCGGCATGAGATCCCCTATCCCTACGTGATTGACGGCTCGGCTCTGACCCTGGACCGCTCGATGAGCGCGGGGCTGACGCGCCACTTCCCGACTACGGAGCTGTCGCAGATTGGCGATGAGACCGCCGACGGGATCTACCACCCGGCAGAGTTCGCCCCGCTGTCGCATTTTGACGCCCGCCGCGTCGATTTCTCTCTCGCGCGCCTGCGTCACTACACCGGCACTCCCGCAGAGCATTTCCAGCCCTTCGTGCTGTTTACCAACTATACCCGCTACGTGGATGAGTTTGTGCGCTGGGGATGCAGCCAGATCCTCGACCCGGACAGCCCCTACATTGCCCTCTCCTGCGCGGGCGGGATCTGGATCACTGCCGAAACCGAAGCGCCGGAAGAGGCCATTTCCGATCTGGCGTGGAAAAAACATCAGATGCCCGCCTGGCATCTCATCACCGCCGACGGTCAGGGCATTACCCTTATCAACATCGGCGTTGGCCCGTCAAATGCCAAAACCATCTGCGATCACCTGGCGGTATTGCGCCCGGACGTCTGGCTGATGATCGGCCATTGCGGCGGGCTGCGTGAAAGCCAGCTGATTGGCGACTATGTGCTGGCCCACGCCTACCTGCGCGACGACCACGTGCTGGATGCGGTGCTGCCGCCGGATATTCCTATTCCAAGCATCGCGGAGGTGCAACGCGCCCTCTACGACGCCACCAAAGAGGTGAGCGCTATGCCTGGGGAAGAGGTAAAACAGCGCCTGCGCACCGGCACCGTGGTTACCACTGACGATCGTAACTGGGAGCTGCGCTACTCCGCCTCCGCCCTGCGCTTTAACCTGAGCCGCGCGGTGGCGATCGATATGGAGAGCGCCACCATCGCCGCCCAGGGCTACCGTTTTCGCGTCCCTTACGGCACGCTGCTCTGCGTCTCCGACAAACCGCTGCATGGCGAGATCAAGCTGCCGGGGCAGGCAAATCGCTTCTACGAGGGGGCGATTTCCGAACATTTACAGATCGGCATCCGCGCTATCGATCTTCTGCGGGCGGAAGGCGATCGGCTCCATTCGCGCAAGCTGCGCACCTTTAACGAACCGCCGTTCCGCTAACTAAAAGGCCACCCTATGCAAACCACTTCAGCTTTATCCTCGCTGCGCCGCTGGTTACAGGAAAACCGCCTGGACGGAATGATCGTCCCGCGCGCCGATCCGTGGCAGAGCGAGAACAGCGCGCCGCATGATGACAAGCTCGCCTGGCTGACCGGCTTTGACGGCTCCGCCGGGCTGGCGCTGGTATTACCCGATCGCGCCCTGCTGTTTGTGGACGGACGCTACCAGGTGCAGGCGCGCCTGCAGGTTAATACCGATGCGTTTGAGATCCACCATCTGCATAACGAGCCGCTGGCGCAGTGGTTGCAGGAGAACGTGGCTGCGGGCAGCCGAATCGCCTTCGAGCCGCTGCTGATGACCAACGCGGAATATGCGCTGCTGGCCGCCACGCCGTGCCAGCTAACCCCGCTTAAGGCCTCGCCCTTTGATACCCTCTGGCACGATCGCCCGGCGGCGCCCGCAGGAGAAATCCGCGAGATGACGCTGGCGGTGAGCGGGGAAAGCAGCGCGGAGAAGCGCCAGCGGGTGGCGCAGCGGCTGGCCGAGGCCGGCGTGGATTATCTGGCGATTACCCTGCCGGATAATATCGCCTGGCTGCTGAACGTTCGCGGAACCGACGTGCCGATGAATCCGGTTCCGCTCTCGTTTGCGCTCCTCAGCCGCAGCGGGGAGGTGGAATGGTTTGTAGCCCAGGCGAAGCTGCGAACGTTGCCCGCCAGCGTGCTGGAGGGGGTCACCGTCTCCCCACAGGAGGCGTTTGTTGATCGCTGCCGCGAACTCAGCGCCGGAAGGCGCGTCTGGCTGGATGAAAACGCCGCCCCGGTGGCGCTGCGCTTTGCTATCGAGCCGCAGGGCGAAATTCTCTGGCAGGCGGATCCCATCACCTTTATGAAGGCGATCAAAAACCCGGTGGAGCTGGCGGGATATCGGGAGTGTCACCTGGCGGATGGGGCAGCGTGGGTGAACTTCCTGGCCTGGCTGTCGCGGGAGGTTCCCCAGCGGGAGGCTGACGGCAATCCCCTTACCGAGCTGGAGGCAGAGGACCGCCAGCTGGCGTTTCGCCAGCAGCAGGCGGGCTTTATTGAGCCAGGTTTTTCTACAATCTCCGCGGCAGGCAGTAATGCGGCGATGTGTCACTACCACTCCAGCGAGGCGACCAGCCTGCCGCTGAACCGCGACCAGTTTTATCTGAACGATTCCGGCGGCCAGTACCAGAACGGGACTACCGACGCCACGCGCACGCTTGCCTGGGGCAAAGTGACCCCGCAGCAGCGCCTGCACTACACTGCTGTGCTAAAGGGGTTTTTAGCGCTGATTGGATTGCAGTTTCCTTCCGGCACCCATGGCCACCAGCTGGATGCATTTGCGCGTCAGCCGCTGTGGGCGCTGGGGCTGGATTATGACCACGGCACCGGCCACGGCGTGGGGCATCAGCTGTTGATCCATGAAAATCCGCAGCGTATCGCCAAAAAGGTCAATCCATGGCCGCTTGTGGCGGGCAGCATTATGACCATTGAGCCGGGCTATTATCAGGAGGGAAGCCACGGCATCCGCATTGAGAACCAGGTGGAGATTGTCGACAGCGCGCCGGGCTTTTGTCGGTTCGCCTCCCTGACGCTGATCCCCATCGACCTCAACCAGGTGGAATTAAACCTGCTGAGCGATCGGGAGAAACAGTGGCTGGATGAGTATCACCAGCGGGTGCGGGAAGCGCTGTCGCCGCGAGTGGAGAGCGATGCGCGACCATGGCTCTTTGCCGCCACCGCCCCGATACGGGTTCAGGGCAGTTAAGATTTGCGCCGGGCGGCTGAGGCGGCGGGAAACGCAGAAAAGCAAAAAGCCCGCTAAAAAGCGGGCTTTTTTGAATTTGGCTCCTCTGACTGGACTCGAACCAGTGACATACGGATTAACAGTCCGCCGTTCTACCGACTGAACTACAGAGGAATCGTGTGAACGGGGCGCATATTATCGATGGCACTCCCCGTTGTCAAAGGTTGAATGCGCAAAACCGATCGTTTGCCGATTTATTCTC
The DNA here is from genome assembly GCF_049238425.1 of Enterobacter cloacae complex sp. IR5401. Classification (NCBI taxonomy): domain Bacteria; kingdom Pseudomonadati; phylum Pseudomonadota; class Gammaproteobacteria; order Enterobacterales; family Enterobacteriaceae; genus Enterobacter; species Enterobacter cloacae complex sp. IR5401. The sequence continues at coordinate 470,366 of NZ_JBMKHN010000001.1, read as the reverse complement.
CACCTTGCGCATTTGGCAGCCGTTCTGCCGGGGCCGCTGACGCCAGCGCGGGTTTAACCCGCGGATATTTCCACAGCCAGCGGCCGCTGACCATCCGCCAGTAGAAGAGCACGCCACGCACCGCCCAGTCGAGGAACATCCCCAGCCAGACGCCGACTACGCCCCAGCCGAGCACAATCCCCAGCGTATAACCGGCTACCACGCGACAGCCCCACATCCCCAGCATCGAGACCCACATGGCGAAACGGGCGTCGCGCGCCCCTTTCAGCCCGGCGGGCAGCACCCACGACGCCGCCCAGATGGGCATAAAGGCGGCGTTGAGCCAGATGAGGATTTTCACCACCTCTTTTACATCCTCTTCATGGGTGTAAAACGAGGCCATTAGCCCGGCAAACGGCGCCGTTCCCCAGGCGATAAGGGTCAGCCCGATGGTGGAGAGCCAGAAGACGTGGCGCAGCTGGCGCTCCGCCTGGCCTATCTGCCCTTTTCCCAGCCGTTTGCCGGTGATGATAGTGGAAGCCGACCCGAGGGCGTTACCCGGCAGGTTGATGAGCGAGGCAATGGAAAAGGCGATAAAGTTACCGGCGATAACGTCGGTGCCCATACCGGCCACAAACATCTGGGTGAGCAGTTTACCGCCGTTGAACAGTACCGACTCAATGCTGGCAGGAACCCCGATGCCCATCACCTCCCAGATAATGGCGAAGTTAAGTGGACGGAAATAGCTTCTGAGGGTGATGCGCAGCTCCGGCTTAAAGCCCACCATCAGCACCACTACGATTGCCGCCGCGCCGATGTAGCGGGAGATGGTCAGCCCGAGGCCCGCGCCGATAAAGCCCAGCCCATCCCAGGAGAAAATGCCGTAGATGAGCACGGTGCTGATCATGATATTGAGGATATTCATGCCGCCGTTGATCATCAGCGGAATTTTGGTGTTCCCTGCCCCGCGCATCGCCCCGCTGCCAATCAGCGCGATGGCCGCCGCCGGATAGCTGAGAACGGTAGTCTCAAGATAGGTCAGCGCCAGCGCTTTGACCTCCGGGGTCGCTTCCCCGGCGATAAAGTCGATAATCTCCTGACCAAAATAGTGAACCACTCCCGCCAGGATGATGGAAAAGAGGGTCATGATCATCAGCGACTGGCGTGCCGCCTCGCGCGCCCGCTTCGGATCGAGCTTACCCAGGCTGAAGGCGACCACCACCGTGGTCCCCAGGTCGATGGCGGCGAAGAAGGACATCACCACCATGTTAAAGCTGTCAGCAAGCCCCACGCCGGCCATCGCCTCTTTACCCAGCCAGCTTACCAGGAAGGTACTTAACACCCCCATCAGCAGAACGCAGGTATTTTCCAGAAAAATGGGGATCGCAAGCGGGGTGATTTCACGCCAGAAAAGCACACGATAACTTTTGCGTTTGGCATACCAGGGCGTGCGTGCGACGGCCCGGTGTAAAGCGGCAGTGACGTTCAAAATGGACCTTAGGGATAAAGTTGAAACTTCATTTCAAATGATGGGGCAGAAACCCATATCCTGCAAAGTATTTCCTTAAAAAAATTGTTGGGAATTACAACAAACTGCCGACAGAATCGGCAGTTGAACAAAAGTACGTAAGATGGGGTTTGACAAAACTTTTTTCGCCGCTAAGATTAGCCTCCACAACGATTCCTCTGTAGTTCAGTCGGTAGAACGGCGGACTGTTAATCCGTATGTCACTGGTTCGAGTCCAGTCAGAGGAGCCAGATTCAAAAAAGCCCGCTTTTTAGCGGGCTTTTTGCTTTTCTGCGCGGTCAGAAAGAAAATAAAAAAGCTCCCTGAAGAGGGAGCCTTTCTCTGGCACTGAAAAGGATTATTCGCCTTTGGCTTCGGCGCTTTTCATTTCGCCCATTACCTTCAGCTTCTTAGAGATGTCGCGACGCTCTTTGGAGAGCTCAGCGTTTTTGATGATGTAATCATCCACACGGTCTTCATAGTCGCTTTTCATGCTGGCGATAATGCCCTGGATCGCTTCCACGCTCATGCCCGGCTTGATGTAGTCGCTCAGGTTGTCCAGCAGCAGTACGCGCTTCTGGTTGTCACGGATCTTCTTCTCTACGTCCTGAATTTCACGCTGCAGTTTGTTTTTGCGGCGGAACAGACGCACGAACTCCAGAACATCCTGGAACGAAGGTTTAGTAGTTTCCATTTTTACACCCCTGATAATGTGAGATTCGGATTCGTTAAAGCAACCACTGTGGCCATCACCTTAACTGACAGCGGTTGCGAATGACAATGTCTATAGCGTTTGAATCTATCATAACCTCAAACGGTGCTGAATCGAAGCAGCCTGCATCACATCGGAAAATGGCTGCTTTTTATTTGCGCAACGCGCGGCAGATCAGATGGGAAAGCAGCTCCAGCTGACGCGCCAGCTCCATACTCAGCCAGACATAGCTGTGGATCGGTGTCTCCGCTACGTTATCCCCCTTATGCTCGCTGATAAGCTGCCGCAGCTCCACCACGATGTCGTTCAGACGCTCGGTATTGGCCAGCACCGGCTGCGGATTCCCCTCATACAAGGCGTGGGCGATAGTGAGCAAAGTTTGCTGCGTCATCTGCTGCGTCTCCCTGAGGGTATGCGCGTTAAGCAGTACAAAGTGGCTGGCGCGCGAGGCCCAGTGCGCGTTGATTTGCAGCTCCAGCATGCAGACCAGATTGCGGCTGACGGTCTGGATCGCCTCAAAGATGGCCTTCTGGACGTGGGTCTCTTTACTGGCGGGAGTGATTAAACCGCGCATTTTCACCACATCGTTGAGAATTTTTTGCAGATGTTTTTCCAGACGTGGCCGCTCGACCAGATTGGGCGAAAATCCCGCCTGATAGACGCGATTAAAGGCGGTAACGTAGCTCGCCATCTGAATGCGCCAGTGCAGAAAGGCCCGCTGTGGCCAGATGCCGGTAAAGAGCATCGCTAGTAACGATCCTAATATGACATCGCCGCTTCGCCAGAGGGCAGTTGCCATATCCCCCGCCGGAGCGCCGACCACCACCGCCAGGGTGATGCCAATCAGCAGCGCCTGGTAGGGCCTTTTTCCCAGCGCCAGAAAGCCGCAGAGAAACATCGCGGCGGCGCACCACACCAGCATAACCGGCATGGAGAATAGCTCCAGGCGAAGCGCGATCAGGCCGAGCGCGGAGCCAAATATGGTGCCGCCAATCCGCTCAAAGGCGCGGGGCACCACGTTTCCCCAGAAGGAGATGGGCCCCATCACCACCACCAGCGTAATCAGCGGCCAGGTGCCTTCGGGGATCGCCGCCATGCGCACCAGTACAAAGGTGATAATAAACGCCAGGGCGATGCGGCACCCGTGCACGATTCGATAGTGTTGATACAGCCTGATTTCGAAAGGGGTTAAAGATTTGTCCGGACGCACACCTGCTCTCCAGCAACACGGCAAACCACAATTGTACTGCGTTTTGTGTAAGGCGCATCACCTGCGCCGCTTAACCCTACGGAGATCAGGCACAAATCGCTTAAACCGCCCTGTTCTGCACCGGCACGTACATTTCGATCTGCCAATAGCCGTCCGCCTTGCCATCATTCAGATAGCGCTCAAAACAGGGCCGGGGAGCGATTTCATAGTGCGTATCTTGCAGCAGACTGTTGAAGAATTGATACCAGGGGGTGGCGAAGTCATGATCTTCGACGCGCGCGGTAGCCACGGCATATTCCCCGCCCGCCAGTTCAGTGAGGATGACCCCTTCGCTGTTTTCAGGAATAACGAAATCTTCCGGGACGGTTACCGAGGTATTACAGCGCAGCTTTTCAGCGGGAACCTCATCGGGATTATCATAGTAGACGGCCACCCACTCCAGCGGCTCAATGTGACGCCCGTCCACCCACATGACAAGCTGCTCAAAGCCCTGCGCAAGGGTTTGATCCCACGGCCCGACAAGATGAAAGCCAGCTATTTTACGTTTTTGCTGCGGTCTGATGTTGTAGTCCATATCGCCTCCCACGCATACTGTATGAATAGCCAGTGTAGAATGGGTACACCCGCCCGACAACAAGGTATTCGATAGTATGCGAGCAGACTCGCAGAACCGCCAGTCTGCCCGGGAGGTGTGTCTTACAGCTTCTGATGCAGATAGTCGCTAAAGCGGGAGAAGATGCCCCCTTTTTTCACGCTCTCCAGCGTGACCAGCGGCCAGTGGGCTAAAATCTTATCGCCATCGTAGAGCTCAATCTCTCCCACGCGCTGGTTAGCGCTGATGGGCGCATCAAGCTCTTTTTTGTCCAGCACATATTTCGCTTTGATTTTCGCCACTTCATTTTTCGGCAGCGCCATCCAGTAGTCACGATCGGTGCCGAGGGCGATTTTCTCTTTATCGCCATACCAGATCCGCTCCGTTCCTACCTGCTTACCGCTACGCAGGATCTGCACGGTGTCGAAATTCCGCTGTCCCCACAGCAGCAGCTTACGCGCCTGCTCTTCGCGCCCTTTAGAGCTTTCTGCGCCCATCACCACGGCAATCAGGCGACGCTGCCCGTCCACCGCCGAGGCGATAAGGTTAAAGCCCGCGCCTGAGGTGTGCCCGGTTTTCAGCCCGTCGACGTTCATCTCTTTGTCCCACAGCAGGCCGTTGCGGTTCTGCTGGGTAATGCCATTCCACGTCAGGCTTTTCTGGCTGTACATGTGATAAAACTCAGGCTCGCCGTGAATAATGGCGCGGGAGAGGACCGCCAGATCGTAGGCGGAGCTGTGCTGCCCCGGCGCGTCCAGACCATGCACCGTTTCAAAGTGGGTATCCTGCAGGTGCAGCTTCTGCACGTAGTCATTCATCATCTGCACAAACTGCGGCTGTCCGCCCGCCACATAGTCAGCCAGCGCCACACAGGCGTCATTGCCGGAATCAACGATCAGGCCACGGCTCAGATCGCGCACGGTGAGACGGTCGCCTGGTTTTAAGAACATCAAAGAGGAGCCGTCAAAGACCGGATTGCCCTTCGCCCAGGCGTCACGTCCGACGGTTACGACATCATCCGGGGTGATGCGGTGGCTGTCGATGGCGCGGTCGACCACATAGCCCGTCATCAGCTTGGTGAGGCTCGCTGGATTGCGCTGCTGATGCTCATTGCCTGCCGTCAGTATTTGACCAGTCGTGTAGTCCATTAGCACCCAGGAACCGGCCTGAATCGCAGGCGGTTGCGGTGTAAAATCCATCAGGTCAGCAGCTCGTGCGGATGAGAGGCTGAGAGTAAGTAAAGAAACAGCAATAAACAGGCGGCGTTTCAACGGTGTATCCTCGGGGTCGTTTAAAATCGCAGACCTTTTTACGGAACTTCCTGTGTCCTTACCTGAGTAAATTGCAAAGAAATGTGACAGACAGCAAGTTTTTACCGGAACAGGCCTCGCATTTTTGGTCTCCGGTCACGCTTTTCCTGCGCGTGTTGAGAGGGATGGTTTACCATAGAGGTGAAACTTTTTAACAGGATGGTATTACCGGTGTCTGATTCCGCCCCGCGCCCCACATTTCTCTTCCATGACTACGAAACCTTTGGCACCAGCCCGTCGCTGGATCGGCCCGCCCAGTTCGGCGCGATCCGCACCGACGCCGACTTTAACGTCATTGGCGAGCCGGAGGTGTTCTACTGCAGGCCCGCCGACGACTACCTGCCGCAGCCCGGCGCGGTGATGGTTACCGGGATCACGCCCCAGGAAGCGCGGGAGAAAGGGGTTATTGAGGCGGAGTTCGCCCGCCGCATTCACGACCTCTTCACCGTTCCCGAGACCTGCGTGGTGGGCTATAACAACGTGCGCTTCGATGACGAGGTAACGCGTAATATTTTCTACCGCAACTTCTACGATCCCTACGCCTGGAGCTGGCAGAACGGCAATTCGCGCTGGGATCTGCTGGATGTGATGCGCGCCTGCTATGCCCTGCGCCCTGAGGGGATCAACTGGCCGGAAAACGACGACGGCCTGCCGAGCTTCCGCCTGGAACATCTGACCCGCGCCAACGATATTGAGCACGGTAACGCCCACGACGCGATGGCGGACGTCTATGCCACCATCGCCATGGCAAAAAAGGTAAAGGCCGCCCAGCCGCGCCTGTTTGATTATCTGCTGAGCCACCGCAGCAAGCAGAAACTAATGACACTAATCGATGTGCCGCAGATGAAGCCGCTGGTGCATGTCTCCGGCATGTTTGGCGCCCTGCGCGGCAATACCAGCTGGGTCGCTCCGCTGGCCTGGCATCCCGATAACCGTAACGCGGTGATTATGGTCGATCTCGCGGGTGATATTACCCCCCTGCTGGAGCTTGAGAGTGCAGAGCTGCGCGAGCGGCTCTATACCGCGAAAGCGTCGCTGGGGGATCGGGCAGCCGTCCCGCTCAAGCTGGTGCATATCAACAAATGTCCGGTGCTGGCGCAGGCTAATACCCTGCGTCCGGAGGATGCCGAACGGCTGGGCATTGACCGGCAGCAGTGTCTGGAGAACCTGAAGATCCTCCGGGAAAACCCGCAGGTAAGAGAGAAGGCGGTCGCCCTCTTTGCCGAAGCGGAGCCTTTTGTTCCCCAGGATAATGTTGATACGCAGCTCTATAACGGCTTTTTCAGCGACGCGGATCGCGCCGCCATGAAGATTGTGCTGCAAACCGATCCACGTAACCTGCCGGCGCTGGATATCACTTTTGTCGATCCGCGTATCGAGAAGCTGCTTTTCAACTACCGGGCGCGAAATTATCCCGGCACGCTCGACGAGGCAGAGCAGGCGCGCTGGCTGGAACATCGCCGTGCTCTCTTCACACCAGCGTTCCTCGAGGCGTATGTGGGTGAGCTGGAAAGTTTGTTTGTCGAACATCAGGGAGATAGCGAGAAACAGGCGCAGCTGAAGGCGCTCTGGCAGTATATGCAGGAGATTGTTTAGCCCTCCCGGCTGGCGGGAGGGCGGCGTATTACGCTTTCTGAACGGTGATGCTCCAGGCGGCATCGCCGACCTGCTGATAGTCGGTAATGGCGTGGCCCTCTTCTGCCGCCCACTGCGGAATGGCTTCCGTCGCCTGGGTGCAGTCAAATTCAATAACCAGTTCATCACCGCTGGCCATCTCTGCCAGCGCCGCTTTTGCTTCAATCAGCGGAAAGGGGCACACCTGGGTGACCACATCGAGTTTTTTTACAGCCATAACAGCTCCTGTTTTCAGTTAAGCCGTCGCCGCCGCAAGTTTCGCCTTGCGCTGCGGACGAACATACAAGAACCATGACGCGGTCCATACGCCAAGGATCATAAATACCAGACCCACCCAGCCCTGCCAGGTCATCATAGCGGTCATCACCAGCCCGTTGCCGATAGAACAACCGCCCGCCATGCTCGCCCCGACGCCCATCAGCAGGCCGCCAGCCGCGCTGCGCAGCGTGGTTTGCGCATCCGCGGCGCGCACGCGAAACTCCCGGCTGGCTTTGGCGGCAATAAACGACCCGAGAAAGATCCCCAGCACCAGGAACACTCCCCAGTTGAGGAACTTGCTCTGCCCGGCCACCAGAAACTGCAGGATGTTTGCCGTCGGTGAGGTGATGCCTAAACCGAACATACGCCCGGTTGCCTCGCTAAGCGGCCACGCCAGCAGCGCAATCAGCCCGATCAGGACAGCGGTAACAAACGGATGCCAGCGTTTTTCAAACAGCAGGTGCGCCAGCCCGCGACGACGCGGCGGCAGCGTGGCGACCCTGAGCTTCGGTTTTTTCAGCTCTTTGCGCACCACCCACAGCGTTACGGCCACCAGCAGCGCGATAAGCGGCCAGACGGAGAGGCCCAGGGTTGCGGCAATAGAGTTATGTTCAGTGCTGTAGGTTTTCAGCACCTGATTCAGCCCCTCCGCATGCGGGGAGCGCATTACGGCGCTCATTACCATATAGGTCGCGAGCGCAATCCAGCTGCCGATCAGCCCCTCGCCCGCACGATACCAGGTACCGGTGGCGCAGCCGCCAGCATAGACAATACCGAGACCAAAAATGTAACCACCTGCGATCGTGCCGAGCCACGGAAATGCTCCCGCGTCATATTGCACCACGCCAAGCTGAATAAGGGTAAATACCCCTACACTCTGAATGGCAATAGCGATCAGCAGGGCGTAAAACATACGGTTGTTTTTAGCGATATACATATCGCGAAAGCCGCCGGTCAGACAGAATCGTCCGCGCTGCATAACAAAACCCAGCAGCGCGCCGCAGAACAGTCCGCTTAATATCATTGAAGGCATCATAATTAATAAGTGAGCAATATATCAGAATGCGAATTATTAATGAGGTGAACGCATGGAACCAATAACCAAATTGTCTAACATAGTCCATTTGGTTATTACTCTTTGTCAGACATGAAATTACAGGCATAAAAAAACCGGAGAATATCTCCGGTTTTTTCTTTAAGCGAAACGCTAAACGTTACGCGACATCTTCATATTGCGGAACCGGATTACGGAAGCTTTTGGTTACGCAGGCGAGATAGACCAGACCGATACCGGCCCACACCAGGCCGAGGATCATGGAGCTCTCTTCCAGGTTGATCCACAGCGCACCAACGGTCAGAGCACCGCACACCGGCAGAAGCAGGTAGTTGAAGTGGTCTTTCAGCGTCTTGTTACGCTTCTCGCGGATCCAGAACTGGGAGATCACCGAGAGGTTCACAAAGGTAAAGGCCACCAGCGCGCCGAAGTTAATCAGTGCCGTTGCAGTTACCAGGTCAAAGTTGATCGCCAGCAGCGCAATCGCGCCCACCAGCAGCACGTTCCAGGCCGGGGTACGCCACTTCGGATGAACATAGCCGAAGAAACGGGTCGGGAAGACGCCGTCGCGGCCCATGACATACATCAGGCGAGAGACGCCCGCATGTGCCGCCATACCGGAAGCCAGTACGGTGACGCTGGAGAAGATCAGCACGCCCCACTGGAAGGTTTTACCCGCCACGTAAAGCATGATCTCCGGCTGTGACGCATCCGGATCTTTAAAGCGCGAAATATCCGGGAAGTAGAGCTGCAGGAAGTAAGAGGCGCAGATAAAGATCAGGCCGCCAATCAGCGCCGTCAGGAAAATCGCGCGCGGAATCACGCGCTCCGCGTCTTTGGTCTCTTCAGAAAGTGAAGAGATACCGTCAAAGCCGAGGAACGAGAAGCAGAGGATAGTCGCGCCGGTAATCATCGGCACCACGTGCGCCCCTTCTGACCAGAACGGACGGGAGCTCACCAGGGTGCCAGCCCCTTCCCCATGCGAAACGCCATAGATGATAAGGCCGACAATCACCGCAACAATCCCCATCTGCAGTACGACAATCAGGGTGTTGAAGTTAGCTACGGTCTTGATGCTGCGCAGGTTAGAGATGGTCATAAAGGCCACCAGCGCCACAACGAAGATCCACGACGGCACGGACGGCACCAGCGCTTCGAAGTAAATTTTCGCCAGCAGAATATTGATCATCGGCATGAACAGATAGTCCAGCAGGGATGACCAGCCCACCATAAAGCCCACGGTCGGGCTGATGGATTTCTGCGCGTAGGTGTAGGCAGAGCCCGCCGACGGGAAACGGCGAACCAGTTTACCGTAGCTCAGGGCGGTAAAGAGAATGGCGACCAGCGCAAAGGCGTATGCCGTTGCGACGTGACCGTCAGTGAGGCCTGAAACGATACCAAACGTATCGAACAGCGTCATCGGCTGCATATAGGCGAGGCCCATCATGACAACCGGAATTAACGTAAGCGTTTTACGTAATTCCACGCGAGAGGTTTTTGGAGTTGCATTAAGCGACATGGTGATTCTCCTTTACGGTGAACTCCGCCGCGTAAGCGAAATATTGCCCCATTTTGTTTATTCCTCAGCGACAACAACTGTCGGTTTTTAGTAAATATCTATCCGGTACGAGCCCGGCCTCTTGGATTAGATGACATTTCTTACATGCAAAAAAAAATAACCGACGCCTTTTATATCGTCGATTATTCCTGTGTTTTGCAGCGGCGCATTCTGCATCATTTTTGATACAAAAGGCAATACTTTACGAAGCTGATTACAATTTTTTCTTTCCTAACCGACTGATTACTCACAGTCGGCCGGGGCGTAGACGGTGGAAATAGCACTATTTGCTAAAATCTCATCACGCCACCAGGCGCTGGCCAGCCCGGCGGTCTGTTCATTCCACCCCACCCATACCGCTTCGTTACGGTTTTGCGACTGCACCTGTTTTTCAACCAGCGCTCCGCTTTCAATAAACCGCTGCGCCAGATACCGCGGAAGATAACCGCATCCCAGCCCGCTTATCTGTAACTCAAGTTTAGTCTTAAAATCGAAAACCGTGATCGCTTCCTGATCGTCCAGCAGTTGAGACGAGACGGCACAGCCCGCCGCGGAGCTGTCGCCCACCACAATGGCGCGATGCTGTTTTATCAGACGGCGGTTCAGCGGCTCGGGCTCCTGGGCCAGCGGATGGTGCGGGGCGACGACAAAGACCTGCTCCAGCGTCCCCAGACGGGCAAAGCCGAAGGCGCTCAGCTCGGGCGGCTCATGCAGCGCGCCGACGATAATATCCGCCCGCCCCTGGGTTAACGCCTCCCAGGAGCCCCCCAGCACGCCGTTGATAAACTTGAGCCGGGTAACGCTGTGGCGCTGGTAAAACGCTTCAACAAGCGGCGTCAGCAGGGAGAAGGGAAAAGTATCATCCACCCCGATCACCAGCTCATTTTCCCAGCCCTGATGTAGCTTGACGGCCTGCTTTTCCAGCTCCCGCACCGTCTGCAGCACCTCCCGCCCCTTCTCCAGCAGCATCTGACCGGTGCGGGTAAAACGCGCCCGGTGACCGGAGCGGTCAAGAAGCTGGATATTCAGATCGTTTTCCAGCTTGTGCACGGTATAGCTCAGCGCCGAGGGCGTTTTATAGAGCCTGGCCGACGCCGCGGCGAAGCTGCCCTCTTTTTCCAGCGCATCGAGAATGATCAGAACGTCCAGCAGCGGTTTCATGCTCGCCCCCTCGCGGTGTGCGATCGCGCCCGCGGGTGACGTTACTCCATCGGCATCACCAGCGGATCGGGATATTGATACTCAAATCCCAGCTCATGGCAGATACGGCTGCCGTCGATCAGCTTGCCCTGCCCTTCCCCGGCCACATCACGGAACTGCGGCGGCTCCAGCCCCAGTTGCCGGGCCATGACGGGATAGAAGGCGCTGCGGGCCGGATGAACGGGTGCACATATATTATAGATGTGTCCGCCTTTTGGAGCCTGCAGCAGTAAGGTAATGGCGGCCACCACATCATCCAGATGAACCAGGTTCACCCCGTGCCCGCCGTTCGGCGCGCTTTTTCCGGCAAAGAAACGGCCAGGGTGACGCCCCGGGCCAACCAGCCCCGCCAGACGAAGGATATCCACCTGGGTGCCGGGAAGATTATGCAGCCAGTCCTCCAGCTCCTTTAGCACGCGCCCGCTGCCGGTCACCGGGTTGCGCTCGCTGCTCTCTTTAACGTTGCCCTCGGCCTCGCCGTAAACGGAGGTGGAGCTGGTAAAAATGATGCGCGGAATATGATGGGCTAACGCGCTATCAACAATCTCCTGCACCGCCTGCAGGTAAAAGGTCTCTCCCGGGCCGGTGCGCCGGGCGGGCAGCGTGATAACCAGCGCATCGACATTCATTAACGCGTCCAGATCGTCGGTATCGCATACCAGCTCCGGCTCCAGGCGCAGCTCCACGCTCTCGATGCCGCACATTCTGGCGGCTTCGACGCCATCCACCGTCGTTTTGCTGCCGGTTACCTGCCATCCTTTGGCCGAGAGCGACATCGCTAACGGCATGCCTAACCATCCTAAACCGACAATTGCGACCTTTTTCATGCGTTTTCTCCTGGCTTTCACGCGTCTGCTATAAGGCTACGCCAGCACTGCGGAGCTGACAATTCATAGCATCAATATGAAATGAATTAATGATTAAAAAAAGCCCTTGCTTTCTGCAGCCTAAGTGGTTTAGGTTAAAAGGCATCAAGTGAATAAGCATTCATCGAGAATTTATATGACACGCGTTCAATTTAAACACCACCATCATCACCATCATCCTGACTAGTCTTTCAGGCGATGTGTGCTGGGAGACATTCAGATCTTCCAGTGGTGCATGAACGCAAGAGAAAGCCCCCGGAAGATCTTCTTCCGGGGGCTTTTTTTTGGACCGCATTCAGACAGGCTTTAACAGGATTACGAGGATAAAAAATGTTAGATAACTCACGTTTACGCATAGCTATGCAGAAATCAGGCCGACTGAGCGACGATTCACGCGAACTGCTGGCGCGCTGCGGGATCAAAATCAACCTGCACACCCAGCGTCTGATTGCGCTGGCGGAAAACATGCCTGTCGATATTCTGCGCGTGCGCGATGACGATATTCCGGGGCTGGTAATGGATGGCGTGGTGGATCTCGGCATCATCGGCGAAAACGTGCTGGAAGAGGAGTTGTTAACCCGCCGCGCCCAGGGCGAAGACCCGCGCTATTTTACCCTGCGCCGTCTCGACTTCGGCGGCTGCCGCCTGTCGCTGGCCACGGCGGTGGATGAGGCGTGGGACGGCCCGGCGTCGCTGAACGGGAAACGCATCGCCACCTCCTATCCTCACCTGCTTAAGCGCTATCTCGATCAGAAAGGGATCCAGTTTAAATCCTGCCTGCTAAACGGCTCGGTGGAAGTGGCTCCCCGCGCGGGGCTGGCTGACGCCATCTGCGACCTGGTCTCCACCGGCGCGACGCTGGAGGCCAACGGCCTGCGGGAAGTGGAGGTGATTTATCGCTCCAAAGCCTGTCTGATCCAGCGCGACGGCGAGATGCCGGCGGCGAAACAGCAGCTGATCGATAAGCTGCTGACCCGTATTCAGGGGGTTATCCAGGCCCGCGAGTCAAAATATATCATGATGCATGCCCCTACCGAGCGCCTGGACGAAGTCATCGCCCTGCTGCCGGGCGCCGAGCGCCCCACCATCCTGCCGCTGGCGGGAGATCAGCAGCGTGTGGCAATGCATATGGTCAGCAGCGAAACCCTCTTCTGGGAAACCATGGAGAAACTAAAAGCGCTGGGGGCCAGCTCCATTCTGGTGCTGCCGATTGAGAAGATGATGGAGTGATGGCCATGAGCTTTAATACTCTCATCGACTGGAACAGCTGTACCGAAGCGCAGCAACGTGAATTACTGATGCGTCCGGCGATTTCCGCCTCCGACAGCATCTCCCGCACCGTGGCGGAGATCCTGGATAATGTGAAGGCTCGCGGCGACGATGCCCTGCGGGAGTACAGCGCGAAATTTGATAAGACCGACGTGGAGACGCTCCGGGTCACCGAACAGGAGATGGCCGAAGCCAGCGCGCGGCTGAGCGAGGAGCTGAAGCAGGCGATGGCGGTGGCGGTCAATAACATCGAAACCTTCCATAATGCCCAGCAGCTCCCGCCGGTGGATATCGAGACGATGCCCGGCGTGCGCTGCCAGCAGGTGACCCGTCCGGTTGACTCGGTCGGCCTCTATATTCCGGGCGGCTCGGCGCCGCTCTTCTCCACCGTGCTGATGCTGGCAACCCCGGCGCGCATTGCAGGCTGCCGCAAGGTGGTGCTCTGCTCTCCGCCACCGATTGCCGATGAGATCCTCTACGCGGCAAAACTGTGCGGCGTCCAGGCCGTCTATAAAGTGGGCGGCGCCCAGGCGATTGCTGCGCTCGCCTTCGGCACCGGGTCCGTACCGAAAGTGGATAAAATTTTTGGCCCGGGCAACGCCTTTGTCACCGAAGCCAAGCGCCAGGTGAGCCAGCGGCTGGATGGCGCGGCGATTGATATGCCCGCCGGGCCATCCGAGGTGCTGGTGATTGCCGATAGCGGCGCCACGCCCGATTTTGTCGCCTCCGACCTCCTCTCCCAGGCCGAGCACGGCCCCGATTCGCAGGTGATCCTCCTGACCCCGGACGCAGAGATGGCCAGACGGGTGGGCGAAGCGGTGGAGCGTCAGCTCGCCGCGCTGCCGCGTGCGGAAACGGCGCGTCAGGCGCTCTCCGCCAGCCGGCTTATCGTGACGCGCGATCTGCAGCAGTGCATCGCCATCTCTAATCAATATGGCCCGGAGCACCTGATTATTCAGACCCGTAACGCGCGTGAGCTGGTGGAGAGCATTTCCAGCGCCGGCTCGGTGTTTCTTGGCGACTGGTCGCCGGAATCGGCAGGCGATTACGCCTCCGGCACCAACCACGTGCTGCCGACCTACGGTTACACCTCCACCTGCTCCAGCCTGGGGCTGGCGGATTTCCAGAAGCGGATGACGGTGCAGGAGCTCTCCCGCGACGGGTTCGCCGCCCTGGCCTCCACCATTGAAACGCTGGCGGCGGCCGAACGCCTTACCGCCCACAAGAACGCCGTTACGCTGCGCGTTGCAGCCCTGAAGGAGCAAGCATGAGCATCGAAGAGTTAGCCCGGGAGAACGTCCGCCGCCTGTCCCCGTATCAGTCCGCCCGTCGTCTGGGCGGTAACGGCGACGTCTGGCTCAACGCCAATGAATTTCCGACCGCGGTTGAATTTACCCTGTCGCAGCAGACGCTGAACCGCTACCCGGAGTGTCAGCCCAAAGCGGTAATCGAAAACTATGCCCGCTACGCTGGCGTCAAACCGGAGCAGGTGCTGGTCAGCCGCGGCGCGGACGAAGGCATTGAGCTTTTGATCCGTGCCTTCTGCGAGCCGGGGCAGGACGCGGTGCTCTACTGCCAGCCGACCTACGGCATGTACAGCGTCAGCGCTGAAACCATTGGCGTGGAGTGTCGCAACGTGCCGGCGCGGGAAAACTGGCAGCTTGATCTGGAAGGCATTGCCGCAAACCTTGACGGCGTAAAAGTGGTCTTTGTCTGTAGCCCCAACAACCCGACCGGGCAGCTTATCGACCCGCAGGATATCCGTACCCTGCTGGAGATGACGCAAGGTAAAGCGCTGGTGGTAGCGGATGAAGCCTATATCGAATTTTGCCCGCAGGCGACGCTCGCCGGCTGGCTTACGGAGTATCCGCATCTGGTTGTCCTGCGCACGCTCTCCAAAGCTTTCGCCCTGGCGGGGCTGCGCTGCGGTTTTACCCTGGCGAATAAAGAGGTGATCGATCTGCTGTTAAAGGTCATCGCCCCCTACCCGCTCTCCACCCCGGTGGCGGATATCGCCGCCCAGGCGCTGACCCCGGCGGGCATTAGCGCCATGCGCGAGCGAGTGGCACAAATCCTGGCCGAGCGTCAGTATCTCGTAGAGGCGCTGAAAACCATTCCCTGCGTCGAGCGGGTATTCGATTCCGAAACCAATTACATCCTGGCGCGCTTCACCGCCTCCAGTACGATATTTAAATCGTTATGGGATCAGGGCATTATTCTACGAGACCAGAACAAACAACCCTCCCTGAGCGGCTGCCTGCGCATTACCGTTGGCACCCGGGAAGAGAGCCAGCGCGTGATTGACGCCCTGAAAGCGGAGAAAGTATGAGTCAGAAGTATCTCTTTATCGATCGTGACGGCACGATCATTGCCGAGCCGCCGAGCGACTATCAGGTCGATCGCTTCGACAAGCTGGCCTTTGAAGCGGACGTGATCCCGGTGCTGCTGAAGCTGCAAAAGGCGGGCTTTAAGCTGGTGATGATCACCAACCAGGATGGGCTGGGCACCGACAGCTTTCCGCAGGCCGACTTTGACGGCCCGCACAACCTGATGATGCAGATCCTTACCTCGCAAGGGGTGGTCTTTGATGAAGTACTGATCTGCCCGCACCTGCCAGCGGACGAATGCGACTGCCGCAAGCCGAAAGTGAAGCTGGTGGAGCGCTATCTCGCCGATGAGGCGCTGGATAAAGCTAACAGCTACGTGATTGGCGATCGCGTCACCGACATCACGCTGGCGGAGAATATGGGCATCACCGGGCTGCGCTACAGCCGAAACGATCTCACCTGGCAGCAGATTGGCGAACAGCTGACGAAGCGCGACCGCTACGCCCACGTGGAGCGTAACACCCGCGAGACGCAGATTGACGTGAAGGTCTGGCTGGATCGCGAAGGGAGCAGCAAAATCAACACCGGCGTCGGCTTCTTTGACCACATGCTCGACCAGATTGCCACCCACGGCGGCTTTCGCATGGAGATTACCGTCAAGGGCGATCTCTATATTGACGATCACCACACCGTAGAAGATACCGGCCTGGCGCTGGGGGAAGCGCTGAAGCTGGCGCTGGGCGACAAGCGCGGCATCAATCGCTTTGGCTTTGTGCTGCCGATGGACGAATGCCTGGCGCGCTGCGCGCTGGATATCTCCGGCCGCCCGCACCTGGAGTATAAGGCAGAGTTCACCTACCAGCGGGTGGGCGACCTCAGCACCGAGATGGTGGAACACTTTTTCCGCTCGCTCTCCTATACCATGGGAGTGACGCTGCACCTGAAAACCAAAGGCAAGAACGATCACCATCGCGTGGAGAGCCTCTTTAAGGCGTTTGGCCGCACGCTGCGCCAGGCGATCCGCGTGGAAGGCGATACGCTCCCCTCCTCCAAAGGAGTGCTGTGATGAACGTGGTTATCCTGGATACCGGTTGCGCCAATCTTCACTCCGTGAAGTCGGCCATTATCCGTCACGGCTATGAGCCTGTGGTCAGCCGCGACCCGGATGTGGTGCTGCGCGCCGACAAACTCTTTCTGCCGGGCGTCGGCACCGCGCAGGCGGCGATGGATCAGATCCACCAGCGCGATCTGGCGGATCTGATCAGAGCCTGTACCCAGCCGGTGCTGGGGATCTGCCTCGGCATGCAGCTGTTAGGGCGCCGCAGCGAAGAGACGCGCGGCG
Organism: Enterobacter cloacae complex sp. IR5401; assembly: GCF_049238425.1. Lineage (NCBI taxonomy): Bacteria > Pseudomonadati > Pseudomonadota > Gammaproteobacteria > Enterobacterales > Enterobacteriaceae > Enterobacter > Enterobacter cloacae complex sp. IR5401. Next base: position 453,547 of record NZ_JBMKHN010000001.1, on the reverse strand, counting down.
TCGATCTGTTGGGCATTATCGAGGAGGATGTGCCGAAGATGACCGACCACGGCCTGCCGCTGCCCCATATGGGCTGGAACCGTGTCTACCCGAAAGCGGGGGATCGGCTGTTCCGCGGTATTGAGGACGGCTCTTACTTCTATTTTGTCCATAGCTACGCCATGCCGGTTAATCCCTACACCATCGCCCAGTGCCATTACGGCGAGCCGTTTACCGCCGCGGTGCAGAAAGATAACTTTTTTGGCGTGCAGTTCCACCCGGAACGCTCCGGCGCCGCGGGCGCGCAGCTGCTGAAAAATTTCCTGGAGATGTGATGATTATTCCCGCGTTAGATTTGATTGACGGCACGGTTGTCCGTCTCCATCAGGGAGACTACGGCCAGCAGCGCGACTATGGCAACGATCCGCTGCCGCGCCTGCAGGCCTATGCGGACCAGGGCGCAGAGGTGCTGCACCTGGTGGATTTAACCGGCGCGAAAGATCCTGCCAGGCGCCAGATCGCGCTGCTGAAAACGCTGGTGGCGGGGGTAAACGTGCCGGTGCAGGTTGGCGGCGGCGTGCGCAGCGAAGAGGATGTGGCCGCCCTGCTCGCGGCTGGCGTGGCGCGCGTGGTGGTCGGCTCCACGGCGGTAAAAGATCCTGAGACCGTTAAGGGCTGGTTTCGCCGCTTCGGCGCCGACGCGCTGGTGCTGGCGCTGGACGTACGTATCGACGAACAGGGCAACAAGCAGGTGGCGGTGAGCGGCTGGCAGGAAAACTCCGGCGTCACGCTGGAGGCGCTGGTTGATACCTACGCCACGGTCGGGCTGAAGCATGTGCTCTGCACCGACATCTCCCGCGACGGCACGCTGGCGGGCTCCAACGTCGCGCTGTATGAGGAGATATCCGCCCGCTATCCGCAGGTGGCGTTTCAGTCCTCCGGCGGCATCGGCGGCCTTGATGATATCGCCGCCCTGCGCGGAACGGGAGTACGCGGCGTGATCGTCGGGCGCGCCCTGCTGGAAGGCAAATTTACGGTAACGGAGGCGATTCAATGCTGGCAAAACGGATAATTCCCTGCCTGGACGTGCGTGACGGCCAGGTGGTTAAAGGGGTGCAGTTCCGCAATCATGAGATCATCGGCGATATCGTGCCGCTGGCGAAACGCTACGCCGAAGAAGGCGCCGACGAGCTGGTCTTTTATGATATCACCGCCTCCAGCGATGGCCGCGTGGTGGACAAAAGCTGGGTGGCGCGCGTGGCGGAGGTGATCGACATCCCCTTCTGCGTGGCAGGCGGCATTAAGTCCGTGGATGATGCCGCCAAAATTCTCTCCTTCGGCGCAGATAAGATTTCCGTCAACTCCCCGGCGCTGGCTGACCCGGAGCTTATTACCCGCCTCGCCGACCGCTTTGGCGTACAGTGCGTTGTTGTGGGTATCGATACCTGGCACGACGCGGCAACCGGCAAATACCATGTGAATCAATACACCGGCGACGAGAGCCGCACCCGCATCACCCGGTGGGAAACACCCGACTGGGTGGAAGAGGTACAAAAGCGCGGCGCGGGCGAAATCGTGCTCAACATGATGAACCAGGACGGCGTGCGCAACGGCTATGATCTGGCGCAGCTGAAAATGGTGCGCGAGCGTTGCCATGTCCCGCTGATCGCCTCCGGCGGCGCAGGTACGATGGAGCACTTTCTGGAAGCGTTCCGCGATGCGGACGTGGACGGCGCGCTGGCGGCCTCGGTATTCCACAAACAAATTATTAATATTGGCGAGTTAAAAACGTACCTGGCAAGTCAGGGCGTGGAGATAAGGATATGTTAACAGAGCAACAACGCGCACAGCTGGACTGGGAAAAAACCAACGGGCTGATGCCGGTGGTGGTTCAACACGCCCTCTCCGGGGAAGTGCTGATGCTGGGCTATATGAACCGCGACGCCCTCGACAAAACGCTGGAGTGCGGCAAGGTCACCTTCTATTCCCGCACCAAAGCGCGTCTGTGGACCAAAGGCGAAACTTCGGGTCATTTCCTGAACGTGGTCAGTATCGCCCCCGACTGCGACAACGACACCCTGCTGGTGCTGGCGAACCCCATTGGCCCCACCTGCCACCTCGGCCACTCCAGCTGCTTTGGCGACACCAGCCACCGCTGGCTCTTTCTCTACCAGCTGGAGCAGCTGCTGGCAGAACGTAAAACGGCGGACCCGGCAAGCTCCTACACGGCGAAGCTCTATGCCAGCGGCACCAAGCGTATTGCCCAAAAGGTAGGTGAGGAAGGCGTCGAAACCGCGCTGGCCGCGACGGTCCACGATCGCGAGGAGCTTACTAACGAGGCCTCTGACCTGCTCTACCACCTTCTGGTTCTCCTGCAGGATCAGGAGCTCGATTTAACAACGGTAATCGACAATCTGCGTAAGCGGCATAAATAACAAAAGACCGGGGAGACCCGGTCTTTTTTGGATAACAATGCTGGTTTTGTTCATGTCGGTCGGGTGGCGGCTGGCGCCTTACCCGACCAACAATTAGAGCTTTTGTAAGCCCTCTCCTGGCAAGCGTAATTATCAGGCTCTTGCCTGGTAGTTACGCAGCGCGTTACGCCCCAGCACGACCCCGGAACCGATAATCCCGCCCAGCAGAACGGCAAGGATAAGGGTAATCGCTTTTTTCGGGCTATCGCGACGAATCGGCAGGTTCGGCTTCATGACATAACGATAGGCATGGATGGTTGCCGGATCGACCTTCAGCTTCTCGATATCAAGCAGGTTCTGTTTGTTCTGATAGTAAGCGCCCGAATAGGTGACCGGACGCGAAGCTTCATTTGCTATCATGGAGCTGAGCGCATCGCTCCCCAGCAAGAACATACTCTCCTGAGTCACATCCTGAGTCTGCTGGATACGTGGCGTAGTCACTTTGGCCGCTTCAGCATACTTCAGCGCTTCGGCAATCTGCTTGATGCGCAGATCTTTCTGCTCTTGCGACACCTTCTCCATGTTCTCGATAGAGTTGTTGAGCGTAGTGATCTGCTGCTTAATGTTATCGTTAAGGTCAACCACCAACTCTTTAGCGATCTGTTCATCCACCTGCTGAATATACTGGGCAAGCTGCTTTTGCGCCGCCTCGGCGGACTCCCCTACGTAACTAACATTCAGCGGCAGACTTTGTCCTTTAACAGCGGGTTCTATCGCTAGCTTTTCAGGAACTTCCTGATTATCCAGCGCTTCGGCAAGGGCGCTAAAGGCGGAGTTGAAACGCCCAATAGCTCGCCCTTGCACATCAGACATGCTGGGCGCAGCTCCACCATAAATAATGTTTAACGCAGTACTATAGGTGGAAATTTGCGCAGCATCGGGCTGGGTGATAATCGCTGTAGAGGTCCATTTCTCTTTGGCAACAGCCAGATAGCCTACAGCAAGAATAATAAAGGCGATGATAAAGGCACCGATTATCCACTTACCGCGCCATAACTGCATCACTAAATCAATCAGGTCGATCTGTTCGGGGTCATTATTGCGGCTGACCACATTATTGTTCTGCGTCATACGATCCTTAAAGAGAAAAAGCGCAAAAAGAAATTTATTCATCTAGTGTATCGCCTGATGAAGATTTTTCTATAGGAATTCGGTTAGTTATATCGAAAAGATTGGTTTGGTGAGGGGCGTGCAGCAGGCTATGATAACCGCCATCCTGGTACCCCTCAGGTACCCGTAAGATAGAGTATAAAAAGAGGATTAATATGAAATTTCTGGTCACCGGCGCGGCAGGTTTTATCGGCTCACACGTCAGCAAGCGTCTGCTGGACGCCGGGCATCAGGTCGTTGGTATTGATAACCTGAATGATTACTACGACGTCAGCCTTAAACAGGCGCGCCTCGATCGCCTCGCAGACGAGCGTTTTACCTTCCGTCAGCTTGATCTGGCGGACCGCGAAGGCATGGCTACGCTGTTCGCTGAAGAGCAGTTCGACCGCGTCATCCACCTGGCCGCCCAGGCCGGGGTGCGCTACTCGCTGGAAAACCCGCATGCCTATGCGGATGCCAACCTGGTGGGCCATCTTAACGTGCTGGAAGGCTGTCGCCACAACAAGGTGCAGCATCTGCTCTACGCCTCGTCCAGCTCCGTCTATGGCCTGAACCGCAAGATGCCCTTCTCTACCGATGACTCAGTGGATCATCCGGTCTCCCTCTATGCGGCGACCAAAAAAGCAAACGAGCTGATGTCACACACCTACTCCCATCTCTACGGTTTACCGACAACCGGCCTGCGCTTCTTCACGGTCTATGGCCCGTGGGGTCGCCCGGATATGGCGCTGTTTAAATTCACCAAAGCTATGATTGAAGGCAAGCGCATCGACGTTTACAACTACGGCAAGATGAAGCGTGACTTTACCTATATTGATGATATTGCCGAGGCGATTATTCGCCTGCAGGATGTGATCCCGCAGGCCGACGCCAGCTGGACGGTGGAAAACGGCTCTCCGGCCACCAGCTCTGCGCCGTACCGCGTCTATAACATCGGCAACAGCTCGCCGGTTGAACTGATGGATTACATCACAGCGCTGGAAGAGGCGCTGGGCATTGAAGCGGAAAAAAATATGATGCCGATCCAGCCAGGCGACGTGCTGGAGACCAGCGCCGATACTCAGGCACTGTATGAGGTGATTGGCTTTAAGCCGCAGACCTCCGTCAAGGAAGGGGTGAAAAACTTCGTGGAGTGGTATCGCGAGTTTTATAAGGTATAAGCATTAATATAAAAAAACCCGGTACGATACCGGGTTTTTTTGGCCTGATCAAAATCAGTCGCTGCCGAACAAATCGCGGGTATAGACCTTATCCGCCACGTCAGTTAAGTCGTCTGCCATCCGGTTAGAGATGATGACATCCGCCTCTTTCTTGAACGCATCCAGATCGCGCACCACGCGGGAGTGGAAGAACTCATCTTCGTTCATTGCCGGTTCGTAAATGATAACCTGCACGCCTTTGGCCTTGATACGCTTCATGATCCCCTGAATGGAGGAAGCGCGGAAGTTATCGGAGCCGCTCTTCATGATCAGGCGGTAAACGCCCACCACTTTCGGCTGACGTGCCAGAATGGAGTCAGAGATAAAATCCTTGCGGGTGCGGTTCGCATCGACAATTGCAGAGATCAGATTATTAGGCACCGACTGGTAGTTGGCCAGCAGCTGCTTGGTATCTTTCGGCAGGCAGTAACCGCCATAGCCAAACGACGGGTTGTTGTAATGGTTGCCGATACGCGGATCGAGACAGACCCCTTCGATAATCTGGCGGGTATTCAGCCCCAGGCTTTCCGCGTAGCTGTCCAGCTCGTTAAAATAGGCAACGCGCATCGCCAGGTAAGTGTTAGCGAAGAGCTTAATGGCTTCGGCTTCCGTAGAGTCGGTAAACAGCACCGGGATCTCTTTTTTGATGGCTCCTTCCTGCAGCAGCGCGGCAAAACGCTCTGCGCGCTCAGAGCGCTCGCCAATCACAATACGTGACGGATGCAGGTTGTCATAGAGCGCTTTACCCTCGCGCAAGAACTCCGGGGAGAAGATGACGTTGTCGATGCCGAGTTCTTCTTTGATCGCTTTGGTAAAGCCGACCGGAATGGTGGATTTAATGATCATCACCGCGCTCGGGTTAATGGCGATCACATCCTTAATCACCGCTTCAACGCTGGAAGTGTTGAAGTAGTTGGTTTTAGGATCGTAATCGGTCGGCGTGGCGATGATGACGTAATCCGCATCGCGATAGGCATCTTGCTTATCGGTGGTCGCGCGGAAATTGAGCGTCTTGTTGGCGAGGTAATCCTGAATCTCTTTATCGACAATCGGAGAGATCTTCTGATTCAGCATGTCCACTTTGGCCTGCACAATATCCAGCGCCACCACTTCGTGATGCTGGGCAATCAGAATACCGTTTGAAAGGCCAACGTAGCCCGTTCCTGAGATAGTTATCTTCATTATTTCACTTCTTCAATGATGAATGTGATGCGGCGCTATCGCGCCATCGCAATAAAAACTGTTTTGGTTTTTACCTCTTCCATTGAGTCACTGTCAAGGCAAAGACTCTGTTAAGAGAATGAGGTTATTCAGTTATTTATTCTGTTAAGAGAACAATCTCGCGCCAAATATGAAACAAATAAGCAGCGAGGTGATAAAAAAAGCCCGGTGAATTTCACCGGGCTTGGGAAGTAAATGAGGCTAAATCAGATTAATCCAGCCACTCGGTGTGGAACACACCTTCTTTATCGGTGCGCTTATAGGTGTGGGCACCGAAATAGTCGCGCTGGGCCTGGATCAGGTTAGCTGGCAGCACTGCTGCACGGTAGCTGTCGTAATAGGCAACGGCTGCGGAGAAGGTCGGAACCGGAATACCGTTCTGCACCGCATAAGCGACTACGTCACGCAGCGCCTGCTGGTAATCGTCCGCGATTTTCTTGAAGTACGGAGCCAGCAGCAGGTTCGCGATAGTCGCGTTCTCTGCATAGGCATCAGTAATTTTCTGAAGGAACTGCGCGCGGATAATGCAGCCGGCACGGAAAATCTTCGCGATTTCACCGTAGTTCAGATCCCAGTTATTTTCATCAGACGCAGCACGCAGCTGGGAGAAGCCTTGTGCGTAGGAGACGATTTTACCCAGGTAGAGGGCGCGACGCACTTTCTCAACGAACTCCGCTTTGTCACCGGCGGGTTTAGCCTGCGGGCCAGAAAGTACTTTCGAGGCGGCTACGCGCTGCTCTTTCAGGGAGGAGATATAACGCGCGAATACCGATTCCGTGATCAGGGAGAGCGGTTCACCCAGATCCAGCGAGCTCTGGCTGGTCCACTTACCGGTGCCTTTGTTCGCCGCTTCATCAAGGATTACATCGACCAGGTAGTTACCCTCTTCATCTTTCTTGGTGAAGATGTCTTTGGTGATGTCGATCAGGTAGCTGCTCAGCTCGCCGTTGTTCCACTCGGTGAAGATCTCTGCCAGCTCTTCATTGGAGAGATTCAGGCCGCCTTTCAGCAGGGAGTAAGCTTCTGCAATCAGTTGCATATCACCATATTCAATGCCGTTATGCACCATCTTCACATAGTGGCCCGCGCCGTCCGGCCCGATATAGGTAACGCACGGCTCGCCATCTTCTGCGACAGCGGCGATTTTGGTCAGGATAGGCGCAACTAGCTCATAAGCTTCTTTCTGGCCGCCAGGCATAATGGAAGGCCCTTTAAGGGCACCCTCTTCACCGCCGGAGACGCCGGTGCCGATGAAGTTGAAGCCTTCTTCGGAGAGTTCACGGTTACGACGAATAGTGTCCTGGAAGAAGGTGTTACCGCCATCAATAATGATGTCACCTTTTTCAAGGTAAGGCTTCAGGGAGTCGATGGCTGCATCGGTACCCGCGCCCGCTTTTACCATTAACAGGATACGACGAGGCGTTTCAAGAGACTCAACGAACTCCTTCACCGTATAGAACGGAACGAGTTTCTTGCCTGGGTTCTCAGCGATGACTTCTTCGGTTTTTTCACGGGAGCGATTGAATACGGAGACGGTATAACCACGGCTTTCGATGTTGAGCGCCAGGTTGCGCCCCATCACTGCCATACCGACAACGCCGATCTGTTGTTTGGACATTATATACTCCTGTCAGGTGTGGATTTTGCTTGCTTGAATGATACAATACTTTAATCTAATAAATGAAATAATTATAAAATCTATATAGTCTTTTGTTTTTTGAAGGCGCGTCTAATCATCATTTTAATCCCAAAAAAACAAATATCATCTTGTCATTTTATAAAGCAATTTCCTTATAAAGATAGGAGAAAGTCTAAATACAGCCCTAATAAAAATGCTAAAAAAATATTCTCTCAATGTGAGGAACTTTATTTTACGCTGATACCCTAATACTTTTATTTCATTCTTAAAGTGTTCAATTCCACGTCTTGCAAGTAGTTCTTTACCTGTTCTCATTTTCAAAAAAAAATCATCGCAATTGGCCAATTTGTATCCAGAAACTAACAGAAGGCTCCAAAGCGCATAATCTTGAGATTTTCTAAAATTTGGATAACCGCCAAGTTTAATAATAACACTTTTCTTAAACATAACAGTAGGGTGATTCATTGGACTACGCGACTTTGCATATTTTAAAACGTTATTATAAACTAACGGCACTTTCCGTTCGCTAAGAATTTTTTCTGATACTGCATCAATCTCTAAAATATGTCCCCCACATACATCAATATCATGATTAGATAACATAAAATAGTATTGTTTAGAAAATCTTTCTGAGAGAGCGATATCATCGGAGTCCATTCGAGCTATCAATTCATAACGACAATGAATAATACCTTCATTCAAAGCTGCTGCAAGCCCAACATTACTGTTGAGAGGGACAAAATTTACAACATTACCTCCAACATTTTTTTTAAATTCATCGATGATTTTTATGATAGATTGTGGTAGTGGACCATCACCTACAATCACTATGTCCCGCGGTTTTAAACATTGATCATTAAAGATACTTTTTAAAGCGCTCAATAAATATAAAGGATCATCTTTCTTATATACACTCATCAAAACTGAAAAATCACCCTGCGTGCATAAATGATTCACTCATTTCTCCAATAACATTTATAATTATTTATTAAAACTGTTCATTATGCTAAGCAGCACATTTTTCCAGTAATCAGCTAATGAAACATCACGCATTTTTAACGCACCTTCAGAAAGTTGAGAATATAGATCCTTATCCGTGATTTCATATAACTTACAAGCCAACTCTCCTTCATTATGGTTATCATATATCAAACCATTCGAACGATCTTTTACAAGAGCATTAATCCCACCAACATTTGATACTATGACAGGCTTACCAAATAACCACGACTCAAGAATGACGCGTGGAAAACCTTCATATTTATTATTCGAAGGTACAACTATAACATGAGAGTTTAGTATAGCTACTGGTATTTTATTATTACTTAAACTGCCCCAGAAAAAAATATTCTTTACATCCTTGTATTTCTCTTTGAGATGTTTTAATAATTTACCTTCACCAACAACATTAAGTGTAATGTTATCTTTTGGTATTTTAACAAAAGCGTCAAGTAATTCAACGATGCCCTTATCAAATTGGACGCGCCCAATAAATAAAAAATTAAAGGTGTTTTCCGTTTTAGCATGCTTATTATATTGCTCTAAATCTTTAATATGGTGAAGGCCCAAAGATGAATCAATGAAATGAAAAGAATTTTTATTATATTGTAAGCAAAATTTATGCAATTCATCGCCAGTACATAAATTAATGCCCCTTTGATAAGATGAGACTTTAATAACCATTTTTTTTAAGCAAACAGAAAACATTCTTGCAAAAAAACTTGTTACTCCATTGTACTTTGGGTTATCCCAGGCATTCATTATATTTGCGCACATATGATTTAATATTTGGCGGTTACGTCTCATTGCGCATAGCGAAAAAATTAAAGCACCGACACTTGGATTTCTTATCCAGACAGGAACATCAGGATTTGCGTCTAAAATAGCAAAACATTTAACAATATATTTTTTTAAAAAAAATGGATTAAGAATGCTTTTCTTTACAAAACCAATAGTTGTTGTAGCATACGGAATAGAATAAAAATCTTCGCAATCAATTCTTGCGCTTATTTTATCATCGCTTAGTTCTGTAATTTCATAACCAACCACTTTTATAGGTTCTGAAAAAGCAAATTTTAGAAAAGAAAGAGAATTTTTTGCGGTAAAAAAGGATGTACCTTTTTTCCAGAAGGGCTCACCTAAAAAGACTAACATTTTTTAACCTATTCTTGTAGTTGGCACTATAGCAACTGTATAGTTACGAAATATTTTTTCGAAACCGGTTCCTTAGCTAGAATTTCATAAGAGCTAATTATTACAACCGGTAAAATATTCCTGTTATAACTAATCCAAAATTAATCTCATCTCGAATAGCTTTTCTTGTTGGCACATAAACATCTTAACAAAGGGAAGGTTATAATTATTAAACACGCGGCTTTAAGCTTGACTACGATATTTTAGTCAAAGTGATTATTATAAGCATTTAAATCACTCTGCTCTATTACCCATGTTTGCCTGTGGTAATATAAATGAATGTTACACTCTAATATTTCATCAAATATATTTAAAATTTTCAAAGACATCTTTCAAATACAATTACATCCATAACTTTTTAATTATCCCGTTACGAGGTTAAAACTTTTAAAGTAAATTTTGTTGTGGGAATGCCATTTAAAAAATGTATAAAAATTAATTTAAAACCAAGCTATACACATATGGAAAAAGCTTAATTAGCGAGATAAAGAAATATAATATAAACAGACTAACATTATATCGAGCAATGACTGATGCTGTTATAGATTCCATAATAATATTGATCAATAAATAGCGACCAGATAAAACAGCTACACTTGATGTTGAGATTATCAATAAAAGAAGAATAATATTAAAGAGTGAAATATATTTATCTTTATAGTTCTGATTAATTCTTCCAGCATACGATGTGATAAACACAAACATTATAACAAACTGAGCAATAGCATATAAAAAAGAAATAAATGATTTACTTTCTAAATAAAAAGAATCCAAATAATAACTAAATCTTGTAAAAGGTAATAAATAGATTACTACCGCTTTAGATATAAAAAAACTAGCACATGCCCCCAAAACTACTTTATAACGTAACTTTAATATATGCTCAATTGAAAATGTTTTTAGCAACCAAGTAAGGAAAAGGTGGAGCACAAAAAGCAATATAAGACCATAATGAAGTAATGACGTAATAAATAATAAAATGGTTTGTAGTTTTCCTTTTTTTGTATTTAGTAAAAAAATAAATACAACTCCTCCCAAGAAAAACCTCACTTGCGTCCCAAAGACTTCCGACAGAAAAATAAAATTAACAACTAAAAATGGTAACTTTTCTATCTTATATGAAATAAGGAAGAAAAAAAAACAAATAAGGAACAAAGTGACTAACCAGAACTGCTGAAAATTCAAGCCTAGCAAATCACGAAGTAATGATTGATAAAACTCGTAACCGATGTCATAAGACCAGTTTTTTGATATAAAATTGTTGTAATAATTACTAATATCAGGATTTAGCTCCGCAGGGTAGTTAACCATATTAAAAAACAAACAAATAAAAGAGCCACATAATATAGCGCTAATATAATTCAGGAAGGATTTAATAGACATATATTTAGCCGCTATATTTATCAGAAATTAATAAGGATATATATTGCGAAGCAATGGCCTTTGGCGAATGTAGTTTCTCGGCATAAGATTTGCTTTGCCTTTTGATATCCGCTAAATGATTTTTATCCATAGCAAGTAATGATTCTAGCTTTTCAACTATATCTGCAACATCGTTTTTTATTGGAATAATCGGATGTTTACCATTTACATTGATTTCTTTTTGAGCATTAGTGTTAAAGGCAGTTAAAACAATCTTAGAATCCAGCATACCGTAGATTGCATTCATACCGTATGAATTTGACTTACATTGATCAATTAAAATATCTGTTTTTTCAAGCAGCACAAGATATTCTTTATACGGCATTCTCTCTATCACATTAATTTCAACCCGATTAATGTACTTATTTTTAATAATCTCCAGAGCGTTTAAGATTGTTGGTGTGCCTTTGACATCAGCTCTAGTAATTCCATGTGTAATATTGATTTTGTCAGAACACATATCATTATTGCTTTTACTAACCCCATCACACGCTAAGGGGATAGTTTTAGTCACTTTATTTTTATAGGGTGATAAGCGCCAAGCTTCTGCATAATCATACATAACAGGAACAATAAAATTTGCAGAACTTGCGACTATATTATTTTCGACTTTGTCTATCATTCTTTTAAAATATAGCTTTTTTGGCAATGCTATTGCATCATACATCCAAGGGCCAAGTAAACCTTTTTCACCAGATCTAATATACTCTACATCATCACCACAACATACTAATATTATTTTTTTTCTGAAAATTTTAAACAACAATATTATCAAGGGCCCTAAATAGATAAACCGAAAAAAAACTGGGTTGAGAATCAATATGATATCAAACTTAAGAAAACATGGAATAAGCCGCAAAAGTTTTAAATTCTTAGTTATCAGACTGTCTTTTTTATTAAGAATATAGTCACTGTCTATATTTTTAAAACCATCACCACCAAATGGACTGAAAACCTTACTATAATGACCTAACTCATTAAAACCTTTCGCAAGAGATTTACCTAACGCGCTATACTCACCATAAATTAAAAATTTTAGTTTTTTATCTTTCATCATTGCACCATATTATTTCATAATGTATTTTATATTAAAAGCGGCCAGCAAAAAGTAGATTATATAAGAAATACAATATGCATAAGTAGCTCCAATTAAACCAAACACATTTATACATATATAACCTGTCATTATGAAAACTATTGCAAAAACCGCCTCCAGAATTAAATAAGTTTTGATATATCCTTTTGCAATTACTGGATAAGCAAAAAGCCAAGATATTATTTTAAAAAAATCACCAATTAACTGAACGGGAAACAGTTGTTTTGCTGGCATGAATTGCTCAGTAAACAAAAATGTAATGATATAGTCTCGACTCACTAAGATTACTAGTGCAGCTAATATTACTGCGGGACATAAAAACTTAGCTAGTTGTAATATTTCCTTTTGAATTTCTTTAATTTCATGAAGTTTAGCAAGTCTCGGCAAAGCATATGTACTTAAAGCTGTAGTGAAAATAGCTAAATAAACTTCTGAAATTTTCCATACAGCTTGCCAATATCCCGCCTGCACCCACCCATTATGGTTTACAATAAAATTTCTGATCAATATCAGGGTTAATGGTAAGCTTATCGCACCAACCACCGAGATTAAAACATAATTAAAAACTTTTTTGAGGTGAACGCTTTCAATTTTGCCAAAAAAATAAGTTATTTTGCACCATGGTTGTTTTAGCGTTAATAAGATAAGCAAACATCCCATCATACCTAGTTGTATTGCAGCCGCATAAAACGCACCTATTAATCTAAAGTTGTAGATCATTAAGCACATAAAAACTGTTGATACTCCAACTGAAATTAAGCCATATGAAATATAACGCTTATAGTCTTGATGCCCATTTATTATTGAAGTTATAAAAACTCCAATGCTGGAAAATGGTAAAAAAAACGCGAGAGCGTAAATTACTGACTTATATTCCTCAGTTTTCCAAATTAATTTAGAAATATATGAATTAAAAGCAAGCAAAAACAAAAAAGAAACTAGACAAAATAATGCAGCCCATAATGAAATTGCTCTCCACCACGGTTTACATTTTTCGTATCCATACTCATAATTTTCTGAGGTGTAACGTACAGCGCCAGTTGCAACTGGAGAATTAACCAAACCAGTAACTAGAGAAACTAAATTTTGGAGTTGGCCTAACATGGCCAACCCATATGGTCCGATATACAGTGCCACAACCTTAGAAATCAAAAAACCAGATCCCATTCGGGTCAAAGTTAATAATGCAGAAAAAGCCGTAACACTGAATATTTTTTTCATTTACTATAACCATTAACTATTTCGATGACTGCTTTAACCTGTTCATCCGTCATTGTGGGATCCATAGGTAAGGATAATACTTCTTGATGTATTTTTTCCGTTTTTTCTAAATGTAAATGATTTAGTTTGGAATAGGCTTTTTGTTTGTGTGGCGGAATCGGATAATGGATTAAACTCTGGATATGATTTTCATCTAAATATTTTTTAAAATTATCGCGCTCTGCTGTTCTAATGACAAATAAATGCCATACATGATTTCGCGCTTGATATAGATTCGGAAGTTCAATGGACTGATTAGTTATGCCGTTAATATATAGTTTAGCTATCTCTAACCGTTTTGCATTATCGTTATCTAAGTCGGCTAGTTTGACACGCAATATAGCTGCTTGCATTTCATCTAAACGACTATTATATCCTTGATAAATATTTTCATATTTCACATGAGAGCCATAATTCCTCAATGCGAAAAGAGTTTTTGCTAACTCTTCATTCGAAGTAGTAATAGCACCTGCATCGCCTAATGCACCAAGATTTTTACCTGGATAAAAACTAAAGCCAGCTGCATGCCCCCAGTTTCCTGCTTTTTTACCAGCAAGCATTGCACCGTGTGCTTGTGCACAATCTTCCAATACAAGTAAATTATTTTCTTGAGCGATTGTCATAATTTCATCCATAGGTGAAATTAATCCGTAGAGATGCACAGGAAGAATCGCTCTGGTTTTTGGTGTAATAGCTGCACGAATGTTTTCAGCATTAAGATTAAATGTATTAGAATCAGGTTCGACAAGTACCGGAACCAAATTATTATTAGTGATAGCGAGAATCGAAGCGATGTAGGTATTAGCCTGGACAATTACTTCGTCGCCATCCTTTAATTTGCCAAGCTCTTTCCAGGCTTTCAGGACCAGGAATAATGCGTCTAAGCCATTAGCAACTCCAATACAATATTTCGTGCCACAGTAATCAGAAAATTCTTGCTCGAAAGCTTTTAGCTCCTCGCCCATAATATACCAGCCAGAATCGATAACACGCGTACAGGCTTCAATTAATTCATCCCTTCTATTACTATTGATTTTTTTTAAATCTAAAAACTGAATCATGATTAATCCTTAATTTTTTTAATAGCTTTCGCTGGGTTACCGACTACTACTGTATATGGCGCGACATTTTTGGTCACGACTGATCCCGCTCCTACCATCGCACCTTCGCCTATTTCTATTCCTGGTAAAATAGTCGCATTAGCACCTATTGAGGCGCCTTTTTTTATAATTGTTCTAAGAAATTCTTCAGGATACTGCTTAGATCGTGGATTTTTATCATTCGTAAAAGCGACACACGGACCGATAAAGACTTCATCTTCTATAATGATGCCGTCCCAAATAAACACACCCGATTTTATCGTAACGCTATCACCAATTATCACATCATTTTCAATAAACGTATGCGCGCAAATATTACAATTATTACCAATTTGTGCACCTGGTAAAATTACTGCATACTGCCAGATAGTTGTATTAACACCAACTGATTTAGTTTGGACATCGCTTAGTTTATGAATCATATTTTCACCGAAGCAAGAAACTCGTCGTAACTTCTGATATAGTCACTTTCATCATAAGCATCACTTGCTAATACTAGCAGTATACAATCAGAAGAATAGTCATACATTTCATGCCAAACTGATGGCTCAATAAGTAATCCTTGGGAGGCATCATCCAGAAGAATATCGATTTTTTCCAAACCATTATCTAGATGAAAACGGCAAGAACCGCTAACGGGTATAGCTAATTGCCGTAATTTTTTGTGTGCGTGATATCCTCGACGCACATTTGTTTGAGTCCCAAACATATAATAAACACGTTTTATTTCGAACGGTACATTTTTAGCTTGCTCAAGAGCAACTAACATGCCACGTTCATCCCCATGTTTTTGAAAAGGAATTAAATCAATTTTCATTATGTCTCACTAGATTCATTAAATATTTCCCATAATGATTTTTTTCAATTTTTTTACCAAGATTATATAAATCATCATCTGAGAGCCAACCATTACGCCACGACACTTCTTCTGGACATGCCACCATCATTCCCTGCCTTTTTTGAACAGTCTCGACAAAGCTGCCTGCTTCAATAAGACTGTCATGAGTGCCAGTATCCAACCATGCAAAACCACGACCTAATAACTCTACTGACAAAGAATTATTCTTTAAATAAACCTCATTAACAGAAGTTATTTCTAATTCTCCACGTGGCGAGGGTTCTATATTTCGTGCGATTTCAATAACATCATTATCATAAAAGTATAAACCCGTGACCGCCCAATTCGATCGGGGCTTAAGCGGTTTTTCTTCGATAGTAAGAGCTTTGAAATGTTCATCAAACTCAACAACTCCGAAACGCTCTGGGTCCATAACCTGATAACCAAAAATTGTTGCACCGTTTTGCTGTTCTGCTGCGGTTTTTAATTTCGGAGAAAAGCCCTGACCAAAAAATATATTATCACCTAAGACTAGACATACAGAATCAGCGCCAATAAATTTCTCTCCAATAATAAAAGCTTGCGCCAGACCATCAGGAGTTGGCTGGATAGCATAACTTATATTAATTCCCCAATGACTACCATCTCCCAGCAATCGAATAAACCCTGACTGATCTTCGGGCGTAGTTATTATTAAGATATCTTTGATCCCCGCCAGCATTAATACTGATAAAGGATAGTAGATCATTGGCTTGTCATAAATAGGCAACAGCTGCTTCGATACTCCCATCGTAATGGGATATAATCGCGTTCCTGAACCACCAGCTAAAATAATTCCTTTCATTTTATATTAACCCCAGACGTTCACGTTGATAACTTCCATCCAGTACCCGCATATACCATTCTTTGTTGTTTAAATACCATTCCACGGTCTTACGAATTCCGCTTTCGAATGTCTCCTGCGGCTTCCATCCCAGCTCTACCCCAATTTTATGCGCATCAATAGCATAGCGGCGGTCATGTCCTGGACGATCGGCAACATACGTAATTTGATCGCGGTAAGAGCCTTCTTTCGGCACGATCTCATCCAGCAAATCGCAAATCGTGTGTACAACGTCCAGGTTCTGCTTTTCGTTATGACCGCCGATGTTGTACGTTTCACCCGCCTTACCCTGAGTAACAACGGTATAAAGCGCACGTGCATGGTCTTCCACGTAGAGCCAGTCGCGGATCTGGTCGCCTTTGCCATAAATCGGCAACGGTTTGCCATCCAGCGCATTCAGGATCACCAGCGGGATCAGTTTTTCCGGGAAATGATACGGACCGTAATTGTTAGAACAGTTAGTCACTATGGTCGGTAATCCGTAGGTTCGCAGCCATGCGCGTACCAGATGATCGCTGGATGCCTTGGAGGCTGAATAGGGGCTGCTTGGCGCATAAGCCGTTGTCTCAGTAAACAGCGGTAGCTCGCCAGGTTGCTCATCCGGGTGCGGCAGATCGCCGTAAACTTCGTCAGTGGAGATATGGTGAAAACGGAACGCGGCTTTCGCGGTATCGTCCAGAGATGTCCAGTAGCCACGCGCCGCTTCAAGTAGAACATAGGTGCCGACAATGTTAGTTTCAATAAAAGCTGCAGGCCCGGTGATAGAACGGTCAACGTGACTTTCTGCCGCCAGATGCATCACTGCATCCGGCTGATGCGCAGCAAAAATACGCTCCATTGCCGCTTTATCACAGATGTCGGCTTGCTCGAAGGCATAGCGTTCGTTATTACTCACTTCCGCAAGTGACTCAAGATTACCGGCGTAAGTTAATTTGTCGACATTAACCACTTCATCCTGAGTATTATTAATAATATGTCGTACAACTGCTGAGCCGATAAAGCCAGCACCGCCCGTAACAAGAATTTTCACGTTATTTATTCCGTCCGTAAAATATAGCGAGATATTGCAGCCCGGTTAGACGTTAATTTCGCGGATTAGAAATTATGCACGCTACCGCCCCTGGCTCGACAGCTACCAGTGGACTGACTTCTCTGGAAATGTAAAAACGGCGTTTAGGCTATAGATGCAAAGCCCATTCAGCCACTACAAACAGGCGTCAATTGTCGTCTTAATTGATATAAGAAACAAGTGAAAATCTGCGACGGGCAGCGCAAAAAAAAGGCATATAACTCATTGAAATTATTAATTTTTAAAGAAAAACGGCAACCAGTGTTCATCCATTTTACAATGAATGAAACAGTGGTTGCCGTCAGATTGGGTAGGACTGAGAAAGGGCAGGCTGGCTTAGTTATCCGCCAGCAGCTTCTCAATACTCTCCCTGAACTTCGCCCCTTCCTTCAGGTTGCGCAGCCCATAGTTCACAAACGCCTGCATGTAACCCATCTTCTTACCGCAGTCGTAGCTGTCACCGGTCATCAGCATCGCGTCAACGGACTGCTTCTTCGCCAGTTCGGCGATAGCATCGGTTAGCTGGATACGGCCCCAGGCGCCCGGCTCGGTTTTTTCCAGCTCGGCCCAGATATCGGCGTTCAGCACATAGCGGCCTACAGCCATCAGATCAGATTCCAGCGTCTGCGGCTGATCCGGTTTTTCGATGAACTCTACGATACGGCTGACCTTGCCTTCGCTGTCCAGCGGCTCTTTGGTTTTGATAACGGAGTACTCGGAGAGATCGCCTTTCATGCGTTTCGCCAGCACCTGGCTGCGGCCGGTTTCGTTGTAGCGGGCCAGCATTGCTGCCAGGTTGTAGCGCAGCGGGTCAGCGGAGGCGTTGTCCAGAATGATATCGGGCAGAACAACCACAAACGGGTTATCCCCTACCACCGGACGCGCGCAGAGGATAGAGTGGCCCAGACCCAGCGGCTGCGCCTGGCGCACGTTCATGATGGTTACGCCTGGCGGACAGATAGACTGTACTTCAGCCAGCAACTGACGCTTCACACGCTGCTCCAGCAGCGCTTCGAGTTCATAAGAGGTGTCGAAATGGTTCTCTACCGCGTTCTTGGAAGAGTGGGTAACCAGTACGATTTCTTTGATCCCTGCAGCAACAATCTCGTCGACGATGTACTGGATCATCGGCTTGTCAACGATCGGTAGCATCTCTTTAGGAATCGCTTTCGTGGCAGGCAGCATATGCATGCCCAGACCCGCTACCGGAATGACTGCTTTCAAATTAATCATTATTTCTTCCACCTTAAAATGGTTGACGAATTATAGCGCTTAAAGCCATTTTCGCCAGCATGTTTTGTCTTGTTTGCAGGTCAGATATTACTTATTTGCCCCACCAATAAAAGTAGTTCTTATCTGAATCATTCGCGATGCCTTTCCGGGATTTATCCCAAAATACCCCCGGCTTATCGATGCGGCAGCGCAAAATTCAACCGTTCCGTATTCACCACCTGCTGATCCACCCGGTCGATATCCACCGAACTCTGCCCTTTCTCATTCACTGCTTTGATGTTTGCCAGGGAGAGGAGCGTCTCCTCTTTCGCCATAAACTTGCCGCGCACATCCTTGCGCAGGTCGAAGTGCATTTTCAGTGCCGGGCCGGTTTTGGCCTCCTGCATCACATTGATATTCCGCAAAAAGAGATGCTGTGGCTTGTTGTGCAGCTCCAGCGTCGCACGCTGCATCTCCACGTTGGTGATCGCCACGAAGGAGGTAGCATTGCCGGAGGAGATCTGAATGCCTCGCAGCGTGTAGGGAAGCTGGCGGTTGTCCATGCGGATAGCATTGAGCTTAAAGTTTTGCGGGATGGAGAGATAATTCCCTTTGATTACGCCGTAGCCAATCAGCATGCCGGCGCTATTCACCATATCAATATTATCTATGACGAAATTATCACACCCATAAATAGCCACCGTGGCGTTATCAATTCCCGCTTTTTTACTGAACTCCGGGGTGATGTTTTTGGCCTTGACGTTTCGGATGACAAAATGCTTACCGTTTTCCACATGCACCAGCTGGCGACAGTTGCTGCCGATGATGTTCGCCACTACGAAATTTTTTACCGCCTGATGCTCCGGATAGTCGTTGTCGTAGGTACTCCCGGCCAGACCGATGCCGATCCCCCAGTTGATTTTGCCATTGGTGCAGTTGATGTTGTCGATAACGTGGTCGGAGATAAGGATATTATGGTCGTTGATCGCCACGTTCCACTCTATCGCATCCCCTTGCAGGTGGCTGAAGTGGCTGTTGGTGATGCGCGCCCCATCCACCTGGTTATGGAATCCCTGGCGCAGAATGGCGTAGTTGGCCTTGCTGACGCGAATGTTGTCGATGAGGAGGTTACGCATCACCCGTGGCTTTTTTCCGCCGATGTAGATCTGGGTGACCGGCCCGTAGCCGCTCATCGCCAGCCCCTGGATCACGCAGTCGGAGCCGCGCACGTCGAGGGTGATATTCTCCATCCGCCCTGCCCCTTCCCCCACCACTTTACTGCCATCCTGCAACACAAAGCGTCCACGCCCGTTGCCGGTCAGCGCGCCGCGGATGAGCAGCGTTTTGCCCGCCGGAATAAAGATAGCGGTATTGATGTTTTTACAGGTCAGGTCGGCGGGCACCACCACCGTATCGCCTTCGGTAAAAGCCTGTTTAAAGGCGGCGATCCAGTCGCGATTGTTATACTGGCGGATGTTAACCGTGCCGCCCGCCGCACGAGCCAGCCCGGGATTCAGCAGCGGCGTGGCCGCCAGCAGGGAAAAGGCGGAGACAAAGGTGCGTCGGGAAATCTTTTTTAGCATACAACCTCGCGGTTAAAGCGTTTGCAGCAGGCTTGCCAGCTGTCGGTTGATCACCTGCTGATTAAACTCGGCCTCGACTTTTTGCCGGGCGTTTTGCAGGACCGGCGCCAGCGCCTGCGGAGGAATGTCGCTGAACGCAGCCAGACACTCCGCCAGCGCGGCGGCGTCGTTCTCCGGCACCAGCCAGCCGGAGCGGCCCGGGTCGATAAGCTCAGGAATGCCGCTGTGAACCGTGGAGACCACCGGGATCCCCACCGCCATCGCCTCCATCAGCGCCACGGGTATCCCCTCCATGTCGCCGTCTGCACCGGTCACCGACGGCAGGAGGAAGACATCCGCCTCATCCAGCATCGCTTTGACCTCGTGGCTCGGTTTAAAGCCCGGCATCTCCACGTAGCCTTCCAGCTGATACTGCTCGATGAGCGTGCGCAGACGTCGCTCCCACGGCCCCATCCCCAGAATGCGGTAGCGGAAGTCGACGCCGCTGGCTTTCATCTGGCGGCACGCCTCGATCGCCACGTGCAGCCCTTTTTTCTCGGTCAGACGGGCTACAGAGATGATCTGTAGCGGCTTACCCGGCGCTTTGACCGGCCGCTGGGTGAAGCGCGCCATATCCACGCCCATGCGCGAGACGGTGATTTTATCCACCGGACAGCCCATATTTTTCAGGCGACTGGCCCAGAGTTCGCTGATGGGCAGCATCATGTCGCCCCGGCGGAACAGCTGCTGGTACTCCGGGGTGTAGTGGTTGAGCACCTCGCGGCTGGAGATGTCGATACCGTGGAAGATGGTAGCGATCTTACCTTCCAGCACCCCCAGCTCGCGCAGCTTGGCGGCCGTCACGCCGGCCGGGCCGAAATGGGCGATAAAGACGTCGGCGCGATATGGTTTTGCCGTCTGGCCGCAGATGGCAGAGAGAATGAGGTTACGCGACTCATCGCCATAGCGGGCAACGTTCAGCGCCCGCCAGGTGGCCGGACGGTGCAGCCCCAGCAGCGTCTGCCCGGCGCGATGGCGCAGCTTGTTGAGCTTGCCCGGCGGCTCATCCTGCAGCCAGCGCGTTTTGGCCTCCAGCCCGTATTGCGTCCATGCCGCATGGGTATTCTGCGTATCGCCCTTTTGCAGGGCGACAATCTCCACCTCATATCCCATGTCGATAAAGGCGGTAATCTGATTGAGCACAAAGGTTTCAGACGAGAGCGGAAATTTCAGCAAGAAGAAACCGACCTTCATTTCCCCTCCCCGATACGCGCCAGCACGGATTTGACCATCTCCAGGCCATTGGCGCGCTCGGCGCTGACCGCCTGCGCTAGCCGGGCGTTGATGGCGGGAAGCTGGCCGAGCGTATCGGCTACCATCGCCTCCAGCGAACCGTCCAGCAGATGACGAATATCCACCGCCATCTCCGGCATGCCGAGCTGCTGCATAATGCCCGCCGACTTGTGTTCGTAGTTAATGGCGATAGCGGGAGTGCCGAAGTTCATGGAGATGATTGCCGAGTGCAGGCGGGTCCCCACCGTCAGGTCACAGGCGGCGAGCAGCTTGCCCATCTCCAGATCGTTAAGCTCATCCATTACCACGTGATAGCGCGACGGATCGCTGACGTGCTGGCGCAGGTTGAGCGCTACCATACGGTCATCTTTGTTGTAACTGTCGATACCGGTACAGGTGGAGAGCGCCAGCACCTGGTAGCCTGCATCCAGTACACGGTTCACTACTCCCGCAAAGGCCTTTTCATAGGCGGCCTGGGTGGTGCCCAGTCGTTTATCGAAGGGCGCTAGTTCGCGCAGGGTAATGGCGACGGTTTTCTGCCTGCCCGCCACCCCCAGCCAGTGCCGGACGGCGTAGCTCGGCTGGAAATGGTCGTGCTGATGGTCCACCAGCCAGGCGGTATCAACGCCGTGTTCCACTTTACGGGTGTCGATCTCGCTGCGCTTCATCATCTCCAGGCTGACCGATTCACGCAGGATCAGCGCGTCGCAGTGGCCGAAGACGTAGTTCGCCAGCTGGTTAAACTGCGGATCCTGGAACGGGCCGACGCTGTGGCCAATCATAAAGAGCGGCTTTTTGGCCATAAAGGTGCAGAGGGCATGTTCAAACTGCGGCACGCCGTAGAGATCCACGAAGAACGAACCGCCCACCTGAATAATGGCGTCATAGCCCGACAGCAGACGGACAAAGTCGGTAAAGCCCTGGGCGATGGCGATATTGCGCAGCCGGCCGGTGTCGGTGACACGGGAAAGCAGCACCTGATGCTGATAGCGGCGGCGCAGCACCTTTTTCACGCGGCCCATCACGCCGGCAGCGCTGTTGTGCTGCTTCATCTGGCCGTAGAGCGGATCGCCCATCACCGGGCGGTTCAGCAGCCAGGAAGAGCTCACCGGATAGCGACTCATCACATCAACGTCAGTCTCAGGCCGCAGGGTGTTAATGGCATCCAATAACCCACGCAGAATGGCGCTGTCGCCGCGGTTGCCGCAGGTATGGTTGCCCAAAATCAGTAATTTCATAATGACCTCATAAAATTGTATGTTGCTCGCTGCCGCCACTCACCCTGCGCGCAGCAGCGTTTTCATCTTCTCGTTACGGCAAAACTGACGTTTCATCTCCACCACCAGCGCGTTGCGCGACAGCACAATCATCAGCGCAAAGGCCAGCGCTCCGGCGGCAATCTGTACCGCCAGCAGCGTCCCCAGCGCCATCTGGCCCTTCAGCGCCACGCCCAGACCATAGCTCGCAACCAGCGTAGGGATAGAGAGCCAGAACGGCAGCCAGAGGCTCAGGATGTACTGCCGATAGCTGGAGCCCAGCACCGGTTTTATCATCACGAAATAGCTCAGCACGGTATTGACGATCTGCACCGCCAGGAAGCCGAGCGTTACGCCGATGGCCCCCGCCAGGTGGCCGCCGACGATAATCGCCGGTACAAACAGAAATGTTTTAAAGACGTTGAACTTAAAGCTGATATCGACGCGCGCCTTCGCCATCAGCAGCGAGCCGATAGGGTTGCCCACCGAGCGCAGCAGCCCGACGACGCAGAGCAGCTGCAGGATCGGTACAATCCCGGTCCACTTTTCGCCAAAGACCAGCGGCACAAAGTTATTCGATACCACCATCAGTCCGAGCAGCGCCGGAAAGTTAATAATCCCCACCACCGAGAGCAGCTTGTAGAAGTTGACCCGCAGCTTTTCCGTGTCGTCCTGAATCTTGGCGAACGCCGGGAAGAGCACGCGGGTAATGATCGGGTTAAGCTTCATCGGCGGCACCACCGCCACGTTGTAGGCGAGGTTATACCCGCCCGCGACGCTGGCGCCGAGAATGCGCGCCAGCACCAGCGTGGAGAGGTTGGTGTTAACGTAGTTGATCAGGCTGTCGGCGGTGAGCCATGCGCCAAAGCGCAGGTTGGAGGAGACCGACGCCAGCGAAAAATGCAGGCCGGGACGGTAGATTTTGCGGCCAAAGTAGCCAAAGAGCAGCGTGCGCACGGCGGAGTTGACCAGATAACCCAGAATGGCGGTTAACGCCAGCGGCCAGAAATGGGCGCTGATTACGGTAAAGGTAAAGCCTGCCAGCACCGCGCTGGTTTCAATCATGCCGATCTTGTTAAATTCCAGCTCCTTTTGCATCAGCGCGCGGAACTGCTGCCCGTGGGGGATCAGCACAAAGGCAAAGGAGAGCGTACGGATAAGCGGCGCCAGGTCCGGGTTATGCAGTACGCCAGCGATGACGCCCGCCAGCAGAAAGACGGCGGCAAAGACCACTATCCCCAGCCCGACGTTGAGCCAGTAGAGGGTGGTCAGCTCCAGATGGCTGATCTCTTTTCGCTGGATGATGGAGTTGGCGATGCCAAAGTCCGACAGGGTATCGGCCAGCGCGATAATCACCAGCGAGACGGTCAGCAGGCCGAACTGGTGGTTATCGATGATGCGCGCCAGCACCGTCATCTGCACCAGTCCCAGCCCGATAATAATGATGGTCGCCATCGCCGACCATTTGGCGCCGCTGATGGTTTTTTCTCGTAAGCTCATCTTAGTACGCCGCTTTATTGACGAAGCCTTTGAAAATGGTCAGAAAGACGATCTTGATATCGAACCAGACGCTCCACTCGCGGATGTACTCCAGATCGAACTCGATGCGTTTTTCCATTTTCTCCAGGGTGTCGGTCTCCCCGCGCCAGCCGTTGATCTGCGCCCAGCCGGTAATGCCCGGCTTCACCTTGTGGCGCAGCATGTAACCTTCAATCAGGGCGCGATACTGCTCGTTATGCGCCACCGCGTGCGGGCGCGGCCCGACGATAGACATTCCGCCGGTCAGCACGTTGATAAACTGCGGCAGCTCGTCAAGGGAGGTGCGGCGCAGGAAGTTCCCCACCCGGGTTACGCGGGGATCGTTCTGCGTCGCCTGGGTCACGACCTTATCGTTCTCCATCACCTTCATGGAACGGAACTTCCACACCATAATCGGCTTGCCGTCCATACCGTAGCGGGTCTGGCGGAAGATGACCGGGCCCGGCGAGCTCAGTTTTACCGCCAGCGCAATGCAGCAGAGAACCGGGGAGATGAGCAGCAGGATGAGCGAAGAGAGCACGATATCCTCGATGCGCTTTAGTATGCGGTTAGTGCCCGACAGCGGCGTGTCGTAGAGCGGCACCACCGGCACGCCGTTCACCTCTTCCACGCGCGAGTGCAGGATATTAAAGGTAAAGACATCGGGGATCAGGATCACGGAACAGGTGGTATCCGCCAGCTCGCGCACCAGCTTTCTGATGCAGGCTTCGTCGCGCATTGACATGGCAATATAGACGTTATGGATCTTCCCGGCTTTGGCATCCTCGACGAGCTGTTCGTAATTCCCCGCCCAGTCCGCCGTTACGCCGCCAGGTTTGGCGTCATGGTAAATCCCTACCACCTCGTAGCCGAGCCACGGCTCCTTACGGAAGCTCTCCAGCAGAACGCCGCCGACCGGCAGATCGCCCGCCACCGCCACGCGGCGCGTGTTGTAGCCACGATTGCGCAGCCAGCCCGCGCCAAAGCGAATCAGAGAGCGGCAGACCACCATTCCCACGCTGGTCAGCAGATACCAGCTAAACCAGGTGATAAAGGGATTATCAAAGTCGTTATTAAACGCCATCAGCCCGGCGCTAAAGATCAGGCTTAAGGTCCAGTTCTGTAACAGCAGCAGCAGTTCAGTCGAGATTTTAACGCCGCGCCAGGAGCGATAAAAATCGGTCATCCCGCCCAGCATCTGGAACACCACCAGCGTGAGGAGTGCCATCAGCAGGTGCATATATAAGAACGGCAGCCCGCTGACCTGACACACCACCCATAGTCCACCGAACATGATGGTGATATCAGAAAAACGCTGCACCATAGAGATTAACGATGCATTCGTTTTGGCTCGCTCGCGCTTTTTTAGATTTGTCATCGTTGTTCCTGTTTTATTATTCCCCTCACCCTAACCCTCTCTCCAGAAGGGAGAGGGAACTTTGAGACCCTTTCCTGTCTGGGGAGAGGGCCGGGGTGAGGGGTAAACGTTACTGATTCAACAGCGCCAGAATGTCCTTCGTTCGCGCTTCCATGAGCGACACATCGCCGCGGGACTCCACGTTCAGGCGCACCACCGGCTCGGTGTTGGAGGAGCGCAGGTTGAAACGCCACTGGGGAAAGGTCATGCTGATGCCGTCGGTGCGGTCGCTCTCCAGCGCGTGCAGGGCGAAGTGGTGCTCCACCCGGGCAATCGCCTCTGCGGGAGCCGCGAGCTTGCTGTTGATCTCCCCGCTCGCCGGATAGGCCGCCATCCGGTCCGTCACCAGTTCACCCAGGGTTTTCCCCTTCACGCAGAGCAGCTCGGCCACCAGCAGCCACGGGATCATGCCGCTGTCGCAGTAGGCGAAGTCGCGGAAATAGTGGTGGGCGCTCATCTCGCCGCCGTAGATGGCATCCTCTTCGCGCATGCGCTCCTTGATAAAGGCGTGCCCGGTTTTCGACATGACCGGCGTGCCGCCTGCCGCTGTCACCACATCAACCGTGTTCCAGGAGAGGCGCGGGTCGTGGATGATTTTCGCCCCCGGATTTTTCTCCAGGAACGCCTGCGCCAGCAGACCGACGATGTAGTAGCCCTCGATAAACTGCCCTTTCTCATCGAAGAGGAAGCAGCGGTCGAAGTCGCCGTCAAAGGCGATACCCATATCGGCGCCGTGTTCGATGACCGCGTTACGGGTGTCGTCGCGACACTCCGGCAGCAGCGGGTTGGGAATGCCGTTCGGGAAGCTGCCGTCCGGGGTGTTGTGCACCTTGATAAAGGTCACCGGCACCTTCAGCGCCTTAAAGCGTGCTTCCAGCGCATCCACCACCGGGCCCGCCGCGCCGTTGCCGGAGTTAATGACCAGCTTCAGGGGTTTGAGGTTCTTCACGTTGATGTAGCCGAGCAGGTGGTCGATATAGTCGCTGCGCGGGTCGATGCGGGTGTAGCTGCCGCGCGTCGCCTCGTTCACCGGCGGGAAGTCGTTGGCTTCCGCCAGGCGCTGCACGTCGCGCAGGCCGGTGTCGCCGCTGATGGGACGCGCGCCCTTGCGCACCAGCTTCATGCCGTTGTAGTCCATCGGGTTATGGCTGGCGGTCACTTCGATACCGCCGTCAACGCCCAGATGGAAGGTGGCAAAGTAGATCTCTTCGGTGCCGGACAGGCCGATATCGAGCACATCCACGCCCGCGTCCTGCAGCCCTTTCGCCAGCGCCAGCTTGAGGGATTCGCTGGTGAGGCGCACGTCGCCGCCCAGCACGATGGTTTTCGGCTTTAAATATTCGCCGTAGGCGCGGCCAATGCGCCACGCAATCTCTTCGTTCAGCTCTTCGCCCAGTCTGCCGCGGATATCGTAGGCTTTGAAACAGGTTAATTTTGTCATGTTTTTACCCTTCTTCAGGCAACAGTTAGCCCTGCCACTTAATGGCCAAATTTATTTTTGTCATTCGCAGGCCCGGTCAGCGCAGCGCCACCGGGCATGATTCGGCGCGCTACACCCGCCCGTAGCGATCCTCGAAGCGGACGATGTCGTCCTCTTCCAGATAGGAGCCGGAGCGCACCTCGATCAGGTCGAGCGGAATTTTGCCGGGGTTTTCCAGGCAGTGGGTCGCCCCCAGCGGAATGTAGATCGACTCATTCTCGCCCAGCAGCTTCACCTCGCCGTCGATGGTCACTCTGGCGGTCCCCGCCACTACCACCCAGTGTTCGGCGCGGTGGTGATGCATCTGCACCGACAACCCCTCGCCCGGCTTCACGGTGATGCGCTTCACCTGATAACGGTCGCCGGCGTCGATGGAGTCATATTTCCCCCACGGGCGGTAGACCTCCCGGTGAATGTGGTGCTCGTGGCGGCCATCGGCCTTAATCTGCTCCACCACTTTTTTGACGTCCTGCACGGCGTTGCGATCGGCGATCAGCACCGCGTCCTTGGTCTGCACCACCACCAGATCCTTTACCCCGACGGTGGTCACCAGCCCCGATTCCGCGTAGACGTAGCTGTTTTCGGTTTTGTGGCTGATAACATCCCCGTGATGCACGTTGCCCTCCGGCGTATGGGCGCTGATCTCCCACAGGGAGGACCAGGAGCCGACGTCGCTCCAGCCGGCATCCATCGGCACCACCACCGCATCCGCCGTACGCTCCATCACCGCGTAGTCGATGGACTCTTCCGGGCAGGCGAGGAACGCCTCCTCATCCACGCGGATAAAGTCGAGATCCGGGTCGACGGTGCTCATCGCCTTTTCACAGGCGCTGAGGATATCGGGGCGATATTTCTTCAGCTCCTCCAGATAGCGTCCGGCGCGGAAGAGGAACATGCCGCTGTTCCAGTAGTACTCGCCGCTCGCCACATAGGCCTGGGCGGTCTCCAGATTCGGTTTTTCCACAAACTGCGCCACGTCGAAGGCGACGCTGTCGCCCTCGCCCGGGGTCACTTCGCCGCGGCGAATATAGCCGTAGCCGGTTTCCGGCAGATCCGGCACGATGCCGAAGGTGACCAGCTTGCCGCTCTCGGCATAAGGAATGGCGGCATGTACCGCGTCGCGGAAAGCCTCTTCCTGCTGAATGACATGATCCGCCGCCAGCACCAGCATCAGGGGATCGCTCTGCGGGCTGGCCCGTTTCGCCGCCAGCGCCGCGAGGGCGATGGCCGGGGCGGTGTTACGTCCGGCAGGCTCCAGAATGATATTTTCCGTGAGTTTGTTGAGCTGGCGCAGCTGCTCGGCAACGATAAAGCGGTGCTGTTCGTTACAGATCACCACCGGGCTTTCACACTCCACGCCGTTCAGACGGCAGACCGTCGTTTGCAGCATGGTGAGATCCCCTTTCAGGCAGAGGAACTGTTTGGGATAGAGCACGCGGGAGAGCGGCCACAACCGGCTGCCAGAGCCGCCAGCCATCACGACCGGAAAAAGTTTGCTATGACTCATGATTCATCCCCGTATATCTGCAATAAATTGGCTAAGCACGTTCTCTTTCTCGAGGGTGCGTTCGGCATACTCACGTGCCACCGTGTTCTCCTTTGGCATGGCAAGCGCCTGTTCAATGCCCGCGACCAGCGCCGATACCGATTCCGGCTCGACGCAGACGCCAATACCCGGCCAGTTCTGGCAGAGCTGGCCTAATTCCGTCTCAGGCTCGGCGGTGATCACCGCGTTACCGCCCACGGCCAGAATATTGGTCAATTTGGAAGGCAGAACCGCATCCGCCGCGCCGCGTTTCTGGACCACCAGATGGCAGTCGCCCATCTTCAGCAGGACGGGCAGCGTCTCGTAGGGCTGAAGCGGGAAAAATTTCACATTGGTCAGACGGCGTTCAGCCACCATCTTCTCCAGTCGCGCCTTACCGCCCCCCTGCCCGACAATGACAAACATCCAGTCGTGGTTGCGAAGCTGGGTGGCCGCCTCGATGACGTTTTCCAGCCCCTGCTTTTCCCCGATGTTCCCCGAATAGAGGATGATTTTTTGCGAGGCGGGCAGCCCCAGCTTGGTGCGTAGCGCCGACACGTCGCTGGCGGCCACGTCACGAAAGCGCGCCACTTCAGACCAGTTGGGGAAAAAGATCACCTTTTCCGCCGCTACCCCCTTCTCCTGCGCTTTATTCATCATCGAGCGGGAGATGGTGGAGACATAGTCGACGTTATGCAGGCCGCTGCGCTCAAAGGCGCCGGCGAGCTTCGCGACTTTGCCGCCCTTGCCTTTGCCCGCCATACCCAGACCGAGCATGGCGTCCACTTCATAATCCTGGATGTGCAGCAGGGTGCGGGCGCCGGAAAGTTTGCCGAGCAGACGCATTCCCGGCGTGCAAAAGAGCGTCGGCACCACGCCGATAATGCGGTCCGGCTTCCAGCGGCGCTGCGCCATCAGCGGGAAAAAGCTGCTGAGGGCGAAGCTGCCAAGATGAATTAAACGTTTCAGCGTCGAAGGCTGTTTCGGCACATAAAGCGGGCAGCGCCAGACGGTGGCGTTGCCCTCTTCCCGGCGGTAGCGCCAGCTGGAATAGCGCTCGCCCACCTTCCACTCCGGGTAGTAAGGCGGGGCCGTAATGACCCGCACCTCGTGCCCCTGGCTTGCCATCCACTCCACCATTTCGCCGGTGTATTTGCCGATCCCGGTGAGCTCCGGCGAGTAGTTGATGCCATACACCAGTATTTTCATAACCCCACCGCCTGACGCTCAGAGAGAAAATAGGCGCGGCTGTTGTCATGGACATTGTCGCTCGCCAGCAGCGCGGTGGGCGTCAGCCAGCGGTAGTCGTCATGCTGCGCGTCGGGCAGACGCAGGTCGGCCTGGCTGACCTTCAGGCGAAAACCGAGCACCACGTAGTGGGTGGTGAACCCGGTGCCGGAAAAGTTATCGTCATAGAAGTGCTGCCAGACGCCATAAAACTGCCCTGCCGTAAGCGGCAGGCTCAGCCCCAGCTCCGCCCCGGTGAGGCGCGCGAACGCATCGGCAAGCGTCTCATCCTTTTGTACGCGTCCGCCCGGCACAAACCAGAAGCCCTGCGCAGGACGGTTGGTGCGTTTACCGAGCAGGTACTCGCCCCGTTCGTTCTCCACGATCAAATCGATGGAGATCAGCGGGGTCGAGCGTACTACCGTGGCAAAATCTTCCTGACTTAAAAACATGGTTACCCCCGGAAGCGGTGCTGGTTTTCCAGGAACCACTGGTATGTGCTTGCCAGCCCCTGCTCAAGCGAGACCTCGTGATACCAGCCAAGCTGATGCAGACGGGTGACATCCAGCAGCTTGCGCGGCGTGCCGTCCGGCCTGGTGGCGTCAAAGACCACGCGGCCCTTATAGCCCACCACCTTCGCGATGGTCTGCGCCAGCTCGCGAATGGTGCAGTCCACGCCAGTGCCAACGTTGATGTGCGACAGCATCGGCTCGGTGTTCTCCTGCCACACCTCGCGATCCAGCTCCATCACGTGAATACTGGCCGCAGCCATATCATCCACATGCAGGAACTCACGCATCGGCGTGCCGCTGCCCCAGACCACCACGTCCGCGGCGTTGTCGGCGGTCGCCTCGTGGAAACGACGCAGCAGCGCCGGGATCACGTGGGAGTTGCTCGGGTGGAAATTGTCGTGCGGCCCGTAGAGATTGGTAGGCATCACCGAACGGTAGTCGCGACCATACTGGCGGTTATAGGACTCGCACAGCTTGATCCCGGCAATTTTGGCGATGGCGTACGGCTCGTTGGTCGCCTCCAGGGTCCCCTGCAGCAGCTCGCTTTCCGCGATCGGCTGTTTGGCCAGCTTCGGGTAGATGCACGAGGAGCCGAGAAAGAGCAGCTTATTCACGTTGTGCAGATGCGCGGCGTGAATGATGTTGCTCTCGATCATCATGTTCTCGTAGATGAAATCCGCCGGGTAAGTGTTGTTGGCGACAATGCCACCCACCTTCGCCGCCGCCAGATAGACCTGATCGATGCGCTCGCTGGCGAAAAACGCTTCCACCGCGCGGCTGTCCAGCAGGTTCAGTTCGTCACGGGTGCGCAGCACCAGCTCCACATCGCCGCGCTGTTCGAGCTGGCGTACAATCGCGGAGCCGACCATTCCGCGATGGCCGGCAACAAAGATACGTTGTTTGCTCATTCTTAAGACTCCAGCGCGATGGCGACCTCATAGCCGTGAGACTTAAGCAGGGAGTGTTTCTTCGCCGCTTCGAGATCCTTGGCGACCATCTCAGAGACCATCTCCTGCAGCGTGGTTTCCGGCTTCCAGCCCAGTTTTTCGTGCGCTTTGGTCGGGTCGCCCAGCAGGGTTTCCACTTCCGCAGGACGGAAGTAGCGCGGGTCGACTTCCACAATCACGTCGCCTGGCTGTACGCCCGGGGCGTCATGGCCGGTCACGGAGACCACAATGCCCTTCTCTTCAACGCCGGTGCCTTCAAAGCGCAGCTTAATGCCGAGCTGAGCCGCCGCCATCTCCACGAACTGGCGTACGGAATACTGCACGCCGGTGGCGATAACGAAATCTTCCGGCTGCTCCTGCTGCAGCATCATCCACTGCATCTTCACGTAGTCTTTGGCGTGGCCCCAGTCGCGCAGGGAGTCCATGTTGCCGAGGTGAAGGGTTTTCTCCAGGCCCTGAGCGATGTTGGCGATCGCGCGGGTGATTTTGCGGGTCACGAAGGTTTCGCCTCGACGCGGGGATTCGTGGTTAAAGAGGATGCCGTTACAGGCGTACATGCCGTAGGATTCACGGTAGTTCACGGTGATCCAGTAGGCGTAGAGTTTGGCCACGGCGTACGGAGAGCGCGGGTAGAACGGCGTGGTCTCTTTCTGCGGGATCTCCTGCACCAGACCGTACAGCTCGGAGGTGGAGGCCTGGTAGAAGCGGGTTTTCTTCTCAAGACCGAGGAAGCGAATCGCCTCCAGCAGGCGCAGGGTACCCATGGCGTCAACGTCGGCGGTATATTCCGGCGATTCGAAGGAGACCGCAACGTGGCTCATCGCTCCCAGGTTATAGACCTCATCCGGCTGCACTTCCTGCAGGATACGGGTCAGGTTCGAGGTATCGGTCAGATCGCCGTAGTGCAGATGAAATTTCGGGTTAGCGGCATGCGGATCCTGGTAGATGTGATCCACGCGCTCGGTGTTGAACGACGAGGCACGACGCTTGATACCGTGCACTTCATACCCTTTTTCCAGCAGGAGTTCTGCCAGGTAAGAACCATCCTGCCCGGTAACGCCGGTGATGAGAGCGACTTTAGACATGTTTATATTCCTCTGTACTTATCAAATTTATTCAGCTTCTACGCGTTCGCGTATCACCACTGCGGGATTGCCACGGCAAATTTTATTTGCCGGTAGCGACTTAAAAACGCTGCTGCGGGCGCCGACTACGGTGCCGTCGCCAATCGTGACGCCGGGCGCCACAAAAACATCTGTCGCCAGCCAGCATTTTTCGCCAATCACAATTGGGGTGGCGTTAATATCAAAATGCTGGCTCATAAAATCGTGACTGCCGGTGCAGAGATAACATTTCTGCGACACCACGGCATGGGCGCCGATGGTAATTTCCCCGAGGGTATATAACACCGCGTCATCCCCCACCCAGGCGTAATCCCCGAGGATTAATTTCCAGGGGTAGGTAATTTTTACCGACGGGCGAATCACTACGTTTTTTCCGATTTTTGCGCCGAACAAACGTAACAGAAATGCCCGCCAGCGATAGAGCACCTGTGGCGACCAGGCGAATAACGTAGCCTGTACCGCCCACCAGATTTGTACTTTAATTCCACTGGCGCCGCGAAAATCTTTCGGCACGGAAAATCCATCAAGCTGCTGCATAATGCGTCCTTATATTCAGGCTTTGTTATATAAGGCTTTCGTTTTACCGGTCGTTTTCAGGCGAAATAACCAGGATAATTCCGCCCAGAACCCTGGCACATGCAAAATCTGGCGCTGGACTTTTCGCGCATCCTGACATAATTCCAGATTATTGGAAGTTGACACGCCGCCCATGGAAAATTCAGAAACCAGCCCTTTAATTCGGCGAAACGGATAACCCGCTTTATAGAGACTGGCCGCCAGCGCATAATCGGACGAAACCTTAAACTGCAGATCGTAAGGGTGTTTTTTAAGCCCGGCGGTCGGAAAGAAAATAGCCTGATGGCTCGCCGGCAGGCTGTGGTAAATATACCAGCCGGGCTTGGCGTTACGGCTCACCTTATGACCATTACCGAAATCGAGCAGCGCATCGCCGGTAACCATCGCCTCTTCCTTCTGGCGCGACAGCTTGCGGGCAAACAGCGCCACATCTTCATGAAAAACATCCCCGGAATTGAGGAAGATGGCATAGCGCCCCTGGGCCATGTCGATCCCTTTATTCATGGCGTCGTAGATGCCTTTGTCCTTTTCGCTGATATAACGTAAGTTGAACTCCCCGTTCAGTTTTTCGAGAAATTCCGCCGTACCGTCGTCGGAGCCGCCATCCACTACGATCCATTCAAACGTGAGGCTGGGATCGCGTGCCAGATGGCGCAGCGAGCGCCAGGTTTTTACCACCCCTTCGTAGTTACGAAAGGCGACAGTAATGACGCTAAGAAACATAAATCACCTCGTCATCTGTTCGTAATATTAAGCGCCTTGCGCAAAATAAACGGACATACAATTAAGAACGCATATTCCGGGCTAAATATTGAGCCGGTAAAAAACAGCGACACCGGCGTAAAAAGATAAAGCTGAACGCGAAAATTCTGATTATCACCAAACGCGTTGATCATCATTTTGACCACTTTAAACATGTACCACAGGGTCAATATCACTGCGAACCAGGAAAAATAAATAATGAGCAGATACAGTCCATTGTCTATTGTTTTACCCACATCCGCACCGTTAAAGATTCCGAATGATGCGACATATTCATAAAGTGAGCCAAATCTGACTACACCATCAATATGGGTTAAAGAGTGACCTACCATTGCCAGCGGCCCGATAATACGATAATAGGATGACGAGCCTTCCGTTCCTAAATCACCGAGACGCTCGGCAATATAAGGAAACGCAAAAATTACGCCCACTAAAAACATGGTTAATGAGATAATCGCCAGCGGCAGCTTTTTCTTAATAGCCTCCCGGTTCAGATACTGAAAAGCCCACTCCAGAAGATAAAACAGGATAAATGTCATCACTCCTGAAAACGAACCTGACAGAACGATTCCTGCAAGAATCATAGCATCTGTCTTCGGCGTTTTGATACCAAACTGTTTGATGCTGAGCCAAATTGAGATTAACGCCAGAGCAAAAAATGCCGGTTCGAAATAGAGCGCGGTGGTACGTTTTCCGCCGAACTTAATGAAATTCAGAACATAGCTGTTACTGTAAATCAGATATTTCGAAATTGTCTCCATCAGGCTGCTGCCGCCGGTCAAAATAATTTGTGCCATTTCCATCGCGGCCAGCATGACAATTAACGCAACCACAATATAAAAGAACCTAAGGATTTTCTTATAATTGTGTGGCGATATAGTTTTAAAGCGAATACTCCAGACCATGCCCATAATGATCACGATATAGACAAAGAGCATGGTGGAGGTGACATACTTGCTGGCGTCCAGCGAGAGACCAAATACATAGTTAAACGCCGTCAGCCCTGCCCCCATGCCCAGCGCAATCATCAGTTTTTTAACGCTGATCTTATCCACATAGAGCAGAAGCAGCACCGGCAGGAAGGTCACGATGGTTATCGGGAAGCTTTCGCCCAGCTGTGCCAGTTTGACGTTGACCAGCAGATAGATAAGCGGCAGCAGCAGATAACTACAGATTCTGATAGAACGAGACATACTCCTCCAGCATCTGTTGACCGCTATAGGCCCGGCGGCTGCGGCTGCGGAACGATTCCAGGCTGGTGCCAAATACGGCCTGCGCGATCTCTGCCTTCGGCAGTTGCACCAGCGCCAGCACCTGCTGCTCGTTAAACGTTTTGCCCCCGGATTTTTCCAGCACTTCCCGCGCCGCGTCGCTGTGGGTGGCGAGCACCGGCACGCCGATGGAGAGCGCCTCGCACAGAATCAGCGGATAGTTATCCACCCGGGAGCTAAAGACCAGCGCGTCCATCCCGTTAAGGGCGCTCATCAGCTTGCGCTTATCGGTTTCAAAGCCGTGGTTCACCACGTTCGGCCCCTCAAACGGAGAGAATTTGCCGAAGGTGTGCAGCTCAATTTGCTCGCCGAGCGCCATCATGTCGCGCACCAGCTGCTGGTTGGTTTTACCGTCGTAGCGCAAATCGTGCGCGACCACGGCGATTTTCGGCCTGCCTGCGGGCTCAGTCACCGGCGTCAGCTCGGCAAGGATCGCTTCCGTCGCCACGTCGATACCATTATTGATGATGTGGCAGCACCCGGCTCCGTAGAGGCTGTTAAACGCATCGGCCACATGCTGGCTGGGGGAGATAAAATGGCAGCCCAGGGCGAGCATCTCGCGAAAGAGCTGGCGCTTGCCCGCCACAAGGCTATGCGCCCTGTCCACCTTAACCGGCGGATAGTTGTCGAGCGTCGGGCACTTCCGGCACTCCGTTTTCCACCCTTCGCAGCCGTCGGTAAAAGCGCAGCGGCCGGTCACGCTCCATTGGTCGTGCAGGGTCCAGACGAAAGTGGTCTCCGGCTTAAGGGCTTTGACCTTTTTACAGAACGCCACCACTTCTTCCAGGTTTAACCAGTAGCTGTGCAGCACGTGAAAGTGCAGCACCACCGGCCCGGTGCTGCGGGTGACGGTGCGACAGAGATTGTTCAGGTTGCCGAACAGATCGCGGTTGAAGAGACGGAACAGCGCAATATTGGCCATGGAGGTCAGGCGCGGCGTCTGTTTGATTACCTGCGGATAGTTATCATGGCTGACGCTTTTTTTGCCGCCCTTGCCGTAGCCGTAAACAAAACGCGACGACAACCCTTTTTGCAGCGCCCGCTGGTGCAGATCCAGCGCCACGCCTGCCGCGCCGCCCTCTGCCAGGCGGACGTTAAATTGCAGAATATTCATTTGATCACCTTCACGCGGGCCTTTTCCCCTACCACCAGCGCGTTATCGGGAATGCTGTCCAGCACCACGCTTCCGGCCCCCACGGTGACGTTATTGCCTACCGTGATATCGCCAATCATCACCACGTTTGCGCCCAGCTCGACGTTATTGCCAATCACCGGGCAGGCCAGACTCTCCGGCCCGCGGTTGCCAATGGTGACGCCGTGGCGGATGGTAAAATCATCCCCGGCCACCACACATTTATTGATCACCACGGCGTAACCGTGATGGATGGTGAAGCGGCGGCCAATGGTGGCGGCGGCCTGGATCTCATAGCCAAAAAGAGACTCGGTTATCAGGCGGTAGAGCACCAGCACCGGCGCGGCCCAGAGATTATTCAGTACATTCTTTTTGCGCCAGACGGAGCAAAAATGCGCGATCCGGTAGGCCAGAACCATGCAGCACGGGCGCAGGCTCCAGCTGTTTGCGCGACAATCTTCCAGCAGCATTATTTCCCCCGCAGCCCGTCAGCCAGACGCTTGGTGTTACGTACCGAAAAGAGCGTGACCAGCGTGCGCCAGTTCATGCGCTTGTTGCGGATCTGGTAGAGGGTAAAGAGCTGATACTTGCGGCTCGCCCGGTCAAATTTGTCCTTGTGCTTGCGGTAAAAATGGAAATAGCCGGAAAACTTCTTCGGCGACGAGGTGATCTGCATCTCCCCGTGGTTGATATGCAGGATCTGCGTCGCCTCTTCCACTTTCCACGGCTCGCCATACTCCACCACCATCCGCAGGAAGATGTCGTAATCCTGCGCCGCCTTCAGTTCGGTATCGAACAGGCACTCCTTAAAGCGCCAGGCCCAGGTAAAGACCTGGTTGCCGATGATGTTGCGCTTGTAGAAGAGGCGGCGGGAGTACGGCGACTTGGGATAAAGCGGCAGACTCGCCGGCTGGGAGTAGACCTCCCCCTGGCAGACATAGTCGTTGGCGTATAAAAAGGCGTGGGTGACCAGCTGCGCCTGGTGCGACAGAAAGACCGACAGGCGGTTTGGCGTCCACTCATCATCATCGTCGATGCCGGTAAGATACTCCCCGCGCGCCTGCATGATGGCCTGATTACGTACCGCGCAGGCGCCAGAGTTAATGGCGTTACGGGTATAGCTCACGCGCGGATCGTTCAGCCCGGCGACAAACTGCGCCAGCTGCTCATAAGAAGAGGAGCAGTCGTCCACGATGATCAATTCCCAGTTATCGTAGTCCTGGCGCAGCACCGATTTAATCGCGCGGATCGCCAGCTGCTGCCGGTTCCATGTCGGCATATAAATTGAAATTAACGGGCGTTGTGTGGTCATATTATTCCCCGAATAGCTGTTTTGCCCCTCACCCCGGCCCCCTCCCCGGAGGCGAGAGGGTTAGGGTGAGGGGAAATGTTTTACTTACTGTCAGACTTATATTCGTACTCGTAGTACCCGTAATCCTGATACCCGGTGGCGCGGCGGAAGATGGAGTTAAGGATCACCCCTTTCACCTCAATGCCGTTCTGCTCAAAGCGGCTGAGGCTGGTCTCCACCTCTTTCAGGGTGTTGACCGCGTAACGCGCCACCATCAGGGTGGTGCCCGCGTGACGGCCGACAATTGCCGCATCGGTCACCGCCAGGATCGGCGGGGTATCGATCAGAACCAGGTCGTAGTTTTTACTGGCCCACTCCACCAGCTGGGTGAAGCGTTCGCTCATCAGCAGCTCTGACGGGTTCGGCGGCACCTGCCCGCGCGGCACGAGGTCAAAGTTGGTGATGGAGGTCGGCTTGGCGCACTGGGCGATATCCCCTTTGCCGAGCAGGATCTCAGAGAGGCCGTTGACGTTGTTGGTGCCGAGCAGCTCGTGGGTGTAGCCTTTGCGCATATCGCAGTCGATCAGCAGCACCCGCTTGTTGGTCTGGCTTATCACCGCAGCAAGGTTGGCGCAGACAAAGGTCTTACCGATGGAGGGGCTGACCCCGGTCATCATCAGTACATTGTTCTTAGCCTGCATCATGGCGAAGTGGAGGCTGGTACGCAGGCTGCGAATCGCCTCGATCGCCAGGTCGGTCGGATTACCCACCGCCAGCAGCTGGCTCTGCTTGTAGCGTTTGACCCCTTTGATGGTCTTGACGCTGTCACGCGATTTTTGCCACTCCGAGAGCGGGATGCTGGCATAAACGCTGATGCCATGCTCTTCCAGCGCCTGCGGGCTTTCGATACCGCGGTTAAAGAGCGAGCGCAGCAGTACGCCGACAATAGAGAGCATCAGGCCGAGAATAATGCTGCCCAGAATAATCAGCATTTTCTTCGGCTTCAGCACGCCCGGCTGGGCAATGGCCGGGTCGACGATACGTACGTCGCCTACGGTACTCGCTTCGGTGATCTTCAGCTCCTGCTGTTTATTCAACAGCTGCATATAGACCTGCTGGCCCGACTCCACGTCGCGGGTCAACCGCAGGATCTCCTGCTGGG
Source organism: Enterobacter cloacae complex sp. IR5401 (assembly GCF_049238425.1). Classification (NCBI taxonomy): domain Bacteria; kingdom Pseudomonadati; phylum Pseudomonadota; class Gammaproteobacteria; order Enterobacterales; family Enterobacteriaceae; genus Enterobacter; species Enterobacter cloacae complex sp. IR5401. Next base: position 414,797 of record NZ_JBMKHN010000001.1, on the reverse strand, counting down.
TCTTCGGCATCGCGGTCACGCGGTTGTTCAGCTTCGCCTTCTCCTCCTCCAGCGCCTGGCGTTTTTCCATCAGGGTGCGGTAAGCCGGGTGGCGTTTGGTATAGAGTTTGGAGATCTCCGCCTCTTTAAAGGTCAGTTCGTTGAGCTGGGCGTCGATGTTGACCATCGAGTCGAGCACCGATTTGGCCTCCAGCGGCAGATCCACCGAATCCTTATCCTGACGGTAGGCGTTCAGCTTGTTCTCGGCGTCATCCAGATGCGCGCGCACTTCCGGCAGCTGCTTCGCGAGAAACGCCAGGCTTTTGCCCGCCTCTTCCGACTTGCGCGCCACGTTCTGCTCAAGGTAGTTGCGGGTAATGCTGTTGAGGATGTCGCGGATCTGATCCCGGTCTTCACCGGTAAAGGTGAGGCTCAGCACGCCGGTATCTTTACCGTTTTCCGTTACGGTCAGGTTGTTTTGCAGGTTGTTGATCATCCCCAGGGTGGAGAATTTAGTGACGGTAAACTCGCTCCCTTCCTGCGCCTGAATGGCGCTGACCATCATCTCCACGCCCGCTTTACGCAGCGGCTGACCTACCTCGCCGCGGGCGTCAAACCCGGCGTCGCTGGTGAGCTGATACTGTTTCGGCCCCAGCACCGTCAGGGTAAAGACCGTGTCGCCCGAGCCTTTCGGCAGGTTAAAGGTGGTGACCTTCACCGTGTCGTTCTGACGGCCCATCAGCCGATCCCAGCCTGCCCCAAAAATCGGGAAGGTATTTTTGGTCACGGAGATATCGAGGTCGAGTTCGTCGACGGTTTTGCCCAGCACCAGACGCGACCGAATCAGCTGTATTTCTGCTTCCGATGCGGGCGGCTTATTGGAGAGCGCCGAGCCAATATCCTGCACCAGCGAGTTACCGGTATCCTGTTCAATCTGCACCAGCGCGTCGGCGCTGTAGATAGGCGTGGCGAAAAGGGTATAGATGAAGGCGCAGACCGCAAACAGGGCGGTAATGCCCAGCACCCACCATTTCGCCTCGACGACGGTGCCAATCAGGCGGCCGATATCAATTTCATCACTGCCCGACGTCGGGGCGGCAGAAGGTTTTGTCTTTTCTGTCATTGTTATCCCTGCTGAGCTTTCAGTGCCTGCGCCCACTGTTGGGCAGACCGATCGAGTAAGGTGTAAACCGCTTCAAACGCCTCGCGGCTTTTGCGATAGGGATCGGGGATCTCACATTCGTTATCCCAGTGACCAAACAGCATCACTTTGCCGCGCATCTCGGGAGCAATCTCACAGAGCGCGTGGATATGGCGTTTTTCCATCGTGAGGATCAGATCATATTCGCGGCACAGGCGGGCGGTTATCTGACGGGCGCAATGCCCGTCCAGCGAGAGGTCGTGCGCGGTGGCAACCTCCGTCGCCCGCTGGTCGGCACATTTGCCCACCAGTGCTCCCAGCCCGGCGGATTCCACCGTCAGAGCGGGCAGATACTGTTTGAGCAGTCTTTCTGCCGTAGGGGAACGGCAAATATTCCCCACACAGACCACCAGAATTTTGTTAAACATCGCGCATTACCAGGTGTGAAGGTCGCTTGCCGTGTCCGTCATGTAGCGAACGCCACTGATGGTTGGCAGCAACTGGTTGATCAGACGGTTCCAGCGGGCAACCGGTGCGGTGGTGACATAAACCACGTCGTAAGGCTGCAGGCGGAACTCGGTCGCCATCACCAGCGAGGTCGCGTCGGACATATCGAGCTGGTAGATATTGGCGATCTTGCCGTCGGTCCCCTTGCCTTTCAGCGGACGGATAACAAAGATGCCGCTGGCGTTGGAGGAGGTCAGATCGATACCTTCGGCGTTGCCCAGCGCTTCGGTGAGCGTCATGCCGCTGAAGTCCATCTTGAGCGTGCTCTGCTTTTTCACCTCGCCCATCACGAACACTTTCAGATCGTCATTACGCGGCACGTAGAGAATGTCGCCCGGGTAGAGCAGGCGGTTCTGGCTCAGATCGCCGTTTTGCATCAGCGCCTGTAGCGAAATACGCTCCTCTTTTCCGTCATGCGTAAGCACCACGTTGCGCCAGTCGGCATCTTCCGTCAGGCCGCCCGCGGCGTTAATCGCATCCAGCACCGTCAGCGGCACGTTGGTGATCGCCTGCTGGCCCGATTTATTCACCTGGCCGGAGATATAGGCTTTCTGCGAGCGGAACGCGGCGATATTAACGTCCACCTGCGGGTCAGCGATGTACTGCGCTAAACGGCCGGTAATATCACTACGAATTTCCGCCAGAGTTTTGCCTACGACGCGGACTTTGCCGACATAGGGATAGAACATGGTGCCGTCCGGCTGGACCCAGTTGCCGGTATCACTCGAGCTACGGTACTGACCGGCTGGCGTCGTCAGCTCCGGGTGATCCCACACGGTAACGTTAATCACATCACCCGGCCCAACGCGGTACTGATAGGTGGAGATCTCCTGATCCAGCGACACATTCGGCTGCGCAACGTTAGGACGAGGCCGTAATTGTTCGACGAGGCGCGGGGTTAATGGATAGACATTCACCATGCGGTCAAGGTCGAAATCCGCGTCCTGTTGCTTTATCACATCTTTGCCGATGGTTGACATATTGCTGCCGGGAAAGACCGTGCAACCACTCATCAAGGTCACAGACACCAATAATGGCATCAATTTCATTTTGGATTTCATCATTGATTATTTATCACTTTGGCAGAGTAATTATCCTGTGCAATTTAAATAAGCGTACTTGCAGAAGAGATTCACGATGCAGTTAATCTTTTTGAAATATAACTGGCATCAGTCCTAAAAAATGCTTATTCATCCATTGGCTATTGACAGAATAATCGAGGCTGATTCTCACGCTTTCAGGCACGCTACCGCCCTTGGCTTTCAGTTACCAATCCACTGTCTTAACAATATCTTATGGATAAACACCCTCTCAGATATGGCCGCGCAGGTTTATATCAGGCAAATTAATTGCCCGGCTGAGAAAGAATTTCAGCCCTGTTGGCCAGATGAAAAATAGCAGCAAAAACTTTTAACATTTGATGCTGGAAGAATTGTTGCAGCTAACCTAATAGCAGGCAAGGAGACAACTGTCCGAAGTTTTGCTTTTAAGAATAATATTAAGAGCAAATTTCTTTGGTTTTAGGATTTTCTTTATATTGACAATTAACCGGAAAGAAAACAGCTCGGTGAAATTTATCCGCGTCATTCTTTTTAATGATGATGATACCACCCGGAAATAATAAGGTTATTTGATCAGCTATTATTATTATGTTCTGCAAGAGAAATTCCGGGCTGGCATTGAAATTTGCTCCAGCTTTATCCATGATCAAAGTGTGACATTAGTCATATAACAGAAGGTATTGCTTACGCTATGGAATGGATTGCCGATCCATCAATCTGGGCCGGGCTGGTGACGCTTGTCGTCATCGAGTTAGTGCTCGGTATCGATAACCTCGTCTTTATTGCTATCCTCGCCGAAAAGCTTCCTCCGGCCCAGCGCGACCGCGCCCGGGTAACAGGGCTGCTGCTGGCGATGGGAATGCGCCTGCTGCTGCTCGCTTCGATCTCCTGGCTGGTGACGCTGACGACGCCCCTCTTCACCGTGCGCGGCCTGAGCTTTAGCGCCCGCGATCTGATTATGCTCGTCGGCGGGTTTTTCCTGCTGTTTAAAGCGACGGTGGAGCTTAACGAACGGCTGGAGGGGAAAGACAGCGAAAACCCGACCCAGCGCCGGGGGGCAAAGTTCTGGGCCGTGGTGGCGCAAATCGTGGTGCTGGATGCGGTCTTTTCGCTCGATTCCGTGATAACCGCCGTCGGGATGGTCGATCATCTGGCGGTCATGATGGCCGCGGTGATTATCGCTATCTCCCTGATGGTGATGGCGAGCAAGTCGCTGACGCGCTTTGTCAACAGCCATCCCACCATCGTGATCCTCTGTCTCAGTTTCCTGCTGATGATCGGCTTTAGCCTGGTGGCGGAGGGATTTGGCTTTCATATTCCGAAGGGCTACCTGTACGCCGCGATTGGCTTCTCGGTGATAATCGAAGCGCTGAACCAGCTGGCGATCTTTAATCGCCGCCGCTTCCTTTCGGCGAACCAGACGCTGCGCCAGCGCACCGCCGAAACGGTGATGCGCCTCTTAAGCGGCCAGAAGGAGGATGCGGAGCTGGATGCCCAGTCCGCCTCTCTGCTGGCCGATCATGACGATAGCCAGATATTTAACAGCCAGGAGCGGCTGATGATCGAGCGGGTGCTGAACCTGAACCAGCGCACCGTCAGCAGCATTATGACCTCGCGTCACGACATTGAGCATATCGACCTGAACGCGCCAGAAGCGCAGGTTCGCGCCCTGCTGGACAAAAACCAGCACACCCGCATCGTGGTGACCGGCGGGGAGGAGTCTGACGATATGGTGGGCGTGGTACATATTATCGATCTGCTTGACCAGCAGCTTCGCGGCGAGCCGCTTGATCTGCAGGTGCTGGTGCGCCAGCCGCTGGTTTTCCCTGAAGGGTTGCCGCTGCTCTCTGCGCTGGAGCAGTTCCGTAATGCCCGCACCCACTTCGCCTTTGTGGTGGACGAGTTTGGTTCCGTTGAAGGGCTGGTGACGCTCAGCGACGTCATGGAAACCATCGCCGGGAATCTGCCCAATGAAGTGGATGAGATTGACGCGCGGCACGATATACAGAAAAACGCCGATGGCTCCTGGACCGCCAACGGGCATATGCCGCTGGAGGATCTGGTGCAGTTTGTCCCGCTGCCGCTGGATGAACGCCGGGAATATCACACCATCGCGGGCCTGCTGATGGAGTATCTGCAGCGTATACCGAAGCCGGGCGAAGAGGTGACGGTGGGCGACTACCTGCTGAAAACCCTGCAGGTAGAGAGCCACCGCGTTCAGAAGGTGCAGTTGATTCCGTTGCGTAAAGAGGAGACGCTGGATTACGAGGTGTAGGGAAACGGTAGGTTGGGCGGGTTTCCCCTCACCCTTTCCCCCTCTCCCCTTTGGGGAGAGGGGGAAAGGGTGAGGGGCAATCAGACTTAAAGCTTATCCAAAAACTTCTTCACATCCTTGCCATTCTGCGAATCTTTGTTCTTATCCGCCCAGTCGTTGAGACGACGCTTCGCCTCGCCCTGAAGCTGTTTACGCAGCACCTGGTCCACCTGCAGGCTGTAGTTCAGCTCCTGCCATTTGCCGTAGACGCGCAGAGGAATTGGCGTCTCCTTCAGGAAATCCACCAGCTTCCCTTCGCCTTCCCAGCCGTTGAGCACCCGCACGTTAAAGTGTGTGTCGGCGCTCTCCTGCACCAGATCCAGCGTACCGCTGCCGGTCAGCGCGAGCATGGACGACTCCCCTTCCATCGCGTTCAGCGCCAGCTGCCCATCGTCGAGAGTCAGATCGCTGGTAAAGCGATCCAGACGCGTCGCGTTATCAAAGCTCTCGCTCCCCTTAACGCTGCTGCTGCGCTCCACCGCCTGCTGCACCAGCTGCTGGAAGTTAAGCCCCTCCATGCGGGTGCCGGTGAGCGAGACCTTCGCCTGCCCCTGCCAGCTGCGGCGGAAGGCGTCGGCGTCAATGCGGCTACCGGAGAAATCCCCGGCCATCGTCAGGTGGCCGGTCAGGGAGATGGGGTAGTTAAACGCCTTCAGGATAGTGCCAATCTCAACGTTATCCAGCCGCGGCTGAAACTCCGCTTTGGCGGTCTCATTGCGCACATCCAGCGAGCCCGGCAGCGAAAGGCGTCCGTCACCCAGCTGACCGCTCAGCTCGGTGATGGTTAACAGCCCCTCATGATTCAGCATCTGCGCGTTGACCTGGGTAAAGTCCATCCCGCGCCAGCGCACGCTGTTGGCCTTCAGCCTGATGTCGGCGGTAAAGCCGCGCAGACCGTTATATTCCGGCTGGTCAACCGCCGAGGAGATGACCGGGCGCGTCTGTCTCGCCGCCTGCCCCGTCTGCGCCGCTCTGCTCTGCGGGGCAGCATCGCCCTGCGGCGCAAGCAGATTTTCGAGATTGAGCCTGTCAAACTGCAGATCAAAGACCCACTTCGGCGCCTCGTCAAGAATAACGTTCGCCTGCCCCTGCAGCTTGCTGTCGTTGGCCTGGAGCTGCAGATTGTTGAGCTGAAGCTGCTTCTGCTCTTCAAGCCAGACCGCCTGCAGCGTTCCTTGTCCGGTAATCCCCTGCGCAGGCAGATCCGCGCCGGAAAGGGTCCAGCCAAGCTGCTGGATATCCGCCGTCAGCCGGTGCGGGTAATCGGAGGCGTCGACGTTCGCCTTCATGGTGATGTTCATGTCGCGCTGGTTGCGGTTCACCCGCCCGGAAAACTCCACCGCGGCCCGGTGACGTTCATCCTGGTCCATTTGCAGGTTGATGTTGCGCACCGTCACCTGCTCGTCATCCTCATGCTGAAAGACCAGCAGGCTATCAGCCACCTTCAGGCTGCCGATATCAAAAGACCAGCCCGCATCCTCAGGCGCATCCGGCAGGGTGTTCTCGTGCGGCACCACCGGCGCGGTCTTGTCGCGAACGGCCTCGGTCTGCGGTGTCAGCTGAATCACCGCCCCTTTGAGCATTACCTGCTGCACCTGGAGCTGATGCGACAACAGCGGCCAGAGCGTAACGTCCAGCCGCATGTTGTCGGCGCTCACCAGCGGCGCCGAGGCGCCAGGGGCGGTTAACGACATCCGACCGGAAAGAATGCTGAGCTGCGGCCAGACATGCCAGCGCAGCGGCCCTTCCAGCTTCAGTTCATATCCACTGCGCGCTTCGACCTGACGCACCATGTAGGCGCGAAAATCGTTCGGGTTAACCAGCAGCACCAACGCGGAAAGGCCAGCAACCAGCACCACCAGCAAGATCATCAGCGTTGTCAGAACTCTTCTCATGGCATCCTCAGTGGACCGGCCTTACGCTCAGTCTTTATCAATACGGCTGGCCACCGCACCCTGCTGATCGCGATATTTCGCATCCTGGCGGCGATTATAAGGGCGTTCTGCCGGGCCGGTCAGCGGCTCAAAGCTGAGCGCGCCGATCATCATGCCCGGTCGCAGCGCCAGCGGCAGTTTACCCGCATTAAAGAACTCCAGCACGATACGGCCTGACCAGCCTGGATCGATACGGTGAGCGGTGACGTGAACCATCAGACCCAGGCGCGCCAGGGAGGAGCGCCCGTCGAGCCAGCCCACCAGATCGGCAGGCAGGGTCACCGACTCAAAGGTGACCGCCAGCGCCAGCTCGCCCGGATGGAGATAAAAGGCGTCGCCATCCTCAATCACGATTTCGTCGCTCATCACCCGATCCAGCGCGGCGCTGACTTCGTCTTTCGGCCCGCTCAGATCGATAAACGGCGCGGTGTGGCCGCTAAAGGTACGGAATTTGTTCCCCAGACGCACGTCAACGGTGACGCCGTTAATACGCTCCACGGGAGGCCGCGGCGTAATAGAGAGGCGGCCTTCATCCAGCCAGGCTTCTATATCTCGGTCACAAAGACGCATGGCACTTTCTCCTTTCGTGCATCACGCCCTGCTGCAGGAGGCGCGCAGGGCAAACGGTTACCTTTGAACGGTACACAATTCGGGCGGTTTATTCAAAAAACTGACTGATCTTCGCCTTCAGGATATCGATAGCGATGCGGTTTTTACCCCCGCGCGGCACGATAATGTCGGCATACTGTTTGGACGGTTCGATAAATTGCAGGAACATCGGACGTACCGTTTTCTGGTACTGCGCCATCACCGAATCCATAGAGCGGCCGCGCTCGTTGACGTCGCGCTTGATACGGCGCATCAGGCAGATGTCGAGCGGCGTATCCACGAAAATGGAGAAGTGCATCGACTCCCTGAGGCGGGCGTCGGTGAGCAGCAGGATCCCTTCCAGAATAATGACTTTTTTCGGCTCAATGCGCACGGTTTCTTGCGTACGGGTATGTTCAACGTAGCTGTAAACCGGCAGTTCAATCGCTTTGCCGCTCTTTAGCGCTTCCAGATGCTGGAACAGCAGGCTGTGATCCATCGCGTTAGGATGGTCGTAGTTGGTTTTAACGCGTTCTTCCATCGAAAGATGGGATTGGTCTTTATAGTAGCTGTCTTCGGGAATTACGCCGATGTGCTCATCACCAACCTGTTCGCGCAGTTCGCGGTAGAGCGTACTGGCAATAAGACTTTTACCTGAAGCGGATGCGCCGGCAATGCCTATAATGACGCACTGATGAGACTTATCAGTCATAAATTTAGCGACCTGATTAACCTGGATGTAAGGAAGGACGACGCCGGAGCGTCAAACGCGGCAATTATAGGGATTTCGGGGGCGTGATACCAGTCGAATGCGCAGGTTATGCGAGGCGGGCTGAAAAGCGCCGTTTCACGCCTTTAGCGAAATTTTTACGCGCGGATTTTCACCATTTCATCACCATTCTTCGCAGAGTAACTATTTTATAAGTCTATGAAGTCAAAATCTGAGCACTCGGCATATGAATTGTAAAATGTTTGTACTAGCATAAACCAAATTATTAATTTCACGCGTCCGGACCTGGCTCCTGACAACATGGCGTCCCTGGATAGAGCGGTAATGAATAAACAATACCAGCGGGTTTTGGTTACTACCCCACATCCTTTACTGCGGCTTGTCTTTCTGGGTCTGGTCACGTTCATCTTCACCTTATTTTCCCTCGAACTGACTCGCTTCGGTACGCTGCTGGCGCCATTGTGGTTCCCGACTTCAATAATGATGGTAGCGTTTTACCGCCACGCGGGAAAAATGTGGCCCGGCATTGCCCTCGCCTGCTCTTTTGGCAATATCTTTGCCTCGTGGATGCTCTTCTCATGGGAATCGCTCAACATCACCTACACGGCGATTAATATCATTGAGGCCACGGTTGGCGCGCTGTTACTGCGTAAACTGCTCCCCTGGTATAATCCGCTGCAAAACCTCAACGACTGGGTCCGGCTTGCCCTCGGCAGTGCCCTTGTGCCGCCGCTGGTGGGGGGCGTTCTGGTTCATTTTCTGGTGCCGAGCGCGGAGCCGCTGCGTAATTTCCTTGTCTGGGTACTTTCAGAGGCCATTGGCGCGCTGGCGCTGGTGCCTTTAGGTCTGCTGTTTAAACCGCATTACCTGCTGCGCCACCGCAATCCGAAACTGCTGCTGGAAACGCTGGTGACCCTGGTCGTTACGCTGGTTCTTTGCTGGACGGCAATCACCTGGCTGCCGTGGCCATTCACCTGCATCATCGTTCTGCTGATGTGGAGCGCGGTACGTCTGCCGCGTATGGAAGCGTTCCTGATATTTTTATTCACCATCATGATGGTGTCCCTGATGATGGCGCGAAATCCGCTCTCCATGACGCCCTCCTCCATGATCGTCACCTTCAACGCGCCGTGGCTCCCCTTCCTGATGATGCTGCTCCCCGCCAATATTATGACGATGGTGATGTATGCCTTCCGGGCCGAGCGTAAACATATTACGGAAAGCGAAGAACGTTTTCGTAATGCGATGGAATATTCCGCGATTGGTATGGCGCTGGTGGGCATTGAGGGCCAGTGGCTCCAGGCCAACAAGGCGCTGTGCAATTTTCTCGGTTACAGCCAGTCTGAACTCCAGTCGCTCACGTTTCAGCAGTTAACCTGGCCAGAAGATTTAAATACCGACCTGGAGCAGTTGGGACAGCTGATTAACGGGGAGATCAATAGCTACAGCCTCGAAAAACGCTACTACACTCGCAGCGGCGCGGTGGTGTGGGCGCTGCTGGCCGTCTCCGTTGTGCGCCATACCGACGGCACCCCGCTCTACTTTATTGCCCAGATTGAAGATATCAACGACCTGAAACAGACCGAGTGGGTCAATAAGCGCCTGATGGAGCGTATCACCCTCGCGAACGAAGCCGGTGGCATCGGGATATGGGAGTGGGATCTCGAGCCGGACGTGATCAGCTGGGATAAGCGGATGTTTGAGCTGTACGAGATCCCCCCGCACATTAAACCCACCTGGCAGCTCTGGCATGCGGCCATGGTGCCTGAAGATCGCACCCACGCCGAACAGGTGCTGCGAGAATCCCTTCAGGCCAGGGTGCCTTTCAAGCTGGAATTTCGCATTCGCGTCAAGGATGGCATCCGCCACATTCGTTCGCTGGCGAACCGGGTACTGAACAAACAGGGCGAAGTGGAGCGGCTGTTAGGGATCAACATGGATATGACCGAGGTGAAGCAGCTGAACGAGGCGCTGTTCCAGGAAAAAGAGCGCCTGCATATCACCCTCGACTCCATCGGCGAAGCGGTGCTGTGCACCGATATCGACATGAACATCACCTTTATGAACCCGGTCGCCGAGAAGATGAGCGGCTGGTCGCAAAGCGAAGCGCTGGGTCAGCCCGTTCTGAAGGTGCTGCACATTACCTTTGGCGAGAACGGTCCGTTAATGGAAAACATCCACAGCGGCGATATGTCCCGTACCGATATCGAACAGGACGTGGTGCTTAACTGCCGCAATGGCGGCAGTTTCGACATTCATTACAGCATTACCCCCCTCAGCACTCTGGAAGGTAACACCATCGGCTCGGTGCTGGTGATTCAGGACGTGACCGAGTCGCGCAAAATGCTGCGCCAGCTGAGTTACAGCGCCTCACATGACGCCCTGACTCACCTGGCGAACCGCGTCAGCTTTGAAAACCATCTGAAGCGTCTGTTGCAGACAGTACAGGAGACCCATCAGCATCACGCGCTGGTCTTTATCGATCTTGACCGTTTTAAGGCGGTGAACGATACGGCAGGCCACGCGGCGGGCGACGCGCTCCTGCGCGAACTCTCTTCGCTGATGCTGACCATGCTGCGCTCCAGCGACGTGCTGGCGCGTCTGGGCGGCGACGAGTTTGGCCTGCTGCTGCCGGACTGCAACGTCGAAAGCGCACGCTACATTGCGGGCCGGTTGATCGACGCCATCAACAACTATCATTTTTCCTGGGAAGGACGCCTGCACCGTATTGGTGCCAGTGCGGGGATTACGCTGATTGACGACACCAATTATCAGGCTGCGGAAGTGATGTCTCAGGCCGATATCGCCTGCTACGCCTCGAAAAACAGCGGGCGCGGCGTGGTCACCGTCTACGAACCCCAGCAGGAGAGGATCCACAGCACGCGCAGCATGATGTCGCTGGATGAGCAGTGGCACATGATTAAAGATAACCATCTGCTGATGATCGCCCGCAGCGTCGCCTCGCCGCGCATTCCCGAGAGCAGTAGCTTCTGGCTGATTTCCTTGCGGCTGTGGACCAGCCAGGGGGAAGTGCTGGAAGAGCATGCCTTCCGCGCCGGGCTGGCGGAGCCGGAGCTGCTGCACGCCCTGGACCGACGTATCTTCAGCGAATTCTTCCGTACCTATGCCGCACAGGTGGCGGCCAAAGGAATGGGCGTCGCGCTGCCGCTCTCAGAAGCGGGTTTAGCCAGCGTCACGCTGGTGGATGAGCTGCTCGACCTCATTTCCAAAGGTCCGCTGCCGGCGCGGCTGCTGCATCTGGCGATTGCCGCTGATGTGCTGAGCAATACGGATGAAAACGTGCAGCAGGGTCTGCAAAAGCTTCGTCAGGCTGGCTGTCGCGTGGTGCTGACGCGGGTTGGACGCGATATGAACGTCTTCAGCCAGCTCAGCGCCAACACCGCTGATTATCTGCTGCTGGATGCAGACGTGGTGACCAACGTCCACGGCAATCTGATGGACGAGATGATGGTGACCATCATTCAGGGCCATGCCCAGCGTCTGGGCATAAAAACCATTGCCGGGCCATGCCATCAGTCGATCATGATGAATACGCTGTCGGGCATCGGCGTTGACTTTATCTACGGCGACACCATTGGGGAAGCGCAGCCGCTCGATCTACTGCTGAATACCAGCTATTTCGCCATCAACTGACGGCGACCAGCCGTCGGTGTACCAAATATGTAACAGCGCATACGAGCGCCACGGCTGCCAGCGCTCGGCGTAGCGACGGATCTGCGCGGGCGTCATACCGGCAAAGCGCTGTTTAATCAGATAATCATCCGGCAGGAAAACATCCTTCGCCTGCCAGCCGCGCAGGGCCAGATAATTCGCGGTCCAGCGCCCGATGCCGGGGCGCTGCTGTAGCGCCTTCATCCCGTCCTCAACGTTCGCGGGCGGGAACAGCGGGAATTCACCGTCCACCACCGACTGCGCCAGATGAATCAACGACTCCGCACGCTTGAGCGGCATCCCGAGGGCTTTCAACGCCAGCGGATCCACCGCGGCCAGTACCTCTGGCGGAGGAAAGCAGAGGTAGCCCGGCGCGTCCTGGATGGGTTCACCGCACAGCGCCACCACCCGTGACGCCAGTTTAGCCGCCATCGCCACGCTTACCAGTTGTCCGAGAATGGCGCGCACGCCCTGCTCGTAAGCATCCATTGCGCCGGGCAAACGTAACCCCGGCCGCGCCGCGCCGAGATCGCCGAGGGTCTGTGCAATGTGCTGCGGGTCGCAATCGAGGTCAAAAAGGCGGGCAATGCGGTACAGGCAGATATCCGCCACCGGGATCAGGCCAGGGCTAAGCGACACCGCAAGCGTATGGGTTGCGCTGTCTGGCGTAACCCGGAAAACGCCCTGGTGCCCGGCATAGCCAAAACTGCGCTCGTAGTAATCCTTCGTAACGGTCTCAACCCCCGTGACCGCACGCTCGGCAAGAAAGCCAAACATCCACGACCAGTCGTAAGGCGGTTGCCAGTTCAGGGTGTACATTGTCTCTCCTTTTGAATTTACCTCAGCATAAACCGAAAGATCGCGTTGCGCCTTGCTTTCATATTCCTGTTGTCGCCTGGCAGACATTTCGCTAAAGTCTCGCCCCTTCTCACCGGCATGGGGATTTATTGTGTTTATTGGATTCGACTACGGCACCGCAAACTGCTCGGTTGCGATAATGCAAAACGGACAACCGCAGCTCCTGAAAATGGAAAACGGCAGTACGCTGTTGCCGTCAATGCTCTGTGCGCCGACGCGTGAAGCGGTGAGCGAGTGGCTGTTCCGCCATCATCAGGTTCCTGCTACCGCAGCGGAAACCCAGGCGCTGCTGCGCCGTGCGGTCAGCTTTAACCGCGAGGAAGATATCGACGTTACCCCTTCCAGCGTGCAGTTCGGCCTCTCTTCCCTCGGGCAGTACATTGAAGATCCGGAAGAGGTCTACTTCGTTAAATCGCCGAAATCCTTCCTCGGCGCCAGCGGCCTGAAGCCACAGCAAGTGGCGATGTTTGAAGATCTGGTCTGCGCGATGATGCTGCACATCCGCAATCAGGCGCAGTCCCAGGTGCCGGATGCCATCACCCAGGCGGTGATTGGCCGTCCGATCAACTTCCAGGGGCTGGGCGGCGACGAAGCCAACCAGCAGGCGCAGGGGATCCTTGAGCGTGCAGCGCACCGGGCTGGCTTCCGTGACGTGGTATTCCAGTATGAGCCGGTTGCAGCGGGGCTGGATTTTGAAGCCACGCTGACGGAAGAACAACGGGTGCTGGTAGTGGACATCGGCGGCGGAACGACGGACTGCTCATTACTGCTGATGGGTCCGAAGTGGCATCACCGTCGCGATCGTGAAAACAGTCTGCTGGGGCACAGCGGCTGCCGAGTGGGCGGTAACGATTTGGATATTGCCCTGGCATTCAAGAGCCTGATGCCACTGCTCGGCATGGGCGGTCAAACCGAGAAAGGCATCGCCCTGCCGATCCTGCCGTGGTGGAACGCGATTGCCATCAACGACGTCCCTGCCCAGAGTGATTTTTACAGCACCGCGAATGGCCGTTTCCTCAACGATCTGGTGCGTGATGCACAGGATGCAGAGAAGGTCGCGCTGCTGTATAAGGTGTGGCGTCAGCGCCTGAGCTACCGCGTGGTGCGCACCGCCGAAGAGAGCAAAATCGCCCTTTCCGATCGTCCTGAGCATGCGGTTTCGCTGCCGTTTATCAGTGACGATCTGGCTACGGCTATCACCCAGGAAGGGCTGGAAATGGCGCTGACTCAGCCGCTTCAGCGTATTCTGGAGCAGGTGCAGCTGGCGCTTGAGAATGGCAAAGTGAAGCCGGACGTGATTTACCTGACCGGCGGTAGCGCCCGTTCGCCGCTGATCAAGAAAGCGCTGGCGGAACAGCTGCCGGGGATCCCGATTGCCGGCGGCGATGACTTTGGCTCCGTTACAGCAGGGCTGGCGCGCTGGGCGCAGGTGGTGTTTAGCTAATGGAGTTGTGCCGGGTGGCGGCTTCGCCTTACCCGGCCAACAAGATCCTTCAACCGTTGGCCGGGTAAGCGCAGCGCCACCCGGCGAAGGCGAAACCGCGGCACCACACTCAGACCATTCCTGACAGTCTTCCATATTTCCTCCATTTTTCCACTGTGTTACCTGACTAAACTAGTATCATTCCCCGAAAGAGTTTCAGGATGAGAACGTATAACGATGAAAGGCAGTAACAAATCCCGCTGGGCAATCGCCGCTGGTCTGATTGTGGTGGTCCTGGCCGCCGCCTGGTACTGGCACAGCCAGTCCGCGAACTCCACGGCACCTGCTGGCGCCAGTAGCCCCTCACAACGCCCAACGGGCGGCGGGCGCCACGGTATGCGCGGCGGTGCGCTGGCACCGGTGCAGGCGGCAACGGCGGTGAATAAAGCGGTGCCTCGTTATCTCTCCGGGCTGGGAACCATTACTGCCGCCAACACCGTGACGGTACGTAGCCGCGTAGACGGTCAGCTGATGGCCATCCACTTCCAGGAAGGTCAACAGGTGAAAGCGGGCGATCTGCTGGCGGAAATCGATCCAAGCCAGTTTAAGGTGGCCCTGGCGCAGGCGCAGGGGCAACTCGCGAAAGACAAAGCCACCCTCGCCAATGCCCGCCGCGATTTAGCCCGCTATCAGCAGTTGGTAAAAACCAACCTCGTGTCGCGCCAGGAGCTGGATACCCAGCAATCTCTGGTCAGTGAATCTCAGGGCACCATCAAGGCCGACGAAGCCGCGGTCGCCAGCGCCCAGCTCCAGCTCGACTGGAGCCGGATCACCGCGCCGATTGACGGCCGCGTGGGCCTGAAACAGGTTGATATCGGGAACCAAATCTCCAGCGGCGATACCACGGGCATCGTGGTGATCACCCAGACGCACCCTATCGATCTCGTCTTTACCCTGCCGGAAAGCGACATTGCGACGGTGATACAGGCGCAGAAGGCCGGAAAATCGCTGGTGGTTGAAGCCTGGGATCGCACCAACAAGCAGAAGCTGAGCGAAGGTTCGCTGTTGAGCCTGGATAACCAGATCGACACCACCACCGGCACCATCAAGTTAAAAGCACGCTTCAACAATCAGGACGATGCCCTGTTCCCGAATCAGTTCGTCAATGCGCGAATGCTGGTCGCGACCGAAGAAAACGCCGTGGTGATCCCGACGGCGGCCCTGCAAATGGGCAGTGAAGGCAACTTTGTCTGGGTGCTGAACAGCGAAAACAAGGTCAGCAAACACCTGGTGAAAACCGGGATCCAGGACAGTCAGACGGTGGTGATCAGCGCCGGGCTGTCCGCAGGCGACCGCGTCGTAACCGACGGTATTGACCGGCTGACCGAAGGGGCGCAGGTCGAGGTGGTGGAAGCGCAGAATACAGGAGCAAAAGCCTGATGCAGGTGATGCCGCCGAGCTCTACAGGTGGGCCATCACGCCTGTTTATTTTACGACCGGTTGCGACGACCCTGTTGATGGTGGCGATCCTGCTGGCCGGGATCATTGGCTACCGTTTTCTGCCCGTGTCGGCGCTGCCGGAAGTGGACTACCCGACTATTCAGGTTGTCACCCTCTATCCGGGCGCCAGTCCGGATGTGGTGACGTCCGCCATCACCGCCCCGCTGGAGCGTCAGTTTGGCCAGATGTCTGGCCTGAAGCAGATGTCCTCCCAGAGCTCGGGCGGTGCCTCGGTCGTCACGCTTCAGTTCCAGCTCGCGCTGTCGCTGGACGTCGCGGAACAGGAGGTGCAGGCCGCCATTAACGCCGCCACCAACCTGCTGCCGTCTGACCTGCCGAACCCGCCGGTTTACAGCAAGGTGAACCCGGCAGACCCGCCGATCATGACGCTTGCCGTCACCTCCTCCGCCATGCCGATGACGCAGGTGGAAGACATGGTCGAAACCCGCGTGGCGCAGAAGATTTCGCAGGTGACAGGCGTCGGGCTGGTGACGCTCGCAGGGGGACAACGCCCCGCGGTGCGCGTTAAGCTCAATGCCCAGGCCATTGCCGCGCTGGGGTTAACCAGCGAAACCATTCGCACCGCCATCAGCAGCGCCAACGTTAACTCAGCGAAGGGCTCGCTGGACGGCCCGACCCGCGCGGTCACGCTCTCCGCCAACGACCAGATGCAGTCCGCCGATGAATACCGTCAGCTGATTATTGCCTACCAGAACGGCGCACCGATCCGCCTGGGCGACGTGGCAACCGTCGAACAAGGCGCGGAAAACAGCTGGCTCGGGGCGTGGGCTAATAAGCAGCAGGCGATTGTCATGAACGTTCAGCGCCAGCCGGGCGCGAACATTATTGATACCGCCGACAGCATTCGCACCATGCTGCCGCAGCTGGTGGAAAGCCTGCCAAAATCGGTCAGCGTGAAAGTGCTCTCTGACCGCACCACGAATATTCGCGCGTCAGTGACTGACACCCAGTTCGAGCTGATGCTGGCGATTGCGCTGGTGGTGATGATCATCTACCTGTTCCTGCGCAACGTTCCGGCAACCATCATTCCCGCCGTTGCCGTGCCGCTCTCGCTGGTCGGGACGTTCGCGGTAATGGTATTTCTCGACTTCTCGATTAACAACCTGACGCTGATGGCGCTCACCATCGCCACCGGGTTTGTGGTGGACGACGCCATCGTGGTAATCGAAAACATCTCGCGCTATATCGAGAAAGGTGAAAAGCCGTTAGCCGCCGCGCTGAAGGGCGCGGGGGAGATCGGCTTTACCATTATTTCGCTCACCTTCTCGCTGATTGCGGTGCTGATCCCGCTGCTGTTTATGGGCGATATCGTCGGGCGGCTGTTCCGCGAGTTTGCCGTGACGCTGGCGGTCGCCATTCTGATCTCTGCCGTGGTGTCGCTGACGCTGACGCCGATGATGTGCGCCCGCATGCTGAGCCACGAATCTTTGCGCAAGCAAAACCGCTTCTCCCTCGCCTCCGAGCGGATGTTCGAGCGCATTATTGCCGCCTACGGCCGCGTGCTGGCGAAAGTCCTGAACCATCCCTGGGCGACGCTCGGCGTGGCCCTCGGCACGCTGGCGCTCAGCGTCATGCTGTGGATTTTCATTCCGAAAGGCTTCTTCCCGATTCAGGACAACGGCATTATTCAGGGCACGCTTCAGGCGCCACAGACGGTCTCCTTCGCCAACATGGCGCAGCGCCAGCAGCAGGTGTCTGAGATCATCATGAAAGATCCGGCGGTGGAAAGCCTGACTGCCTACGTGGGCGTGGACGGCACCAACCCGTCGCTTAACAGCGCGCGCCTGCAAATTAACCTTAAACCGCTCGATGACCGTGACGATCGCGTCAACGCGGTTATTGAGCGTCTGCAAAGCGCTGTGGCGCGCGTACCGGGCATTGAGCTGTATCTGCAACCGATCCAGGATTTAACCATTGATACGCAGGTGAGCCGCACGCAGTACCAGTTTACGCTCCAGGCCACCTCGCTTGATGCACTCAGCACCTGGGTGCCGCAGCTGGTGGACAAGCTGAAAGCACTGCCGCAGATTTCTGACGTCAGCAGCGACTGGCAGGATAAAGGGCTGGCGGCGTACGTGAACGTCAACCGCGACACCGCCAGCCGTCTGGGCATTACCATGTCCGACGTGGATAACGCGCTGTATAACGCCTTTGGCCAGCGCCTTATCTCCACCATTTACACCCAGGCGAACCAGTATCGCGTGGTGCTGGAACATAACACCGAGAACACGCCCGGGCTTGCCGCGCTGGACTCGATACGCCTGACCAGCAAAGACGGCGGGATTGTGCCGCTCAGCGCCATTGCCAGCGTGGAAGAGCGTCACACCCCGCTGTCGATTAACCATCTCGATCAGTTCCCATCCACCACCATTTCGTTCAACGTGCCGGACGGTTATTCCCTGGGCGAAGCGGTGGAGGCCATTCTGGGTGCGGAGAAAGAACTCAGCTTCCCGTCCGATATTCAGACCCAGTTCCAGGGCAGTACTCTGGCGTTCCAGGCCGCGCTGGGCAGCACCGTCTGGCTGATTGTCGCGGCGGTGGTGGCGATGTATATCGTGCTTGGCGTGCTGTATGAAAGCTTTATCCACCCGATCACCATTCTCTCCACCCTGCCGACGGCGGGCGTGGGGGCACTGCTGGCGCTGATGCTGGCGGGGAGCGAACTGGACGTGATTGCGATCATCGGCATCATTCTGCTTATCGGCATCGTGAAGAAAAACGCCATCATGATGATCGACTTTGCGCTGGCCGCCGAGCGCGAGCAGGGTATGGCGCCGCGCGAGGCCATTTACCAGGCCTGTCTGCTGCGTTTTCGCCCGATCCTGATGACCACCCTCGCCGCCCTGCTGGGCGCGCTGCCGCTGATGCTGAGCACCGGCGTGGGGGCCGAACTGCGCCGTCCGCTGGGCATCGGGATGGTCGGCGGCCTGCTCGTAAGCCAGGTGCTGACGCTGTTTACCACGCCGGTTATCTACCTGCTGTTTGACCGTCTGGCCCTGTGGACGAAAAGCCGCTTCCCGAAACGTGAAGAGGAGGCGTAAGTGAAGTTTTTCGCCCTCTTCATTTACCGTCCGGTGGCGACGATTTTACTCTCCGTCGCTATCACCCTGTGCGGCGTGCTGGGCTTCCGGCTGCTGCCGGTGGCCCCGCTGCCGCAGGTCGATTTCCCGGTGATCATGGTCAGCGCCTCGCTGCCGGGTGCCTCGCCGGAAACCATGGCCTCATCGGTGGCGACGCCGCTTGAGCGCTCGCTTGGTCGAATTGCCGGGGTTAACGAGATGACCTCCAGCAGTTCGCTGGGCAGCACGCGCATCATTCTGGAATTCAATTTCGACCGGGACATCAACGGCGCGGCGCGTGACGTGCAGGCCGCGATTAACGCCGCCCAAAGCCTGCTGCCGAGCGGCATGCCGAGCCGTCCAACCTATCGCAAGGCCAACCCCTCCGACGCGCCGATCATGATCCTGACGCTTACGTCAGAGACCTACTCCCAGGGCGAGCTGTACGATTTTGCCTCCACCCAGCTGGCGCAAACCATCGCCCAGATTGACGGCGTGGGCGACGTGGACGTCGGCGGCAGCTCCCTGCCCGCCGTGCGCGTGGGGCTGAATCCGCAGGCGCTGTTTAACCAGGGCGTGTCGCTGGACGACGTGCGTTCCGCCATCAGCAACGCCAACGTGCGTAAGCCGCAGGGCGCGATTGAGGACAACAGCCACCGCTGGCAGATCCAGACTAACGACGAGCTGAAAACCGCCGCCGAGTATCAGCCGTTGATTATTCACTACAACAACGGCGCGGCGGTGCGCCTGAGCGACGTCGCCAGCGTTACCGATTCGGTGCAGGACGTGCGTAACGCCGGGATGACCAACGCCAAACCGGCGATTTTGCTGATGATCCGCAAGCTGCCGGAAGCCAACATCATTCAGACGGTGAACAGCATCCGCGCGCGCCTGCCGGAGCTTCAGGAAACGATTCCGGCGGCCATCGATCTCCAGATTGCGCAGGACCGCTCCCCCACCATCCGCGCCTCGCTTGAGGAGGTAGAGCAAACGCTGATCATCTCCGTCGCGCTGGTGATCCTGGTGGTGTTCCTGTTCCTGCGCTCGGGGCGCGCGACGCTGATCCCGGCGGTGGCGGTGCCGGTATCGCTGATAGGCACCTTTGCCGCCATGTACCTGTGCGGCTTTAGCCTTAACAACCTGTCGCTGATGGCGCTGACGATTGCCACCGGGTTTGTGGTGGATGACGCCATCGTGGTGCTGGAGAATATCTCGCGCCATCTGGAAGCGGGCATGAAGCCGCTCCAGGCGGCGCTTCAGGGGACGCGCGAAGTGGGCTTCACGGTCCTGTCCATGAGCCTGTCGCTGGTGGCGGTATTCCTGCCGCTGCTGCTGATGGGCGGCCTGCCGGGGCGACTGCTGCGCGAATTTGCCGTCACGCTCTCCGTCGCCATTGGTATCTCACTGGTGATTTCGCTGACGCTGACGCCGATGATGTGCGGCTGGATGCTAAAGCGCAGCCAACCGCACTCGCAGCCGCGCAGGAAAGGCTTTGGCCGCGTCCTGATGGCGATGCAGTCCGGCTACGGCAAATCGCTGAAATGGGTGCTGAACCACACGCGTATTGTCGGGCTGGTGTTGATCGGCACCATCGTCCTCAACGTCTGGATGTATATCACTATCCCGAAAACCTTCTTCCCGGAGCAGGATACCGGCGTGCTGATGGGCGGCATTCAGGCGGACCAGAGCATTTCGTTCCAGGCGATGCGCGGCAAACTGCAAGACTTTATGAAAATCATCCGGGAAGATCCGGCCGTGGATAACGTCACCGGCTTTACCGGCGGCTCGCGCGTTAACAGCGGGATGATGTTTATTACCCTTAAGCCGCGCGGTGAACGTCACGAAACGGCGCAGCAGATCATTGACCGCCTGCGGCTGAAGCTTGCCAAAGAGCCGGGGGCAAATCTGTTTTTGATGGCCGTTCAGGATATCCGCGTCGGCGGACGACAGGCTAACGCCAGCTATCAGTACACCCTGCTCTCGGATGACTTAGCCGCCCTGCGCGAGTGGGAGCCGAAGATCCGTAAAGCGCTGGCCGCGCTGCCGCAGCTGGCGGACGTGAACTCTGACAGCCAAAACAACGGTGCGGAGATGGCGCTCACCTACGATCGTGAAACCATGGCCCGCCTGGGCATTAACGTGGAGGCGGCCAACAGCCTGCTGAACAACGCCTTCGGGCAGCGTGAAGTCTCTACCATCTATCAGCCGATGAACCAGTACAAGGTGGTGATGGAGGTGGATCCGCGCTACACCCAGGACATCAGCGCGCTGGACAAGATGTTTGTGATCAATGATGACGGTAAGGCGATTCCGCTGTCGTACTTCGCCAGCTGGCAGCCGTCGAACGCCCCGCTGTCGGTGAACCACCAGGGGCTTTCCGCCGCCTCGACCGTCTCGTTTAACCTGCCAACCGGCTCGTCGCTGTCTGAGGCCAGCGATGCCATTAATCGCGCCATGACCCAGCTCGGGGTGCCCTCCTCGGTGCGCGGCAGCTTTGCCGGTACGGCGCAGGTGTTCCAGGACACCATGAACTCGCAGGTTATTTTGATTCTGGCGGCCATTGCCACGGTTTATATCGTGCTGGGCGTGCTGTACGAAAGCTACGTGCACCCGTTGACCATTCTCTCCACGCTTCCCTCTGCGGGCGTGGGGGCGCTGCTGGCGCTGGAGCTGTTCGGTACCCCATTCAGTCTTATCGCGCTTATCGGGATCATGCTATTGATTGGCATCGTGAAGAAAAACGCGATAATGATGGTCGACTTTGCCCTGGACGCCCAGCGCAACGGCAACCTGACGCCGGACGAGGCGATATTCCAGGCCTGTCTGCTGCGTTTTCGCCCGATCATGATGACCACGCTGGCCGCGCTGTTCGGCGCGCTGCCGCTGGTCATATCCGGCGGTGACGGCTCTGAACTACGCCAGCCGCTGGGGATCACGATCGTTGGCGGCCTGGTGATGAGCCAGCTGCTGACGCTCTACACGACGCCGGTAGTCTATCTGTTCTTTGACCGCCTGCGGCTGCGTTTTTCGCGTAAAAAGAGAACCACGGTGACCGAGTAAATGACCGACCTACCCAGTAACGTTCGCTGGCAATTGTGGATCGTCGCGTTCGGCTTCTTTATGCAGTCGCTGGACACGACTATCGTGAACACCGCCCTCCCCTCGATGGCGAAAAGCCTGGGGGAGAGCCCGCTGCACATGCATATGGTGATTGTCGCCTATGTGCTGACGGTCGCCGTGATGCTGCCTGCCAGCGGCTGGCTGGCGGATAAAGTCGGCGTGCGAAACATCTTCTTCACCGCCATTGTGCTGTTTACCACCGGGTCGCTGTTTTGCGCCCAGGCCAATACCCTCGACCAGCTGGTGATGGCGCGCGTGCTACAGGGCGTCGGCGGCGCGATGATGGTACCCGTCGGGCGGTTAACGGTGATGAAAATTGTTCCGCGCGCGCAGTATATGGCGGCGATGACCTTCGTCACCCTGCCCGGTCAGGTCGGCCCGTTGCTTGGCCCGGCGCTGGGCGGGATTCTGGTGGAGTATGCCTCCTGGCACTGGATCTTCCTGATCAACCTGCCGGTCGGTATTATCGGCGCGATTGCCACCCTGACGCTGATGCCGAACTATAAAATGCAGACCCGGCGCTTTGATTTCTTTGGCTTCATCCTGCTGGCAGCTGGCATGGCGACGCTTACCCTCGCGCTCGACGGGCAAAAAGGGCTGGGGATCTCCTCCCTGTCGCTCGCCCTGCTGGTAGCGCTGGGTGTCACCGCCATTCTCTGGTATCTGTGGCATGCCAGAGGTAACGCTAACGCGCTGTTCAGCCTAAATCTGTTCAAGAATCCCACCTACCGTCTTGGTCTGTTCGGCAGCTTTGCCGGACGCATCGGCAGCGGCATGTTGCCGTTTATGACGCCGGTATTTTTACAGATTGGGATGGGCTTCTCGCCGTTCCATGCCGGGCTGATGATGATCCCGATGGTACTTGGCAGCATGGGGATGAAGCGTATTGTGGTGCAGGTGTTGAACCGCTTTGGCTATCGCCGCGTGCTGGTGGCCGCCACGATCGGGCTGGCGCTGGTCTGCCTGCTGTTTATGGCCGTGGCGCTGCTGGGCTGGTACTACATCCTGCCGCTGGTGCTGTTCTGCCAGGGGATCATCAACTCCATGCGCTTCTCGTCGATGAACACCCTGACGCTGAAAGATCTGCCGGACGAGCTGGCAAGCAGTGGTAACAGTCTGCTGTCGATGATCATGCAGCTCTCCATGAGCGTGGGGGTCACGGTCGCCGGATTGCTGCTCGGCATGTACGGTCAGCACCATCTCAGCGCCGACACCCCCGTCGCGCATCAGGTCTTTTTATACACTTACCTCAGCATGGCGGTAATTATCGCTCTGCCCGCTTTTATCTTTGCCAGAGTGCCGAATGACACGACCAAAAACGTCGTGATCCGACGCGGCAAAAGGAGTGCACCATGAAATTCTGGCGTCCGGGGATCACCGGTAAGCTTTTTGTGGCGATTTTCGCCACCTGTATCGTCCTGCTGATTACTATGCACTGGGCGGTGCGGGTCAGCTTTGAGCGCGGCTTTATTGACTACATCAAGCACGGTAACGAACAGCGTTTACAGGGCTTAAGCGACGCGCTGGGGGAACAGTATAGCCTGCACGGTAACTGGCGTTTTCTGCGCAACAACGATCGCTTTATATTTCAAATTCTGCGCTCGCTGGAGCACGATAATGACGACGACCGTCCGGGACCGGGCATGCCGCCGCACGGCTGGCGCACCCAGTTCTGGGTGATTGATCAGGAGATGCGCGTGCTCGTTGGCCCACGCTCTCCGGTACCGCCGGACGGCACAAAGCGCGCCATTACCTCGAACGGCGCCACGGTGGGCTGGGTTATCGCCTCCCCGGTCGAGCGGCTGACGCGCAACACCGACATCAACTTTGACCGCCAGCAGCGTCAGACCAGCTGGTTGATTGTCGCGCTTTCTACCCTGCTTGCGGCGCTCGCCACCTTCCCGCTGGCGCGCGGCCTGCTGGCGCCGGTTAAGCGCCTGGTGGAAGGCACGCACAAGCTGGCGGCGGGTGATTTCTCGACCCGCGTGGACACCCGCAGCCAGGATGAACTGGGCAAGCTGGCGCAGGACTTCAACCAGCTCGCCAGCACGCTGGAAAAAAACCAGCAGATGCGCCGCGATTTTATGGCCGACATTTCGCACGAGCTGCGCACCCCGCTGGCGGTGCTGCGCGGCGAGCTGGAGGCGATTCAGGACGGCGTGCGGCAGTTCACCCCCGAGTCGGTGGCCTCGCTTCAGGCGGAAGTCGGTACGCTGACCAAACTGGTGGACGATCTGCATCAGCTTTCCATGTCCGACGAAGGCGCCCTGGCTTACCAGAAAGCACCGATCGATGTGATCAATATCCTTGAAGTCGTGACCGGCGCATTCCGCGAGCGCTTCGCCAGCCGTGACCTGAAAATCAACCTTTCGCTACCGGACAGTGCGGTGGTGTTCGGCGACAGAGATCGCCTGATGCAGCTGTTCAATAATCTGCTGGAGAACAGCCTCCGCTACACCGACGGCGGCGGCGCGCTGCATATCTCCGGCAGGCAGGAAAACGGGCGCTTTGCCCTGACCTTTGCGGACTCCGCCCCTGGCGTGAAGGATGCGCAGCTGGAAAAACTGTTCGAGCGCTTCTATCGCACCGAAGGTTCACGCAACCGCGCCAGCGGCGGTTCCGGCCTTGGGCTGGCCATTTGCGTTAACATTGTGGAGGCCCATGGCGGCACCATCCGCGCCGCCCATTCGCCTTTTGGCGGGGTTAGCATTACAGTAGAGTTACCTCTGGAACGGGATTTATCGAGGGAAGCATGACCGAGTTACCGATTGACGACAACACACCGCGTATTTTGATCGTGGAAGACGAGCCTAAACTTGGGCAACTGCTGATCGACTATTTGCGCGCTGCGAGTTACGCGCCAACGCTTATCAGCCACGGCGACCAGGTGCTGCCCTACGTGCGCCAGACGCCGCCGGATCTGATCCTGCTGGATCTGATGCTGCCGGGTACCGACGGCCTAACCCTGTGCCGCGAAATTCGTCGTTTCTCCGATGTGCCCATCGTGATGGTGACGGCCAAAATCGAAGAGATCGATCGTCTGCTGGGGCTCGAAATCGGCGCCGACGATTACATCTGCAAGCCTTACAGCCCGCGGGAGGTGGTCGCTCGGGTGAAAACCATCCTCCGCCGCTGTAAGCCGCAGCGTGAATTGCAGGTGCTCGATGCGCAAAGCCCGCTGATCGTCGACGAAAGCCGTTTCCAGGCGAGCTGGCGCAGCAAACTTTTGGATCTCACCCCCGCAGAGTTTCGCCTGTTGAAAACGCTCTCCCACGAGCCGGGCAAAGTGTTTTCCCGCGAGCAGCTGCTCAACCATCTGTATGACGATTACCGCGTGGTGACCGACCGCACCATCGACAGCCACATCAAAAACCTGCGCCGCAAGCTGGAGGCGCTGGACGCCGACCAGTCGTTTATTCGCGCGGTGTACGGCGTGGGGTATCGCTGGGAAGCGGATGCGTGCAGGATTGCCTGAATAACCCCCCTCACCCTGCCGTCTCCCCAGAGGGAGAGGGTTCCCCAGCAATTTGAAAGCAAAAGCTATAACGTTGCCTCAGAATAACTGAGGGCTTTCAGCGATGCCCTGGTCCGGCTGTAAATCGCTGAGGCGTTTCCTGTAGGCCGGGGCGAGGCGCAGGGATGCGCCGAGAGGGCGGGCTTTACAGGGATGTTACCTCCGCCCGTCCCCGATAAGCCGGAAGGAATAAGCCGAAGGCACCGCGAAGCGGCGATTTTCCGCCGGAAGCCCGGGTCGCCAGGGTGGTGGCGACTGAGCCCCCCTGGCACGTTCACCGGCCATGTCGTGACAGAGTAGCAAGGAACATAACGTGAACGGAATGACCACCAGAGCTGTATGTTCCCCCTCACCCCAGCCCTCTCCCTCAAGGGAGAGGGGGCCGTCTGTGCAGGCATTATTTTGTGGGGAACCCTCAGCCCCAAAGGGGAGAGGGCTAGGGTGAGGGGCAAAGCTTTACCTCTCTTCCCCGCAGCGCTACAATGCCCGCCCTTAAAGTGGGGGATCTCCCCTTACCGCTGCATCAGGTGCATGCGGATCTGACCTGTCATCAGAACGAGAACAAACATGTTTAAACCGGAACTCCTTTCCCCGGCGGGAACGCTGCAAAATATGCGTTACGCTTTCGCCTATGGCGCCGACGCCGTCTACGCGGGCCAGCCGCGCTACTCGCTGCGCGTGCGTAACAACGAATTCAACCACGAGAATCTTCAGCTCGGCATCAATGAAGCGCATGCCCTGGGCAAAAAATTCTACGTGGTGGTGAACATCGCGCCGCACAACGCCAAGCTGAAAACATTCATTCGTGACCTGAAGCCGGTCGTGGAGATGGGGCCGGACGCGCTGATCATGTCGGACCCGGGTTTAATCATGCTGGTTCGGGAGAATTTCCCGGAGATGGACATTCACCTCTCAGTGCAGGCTAACGCCGTCAACTGGGCAACGGTGAAATTCTGGAAACAGATGGGGCTGACCCGCGTCATTCTGTCCCGCGAGCTGTCCCTCGAAGAGATCGAAGAGATCCGCACCCAGGTGCCGGATATGGAGATCGAAATCTTCGTTCATGGCGCGCTGTGCATGGCCTACTCCGGCCGCTGCCTGCTCTCTGGCTATATCAACAAGCGTGACCCGAACCAGGGCACCTGCACCAACGCCTGCCGCTGGGAATATAACGTTCAGGAAGGCAAAGAGGATGACATCGGTAACATCGTGCATAAACACGAGCCGATCCCGGTCACCAACGTTGAGCCAACGCTGGGTATCGGCGCGCCTACCGACAGCGTGTTTATGATCGAAGAAGCCAAACGTCCGGGTGAGTACATGACCGCCTTCGAAGACGAGCACGGCACCTACATCATGAACTCTAAAGATCTGCGCGCCATCGCGCACGTCGAGCGTTTAACCAAGATGGGCGTACACTCCCTGAAAATTGAAGGCCGCACCAAGTCTTACTACTACTGCGCCCGTACCGCACAGGTATATCGCAAAGCCATCGACGATGCCGCTGCCGGTAAACCGTTCGACACCAGCCTGCTGGAAACGCTGGAAGGTCTGGCGCATCGCGGCTATACCGAAGGTTTCCTGCGTCGTCACACTCACGACGACTACCAGAACTACGAGCATGGCTATTCGATTTCCGAACGCCAGCAGTTTGTAGGCGACTTCACCGGCGAGCGTAAAGGCCCGCTGGCCGCCGTCGCCGTAAAAAACAAATTCACTAAAGGCGACAGCCTGGAGCTGATGACGCCGCAGGGCAACATGAACTTCCGACTGGAGCACCTGGAAAACAAAAAAGGTGAGGCGATTGAGGTCGCACCTGGCGACGGCCATGTGGTCTGGCTGCCGGTTCCTGAAGAGGTGGAGCTGGAGTTTGCGCTGCTGATGCGTAATTTTGAAGGTGAAAATACCCGAAATCCACACGGCAAATAGTCAATCAACGGGATTTTTTCACGCTGGGATAATTCTTAGAATCGGATCACATACCGCTTCGTTCAATACGGGTATTATCCCCCCCGCTGAAAAACATAACCCATAAATGCTAGCTGTACCAGGAACCACCTCCTTAGCCTGCGTAATCTCCCTTACGCGGGCTTATTTTTTTGTTAACTCCTGAAATTTTTCCCCCTGATAAATATGGCGTTGCATTGACCCGGGAAAGGTTGTGTCAGCATTAGGCGTATCATCTAAGCAAATCGAACGAACAAAGGATCCTAATCACATTTTTTAATGGATTTGAGAGGGATGAACACTATTCGGAACATTCCTAATTTTAAGTGTTAACAGGACCTTTACTCTTGATTTATTAACAATCAACGTTTCACACGGACGGAGAGATGAAGTGACATTCACAGGACAATTTTCAAAGGATCTTCCAGATTACGAACTCGCACGCAGTCTTGGTCTTGCCTCTGGCGGCGATATAAATTTCACAGCACTTGCAGGTCAACTGGACTGTAGCAGAAATTTTAGCCAGGCCGGGATTATCTACTCAGACGGTACACGTCAGTGGCTAGTACGGCCATCAAGAAGGATTGCGACACCAAACGAAAGCTCGGTTAGTCATGTAGTCATAACCAAAGTAAATGCCGCATTAGTTAACCCTGTTCAGGCAACAACGGCGACGATTAATTCCCCTTCCCTGGCAACTGAAATTGGTTCAACGGCAATTTCCTGCGGAGCCGCAATTCTTACTGTTGTACTTGCGGCAGGGGCCGGTATGGCTATACCTCTCACTGCAGGGTCTTCCGGTGCTATAGCCGCTGTGATTTTAGCCGGTGGTTTAGCAACTGGAATTCAATGTGCAAATGGGCTTGGCCGACTATCGTTGATTGCTATGAATCATGATGATTACGTTGCGTGGATGGATTCCCAGGAGTGGTATACAGCAACCAACACAGCCCTGGATGCGATTTCTCTTGCCGGGGCTGCTGCGGGTTTAAAAAGCGCTGCATTAACATATCGCCTTCTTAACCGTTCATCGTCTGAGAGTTTGCTCTCCTTATTACAAAAAATGAGCCGGGCCGACCGTACGCGATTAACAGAGGAGATTATTCGTATCCGCAATCCCGGCATCTCGAATTCAGGTGTAAAAGCAGCAATGAAGGCAGGCGTGTATCCCAAACGTTATCCGTCAGAAGCGTTGCAGTTGCTCTTACAGCGTGAGTTGCTGAATACCATTTCAAATACTTCTGCCTTCGTTGGAAGTGCCATCTCAGGAAATATCAGAAATCCACAGAATGTTGCACAAACGGGTAAATACATTTTTGGTTTAATTCAGTCTTTTTCATTTACAGGAAATTATTGACCCGTCCATGATGAAATACATTAGAGATAGCCTTGCATTAAGTGCTTTGGTTAAAAGTAAAATGGCGACCGATGATCTCAACCAGCTTGAAACATTAAAAGAACAGTTAAAAGATCGGTTCGGCGTTCCTGTGGGCGTCCATATGACAGGAATTCCTTTGGCAGTGAGCACGTTACTGGCTATTTTTTGCTACGCCATGCTGCAAGTGTCCCTCTGGTTGTTGCTGTTTCGCTGGCTCGGCTTACCCGAATTTAAGGTTATGATGGGAGTATTCATTGCAGCGATTGTGTATTGTCTGGTAGTGATGAGCACGATGTTTCTGACTACACGAGGTTCTTTACCTGGATATAAACTGCATATTTTCGTCATTACGCTGACAGGCATAATGAGCATCATTTATTTCATCTGGACGGGGATTTCGCTTTTATTCGGCCCTGTTGAGAACTACACACCGCAAATAACCTCTTTGCTGGGGCTGGGATGTTTCTTTCTGAACATTATGTGGATGAATTCATCGATTTTTTACCGCTCCATTGCGCTAACGCTACATAATCGGGTCTGGCGTAAGCAGCTCAAAATCGAGGCAAGGCCAATGTCACACCTCAAACGTTGACCACAATAGTCAATTGAGCGGCAGTAGTATGCACTGTAAGCGCTACGGGGTTCTTTAGTCGATTTCAAAGCCCTTACGCGGGCTTATTTTTTGCCTTTCATCCTGTTCTTACCCGCTTTTTCCCTCTCTGGGATACACTCTTTCTATAGCTAAAAAAGGGAGCAACCCGGATGGCAACCTATCCAGACAGTTTATTAATTCTTAACGGCAAGAGTGCAGGCAACGATCTGCTGCGCCAGGCGATTACCGAATTGCGTGAAGATGGCGCGCGCATTCACGTGCGGGTGACCTTTGAAAAAGGCGATGCGGCGCGCTATATCGATGAAGGTATCAGGTTAGGCGCTGAGACCATCATTTCCGGCGGCGGCGACGGAACGATCAACGAGATCGCCGGTGCGCTCATTGACCTCAACGCCGCAGCTCGCCCGGCGATGGGGATTTTACCGCTCGGTACCGCCAACGATTTTGCCACCAGCGCCGGTATACCTGAGGATTTAGGCAAAGCACTGCAACTGGCTATCCTCGGGAAAGCGACCGCCGTCGATATTGCGCAGGTGAATGAAAGAACCTGCTTTATCAATATGGCAACGGGCGGTTTCGGCACGCGGATCACCAGCGAAACACCGGAAAAACTGAAAGCCGCGCTGGGCGGCGTTTCGTATCTCATCCATGGCCTAATGCGCATGGACACCCTCAAGCCCGACAGCTGTGAAATTCACGGTGAGAACTTCCACTGGCAGGGCGACGCGCTGGTGATTGGTATCGGCAACGGGCGGCAGGCGGGGGGCGGTCAGCAGCTTTGCCCGGAAGCATTGATCAACGACGGTCAATTACAGCTGCGTATTTTTACCGGCGACGGGCTGCTGCCTGCGCTGTTTACGACGCTGACGCAGCCAGAGGAGAGCCCCAATATCATCGACGGGAAATCCGCGTGGTTTGAAGTGATCGCCCCACACGGCATGACCTTTAACCTCGACGGAGAGCCGCTCAGCGGCGAGCGATTCCGCATTGAGGTCTTGCCCGGTGCGTTGCAGTGCCGGTTGCCGCCGGACTGCGTGCTGTTGCGCTGATGTTTGACAGGGTGCGCGATAATGCCCTCTCCTTTGAGGGAGAGGGATACGGTGGCGTCAGGCAATCGTGACTTTACTGTCCAGATAGACATCCTGAACCGCATTAATCAGCTTCACGCCGTCGGCCATGGATTTTTTAAACGCCTTACGGCCCAGGATCAGCCCCATACCGCCCGCACGTTTGTTAATGACCGCCGTGCGCACCGCGTCGGTCAGGTCAGTTTCACCGCCTGCCGCACCGCCGGAGTTAATCAGCCCGGCGCGGCCCATGTAGCAGTTCGCCAGCTGGTAGCGCACCAGATCGATCGGGTTGTCGCTGGTCAGCTTGCTGTACACGCGGTCGTCGGTATAGCCAAAGTTCACCGCTTTATAGCCGCCGTTATTCTCGGCCATTTTCTGCTTCACGATGTCCGCGCCGATGGTTGCTGCCAGGTGGTTTGCCTGACCGGTCAGATCCGCTGATACGTGGTAATCCACGCCGTCTTTCTTGAATGACGCGTTACGCAGATAGGCCCACAGCACGGTTACCATGCCCAGCTCGTGGGCACGCTCGAACGCCGCGGAGATTTCTTCAATCTGACGTCGCGACTGTTCAGAGCCGAAATAGATGGTTGCCCCGACCGCCACCGCGCCCATGTTGAACGCCTGCTCGACGCTGGCGTACAGCGTCTGGTCATATTCGGTTGGGTAGCTCAGGGTTTCGTTGTGGTTCAGCTTGACGAGGAACGGAATGCGGTGAGCATAGCGGCGAGAAACGGAGGCCAGCACGCCATACGTCGATGCCACACAGTTACACCCTGCTTCAATCGCCAGCTCGACAATGTTTTTCGGGTCAAAGTAGAGCGGGTTAGCAGCAAACGACGCTCCCGCCGAGTGCTCTACGCCCTGGTCAACGGGCAGAATGGAGAGATAGCCGGTCCCGCCCAGACGGCCGGTATTGTAAAGCGTCTGCATGTTTCGCAGTACGGCAGGCGGACGGTTGTTGTCGACCATGACCCGGTCTACGTAATCATGGCCAGGCAGATAAAGCTGGTCGGCTGGAATGGTCATACAACGATGCTGTAAAAGGCTGTCGGCGTCTTTGCCAAGCAGCTGCGCAATATCAGTCATAGTGATGCTCCCGTAAGTCCGACATGATGTCGGAGCGTGTGATCCAAGCCCACGTTTTTGCAGGCAGACTAAGCCTGGTACCGACTTAACCTATTTTCCACCATTTGCAACTTTTTTAAGCACAATCTGCTGGCTCGTTTCGTGTACAACATTTTTGTTACACTGATCAAACAATCGCCTTAAAGGTATTTAAAAGGTATTATCACATGGTATGTTACATGCGTACCTCTGACATGCAGGATTAAAAAATGAAAACGAAAGTCCAACTGTCATTCATGATGTTCGTTGAATGGTTTATCTGGGGCGCATGGTTTGTGCCGCTGTGGCTGTGGCTGAGTAAGAGCGGGTTTACCGCCGGGGAAATTGGCTGGTCGTATGCCTGTACCGCGATTGCCGCGATCCTCTCTCCTATCCTGGTCGGCTCGCTGACGGACCGTTTCTTCGCCGCCCAGAAAGTGCTGGCCGTGCTGATGTTCGCTGGCGCGATTCTGATGTATTTCGCAGCACAGCAAACCCAGTTCAGCACCTTCTTCCCGCTGCTGCTGGCCTACTCCCTGACCTATATGCCGACCATCGCGCTGACCAACAGCATCGCCTTCGCGAACGTCGATGACGTAGAGGCTGATTTCCCGCGCATCCGCGTGATGGGCACCATCGGCTGGATTGCCTCCGGCCTGGCGTGCGGCTTCCTGCCGCAGATGATGGGCTATAGCGACATCTCTGACACCAATATTCCGCTGCTGATGACCGCTGCCAGCTCCCTTCTGCTCGGCGTCTTCGCGCTGTTCCTGCCGAACACGCCACCAAAGAGTACCGGCAAGCTGGATTTCAAAGTGATGCTGGGGCTGGATGCGCTGATCCTGCTGCGCGATAAAAACTTTCTGGTGTTCTTCTTCTGCTCGTTCCTGTTCGCCATGCCGCTGGCCTTCTACTACATCTTTGCCAACGGCTATCTCACCGAAGTGGGAATGAAAAACGCCACCGGCTGGATGACCCTCGGCCAGTTCTCTGAAATCTTCTTCATGCTCGCTCTGCCGTTCTTTACCAAACGCTTTGGTATTAAGAAGGTCTTGCTGCTGGGCCTGATCACCGCCGCCATTCGCTACGGTTTCTTTGTTTACGGTGGCGCCGAGCAATACTTCACCTACGCCCTGCTGTTCCTCGGCATTCTGCTGCACGGCGTAAGCTATGACTTCTATTACGTTACCGCGTACATCTACGTGGATAAAAAAGCGCCCGTGCATATGCGCAACGCGGCGCAGGGCTTGATCACGCTGTGCTGTCAGGGCTTTGGTAGCCTGCTGGGTTACCGTCTCGGCGGCGTGATGATGGAAAAAATGTTCGCATATAAAGAGCCGGTGAATGGGCTGACCTTCAACTGGGCCGGAATGTGGACGTTTGGTGCAATCATGATTGTGGTGATTGCCGTGCTGTTTATGCTGTTTTTCCGCGAATCGGATAAAGAGATCACCGCAATTGAGGTGGTTGATGGCGATACCGCGCTGACACGAGGGGAAGTTAAATGAAACAAGACCGTATTCTCGGTGCTCTTTACGGGCAGGCGTTAGGGGATGCGATGGGAATGCCGTCGGAGCTGTGGCCGCGCAAGCGGGTGAAAGCGCACTTCGGCTGGATCGACCGTTTCTTACCCGGCCCGGCTGAGAATAATGCCGCCTGTTACTTTAAGCAGGCCGAATTTACGGATGATACGTCGATGGCGCTGTGCCTGGCCGATGCGATTATCGAATGCGAGGGGGAAATTAACCCTGACGTTATCGGTAAGCATATTCTGGACTGGGCGCTGGATTTTGACGCGTTCAATAAGAATGTACTCGGCCCGACCTCCAAAATTGCCCTGAACGCCATCCGTGACGGCAAGCCGGTGAGCCAGCTGGAAAACAACGGCGTCACCAACGGTGCGGCGATGCGCGCCTCCCCGCTGGGATGCCTGCTGCCGGCCACGCATCTGGCGCACTTTGTGGAACAGGTTGCGTTAGCCTCCAGCCCGACCCATAAATCGGATCTCGCCATCGCCGGTGCGGTGGTGATCGCCTGGGCGGTTTCACGCGCTATCGACGGCGAGCGCTGGCAGAACATCGCCGATGCCCTGCCGGGTATTGCCCGTGCGGCACAGGAGGCGAACACGACCACCTTCAGCGCATCACTTTCCGCTCGTATTGAGCTGGCCCTGAAAACCGTGCGCGAAGCCAACGGTACCGAGTCCGCCAGCGAGCAGATCTATCAGCTTATTGGCGCGGGCACGAGCACCCTTGAGTCCGTTCCGGCGGCGATTGCGATGGTCGAACTCGCGGGCACCGATCCGAACCGCTGCGCGGTGTTATGCGCCAACCTGGGCGGTGATACTGACACTATCGGCGCGATGGCAACGGCCATCTGCGGTGCGCTGCACGGTGTACAGGCCATTGATCCGGCACTCAAAAACGAACTTGATGCCGTAAACCGGCTCGATTTCGGCCACTACTGTGAAAAACTGCTGCACTTCCGGGAGCACAGGGAGGGCGTATGAGTGCTTTTGCCCGCCGTCTCGAAACCCTTCACGCCACGCGTCCCGTAACGGTGCTCGGCGCGGCGGTCATCGACGTGATTGCCGACGCCTACGCTCTGCCCTGGCGCGGGTGTGATATCGAACTGAAGCAACAGGGAGTGAATATTGGCGGCTGCGCGCTGAATATCGCCATCGCCCTGAAGCGGCTCGGCATTGCTGCGCAAAACGCGCTTCCTGTCGGCCACGGCGTGTGGGCCGATATTATCCGTAACGCCATGGCGAAGCAGGATCTGCACAGCGCCGTGGAAGCGGAAACGGGCGATAACGGCTGGTGCCTGGCGCTGGTGGAGCCTGACGGTGAACGGACCTTTATGTCGTTCAGCGGCGTGGAGAATCAGTGGCAGCAGCGCTGGCTGGACGGGTTAAGCGTGCCGGCAGGGAGCCTGATCTCTTTGTCCGGCTACCAGCTGGCGTCCCCCAGCGGTGAGCTGCTGACGGCCTGGCTGGAAAGTCTTCAGGATGCGACGCTCTTTATCGATTTCGGTCCGCGCATCGCGGATATTCCCGACCCGCTGATGGCAAGGATTATGGCCTGCAAACCGATGGTCTCGCTTAATCGTCAGGAGGCGGAACTTGCCGCAGAATGGCTTGGCGTAAGCGTGGAAGAGCTCGGCACACGGTGGCAGCAGAGGTTTGGCGCTGCGCTGATCGTACGCCATGATAAAGACGGGGCGGTCTGGTATGACGGTGACGCTTCCGGACACGTTCCGGCGTTTCCTGCTACCGTGGTCGATACCATCGGCGCGGGTGACAGCCATGCGGGAGGTACCCTTGCCGGTCTGGCCGCGGGATGGTCACTGCCAGAGGCGGTGCAGCTTGGCAATGCCGTAGCCGCCTGGGTAGTCAGCCATCGCGGTGGCGACTGCGCCCCCACGCGCGAGGCCCTACTCCTCGCACACAAAGACGTATAGGTCGCTGCGGCAGTAGCTGATGCTGTACTCAATTGGCCGGTGCTGTTGATCGAGCGCGACTTGCTTGATCACCAGCACCGGTATCTTATCGTCCATCTTGATATGCGCCTGAAACTCGCTGTCCGGCATCCGGGCGCTGACGCGGGACCGGGTGCGCTGCGGAAAGATATTCTGGCTGCGGAAGTAATCATAAAGCGAGACGCCAATGTCGTCCGGGTTGGGAATTAATCCTACTGGTACCCAGGACTCCTCTATCGATACTGCATCGTCATCCACATAGCGGATGCGCTTAAGCAGAAATACATCACTGTCTGGCGCAAGGGAAAGGTGGCGGGCGATCTCCTCCGGACATTTCACGACGCGTTTATTAACCCACAGCGTGTTGGGCGTTTTGCCCCGCAGCACCACCTGCTGAGAAAACCCGCGCGCCTCTTTTAGCGAATATTCAAAGATATTGTTGATTTGCGTACCGTATCCACGCGCGCGGGTGACGACGCCAGCCTCTTCCAGCGCCTGCATCGCTTTACGCACCGTAATGCGCGACACACCGGCAAGCTGGCTCAGATCGCGCTCGCCAGGCAAAATATTACCGTGCGCGAGCACGCCGCTGCGTACCGCGTTTTTAACCGTTTCGGCAAATTTCAGATACAGCGGCGTGTTGTCCGGTGCGGCAATTCGTTCCTTGAGTTGAGCAATTAACCGGGTATGCGCTTGTTCCATCTCTGTTTTTCTCTGGCATAAGGTTTTATGCCAGTATACGGCTTACCACCATGCATGAAAATGGTGAACCGGCCCAATACCGTGACCCACTTCCAGAGAATCGGCTTTTGCCAGCGCGTCCGAGAGCCAGATCTTCGCCTCCTGTACCGTATCCGCCCAGTTCGCGTTTCGGGGACGCAGCGCCGCCAGCGCCGCCGAGAGCGTACAGCCCGTGCCGTGGGTGTTTTTGGTCTGTACGCGCGGGGCGGTGAAACGTTGCGCGCCATCGTGGGTGAAGAGCCAGTCCGGGCTTTCTGCATCATCGAGATGACCGCCTTTCATCAGTACCGCGCGACACCCCATCGCCAGCAGCGCATTGCCCTGCTCTTTCATTTCACGTTCGTTTTGCGCGTGTGGCGCATCCAGCAGCGCGGCGGCCTCAGGCAGGTTTGGCGTGATCAGCGCCACCTGCGGCAGCAGCTTTTTACGCAGGGTGTCGACGGCCGAGGCGGAGAGCAGCGGATCGCCGCTTTTGGCCAGCATCACGGTATCGAGCACCACGTTTTTTATCTGATAACGTTTGAGACGTTCCGCGACCGCTTCAACAATGTCCGCCTCTGCGAGCATGCCAATTTTGGTGGTGTCGATACGTACATCGCTGAATACCGAATCCAGCTGTGCGGCGACAAAATCCGGCTCAATGCGATACACCGACTGTACACCGCGCGTGTTTTGCGCCACCAGCGCGGTGATAACCGAACATCCGTAAGCGCCGAGCGCAGAGAAGGTTTTCAGGTCTGCCTGGATCCCCGCTCCGCCGCTGGGATCGGTTCCCGCAATAGTCAGGGCATTTATGCGTGTCATACCTGTTCCTCCAGCGCGTAAAGCGCGTCCAGAAACGCGGAGGAAAAGCTGCCGGGCCCCCGGCTTTGAGTCAGGGCAACTGACCCTGCGCGCTTCATAAAGCCGCAGGCAGCCGTCGCGTTATCAAGCCTGTCGCCAGGCAGCGAGCAGCATGCGGCGACGACCGCCGAGAGCGCACAGCCAGTTCCTACCACGCGGGTCATCAGCAGGTCGCCGCCCGCGACCGTACGGG
Source organism: Enterobacter cloacae complex sp. IR5401 (assembly GCF_049238425.1). Taxonomy (NCBI): domain Bacteria; kingdom Pseudomonadati; phylum Pseudomonadota; class Gammaproteobacteria; order Enterobacterales; family Enterobacteriaceae; genus Enterobacter; species Enterobacter cloacae complex sp. IR5401. The sequence continues at coordinate 378,007 of NZ_JBMKHN010000001.1, read as the reverse complement.
TTCGCTGAACATCAGTGATGTGATCCACTTCTCCTGTGACGACCACAACGGCATGGGTCTGACGGGCGAGCGTCTGCGCAGCGGTCAACGCGCTCGCTGCCGTATCGGTGGAATCAACCCCGCGCCCGCCCGCACTCATTCCGGCAAGGGCGAGGATTTCGGAGGCGTTTCCACGAATGGCCGCAGGTTTAAGGGATAATATTTGCTGGCAAAAACGGGTGCGGAACGCCAGCGCGCCAACCGCAACCGGATCCAGAACCCAGGGTGTGCCCGCGGCTACAGCGCTCTCAATAGCCCGACGCATCGACTGGGCGCGCGGTGCGGTGAGTGTACCCACGTTGATGAGCAGAGCATCGGCAAGCGCGGCAAACTGTTCCGCTTCCTCGGCTTCGATCACCATTGCCGGGGAGGCGCCCAGCGCGAGCAGCACGTTGGCGGTGAAGGTCTGCACGACATCGTTGGTCATACAGTGCGTGAGCGGGGAACGGGTTCGGAATTGATGTAAAACGTGTGAGTCGAGCAGGTCAGGCTGCATGGTTTCGCTCCTGCCGTGCGTGAAGAAGCGATGACCGGGTAGGCATCTGACTTCCCTACGCTGGCATTATCCAGATCAGGTAATACGGGTATTTCTCAGCCTTCACAAAGAAGGGCACCCCGAGTCAAATTACTTATAAAACAGTTACTTACAAAATGGCATTTCGTAGTCATGTAGTGTAACCGGGGGGTAACCCGGGTGCAAGGAGTTTTGGGCTGTCCGTTAACCCCCTGTAACGAACAATAAACGACAAGATATTAACTACGCTCAATATGTATACATTATTGTTCAGTTAATTATCCCGCCATATTTGTTAAGAACTCATTAAATATAATATTCACTTTCTGTGCTGAGAAATTTTATTTTTATCCATAATGACTCACCGGGAGTGATTTTATAAGACAGCCCACCTGCTTTCGTATGAAATAAACTCAGGCATCAATGTAAACATTTATTTTGCAGAAATTTATTTCTGTCAATTACTTAATCTGACCCTCTCATTTTCCTCGTCATTTTCACTTTAATGTTTACATTAATAACAACCGCAAAATGACTTTTACGCCCTCGGAACTATTCATAGTATTTATGACTTAGATCAACATCATTGGTTTGCGTTTAATTGATAGTTCACTCTCGTTACTAAATAAGATTTAGATAATCTTCAACCGTTTTGTAAATCCAAAAAATAAAGCTGTTCAGCTTCAGTATTTTCGATAATTAATGATGTGAGCTTTTTAAATGAAATCTATGAATAAAAACTTTACTGCTATTTTTGTAATGGGCATTGTCTTAGCGGGTACAATGAGCCAGGCTGAAGCCGCGAATACGGTTTGGGACGATCAGCAAATCACTAATATTGTAAATGACCATCAGGATCAAATTACACAAAACAACGCTGATAGTATTAACCGTGATAGCGCAACGGATAACCGCTTAACGCAGGTTAACGACGACCTTCAGTCCACAAAACTGGGCGTGTTAGTCGTGGATAAAATGGCTAACGACGCACATCAGAAAGCGTTGCTTGCTGGCGCACTTGCCGATACCGCCAGTCTGAAAAGTGAGACGGCCTTACAGGGTGTGGCGACTAACGGCACAGCCATTATCAACCTTCAACACGTCGATAATATTCAGGATAGCCGCCTTACTGCTCTCGAAAATGCACCTAAACCCATCAACGGTACAGATGGAGCGAAAGGTGATAAAGGGGATACCGGTGCGACTGGCGCAAAGGGTGATAAAGGGGATACCGGTGCGACTGGCGCAAAGGGTGATAAAGGGGATACCGGTGCGACTGGCGCAAAGGGCGATAAAGGGGATACCGGCGCGACTGGCGCAAAGGGCGATAAAGGGGATACCGGTGTAACTGGCGCGAAGGGTGAAAAAGGCGATGCTGGCGCGACAGGTATGAAAGGTGATAAGGGTGATACTGGCGCACAAGGCATTGCGGGAAGAAACGGTCGCGACGGTGCAGACGGTCATAACGGTAAAGATGGTGTGACAACCACCGTGACACAACGACAGCTGGATACAGCTACCCAGGCGAAGGTCGCTAAAAATAGCCTGGCTGTTACTGCCGCCACGCAGGATCTGCAAGCCACCAGGCAGTCATTACAGGCAATGAATACTAACACCAGCCAGCAATTTAAATCTCTGCGTGATGAAGTGGACAATAATAAGAAGCAGGCTAATGCCGGTATTTCAGGGGCGATGGCGATGGCGGGTTTGCCACAAGTGCAAACCAATCAGCGCGTCATGTTCTCTGCTGGTGGTGCGACTTACAACGGTGAGAGCGCGCTTGCTGTCGGTGCGTCCGTTAACTTTAATTCCCATGTCATCGCGAAAGTGAGCTTCTCAGATGACACTGCGAATAATATGGGCGCTTCGGTTGGGATTGGTATGGGCTTTTAAAGCGTAAAAAAATCGTCGGGACAAGTATAAAGCCTCATTTTGCGGATAAGCATTTCGTTGATACAAAAAGATGTCTAAATATATTTTTATTTCGGTAGCCCTGTATCTAATGCTGATTTCGGTCGGGATCTGGATCGGCGTGATGTATGTCTCCTGGTATTTGTGTCGTTTTTAAGGCAATAAAATGAAAAAATTAATGATGTTAGTCATAAGTGGTACCGTGCTTGCAGGTTGTGTCTCGCCTGCGCACGCCATAAACGCCCATTATCGCGCTCAATTAGAACGTTCGGGATGCACGCAAATTAGCGCTGGCGATGGCTCTTGCGATGTCAGCAAAACCAAAGCGGAAAACACGGCACAACACGAACCAACGGCATCCGTTCACGATCCCCTGCGTGAAGCCTCGTTCTCGTCGGATACGGTTAACGCCACGCTTTCTAACGGCTTTTTTAGCGCTACCGTGAACGGCAAAAAAGCCAGCGTTAAACGTCTGAATGCGAATTTCTATGAGATCCATGGTAACGGTTTTGTGATATCGATAAGCCTGGATGAAAACGGTATTACGGACGCGTCATGGAATAAAACGAAGGGACGCGAACACGGCGTTTTACGCGTTAGTCAGAAATAAACAGCGTAAGGAGGCTCTCTGCCTCCTTTTCGCCTGCCAATCGCACGATTTGTCACACTCTTTTGTCTGATTTTACAATGCTGACAAATCATACGTAAGCTGCTGTTTTTATTTAGCATAAAGTGCAATCTTCCCCATACAAACGGCGTTCTTCCCTGCCCTGTGCCCTGTGTCACAAAACAGTAAACAAATTAACCATTGAGCCCGGTGACAAAAGGCTCTATATTGGCGGCGTTTTTTTCAGGCCCCATCTGTTTTTTAACTTTTTATTCAATCGTGGCTCATAACGAAGCGGCGGTTGTAGGAGTGATATGATGACGGATAAAGTCCGTATTGACACCGTAGATGCCCACAAAAGCAACGAAACCTATCTGGCCCGTCAGGCCGAATTTGAATCTAACGTCAGGAGTTATCCGCGCAAACTGCCTTTAGCGATCACAAAAGCAGAAGGCGTGTGGATCACCGATGCAGATAATAATGAATACCTTGACTGTTTAGCAGGCGCAGGCACCCTCGCGCTTGGACACAATCATCCTGATGTGCTGAAAAGCATCCAAAATGTCATTACCAGCGGCTTGCCGTTACATACCCTGGATCTGACCACGCCGCTGAAAGACGCGTTTTCAGAATACCTTCTCTCTCTGTTGCCTGGTCAGGGCAAAGAGTACTGCCTGCAATTCACTGGCCCGTCCGGGGCTGACGCCGTTGAAGCGGCGCTGAAGCTGGCGAAAAAAGTGACCGGTCGTAGCGGTATCATCAGTTTCTCTGGTGGTTACCACGGTATGACCCACGGCGCACTGTCCGTCACCGGCAACCTGTCTCCTAAAGAAGCGGTTGACGGTATGATGCCAGAAGTCCAGTTCATGCCTTACCCACACGAGTACCGTTGCCCACTGGGTATCGGTGGTGAAGCGGGCGTGAAGGCGCTGACCTACTACTTCGAAAATCTGATTAACGACGTTGAAAGCGGCGTGCGTAAACCTGCCGCGGTGATCCTCGAAGCCGTTCAGGGTGAAGGTGGCGTGAACCCGGCACCTGTTGAGTGGTTGCAGCGCATCCGTAAAGTCACTCAGGAACACGCTATCCTGCTGATCCTCGACGAAGTCCAGGCTGGCTTTGCCCGTACCGGTAAATTCTTTGCCTTCGAACACGCAGGTATCGAGCCAGACATCATCGTGATGTCTAAAGCAGTCGGTGGCGGTCTGCCGCTGGCCGTGCTCGGTATCAAAAAGCAGTTCGATGCATGGGCGCCAGGCCACCATACCGGTACCTTCCGCGGCAACCAGCTGGCGATGGCAACCGGTCTGACGACGCTGAAGATCCTGAAAGACCAGAATATCGCGAGCAAAGTGGCCGCACAGGGCGAATGGCTGAAAGGCCAGCTGAAAGAGATGGCGAAACGCTATCCGGTTATCGGTCACGTTCGCGGTCTGGGCATGATGATCGGTATTGAGATCGTTAAGCCGCACGAAGCCGCTGACCAAATGGGTTGCTTCCCGGGCGACGGCGAGCTGTCTGCACTGATTCAGAAGAAGTGCTTCGAAGCAGGCTTGATTCTGGAGCGTGGCGGCCGTAACGGTATCGTTCTGCGTCTGCTGCCTTCTCTGCTGATCAGCGATGACGAGCTGAAAGTCTTCCTGGATAAATTCGAGCAGGCACTGCTTGCTGCGGGCGTTAGCCCGGCGTAACCGGAGTTATTGATTACGATGTCTGATTCAAACCCAATTTTGTTCTCCTCTGCGCAGAGCATTGAAGCTTACCAGCAGGCGATTGAACAAAGCACTCAGGCTGTGATGCAGTGGCTTAAACAGCCTGAGATGTACCAGGGCAAAACGGTCGCGGAGCTGCGCGACCGTATTAAGCTGGATTTCAACCCGAAAGGGCTGGGCAACGAAGCGGCGATTGAACGCGCCGTGGAGTTCTTCCTGAAAGACAGCTTGTCCGTTCATCACCCGCAGTGCGTGGCGCATCTACACTGCCCAAGCCTGGTGGTTAGCCAGGCGGCGGAAGTACTGATTAACGCCACCAACCAGAGTATGGACTCCTGGGATCAAAGCCCGTCCGCAACCATCATTGAGATCAAACTGATCGAGTGGCTGCGTACCCGCGTGGGTTATCAGGCTGGCGACGCAGGCGTCTTCACCAGCGGCGGTACCCAGAGTAACCTGATGGGGCTGATGCTGGCGCGTGACGCGTTCTTTGCGCGTCAGGGCCATTCTGTTCAGCAGGACGGTCTGACAGGCGATCTGCGTAAGATCCGCGTTCTGTGCTCGGAAAACGCACACTTCTCCGTGCAGAAAAACATGGCGCTGATGGGTCTGGGCTACCAGTCCGTGGTGCAGGTGAAAACGGACGAATTTTCCCGCATGGATCTCACCGATCTGGCGGCGAAAATCGAACAGTGCAACGCGAACGGCGAGCAGATCCTGGCGATTGTGGCCACGGCCGGTACGACCGATGCGGGTGCTATCGATCCGCTGCGTGCTATTGCTGAGCTGGCTGCGAAACACAATATCTGGGTGCACGTTGATGCGGCCTGGGGCGGCGCGCTGCTGATGTCTGAGCAGTATCGTCACTACCTGGACGGTATCGAGCTGGTGGATTCCGTCACCCTGGACTTCCACAAGCAGTTCTTCCAGACCATCAGCTGCGGTGCGTTCCTGCTGAAGGAAGCGCGTCACTATGAGCTGATGCGCTATCAGGCGGCCTATCTGAACTCTGAGTTCGATGAAGAAGCAGGTGTACCTAACCTGGTCTCCAAATCTCTGCAAACCACGCGCCGTTTCGACGCGCTGAAACTGTGGATGAGCCTGGAAGCGCTGGGTCAGGAGCAATACGCGGCAATCATCGATCACGGCGTGACGCTGGCACAGCAGGTTGCGGCTTACGTGAAAGAGCAGTCTGCTCTGGAACTGGTGATGCAACCCCAACTGGCAAGCGTGCTGTTCCGCTTCCGTCCGCAGGCGCAAATGGATGACGCCGGTATTGCCCTGCTGAACCAGAAAATTGGCGATGCGCTGCTGGAGTCTGGCCGTGCAAACGTCGGTGTGACCGAGCATAACGGTATCACCTGCCTGAAGCTGACTCTGCTGAACCCAACCGTGACGCTGGAGGATGTTAAAGTCCTGCTGTCTCTGGTTGAGCGTACCGCGCAGGAAGTGATGGCGAAGTAATGCTTATCCCTCTCCCACCCGGGAGAGGGATTGTTTTTCCCGCTCTAACGCCTGTCTCCTTTTTTCCTCGAAGCATAACCGTAATCACACTGGCTGTACCCCGAGCTGTAAAACAGCGCTGCGGATTTAACAATATCGTTGAGGATTGTGCCGCTGACCTTCACACCAACATGCTGGAGACGTTTAACAGTATTCTCCATCTCTTTCACGCTGGTTTTATCGAAACGGGCAACCATTAGCGTTGTTCCGGCTGCTCTGGCGACCAGCGAGGCATCGGTGACGGCCAGGACTGGCGGTGTATCGATGATGACAATGTCATATTGCTCGTTAACCCAGGACATGATGTCAAGGAAGCGTTCGCTTAACAGCAATTCTAACGGACGCAGGGGTTCCGGGCCGCAGGTGATGACGTCAATCCCCGCTTTTTCAGCATGCTGAATGACCTCTGTAAAGTCGCATTTCCCTTCGAGCAGGCAGGACAATCCGTAGCGGTTCTCCAGGCCAAAAATATTATGAACATAGCCCTGGCGCATATCCGCATCAATAAACAGCACCCGCTGACCGCTCTGCCCGGCGACGGCCGCCAGATTCGTCGCCACGAGCGTTTTTCCGCAGTCCTGAGTGGGGCCAGAAATCATCACAATGCGGTTCTCAGCCTCCATCATGGCGAAATACAGACTGGTTCGCAGCCCGCGTACCGCTTCAACAAACATATCAGCAGGGCGATCGACGGGCAGGAAAGGCACATCCGAGGTTTTGTGTTTCCAGCGACGAGAGAACGGATTTTTTCTGCGCAAATGCGTTTTACTCCACAGCCACTGGGAACGTGGCAACGTAGCCAGAACCGGCAGCCCCTGCGCTTCCAGCTGCTCGGAAAGCGTGATCCCACGTTTGAACGCCTGGCGTACCAGCACGGTCCCCATTGCGAGCATTAGGCCGAACAGCGCACCAAGAATGATGATTAACGCTTTTCGCGGCTTTATCGGATCCGGGTGCGTAACCGCCTCATCAATGATCCTCACGTTCCCGACAGCGCTGGAGCGGGAAATATTCAGCTCCTGCTGACGCGTCAATAGCTGTAAATAAATGGTGCGGCCCGACTCAACATCGCGGCTCAGGCGTAAAATCTCCTGCTGCGTGGAGGGCATAGCTGACACACGGTTATTCAGGCGATCCCGTTCCCGCTCAAGGGTCTGTCTCTTTTCATGCAATGCACGATAGGTAGGGTGACTCTTTTTAAAGAGCTGGGAGATCTCTGCCTCCCGGAACGTCAGCTCATTTAGCTGGTTCTCAACGTTCACTACCTGATCCAGTACGGATTTTGCCTCTAAAGACAGATCCACCGAGTCACGCTGCGCCCGATAAGCATTCAGCCGTGCTTCAGCCTGATCCAGATCCGCTCTGATTTTCGGCAACTGCTCTTGTAAAAAATCCAGACTACGAGAATCCTGAGCCTCCTGGCGCGCGATATTTTGCTGAAGATAATTGTCAGCAATCGCATTCAGCACCCGGGCGATGTTGTCAGGATCTTCACCCGTCAGGGTTAAGGTCACGATACCACTCTGTTTCTCCGACTCCGCAACCGTGAGGCTCTTCTTCAGGGCGTTGATCGTCTCCAGCCGCGTCAACGATTTAAGCGAAAATTGCGTGCCTGGCGTCGCCTCAATCGACGTCACCAGCAGAACGATCCCTTGCGTGACCAGCGTTTTCCCAACCCGACCGTCTGCCTTAATGTTTTCGCCCGTCAGGTGATATTTTCCCGCTTCCTGTACGGTCAGCGTGAGCTCTTGCGCTTTGCCTTCCACCTGCGGGATCTGGAGTTCGCCTAACGTGATCTTACCCTGCCCACGCCCTTGCAGACGCTGCCAGAGACGCCCCACCACAGGCAAAACGCGCTGCTTTGCCTGCTGCGTCAGACCTAATTTGTCGACGGTCTCGCCGAGGATCATGCGTGATTTCAGCAGTAAAATTTCAGGGGCAACATCCGGCGAAACATCGGTGCCCAGCTGACTCAACCCTTTAAGCAGACTGTTATCCTGTTTGCTTTCTATTTGCACCATGGCATCCGCCTGATAAACAGGGGGTGTAACCCAGGCATAGAGACCGGCGCATAGAGTGAACAGGAATATTACGCACAGAATCATCGTGCGGTGGTCGATCATCTCGACGAGCAAACGAACGAGATCGACTTCATGTTGTTGGGGTGCCGCTGCACCATAATTGTCTGTTGTGTAAGACGACATTAATGCTTCATTCCTTTCTGACCTAAACGACGTGCCCATTCCTGGCTGGCTTTACCCAATAGCCCGAACACATATTCAAACGCTTCCCGGCTTTTACGGTAGGGATCGGGGATATCCTGCGGCTCCAGCCATTGCCCAAAAAGCAGCGACTTTCCCCTGCTCTCCGGCGCCATGGCCGCAATGAAGCGAAGATGTTCCGGCTCCATCACCAGGATAAGATCGGCTCCCTGCATCAGATTGCGTGTCAGCCGGCGCGCCACATGACCGTCGAGGGAGATCCCATGCCGCCAGGCCACGTCCTGGGCGCTGTCATCCGCCGGGCACCCCTCAAGCCCGTATATCCCCGCCGAGGCGATATGTCTGTCGGGCAGGTGCTGGCGTAAAAGCCGCTCCCCAATCGGAGAACGGCAGATATTTCCGGTGCAAACCACGAGTATTGATTTGAACATTATTGCGGCCACGATCTGATGTAACGAACCGTTTCGGTAAGGTCATGCACCCCGCTGATGGTCGGAACAAGCTGTGATATCACGCGATTCCAGCGGGACAGTGGTGCAGTGGTGACATAGACAATGTCATAAGGCTCAAGCTGAAACTCGGTGCCTAACACCATGGCTGATGCGTCCTGAGCATTGAGCTGGTAGATGTTGGCAATTTTCTCTGAACGCTCGCTTTTCGGCAGCGAACGAATGACAAAAATTCCGGTGGCATCGGCCATATTCTGGTTCAGCCCACCCGCATTGCCCAGCGCTTCGGCCAGGGTCATGCCGCTGCGATCCATTTTCAGCGTGCTCTGTTTAACGACCTCGCCCATGACGAACACTTTCAGCGCATCGTTACGGGGGACAAACAGAATATCGCCGGGATAGAGCAGCTTATTTTGGGTGAGATCGCCATGCTGCATCAGCGCATATAGCGAGAGGCGCATATCCTTCCCATTATGCGTCAGCACGACATTGCGCCAGTCCGCGTCGGCAGAGAGCCCCCCTGCGGCGTTCACGGCATCCATTACCGTTAACGGGATATTGGTGATAGCCTGCTGCCCCGACTTCACCACCTCGCCCGTCACATAGGCTTTTTGCGAGCGGAAAGAGGCGACGCTGACGTCCACCTGCGGACTTTCAATGACATTGTTCAGCCGGGCCGTGATCTCCTCGCGTACCCGTGCGACCGTTTTGCCTGCCACCTGCAATTTACCGACATAAGGATAGAAAAGCGTACCGTCGGCATTAACCCAGTTACCGGTGTCACTGGCGCTGCGATACTGCCCTGCCGGGGTTGTCAGTTCAGGGTGATCCCAGACGGTGACGGTCAAAATATCCCCAACGCCGATACGGTATTCCCAGTTTTTGACCTGTTCATCCAGCTTAGGATTTGCCTGAGATTTAAGGGCCGATGGTCGCAATTTTTCAATTAACGAAGGCGTAAGAGGATAAACATCAATCCGCTTCTCCAGACGATCGTTTGCATTTTCTGTGGTCATCACCTGTTTTCCAGCAAGATCCAGATGCTGACCCGGTGAAAATACGCAGCCAGATAATGGCGTAATAATTAAAAACAATATCGAAAAGACTGTTGTGTTTTTCATTGAGTAAAAATTTCTTTTTATAGTATTGATTATCGAATACGTACCGAAATGATTCTTTCCATTCTAAAACAACCGCTTACCGCTAAATTAATTAACAGTGATGGCAGTAACATTTAAAAAACCACAGCATTCCTGCGGCCTGGCTTTTACAGCCATGCATCGTCTGACTTACGGATTAGGAAAGAGGGTTTCGGGCAATCTTAAATGTTCTATTCGTTTAATGCATGCCTGGATCTTTGTAAATTTGCTTTGAAAAAGTTTTTTCAGAATTAATTAATAAACCCATAATTATGTTATCTGCGTAAGCCAATATTTATTCATCGAAGAAATAATTAATGACGGTTGCGACTACACAAAACCGTGCGCTTTTGTTACATTTTTTGCAAACTCACCCTGTGAGGATACTTAAAATGAACTGTCTGCCATCCGTTTGCGGATCTGCACACAAAAAGTATCAGTAACGATATGACTGGAGAAAAAATGGCTAAGCGTAAATTGTTGCTTCTGGGTGTATTAGTGTCACTGGCGGGGGCCGCGCACGCTGCACCGCAAGCGTCGACAGCGCCTTCCGGCATCAAGGCCTACGAAGAACAAGAGTTTATTGCCGATTTTACGAAGTTCAAAATTGGCGACACCGCGCCCGCGCAGTATCAGACGCCCGAGTACACCATCAAACAGTACCAGCTACGTAACCTTCCTGCGCCCGATGCCGGCACACACTGGACCTACATGGGCGAGAATTATGTTCTGATTGGCGATGCCGATGGCAAAATCTACAAAGCCTATAACGGAGATATTTTCTATCACCGCTGATACGATCCTAATCCGTCCGTGGCAGGAGAGCGATCGCCCTTTCCTGCGCACGCTGTTCCTCCACGCCCGGCGTGAAGCCTGGCCGTGGCTGGACAGTTCTGCGTGGCAGCTTGAAGATTTTGACGCGGCAACCCTGGACGAAGAGATTTGGGTGGCGGAGCAGGATGGGCACCGACTTGGCTTTGCCTCAGTCTGGACGAACGATAATTTTCTGCACAACCTGTTTGTCGATCCGCAGTATCAGCGTCTGGGAGTGGGTCATTTGTTACTGGAACAGGTACAGAAGACATTTACCAGTACAGGCGCGCTGAAGTGTCTGGTGAAGAATGAACGGGCTATTGCGTTTTACCATCGCCACGGCTGGCACATTGAAGCGACGGGAGATTCTCCGGACGGGGAGTATTATTTGATGCACTATCGGCTTGGGTAAAGTCAGGTGGCGCTATGCTTACCTGACCTACAAAATCGAGGTAGGCCGGGTAAGGCAAAGCCGTCACCCGGCACTAACGCGCAGAGGCGTTACACCGCGCGGAAGGCGATTTCACCCGGGATCACTTCCCCCTGCCAGTAGAGCTGCGCCGCAACGCGCCCTGCAAGCTGGCGATACATCTGGGCAAATTCGCTGTCCGGGCGGCTGACCACCGTTGGTTTCCCGCTGTCCAGGTCTTCACGCAAGGAAATATGCAGCGGCATCTGCCCCAGCAGCTGGGTGTGATACTGCGCAGCCAGCTTCACCGCACCGCCGGTACCAAAGATGGGCTCATGGTGCCCGCAGTTGCTGCAAATATGCATGCTCATGTTCTCGACGATACCCAGTACCGGCACCTCTACCTTCTCGAACATGACGATGCCTTTTTTGGCGTCGATCAGCGCGATATCCTGCGGCGTGGTGACTACGACGGCGCCGGTAACCGGAATGTTCTGCGCCAGCGTCAGCTGGATATCACCGGTGCCCGGCGGCATGTCCAGCACCAGATAATCGAGGTCAGGCCACATTGTCTCCTGCAACATTTGCAGCAGCGCTTTGCTGGCCATCGGGCCACGCCAGACCATCGCGTTATCGTCAGTAACCAGATATCCAATGGAGTTGGTCGCCAGACCGTGCGCCACGATTGGCGCCATGTGGGTGCCGTCCGGCGAAGTTGGACGCTGGTTTTCCGCCCCCAGCATGTTTGGAATGGACGGGCCATAGATATCCGCATCCAGAATGCCGACCTTCGCCCCTTCTGCCACCAGTGCAAGCGCCAGATTCACGGCGGTAGATGATTTACCCACCCCGCCCTTGCCAGAGCTGACGGCGATGATGTTCTTCACGCCGTTAACGCCCGGCTGATTTTTCACGCGCTTGAGCGTGGCGATGCTGTGGCTTAGCTTCCAGTCAATTGCTTTTGCGCCAGTAATGCGCAGCAGCTCAGAGCTGGTTTGCTCTTTCAGGGCATCAAAGGCGCTGGTCCAGACGAACGGTATCTGTAGCTCGATGTGAAGCGTATCGTCCAGCCATGCGACGTGATGAAGCGCTTTCAGCGTCGTGAGATTGTGCTTCAGGGTTGGATGCTGAAAATTAGCCAGCGTCCCGGCGACCATTGCTCGTAAGGCTTCCGGTGATTTGGCCTGGGATTGAGAACTCATCCCGACTCCTTTGTTCTTGTGAATAAGACCTTAGACAAACAAGTTTACCTGAAAGGCCGCGGTTTGTGCTTACTTAATAATGCCCCTTTTGGTAATATCGAAAACCCTTTTCACAGTTAAAAGAAGTAATGCCTACTATGACTCAAGTCGCGAAAAAAATTCTGGTAACGTGCGCCCTGCCGTACGCCAACGGCTCAATCCACCTCGGCCACATGCTGGAGCATATCCAGGCTGATGTCTGGGTCCGTTACCAGCGAATGCGCGGCCACGAGGTGAACTTTATCTGTGCGGACGATGCCCACGGCACGCCGATCATGCTGAAAGCGCAGCAGCTGGGCATTTCCCCGGAACAGATGATCGCCGAAATGAGTCAGGAGCATCAGACCGATTTTGCTGGCTTTGACATCAGCTATGACAACTATCACTCCACACACAGCGACGAAAACCGCGAGCTGTCAGAGCTGATCTACACCCGTCTGAAAGAGAACGGTTTCATTAAAAACCGCACCATTTCTCAGCTGTACGATCCGGAAAAAGGCATGTTCCTGCCGGACCGTTTCGTTAAAGGCACCTGTCCGAAATGTAAATCCCCGGACCAGTACGGCGATAACTGCGAAGTGTGCGGCGCGACCTACAGTCCGACCGAGCTTATCGAACCGAAATCCGTGGTTTCCGGCGCGACGCCGGTGATGCGTGACTCCGAGCACTTCTTCTTCGACCTGCCGTCGTTCAGCGAAATGCTGAAGGCATGGACCCGCAGCGGTGCATTGCAGGAGCAGGTCGCGAACAAAATGCAGGAGTGGTTCGAATCCGGTCTGCAACAATGGGATATTTCCCGCGATGCGCCATACTTTGGCTTCGAAATCCCGAACGCGCCGGGCAAATATTTCTACGTCTGGCTGGATGCGCCGATTGGCTACATGGGCTCCTTCAAGAATCTGTGTGACAAGCGCGGCGACACCGTAAGCTTCGACGAATACTGGAAGAAAGATTCCGATGCCGAGCTGTATCACTTCATCGGTAAAGACATCGTTTACTTCCACAGCCTGTTCTGGCCAGCAATGCTGGAAGGCAGCAACTTCCGCAAGCCGACCAACCTGTTCGTACATGGCTACGTAACGGTGAACGGCGCGAAGATGTCTAAATCTCGCGGGACGTTTATTAAGGCCAGCACCTGGCTGAACCACTTCGACGCGGACAGCCTGCGCTACTACTACACCGCGAAGCTCTCTTCCCGCATCGACGATATCGACCTGAACCTGGAAGATTTCGTGCAGCGCGTGAACGCGGACATCGTCAACAAGGTGGTGAACCTGGCGTCACGTAACGCAGGTTTTATCGCCAAACGCTTTGACGGCGTGCTTTCTGCCGAACTGGCCGATCCTGAGCTGTATAAAACCTTCACCGACGCCGCCGCTGCGGTTGGCGAAGCCTGGGAAAGCCGTGAATTCGGTAAAGCCATTCGCGAAATCATGGCGCTGGCAGACGTGGCCAACCGCTATGTGGACGAGCAGGCGCCGTGGGTGGTGGCGAAACAGGAAGGTCGCGACGCCGACTTGCAGGCGATCTGCACCATGGGTCTGAACATGTTCCGCGTGCTGATGACCTGGCTGAAGCCGGTTCTGCCGCAGCTGGCAGCCCGCGCGGAAGCATTCCTGAACACCGAACTGACCTGGGATGCCATCCAGCAGCCGCTGCTCGGCCACAAGGTGAACACCTTCAAGGCGCTGTATAACCGCATCGAGATGAAGCAGGTTGACGCGCTGGTGGAAGCATCCAAAGAAGAGGTGAAAGCGGCTGCCGCACCGGTGACCGGCCCGCTGGCGGACGATCCGATTCAGGAGACCATCACCTTTGATGATTTCGCTAAAGTCGACCTGCGCGTGGCGCTGATCGAAAACGCGGAGTTCGTGGAAGGCTCTGACAAACTGCTGCGTCTGACGCTGGATCTGGGCGGCGAGAAACGTAACGTCTTCTCCGGCATTCGTTCCGCGTACCCTGATCCGCAGGTGCTGATCGGTCGTCAGACCGTGATGGTGGCAAACCTGGCGCCGCGTAAAATGCGCTTCGGCATCTCCGAAGGGATGGTGATGGCCGCAGGCCCGGGCGGAAAAGACATCTTCCTGTTAAGCCCTGACGAAGGCGCGAAGCCGGGTCAGCAGGTGAAGTAATAAAAAAGCCGGATGAGAATCCGGCTTTTTTTTGCCTGGCGGCGCTACGCTTGCACGGGCCGACGGGTTTTGTAGGCCGGGTCAGGCGAAGCCGCCATCCGGCTAAAAATCACCCCTTCTGGTTATGCACCCGCTGCGTCAACCCACGCAGGAAATAACGCAGAAATTGATCCCCACACTCGCGGTAATTCTTATGATCCGGCGCGCGCATCATGGCGGTGATTTCCGGCATCGACACGCGAAATTTCTGCTCGGTCATGATCGCCAGAATGTCGTCAGTTTTCAGGCAGAAAGCAATACGCAGTTTTTTCAGCACCGTGTTGTTATTCACCCGACGCTCCAGCGCCAGCTCAGGAGCAGATTCATCTTTGCCGCGCTTGTCGTAGATCAGGCCGTTCAGAAAGCCCGACAGAATGATGTCCGGGCAGCGAACAAAACCCTCTTCATCTTCTTTAGTCATCCAGGTGTCGAACCCGGCGGACGTGGATTCCATGTCGGAGAGCGCAAGAATGCGCACCATGTCATTATTGTTCGCTTTCAGGGTGTAGCGCAGGCTACGAAGAATATCGTTACTTAGCATAGAGCCTTCGAATGTCGATGATGCAATGGCGCGCAGTGTATCAGTTTTACAGCCCTATCGCCTCTTTCAAACTTTTCAGGTAGCGACGACTGACGGGAACGGTTTGCCCGGCACGTAACACCAGCTCGGCCTGGCCGTTATCTTCCAGGCGGATCTCCTTCAGGTGCGCCATGTTCACCAGATACTGACGATGGCAGCGGATCAGCGGCGTGCGGCTCTCCAGCGTGCGCAGGGTCAGCTCGGTAAAGCCTTCGTTGCCTTCGGCGCTGGTGACGTATACCCCGCTCAGACGGCTGCTGACAAAAGCAACGTCGTCCATTTGCAGAAGGTAAATCCGGCTGTGCCCGGTACAGGGGATAAACTTCAGGGGCTGCTGATGCTCCGGCAGCAGCGTCACGTCCTGCGCGGTACGCTCCTGGCGCAGACGGGTCAGGGTCTTTTCAAGCCGTTTCTCTTCAATCGGTTTCAGCAGATAATCAAACGCGTGCTCTTCAAACGCCTTTACCGCGTACTCATCAAAGGCCGTCAGAAAGACGATATAGGGACGGTGCTCCGGGTCGAGCATGCCGACCATCTCCAGCCCGCTGATGCGCGGCATCTGAATATCGAGGAACAACACGTCAGGGCGCAGTTTATGCACCGCACCGATGCCTTCAATGGCATTGGCACATTCCCCCACAACCTCGATATCACTCTGCTCCTGCAACAGGACACGCAGGTTTTCCCGTGCTAACGGCTCATCATCAACAATCAGCACTCTTAACATGCGTTCTCCTCCAGCGGCAATCGTAAGGTAATTCGGGTATAGCGGTCTGGCTCACAGGCAACGGTGATACCGCAGTCGTCACCAAAATGCGCGCGCAGGCGTTTATCCACCAGGCTCATGCCCAGACCGCCTGACGCGGAAGCTTCATACAGCCCCGCGTTGTCTTCAATATCCAGCACCAGATGGTGGTTAAAACGGGAAGCGGAAATCATGATTTCTCCGGTACCCAGCAGCTGCGAGGTTCCATGCTTAATGGCGTTCTCTACAATCGGTTGCAGGGTAAAGGCCGGAAGATGCTGATACGCCAGTTCATCCGGGACGGATAACGACACCTGTAAACGTGACTGGAAGCGCGCTTTTTCAATTTGCAGATAGGCGTTTACGTGCTCAATCTCGTCCGCGAGGGTGACGATCTCCGAGGGACGCTTCAAATTTTTGCGGAAAAAGGTCGACAGAAATTGCACCAGCTGCGCGGCCTGATCGCTGTCGCGGCGGATCACCGCCTTCAGCGTATTAAGCGCGTTAAACAGGAAATGCGGATTCACCTGAGCGTGCAGGAGCTTAATTTCTGACTGCGTCAGCAGCGCTTTTTGCCGTTCATACTGCCCCGCCAGGATTTGCGCCGAAAGCAGCTGGGCGATCCCCTCCCCCAGCGTGCGGTTGATGGAGCTGAACAGGCGGTTTTTGGCTTCGTAAAGCTTAATGGTGCCCATAACGCGCTGATTTTCGCCCCGCAGGGGAATGACCAACGTAGAGCCGAGTTTGCACTGCGGATGCAGGGAACAGCGGTACGGCACTTCATTTCCGTCGGCATACACCACTTCACCCGTTTCAATAGCGCGCAGGGTATAGGCCGATGAGATCGGTTTGCCCGGCAGATGGTGGTCGTCGCCGGTGCCGGTAAACGCCAGCAGCTTTTCGCGATCGGTAATCGCCACGGCCCCGATATCCAGCTCTTTATACAGCACCTGCGCCACCTTCATGCTGTTCTCCTCGTTGAATCCCTGCCTCAGGATCCCTTCCGTCGACGCCGCAACTTTTAAGGCGGTGGCAGAAAATGCCGAGGTGTATTTTTCGAACATGGCGCGTTTGTCGAGCAGAATGCGCATAAACAGCGCCGCACCTACGGTATTGGTGACCATCATCGGTGCGGCAATGCTGCTGACCAGATGTAACGCATCGTCAAACGGGCGCGCGATCAGCAGGATGATCGCCATCTGCGCCATTTCCGCCACGAAGGTAATCGCCCCTGCGGTAAAGGGACTGAACACTTTATCCGGGCGTCCGCGCTTAATCATATAGCTGTGGACGAGACCACCGAGCAGCCCTTCGACGATGGTGGAGATCATGCAGCTTAGCGCCGTCATACCGCCCATCGAATAGCGGTGCAGGCCGCCGGTTAACCCCACCAGACCGCCCACGACCGGGCCTCCGAGCAGCCCGCCCATTACCGCGCCGATGGCGCGCGTATTGGCGATGGAATCCTCAATATGGAGACCAAACCAGGTCCCCATAATGCAGAATATGGAAAATACGACGTAGCAGAGGAATTTGTGCGGCAGACGGACGGTGACCTGCATCAGCGGAATGAACAGACGCGTTTTGCTCATCAACCAGGCGATGACAAGAAACACGCACATCTGCTGAAGCAACAGCAGCACCAGATTAAACTCGTACATACTCACAAACCGCACATTCTAAAAACGCGTAACATACACTGATAGCGGTTAACTTTCTTTGAAACGTGCCAAAAAAGCGATAAATCGTGTCCGTCATCACACCTTTTGCCGGAGATAACCTTTCTTTCGTATAATTTGTACAAAAAAGAATCAAATCTTCCTGGTTCCGCAAAGTGGGTCTACAGTTAAGCTGGGGACGCGCAAGCCTGGGGGCGAAAATGGCGCTTTACACAATAGGTGAAGTGGCACTCCTGTGTGATATCAATCCCGTTACGCTACGGGCGTGGCAGCGACGGTATGGATTGCTTAAGCCGCAAAGAACGGACGGCGGGCACCGCCTGTTTAACGATGCGGATATTGACCGGATCCGCGAGATAAAAAGCTGGATCGACAACGGCGTACAGGTCGGCAAGGTAAAATCGCTTCTAAGCCAGGACGATCCTGATACGCAGCATCTCTGGCGCGAGCAGCAGGAAACCCTGCTGAGGCTGTTGCAGAGTGGCAATTTGCAGCGTCTGCGCGGCTGGATCAAAGAACAGGGTCGAGACTACCCGGCGCAAACCCTGATCACTCATCTTTTTATTCCCCTACGGCGTCGGCTTCAGTGTCAGCAAACCACCTTACAGGCGCTGCTCAGCATGCTTGATGGCGTGCTGATTAACTATATTTCCGTCTGTCTTGCCTCAGCGCGGAATAAAAACAGCAAAGATGCACTGGTGATCGGCTGGAACGTACACGATACCACCCGGCTGTGGCTCGAAGCCTGGATTGCCACCCAGCAGGGCTGGCGCGTTGACGTGCTTGCCCACTCCCTGGCCCAGCTCAGGCCGGAACTGTTTGAGGGACAGACGCTGCTGGTCTGGTGCGGCGAAGTCCCCTCCGCTTCCCAGCAGCAGCTCCTTACGGAGTGGCGCGAACATGGTTATCCCGTTTACTCACTGGGTCCAAATGCGTCGTAACGGCATTTAATGGTTCATTAACAGCTGCGCTTCACCGTATAATTGTTCCGTTAACAACAGGAGCACATGATGAAGGCAACGAAACTGGCCGTAATTACCCTTTTTGCACTGATGGCTGTCAGCGGTATCGGTGGCGTTATGCTTGCAGGTTATTCATTTATTGTTCGCGGCGGTGTTGGCTGAGGTATCCGGCCAGGCGTTCAAACAGGCGATCCACCACAATTGCCGCCAGCGCAACCAGAATCGCCCCCTGAATAATGTAAGCCGTATTAAACCCGCTTAACCCGATAATGATCGGCGTTCCCAGCGTATTGGCTCCGACCGTCGAGGCGATGGTTGCCGTACCAATGTTGATTATCACGGACGTTCGCACGCCAGCGATAATCACCGGAGCGGCCAGCGGCAGTTCGACCTTCACCAGCCGCTGCCAGGCGCTCATCCCCATTCCTTCCGCTACGCTCAGCACCGATGCAGGCACCGCCGCAATCCCTGCCAGCGTCCCTTGCAGAATGGGCAACACGCCGTACAAAATCAGCGCAATGATGGCAGGCTCCTGCCCAAAACCGATCGCCGGCACGGCAATCGCCAGCACGGCCACCGGCGGGAAGGTCTGCCCCGTTGCGGCGATGGTCTCCACCAGCGGACGGAACTCCCTGCCCGCAGGCCGCGTCACCGCAATCCCGGCGCCTGTGCCCAGCACGATAGCAATCACGCTTGACACCGCCACCAGCCAGAAGTGCGCCAGGGTGAGATTAACAAAGCTCTCCTGCTGGTATACCGGACGTGGCAGCCCGGGAATAAGCGCATTAAACAGCGCCGCGCTGTGCGGCATCAGGTAGAGTAAGGCGATAAACAGCCCTGTCAGCCAGAGTAACGGATCACGGACCCACTTCACGCGTCACCTCCCCCGCCAGCAGATCGCGAAAATGGATCGTCCCGCATGGTGTCCCCTGCCCGTCCGAAACGGGTAACACCTCACACTGCCGGGCGACAAACGCCGACAGGGCATCGCGCAGGCTCATCCCATCGTGCAGCGGTTCACCACCGATTTGCGCATCCTGCGGACGCAGATAGTCCCTGACGGTGCGCAGCGAGAGCAGCCTGACGCCCAGCTCGCTGCGGCCAAAAAATTCACGCACAAAATCATTCGCCGGCGAGGTTAACAGCTCAAGCGGCGTACCCTGCTGGACGACTTCGCCGTGATCCATCAGTACCAGACGATCGGCCAGCCGCAGTGCTTCGTCGATATCATGCGTCACCAGCACGATGGTGCGCCCGAGAATACGGTGGATGCGGCTCATCTCGGCCTGAAGTGCGCCGCGGGTGACCGGATCCAGTGCGCCGAAGGGCTCATCCATCAGCAGTACCTGCGGGTTAGCGGCCAGCGCGCGCGCCACCCCGACCCGCTGCTGCTGTCCGCCGGAAAGCTGGTGCGGATAGCGGTTACGAAGCGACGCGTCCAGGCCCAGCAGCGCCATCAGTTCGTCGACACGCTCATTGATCTTCCCCCGGGACCATTTTTCCAGCTGTGGCACGGTGGCAATGTTCTGCGCCACCGTCCAGTGGGGAAACAGGCCGATGGACTGAATGGCGTAGCCCATACGCCGCCGCAGCTCCAGCACCGGCAGGCTGCGGATCTCCTCTCCGGCAAAGCGAATCGTCCCGCTGTCGTGTTCCACCAGCCGATTGATCATCTTCAGCGTCGTGGATTTTCCCGACCCCGATGTCCCGATCAATACCGAGAACGCCCCCTCGGCAAAATGCAGATTAAGGTGGCTTGCCGCCGGACGGCCCGCAAAGGTTTTACTCACATCATGAAATTCAATCATTGGCTCTTCTCCTGAGCAGCGCGAGCCACAGGGCAAACAGGGCATCCAGTACGACCGCCAGCGCAATTGTGGGCACGACGCCCAGCAACACCAGATCCAGCGCGCTACTGAGCAGCCCCTGGAAGACCAGTGCCCCAAAGCCGCCCGCCCCGATCAGCGCGGCAATCACCGCCATCCCCACGGTTTGCACTGTCACCACCCGCAGGCTGCGAACCAGCAGCGGAAGCGCAAGCGGCAGCTGTATTTTCCAGAAACACTGGCGCGCGCTCATCCCCATCGCATGGGCGCTTTCCAGCACGTCGGGCGGAACCTGGCTTAACCCCGCCACCACGCCGCGCACCAGCGGCAGCAGCGCATACAGCACAAGGGCAATCAGCGCTGGCGTCAGCCCGGTTCCGGCAATGCCTGCCGCAGCCAACGCAGGGAAGGATTTCACCAGACCGGCGAGGGGGGCAATCAGCAGGCCAAACAGGGCGACGGAGGGGATGGTCTGAATAACGTTGAGCAAGGTAAAGACGGCGCCCTGGCGGCTGGTATGTCGGTAGCACCACATGCCCAGCGGCACGCCCAGCAGCAGCGCCGGGATCAGCGTCCCGAACAGGATCGTCAGATGTTGCGCCAGCGCGTTGTCAAATACCTCCTGGCGGTTGACGTACTCTTTTAACAGCGAGAGCTGATTCAGATCGCCGCTGAAGAGGATCAGCAGAGGGATAACCCAGAATTGCGCGTTCAGCAGCCAGCGCCAGACGGGTTGCGGCGTCAGACGGCGAATGGCATCGCTACAGACCAGCAGACAAAGTGCCAGCCACAGCCACAGCCCGCTACCAACCGACGTGCGCGCCAGCGGGCTTTCAACCGCGGCCATCTGCGTTGCCGCCTGTCCCGCGCTCCAGAACAGTACGATAAACAGCGCTTCGCTGAGCAAAAACGTCAGCCACAGGGCGGTTCGCCCCGGCCAGAAGGCTAAAGCAACAGTACTCGCCAGCGCCGCGCCCAGCAGCAGCGGCGTAAATGCCCAGATCTGCCAGAGCGCGCGCGGTTCGCCCGACACCAGACGGTTTGGCGCGACATTCACAAAAGGTAACGCGACCGCCGCGATGGCCACACAGGCCAACAGCAGCAGGACGCGGTTATGGCATTTTATTGGCACAGCCTTATCCCGTTACTTCACAAGCCCTTGTTGTTTCAGGAAGTCGGCAGCCACTTTTTTGGCATCCAGCCCCTCAACGGCAATGCTGGCATTCAGCTGTTGCAGCGTTTTCGCATCCAGTTTTTCAAATACCGGTTTGAGCCATTCCGCAATATCCGGGTAGGCTTTCAGCACCGCCTCGCGCACGACCGGGGTTGGGGCGTAAATAGGCTGAACGCCTTTCGGGTCGGTCAGGGTTTGCAGGCCAAGCGCCGCGACCGGGCCGTCTGTGCCGTAGGCCATCGCCGCGTTGACGCCGGAGGTTTGCTGCGCCGCCGCCTTAATGGTCACTGCCGTGTCGCCGCCTGCCAGAGAGAGCAGCTGTGCCTGATCGAGCTTGAAATCATAGGCTTTTTCAAACGCTGGCAGGGCATCAGCGCGCTCGATAAACTCTGCCGAGGCCGCGAGCTTAAACTCGCCCTTCTCTTTCAGGTAGCGGCTGAGATCGTCAAGCGAGGTGAGCTTGCCTTTCTCGGCGATATCTTTGCGCACCGCGATGGTCCAGGTGTTGTTGGCCGGTGCCGGCGTTAGCCAGACCAGCTTATTTTTTTCTGCGTCCAGCTTTTTGACTTTTTCGTACCCGGCTTTGGCATTTTTCCAGGCCGGATCGTTTTCATCCTTGAAGAAGAATGCCCCGTTGCCGGTGTATTCCGGGTAGATATCCAGCTCGCCGGAAGTGATGGCACCGCGCACGACAGGCGTGGTGCCAAGCTGTACTTTATTGACCGTTTTCACGCCGTGACTTTCGAGTACCTGCAAAATGATATTACCGAGCAACGCGCCCTCGGTATCAATTTTGGAACCCACCTTAACCGGCTCTGCGGCCTGTAACGGCAGGCTCAGCGCCGCCAGAAGCACCGCCGACCCTGTTATCCCCTTAATCATCGTCATTCTGCTTTCCTCATTATTTTGTGGCCTTTTTCATAGGCTTGAGAGAAAAGCGTAGCTTAAAACAGTGAATTTAACCGTTTTTCGTACAAGATGAGAGGCATCCCCCGCCAGGCGGGGGAAAGGGAGAAAGGTAAGATTATTGCAGTTCGAACTCGGCTTTGTTCACGCGGGCGGAATCCACGCCGATGAAGACGTTGAATTTGCCAGGCTCAGCATCGTATTTCATCTGCTGATTCCAGAACTTCAGCGCATTTACGTCAATCGGGAAGCTGACCGTTCTGGTTTCGCCCGGTTTCAGGTTGACCTTTTCGAAGCCGCGCAGCTGTTTCACCGGACGGCTCATGGAGGCCGTGACGTCCTGAACGTACATCTGGATCACCGTCGCGCCTTCGCGTTTGCCGCTGTTGGTCACCTCTACGCTGGCGGTCACTTTGCCGTCACGCTTCAGGGTCGGCGCCGACATTTTGACGTCAGACACCTTGAAGGTGGTGTAACTCAGGCCATAGCCAAACGGATAGAGCGGGCCGTTAGCTTCGTCGAAGTAACGGGACGTGTACTTGTTCGGCTTGTCGGCGTTATACGGACGACCGGTGTTCAGGTGGCTGTAGTAAACCGGGATCTGCCCGACGGAGCGCGGGAAGGACATCGGCAGCTTGCCGGACGGGTTGTAATCGCCAAACAGCACGTCGGCAATGGCGTTACCGCCTTCGGTTCCGGCGAACCAGGTTTCCAGAATGGCGTCAGCCTGCTGATCTTCTTTCACCAGCGCCAGCGGACGCCCGTTCATCAGCACCAGCACCAGCGGCTTGCCGGTGGCTTTCAGGGCCGCGATCAGATCGCGCTGGCTCTGCGGAATGGTAATATCGGTACGGCTGGAGGCTTCGTGCGCCATCCCCTGCGCTTCACCCACCACGGCGACCACCACGTCGGACTGCTTCGCGGCGTTAACCGCTTCGTCGAGCATCTCTTTCGGCGTGCGCGCATCCACCTTCACCGCTTCCTCATACTGGTTGAGGAAGGTCACGATGTCTTTATCGTCGGTGACGTTCGCACCTTTGGCGTAAACCACTTTTGCGTTATCACCCACGGCGCTCTTAATGCCGGTCAGCACGGTAACGGACTGATCCGCCACGCCTGCGGCGGACCAGCTGCCCATGACGTCGCGCTTGCTGTCGGCCAGCGGACCGACCACGGCAATGGTGCCGGATTTTTTCAGCGGCAGCGTGTCGAGACGGTTTTTCAACAGCACCAGGCTTTCGCGAGCTACTTCCCGGGCTTCTTTACGGTGCAGACGGCTTTCGGCGTTGGTGTCCGCCGGGTCTGAATCCTTCGGCCCCAGATGGCTGTAAGGATCGTTAAACAGTCCCATGTCATATTTCACGTTCAGCACGTGGCGAGCGGCGTCGTCCAGCTCTGCCATCGTCACCTTGCCGCTCTTCACCAGCCCCGGCAGGTATTTGCTGTAGTACTCGTCGCTCATGCTCATGTTGATGCCGGACTTGAGCGCCACGCGTACCGCATCTTCCGGGTCAGACGCCGTGCCGTGTTTGATCAGCTCTTTAATCGCGCCGTGGTCAGAAACGGTGATGCCCTTGAAGCCCCACTGGTCGCGCAACACGTCTTTCAGCAGCCACGAATCGGAGGTGGCAGGCGTGCCGTTCAGCGAGTTCAGCGCTACCATCACCGCCCCGCTGCCCGCGTCCAGCCCTGCCTTGTATGGCGGCATGTAGTCGTTAAACAGGCGCTGCGGGCTCATGTCGACGGTGTTGTACTCTTTACCGCCCTCCACCGCGCCGTAGGCGGCGAAGTGCTTGACGCTGGTCATTACCGAGTAACGATCTGCCGGACTTTTGCCCTGCATCGCTTCCACCATGGTTTTGCCCATCGTGGCGGTTAAATACGTGTCTTCTCCAAAGCCCTCCGAAGCGCGGCCCCAGCGCGGATCGCGAGAGACGTCAACCATCGGCGCCCAGGTCATGTTCAGGCCGTCGTCTGCGGCTTCATATGCCGATACGCGCCCGACGGTTTTCACCGCATCGAGGTTAAAGGAGGAGGCTAAGCCGAGGCTAATCGGGAAGACGGTACGCTGGCCGTGCACCACGTCATAAGCGAAGAACAGTGGGATTTTCAGGCGGCTCAGCTCCATCACCTGATCCTGCATCTTGCGGATATCCTGGCGGGTAACGGTGTTAAAAATGGCTCCTACCTGCCCGTCTTTGATCATCTCGCGAATTGCTTCTTTCGGGTTATCCGGGCCGACGCTGATCAGGCGCAGCTGGCCGATTTTCTCATCGACCGTCATCTTTTTGAGTAAATCCGTGACAAAGGCGTCGCGGGCTTCGGGCGTGAGCGGGTGATTACCAAACAAATCCTCTGCCAGCGCAGGTTGCAGCGCCAGGCTGACGGCGACACCTACAGAACATAGCCATTTCATGTTGTTATTCTCTCTCATCAATAACCGCGGGAAGCACCCGGCCAGACCGTGCGAAAAGCGCAGTGTGCCACAAAGCCTGAAAACCTTGCAGGGTTATTCTCTGATTTTTCTCATGAATACCCGACCGCTCAACGGCTAATCGCGCTATGCTTTACAGCGAGAAATTTGCCCCACCACAAGGAGTGGAAGATGTCTTCTGTTCGAACTGACGATAACACTACATTTATTAACGAACTGTCGCGCCTGGTTGGTCACTCTCACCTGCTTACCGACCCGGCTAAAACCGCCCGCTATCGCAAGGGCTTCCGCTCCGGTCAGGGCGAGGCACTGGCGGTGGTCTTCCCCGGTACGTTGCTCGAACTGTGGCGCGTGCTCAGCGCCTGCGTTGCGGCAGACAAGATTATTTTAATGCAGGCTGCTAACACCGGCCTGACTGAAGGCTCCACGCCGAACGGCAACGATTACGATCGTGACATCGTGATTATCAGCACCCTGCGCCTCGACAAACTGCACCTGCTGGACAAGGGCGAACAGGTACTCGCCTTCCCCGGCACCACGCTCTACTCGCTGGAAAAGGCGCTTAAGCCGCTGGGTCGCGAACCGCACTCGGTGATCGGCTCGTCGTGCATTGGCGCCTCGGTGATCGGTGGGATCTGCAATAACTCCGGCGGCTCGCTGGTGCAGCGCGGCCCGGCCTACACGGAGATGTCGCTGTTTGCCCGTATCGATGAAAACGGCAAGCTGACGCTGGTTAACCATCTGGGGATCGATCTGGGCGTAACGCCAGAGCAGATCCTCAGCAAACTTGACGATGACCGCGTGAAGGACGAAGACGTTCAGCACGATGGCCGTCACGCGCATGACCACGATTACATCACCCGCGTGCGCGATATCAATGCCGATACGCCGGCGCGCTATAACGCCGATCCGGATCGCCTGTTTGAATCCTCCGGCTGCGCGGGCAAGCTGGCCGTTTTTGCGGTGCGCCTCGATACCTTCCCGGCAGAGAAAAAGCAGCAGGTGTTTTACATCGGCACCAATCAGCCGGAGGTGCTGACGGAGATCCGCCGTCACATTCTGGCCGAGTTCACTCACCTGCCGGTGGCGGGCGAGTATATGCACCGGGACATTTACGACATCGCCGAGCGCTACGGCAAAGATACCTTCCTGATGATCGACAAGCTCGGCACCGACAAAATGCCGTTCTTCTTCACCATGAAGGGCCGCACCGATGCGATGCTGGAGAAAGTGTCGCTGTTCAAGCCGCACTTCACCGACCGCTTTATGCAGAAGCTGGGCAACGTCTTCCCGGCGCATTTACCGGAGCGGATGAAGACCTGGCGCGACAAGTATGAGCACCATCTGCTGCTGAAAATGGCCGGGGACGGAATTGACGAAGCGCAGAGCTGGCTCACCGAATTCTTCAAAACCGCCGACGGGGATTTCTTTGCCTGCACGCCGGAAGAAGGCAGCAAAGCCTTCCTGCATCGTTTCGCCGCGGCGGGTGCCGCTATCCGTTATCAGGCGGTGCATTCCGAAGAAGTGGAGGATATTCTGGCGCTGGATATCGCCCTGCGTCGCAACGATACCGAGTGGTTTGAACATCTGCCGCCGGAGATCGACAGCAAGCTGGTGCATAAGCTCTATTACGGCCACTTTATGTGCTATGTCTTCCACCAGGATTACATCGTGAAAAAAGGGGTTGATGCACACGCGCTGAAAGAACAGATGCTGGCGCTGCTGCACGAGCGTGGCGCGCAATATCCTGCCGAGCACAACGTGGGACACCTGTATAAAGCGCCGGAGACGCTTAAACAGTTTTATCGCAAAAATGACCCTACAAACAGTATGAACCCCGGCATTGGTAAGACAACGCGGAAGAAATACTGGAAAGAGAGTGCCGAATCAGAGCAGCACAATACGCAAGCCTCTGATGAACTCATATAGCCAAATTTAAGAGATTGTTAAGCTCTCCTCAAACGTACTAGAGTATCTGCCTGTTGCCAGAGAAACGTTTCTCTGGCTTTCCAAACAAGGAGCGGGCAGAACATGTCGGCTGTAGAAACTTTCCCCGAAACTGAAATCGAGGTGCGCGACGCCCTTCCTGACGATGCGCATGCCATCTCGGCGATATACGCCTGGCATGTGCTTCATGGCCGTGCGTCCTTCGAGGAAGTTCCCCCCACCGTCGATGAGATGCGTCAGCGGATGAAGAGCGTGACCGACAGCGGTTTACCGTGGCTGGTTGCGCTGTATCGCGGCATTGTTGTCGGCTACTGCTACGCCACGTTTTATCGTCCACGCCAGGCTTATCGCTATACCCTTGAAGAATCCATTTATGTGGATGCCAGCACCACCGGCCGCGGGTTTGGCTCGGCCTTACTCCAGGCACTGATCGCCCGTTGTGAACAAGGACCGTGGCGGCAGATGATTGCCGTGGTCGGCGACGGGCAAAATAACCCCGGATCGTTGCGGCTGCATAAAAAGCACGGTTTCGAAATTGTGGGTCAGCTCAGAAGTGTGGGATATAAAAAAGGCGACTGGCGGGACACGGTGATGATGCAGCGCCCGCTCAACGACGGGGACTGGACGCTGCCGGAATAAACGCAGTGCGGTCTGGTGCCCTCACCCCGGCCCTCTCCCACAGGGAGAGGGAGAAAACATAAAAAACGGTAACATGCGTTACCGTTTTGCTTTTTCCTAATCGTTCTGCGCCGTCGCCATCTGTTCCGCTTTCTGCTTTTTATACGCCAGCGCTGAAGCCGGCACCGGCTGCACTTTCCCGGTTTCAATCCAGGTACGCAGGCGGCTGGCATCCGCGAAGTGGGTATATTTGCCGAAGGCGTCCATCACCACCAGCGCCACTGGCTTACCGTTAAATACGGTGCGCATCACCAGGCAGTGTCCTGCCGCATTGGTGAATCCGGTCTTGGTTAACTGAATATTCCAGTTATCGCGATAAACCAGATGGTTAGTGTTGCGGAACGGCAGCGTATACGCCGGGTTCGAGAATGTCGCCATCTCCTCACGCGTGGTGCTGAGCTGACCAATCAGCGGGTATTGCTTACTGGCGATCAGCAGCTTTGTTAAATCACGCGCCGTCGAGACGTTATGGATCGACAGACCGGTTGGCTCCACGAAATGGGTATTTTTCATCCCCAGCGCTTTGGCTTTGGCATTCATCGCGCGGATAAACGCGTCGTAACCGCCAGGATAATGGTGGGCAAGGCTCGCCGCCGCGCGGTTCTCTGAGGACATCAGCGCCAACAGCAGCATATTTTTACGGCTGATTTCACTGTTCAGACGCACGCGAGAGTAGATCCCTTTCATCTCTGGCGTGTGGCTGATATCCACTTTTAGCTTTTCGTCCAGCGGCAGTCGTGCATCAAGCACCACCATCGCGGTCATGACTTTGGTTATGGAAGCGATCGGGCGCACCAGATCCGGATGACTGGCGTAGATCACCTTGTTGGTATTCAGGTCAACGATCATCGCGCTGCCGGACGCAATCTGGGGTTGCGCAGCAGCGGTGGCGACTGCGGTCGTTTTGGCGATGGCTGGCGCGGTAGCGGAGACGCCCAACAGCAGCGCAAGACTAAGGAGTGACACTCGAAATTTCAGCATGATGAGACTTCTGATAATGATTCACGCACGTTATGACGTACACCGCCTGTGTCGACGGATAAACACAGGCTGGCTTCGGCATCATAGCGGTCACCGTGCGTTGTCGCCAGCGGAGAATCATGACCAGATGCTGCATTGCTGGCATTTACGCCAGCAATGCAGGGAACTTAGAAGAGACGGTATCCATAACCCCAAAGAATAACTGTCAGGGCCAGTAGCGCCTCCAGGACCAGTACGCCGATGGCAAGCGTAGAGCTGGAGAAGCTCAGGCCCTCTTCTTTATTGATATTGAGGAAGGTTGGCACCCCTACATACAGCAGATAACCGGTATAAAAGAGGGCAACCGTACCGATCAGCGCGCACAGCCAGACCAGTGGATAGAGCGCGACAATACCGCTTAAAAACAGCGGGGTCGCGACGTATCCGGCGAAGACCATACAGTGTGCCAGCGACGGGCGCTGCGGATAGTTGCGCGCCATCCAGTGGATGACCCGCCCCATCACCGCCACCCCGGCCAGCATCAGGCCATAAAACAGAATGGCCAGGTACAGTCCGGTGAACCAGGAAAGCTGAACCACGGTGCCGTCACCAAAGTTCCAGCCTATCTGCGTAGTACCAATAAATGCGCAGACCACCGGCACCGCTGCCATCAGCAGGACATGGTGGGTATAGTGATGCGCGACCGTTTCGTTCTCGTTACGGATGACCTGCATTTCACGATCGGGATGGGAGAAAAGTCCCCAGACATGGTTCATAACGCCCCCTTGTTGTCTGCCCGTCAGCGATAGCTTAAGTATAATGCAGGCTTTAGATTATTTTATGTACAGTGGGAAATTTCTGTTGATTGCCGCGCGGTTAATGGATGGGGTATATGATTAACGCAGGCACAGTAAGGGAGACGACGTTTACGTAATGGATATCAACGGTCTTATTGAACAATATGGATACGCCGCGCTGGTGATCGGCAGCGTGGCGGAAGGCGAAACTATCACGCTGCTGGGCGGGGTGGCCGCACACCAGGGATTGCTGAAATTCTCGCTGGTGGTCGCCGCCGTCGCGTTGGGCGGTATGATTGGCGATCAGCTGCTCTACTTTCTGGGGCTGCGCTTTGGCCCGACGCTTTTGCAACGTTTTGCCAGGCATCAAAAGAAAATTCGCCGTGCTCAGCGGCTTATCCAGCGACGTCCCTGGCTGTTTGTGATTGGCACCCGCTTTATGTACGGCTTTCGCATCATTGGGCCAATATTGATTGGCGCGAGCCGCTTACCGCCGAAAATCTTTCTGCCGCTGAACATTCTCGGGGCGATTGCCTGGGCGTTGATTTTCACCACGCTTGGCTACGCGGGTGGCGAAGTGATTGGCCCATGGCTGCATAATCTTGACCAGCACCTGAAGCACTGGGCGTGGTTGATCCTGGTGGTTGTGGCGGTGATTGGGGTACGGCTGTGGCTGAAGCATCGTGAAAAGCGGCGGGATGAAGAGTGAGTTCGGCCTGCTGCCCTCACCCCGCCCCTCTCTCACAGGGAGAGGGAGAAGGGTATCTACCCTTCCGGCTTAAACTGCGGATTCGCCAGCATAAAACCGCCGTCAACGATAAACGACTGCCCGGTGGTGTAGCTGGCGTCACTGTCACACAGCCACGCCACCAGGCTGGCAATTTCTTTGGTATGCCCTGGCCGTGCCAGCGGGATTTCCGGCATTGAGCCTTCTTTCACTTCGCTGTCGTCCATATCATTCATCGGCGTAGCGATCGCACCGGGCGCAACGGCGTTCACCAGGATCTTATGCTGCACCAGTTCCAGCGCCATTGATTTGGTTAACCCGCCCAGAGCGTGCTTTGCGGCGGTGTAGGCGCTGGCATCCGGCAGCGGAGTATGTTCATGAACCGAGGTGATGTTCACGATCCGCCCCCCTTCCCCCTGCTTCACCATCTGACGCGCCGCGATTTGCGAGCAGAGAAACGCACCGTCCACGTCAACGGTGAAAATGTTTCGCCAGTCATCAAATGACAGTTCCAGAAAAGGCGCTTTGTTCATCGCCCCGGCATTGTTAACCAGCACGTCCAGCCGCCCGAAGCGGGAAATCAGCGTTTCAATGGCCTTTGCGCCTTCTGGCAGAGTACCCAGGTCGAGATGGATGGCCTCGGCACGCTGACCGCGCGCTTCAACCTCACGGCAGGTTTCCAGCGCCCCTTCCTCATCTGAGTGCCAGGTCACCCCGATATCAAACCCGCGCTCGGCCAGCATCAGGGCCGTCGTTTTGCCAATTCCTGAATCCGATGCGGTAACAATTGCGACTCGCGTCATACTCACCTCCTGAAAATCTGCAAAGAGGTAAGTATAGATAATGCGCAATGTTAGCCGTGATGATATCCGCCACCCAGCGCGGAGGTGAGCTGGAGCGTGGCATCCACGTACTGACCTTTCAGCATCAACCCGGCAATACGCTCTTTGAGCGCCGGAATTTTTGCTTCACTCACCCGGGAGCCGGCAATGATCCCCGCCCTGAAGCGCGCCTGCGCCAGCGCGACGACGCGCGCCGCATCTTTTTCGATCTGCTGCTGGTGCTGATTTTTGGCGGTCAGCGTTTCCACTTCGCTGGCCGTCCGGGCGACCTGGTTTACGGCATCTACCACGGCCTTGTTGTAGTTCGCCACGGAGAGGTTGTTTTGCGCCTGGGCGATATCCAGGTTCGCATTCAACCGACCGCTGTCAAAAATTGGCAGCGTCAGCCCCGCGGTTACGCCCATTTGCTGCGCAGATGAGCGGAACAGGTCGCTCAGGTGCAATGCATCCTGCTGCAAAAACGCCATCAAATTGATGTCAGGGTAGAACGCGGCTCTGGCGGCATCGACTTCGCTCATGGATGCTTCGATATACCAGTGCGCCTCCTGCAAATCCGGGCGCCGAGCCAGCAGTTCATAACCGAGCGTTGATGGCAGCGATGCCTCTGCGTCAGGTAAGGCATGCCGTGCGAGCGTGACTGAAGGGGTATTGGTCAACGCATTCAGACGCGCCTCAATGGCCTTCATTTTGCCGTGCACGTCAGCGAGCTGTTCATCGGTTTTGCTGGCACTGATATCCGTTTCAACCCCTTCCACCGAGGAGGTAATGCCGTGCTGATAAAGCTCCCTATCGGCACCGATGATATTTTCCTGCTCCCGTTTGATCTGCGCGAGCACGTCACCCACCGCGGCCTCGGTCTGCCAGTCCCAGTACAGCCGCGCGACGCTGCTGGCGAGCAGCTGGCGGGTCTGCTCCAGCTCCGCTTTTTGCGCATTCACCTTACCGATGCGGGCCTCAATTTGGGCGCGGTTTTTACCCCATAAATCCAGATCCCAACCCGCCGTCAGACCAAAGGTGCCGTTGGTATACCAGGGGCCGGTGGTCCCCTCTTCCGGGTCGGTCAGTGCAAATGGCCCCATCAACCCCTCTGCCGACATCTTTTGCCGTTCCACATCTGCGGAAAAATCCAGTTGTGGACCCTCAGCAGCGACAGCGGCTTTCGCCAGGGTGATACGCTGACGGGCAATTTGCATATCCGGCGCATCCGCCAGCGCTTTGTCGATCAGCGCGTTGAGCTGGGGGTCGTTAAAGTCTTTCCACCATTCGCTTTTTGGCCAGTCGGCATGACGCAGTTGGGTATTTACAGTTGCGGCGGCGGCTTGCGTTTTTACTGGTGACACCGTGGCATGTTCCGGCGCGCAGGCGGCCAGCATAAAAACAAGAGGAGCACTCAGAGATAAAGTAAGAGAACGTTTCATTACGCCATGAACTCAAAAAAAATAAAGGCGCAACTTACGCTTACTGACGTTCCGTTTTTTAGTAACGCGTGGCAATCCGCATATTGTTATACATTTTCATATCCGGAAATTTATTCCCCAAGACAATGAGTTAATTTCATGTATTCATGCTTATTATGAATTGACTGCTACACTTACTTCGACAGACATACGCAGGAGAGGCGAATGAAAATATTATTGTGGGTTATTTTGATTATATTTCTGATAGGGCTGCTGGTGGTAACCGGCGTATTCAAGATGATTTTCTGATTCCGTTGCCCGGCTCCGCGCCGGGCAAACTATTCACACTTCGCTCAGGACTTCGACTGGATCACCCGGGCAATATCCGTAGACGTCTGTAGGGTACGGATCTCCTGAAATAATCCCAGCGCGTCGTCGTACTCTTTACGCAAATAACTCAGCCACTGTTTAATGCGCGCGACGTGATACAAGCCGGTATCGCCCTGTTTTTCCAGCCGCGTGTATTTTTGCAGTAGTTTCACCACATCCGCCCAAGGCATCCGCGGTTCATTATATTTCACCACCCGGCTGAGGTTCGGCACGTTCAGCGCACCGCGGCCAATCATCACGGCATTACAGCCGGTCTCTTTGAGGCAGGCCTGCGCGCTCTCGTAATCCCAGATTTCGCCGTTGGCAATCACCGGAATCGTAAGCCGTTTGCGGATCTCGCCAATCGCCTGCCAGTTAATGCGCTCGGCTTTATAACCATCCTCTTTGGTTCGCCCGTGCACCACCAGCTCGGTGGCGCCCGCCTGCTGCACCGCGTCAGCAATTTCAAACTGCTTATCGCCGCTGTCCCATCCCAGACGGACTTTGACCGTCACCGGCAGATGCGATGGCACTGCCTCACGCATGGCCTTTGCGCCGCGATAAATCAGCTCCGGATCTTTAAGTAGCGTCGCCCCCCCGCCGCTGCCGTTGACCAGCTTTGACGGACAGCCGCAGTTAAGATCGACGCCGTACGAACCAAGCGCTACCGCGCGGGCGGCGTTTTCAGCCAGCCACTCAGGATACTGGCCGAGCAGCTGGACGCGCACCAGCGTACCGGACGGCGTGCGGCTCTGACGATGCAGTTCCGGACAGAGACGATAAAATGATTTTTCTGGCAGCAACATATCGACCACGCGCAGAAACTCCGTCACGCAGAGATCGTAATCGTTCACCTCGGTAAGCAGCTCGCGCACGAGAGAGTCGAGCACGCCTTCCATCGGGGCCAGTAAAACACGCATTCTGAGTACCTGTGAAAAAAGACGCGCTATAGTAGCTGCTCTCTATGTATGTTGAAAGCCCGGCGTTCCATTCCGGAATGTCTGGTATGCCCAAAATTCATGATGTGATCCGTGGCACATTTTCAGGTTTAATTGTATGATGAATACGTCTCAGCAAGGACTTTCACCATGAGCAAATCACTGAATACTATCTGGCAATACCTTCGCGCCTTCGTCCTCATTTATGCCTGCCTGTACGCCGGCATTTTTATCGCTTCGCTGCTGCCGATTACGATACCCGGCAGCATTATCGGCATGCTGATCCTGTTTGTACTGCTGGCATTACAGGTGCTGCCCGCAAAATGGGTCAACCCAGGGTGCTTCGTTCTCATTCGCTACATGGCCCTGCTTTTTGTGCCTATCGGCGTTGGGGTTATGCAGTATTACGATGTGCTTAAAGCGCAGTTCGGCCCGATTGTGGTCTCCTGCGCCATCAGTACGCTGGTGGTTTTCCTGGTCGTCAGCTGGAGTTCACACATTGTGCATGGCGAACGTAAGGTCGTCGGGGAGAAAACAAAAAAATGATGGCGAATATCTGGTGGTCCCTGCCGTTAACCCTGGTGGTGTTCTTTGCTGCGCGTAAGCTTGCGGTGCGTTTCAAAATGCCGTTGCTCAACCCGCTGCTGGTCGCCATGGTGGTGATTATTCCTTTTCTGCTGCTCACCGGCATTTCTTATGAGCGTTACTTCGCCGGGAGCAAGATCCTTAACGATTTGTTGCAGCCTGCCGTGGTGGCGCTGGCGTTTCCTTTATATGAGCAACTGCATCAGATCCGCGCACGCTGGAAATCCATCATAACCATCTGCTTCGTGGGGAGCCTTGTTGCGATGATCACCGGCACCTCGGTGGCCTTAATGATGGGCGCATCGCCGCAGATCGCCGCCTCTATCCTGCCTAAATCCGTCACCACGCCGATTGCCATGGCCGTGGGCGGCAGCATCGGGGGCATTCCGGCCATCAGCGCCGTGTGCGTGATTTTCGTCGGTATCCTGGGCGCGGTGTTTGGTCATACGCTGCTGAATATTATGAAAATTCGTACCAAAGCGGCACGCGGTCTGGCGATGGGTACCGCCTCGCACGCGCTGGGCACCGCACGCTGCGCGGAACTGGATTATCAGGAAGGGGCATTCAGCTCGCTGGCGCTGGTGATCTGCGGGATTATCACTTCCCTGGTCGCGCCGTTTATCTTCCCGATTATTCTGGCAGTAATGGGCTAAAATTTGCGATGCGTCGCGCAAATTTCATTTTCATTTCATAAGTTGCACACATAATGAGATTTGTATCACATATAAAGGCCGTACGGCTCCGTACACTACCGATCCATTAACCTTGATGAGGCAACGTCATGCATCCACGTTTTCAAGCTGCTTTCTCTCAGCTTGCAGAGAATTTGCAATCAGCCCTGGCTCCGGTTCTGGCGGATGCGCATTTCCCCGCCCTGCTGACGGCAAATCAGGTCACGACGCTTAAACAGGCAACGGGGCTGGACGAAGACGCGCTGGCTTTCGCCCTGCTGCCCCTGGCGGCTGCCTGCGCCCGCGCTGACCTTTCCCATTTTAACGTAGGCGCAATTGCGCGCGGTGTGAGCGGGACCTGGTACTTCGGCGGAAACATGGAGTTTCTCGGTGCGACCATGCAGCAAACCGTCCATGCGGAGCAGAGCGCCATCAGTCACGCCTGGCTACGCGGCGAAAAAGCCCTGCGCGCCATCACCGTCAACTATACCCCTTGCGGCCACTGCCGCCAGTTTATGAATGAGCTGAACAGCGGTCTTGAACTGCGTATCAACCTGCCGGGACGCGCACCGCATACGCTGCGTGATTACCTGCCGGATGCTTTCGGCCCGAAAGATCTTGAGATCAAAACCCTGCTGATGGACGAGCAGGACCACGGTTATGCGCTCTCAGGGGATGAGCTGAGCGAAGCGGCCATTGCCGCCGCCAATAAAAGCCACACGCCATACAGCAAATCTCCAAGCGGCGTCGCCCTTCAGTGCCGCGACGGCCGCATCTTCACCGGCAGTTACGCAGAGAACGCCGCGTTTAACCCGACGCTGCCTCCGCTTCAGGGCGCCCTGAACCTGCTTAGCCTGAACGGGTATGACTACCCGGATATTCAGCGCGCAATCCTGGCTGAAAAGGCCGATGCGCCGCTGATCCAGTGGGACGCGACCGCAGCCACGCTGAAAGCGCTGGGCTGTTCAACCATTGACCGCGTGCTGCTGGCATAATCTGTTCGGCGGGCAGAGTTGCCCGCCAGTCTGACGAAAAACCCCTCAGTTGAATCGCTGTTTCTTGCGCTAACCAGGCGGGTACAGTAGCCTGAGGGAAATTTCATCATCGGTACGAGCCATCTGCATGTTAAAGCGCGTGTTTTACAGCCTGTCTGTCCTGGTCGGCATACTGCTGTTGATCGTGCTGGGTCTCGACCGCTGGATGAGCTGGAAAACAGCCCCCTACATTTTTGATGACCTACAGGACCTCCCCTACCGTCAGGTTGGCGTGGTGCTTGGCACCGCCAAGTATTACCGCACCGGCGTCATAAATCAGTATTACCGGTATCGTATTCAGGGCGCGCTGAACGCCTATAACAGCGGCAAGGTGAACTATCTGCTGTTGAGCGGCGATAACGCGCTGCAAAGCTATAACGAGCCGGTGACGATGCGCAAAGATCTGATTGCCGCAGGCGTCGACCCGGCCGATATCGTGCTCGACTACGCCGGATTCCGCACGCTTGATTCCATCGTGCGTACCCGCAAGGTGTTCGACACCAATGATTTCATCATCATTACCCAGCGTTTCCACTGCGAGCGGGCGCTGTTTATCGCCCTGCATATGGGCATTCAGGCGCAGTGTTATGCGGTGCCATCGCCAAAAGATATGCTGAGCGTGCGCGTGCGTGAGTTTGGCGCCCGTTTCGGCGCGCTGGCTGACCTGTACCTGTTCAAACGTGAACCGCGCTTTTTAGGCCCGCTGGTGCCGATCCCAACGATGCATGAAGTGCCGGAAGATGCGCAGGGTTATCCGGCGGTAACGCCGGAGCAGTTGCTGGAAATTCAGAAGAAGTAATCCAGATCTACAGTGCGTGATATAAAACGCATTACTCTCTTTTTAGACACCTAATGAGTGATATAAGTAGCAATACTTGTTTTTATCACTGACTATGAGTAATATTTTACACATTGTCGCGTTATGGAGGTGAGATGGAGACGTTAACCGTACAGGCATATCTGAACGAAACATGGACGGATATCGCTCTCATCAAATATCCTGGAAGTGAAAAAAATGACTGGAATACCACGCAGTTAGACTATCTTACTGAGTATGCGATTAATTTTCTCGACTATGATGATTTTCACGCAGTCTCAGTCAATCACCCTGTATCACTCTTTTTTGATGACCATGGCCAACCGGGCTGGCTGCGATTTATCGACGATATCATTCCCGCCGGAGCAAGCCGCCGTTACTGGATTAATGCGCTCGACATCAGTGAGTTACCCGTTGGCCAGCAAAATTTCTTATTGCTGAAATTTGGCACAATGTCCCCTGTGGGGAATTTGCGCATAAAGGAATCCGTCCCAGAATGGAATAAATTCGCCAGCACTAAAACGTTTACGGTTGCGGACGTCATCGATCGTGCGGCCGATTTTCTGGATTATGCCCAGGAAAGAGGCGCGGCGGCGGGTGGTGCAACCGGTGCTGGCGGTGAAGCGCCTAAACTTTTGCTGCGCTGTAGTGAAACTGATGCCATCTGGATCGATACCTGGCAAAACGAGCCGGATAACCGGGACCGCTATTATTTGGTTAAATATCCACGCGGTAACAGGACAGAAGTGGATTGTAATATTCTGCGAGCTGAATTCCATTATTATCATGAGCTTAACGCGATGGGTTTTTCCACGATCCCAGTGGAAACAATGCGCCTTGAAGAAGGTAGCCATTACCCGTCTCTGTGGTTACCGCGTTTCGACATAGTGAGAAATGAGCAGGACCAACTGGTCAGGCTGGGTATGGAATCGGTGTATTCGCTATTACAAAAGGCACCCGGCACCCTCCTTGATCATGAGACAACGTTGCGCGCGTTAATTAATAAAATCACCTCCAGCCATATGGTCCAGCAGCAGGGTTATCATTTTGATATTCCGGGATTTGTAACAGAATGGGTGCGTCGCGATCTGCTAAATATTATTTTTGGAAATAGTGACAACCATGGGCGAAATACCGCCTTTGTGAAGGCTGAAAATCAAATTATGCTCTCCCCTGTATATGACTTTGCGCCGATGAAAGCCGATCCTGAAGGGATACCAAGAACCCTGAAGTGGTCATTATCTTGCGAATCAGGGGGGGATTATAATTTCAACACTATCGCACAAACGCTGGCGGAGTGGATCCCTCCCGCAACATTACTTGATGCTCTGCATGAAACAGCCGTTCAGCTTATTGATCTCCCGGAAAGGCTGGCGGCGCGAGGCGTTCCCGAACAGATAATGGAAATGCCCGCGATGGGTTTTCGCTACATCCCGGATAAACTTTCCCGTTGGGGTTTATTATGAAAACACCTAATGAAGCTGAATCAGAGCTTTTACAGACATTAGCTCAAGTACGCAGCGTAAATAAAAAGCGACATCATGACGAGGCGGAAGAGCCGGATAAGCCATCGGTAGTGAAGAGGCAACGCGTTACACAAGGCTTAACGCGGATTAGTACTCTCGATCGCCAGGCTGTACTGCATGCAGCCATACGGGACATTTTGCTGGGGAAAATCACACAGGGAGAGGCGCTGAAAAGGCTCAGGGTCGAGGTGTTAGGGCTGAAGCAGGATGAATATGCAAAGCTGGTCAGCGTATCCCGGAAAACATTGTCGGATGTAGAAAATAACAGAGGCAATTATTCCGCTGACGTCATAAATAAAATCTTTAAACCCTTTGGGCTTCAAACCGGACTAGTGCCCGTTTCAAAATCGCTTATCGCTTCACTTTTCTCATAAAAAAACCCGCATCGCTGCGGGTTCTTTCATTCCAGCGCTTATTTCTTACGCGCGTACTTCAGTGAATCAAGGGCAACCGCGAAGATGATGATCGCACCCTTGATAATGTACTGCCAGTACGGGTTCACACCGATGTAGGTCAGGCCGTAGTTGATAACGGTGAAGATGATCACACCGGTCACCACGCCCAGCACGGTACCCACGCCGCCGCTGAAGGAGACGCCGCCAACCACGCAGGCCGCAATCGCATCCAGTTCGTACATAAAGCCGAGGTTGTTGGTTGCAGAGCCGATACGGCCTGCTTCCAGCATCCCGCCGAAGGCGTAGAAGACCCCGGACAGGGAATAAATCATCAGCAGGTTCAGAGCCACGTTGACCCCGGAGACCTTCGCCGCTTCCGGGTTACCGCCGATAGCAAAGATGTTTTTACCGAAGCGGGTTTTGTTCCACAGGATCCAGACGAATGCCACCGCAATCAGCGCATAGAAGGTGATATAGGAGAGACGGAAGCTGCCGAGCGCAACAAACCCCTGCGTGAAGGTCGAGAAGCCGCTGTCGAAGCCAGAGATTGGAGACGCGCCGACGAAATCGTAGTACAGGGAGTTGATACCATAAACGATGATCATCGTGCCAAGCGTAGTGATGAATGGCGTCACGTTCAGGTAAGCAATGATGATGCCGTTAATCAGGCCAATTACCGCGCCGATGGCACACACGATCAGGATCACCACAAAAATCGGCATTGTCGCCATCTCAGGGAATACCTTGTTGGCGTTTTCCATCGACTGCAACAGGGTCGCCGCAATGACCGCCGCCAGACCCACCTGGCGCCCTGCCGAAAGGTCAGTCCCCTGGGTAACGATAAGCCCCGCCACGCCAAGCGCGATAATAATACGTACGGAAGACTGAGTCAGAATGTTACTCAAGTTCAGCAGACTTAAGAACGTAGGGTCCTGGAAAATAATAATCGCCAGCAAGACTAAAAGAACAACGTAAATACCGCCTTCTTTCAGATAAGTGAGAAAACTTTTTTTATTTAACGCACTCATGAGGAGCCCCTGATCTTAAAGGTGCAAAGACGCAAGACGCAAAATTTCGTTTTGCGTTGTCGTTTTGGTTTCAACAATACCGGCAACGAGACCATTGCTCATAACCAGAATACGGTCTGTGATCCCTAACAATTCCGGCATTTCGGAAGAAATAATAATGATCCCTTTATCTTTTTTCGCCAGCTCTGCGATAAGCTGGTAAATCTCGAATTTTGCACCC
Source organism: Enterobacter cloacae complex sp. IR5401 (assembly GCF_049238425.1). Taxonomy (NCBI): domain Bacteria; kingdom Pseudomonadati; phylum Pseudomonadota; class Gammaproteobacteria; order Enterobacterales; family Enterobacteriaceae; genus Enterobacter; species Enterobacter cloacae complex sp. IR5401. Next base: position 338,040 of record NZ_JBMKHN010000001.1, on the reverse strand, counting down.
ACGTCGATACCGCGCGTAGGTTCATCCAGCATCAGAATTTCAGGCTGGGTTAATAGCCAGCGACCAATAATGACTTTCTGCTGGTTTCCTCCCGAAAGTGAGCCAATTTGCGTGCGGTGGCCCGGCGTTTTCACGCGCATGGAGTCAATCACCCACTGGGTATCGCTCTTCATGCGGGAATTATCCAGCAGCCCGACTTTGTTTTTGTAATTGCGTATATTAGAAATTAACGAGTTAAAGTTAATATCCAGATAAGCGTAAATACCGGTAGAACGACGCTCTTCCGTCACCAGCGCAAAGCCATTATTAATGGCTTCGTTGGCGTTGTGGTTGTTGATCTTCTTACCGTGCAGCGTAATGGTGCCTTCGGCTTTCTCACGGATACCAAACAGGGTTTCCACGATATCGGTGCGCTTAGCGCCCACCAGCCCTGCGATACCAAGGATCTCCCCCTTGTGCAGATCGAAAGAGACATCGCGGATAGACGGCTGACGCAGCGAGGTCAGGTTACGCACCTCCAGAATCACTTCGCCTGGCTTGTTTTCTTTATCCGGGAAGCGCTGGTTCAGAGAACGGCCAACCATCATGGCGATGATCTTGTCCATGTCCAGCCCTTCCAGCGGCTGGGTGGCAATCCACTGACCGTCGCGCAGGATGGTGATTTCATCGCACAGCTGGAAGATCTCTTCCATTTTATGTGAGATATAGACAATGCCACAGCCGCGATCTTTCAGCTTACGAATAATGGTAAAAAGGTGGTTAACCTCTTTTTCCGTTAATGACGATGTCGGTTCATCCATGATCACAATTTTCGCATCATAGGAGAACGCTTTGGCAATTTCGATCATCTGCATCTGGGAAACGGATAATGTCCCGACGCGGGCGCGCGGGTCGATATCAATATCCAGCTCATCAAAAATGGCTTTGGTGTCGCGATACATTTTATCCTGATCGACAAAGACACCTTTGGTTGGATAACGACCCAACCACATATTATCCATAACTGAACGTTGCAGGACCAGGTTTAATTCCTGGTGTACCATCGAGATACCGTTCTCCAGCGCTTCTTTCGCTGAATGGAAGTCGATCTCTTTTCCCTGAAAAAGAATGCTGCCAGAATCTTTTTGATAGATCCCAAAAAGGCATTTTAATAATGTTGATTTACCCGCACCGTTTTCACCCATTAATGCATGAATAGAGTGAGGACGAACTTTTAAATTAACATTATCGAGCGCCTTAACACCGGGGAATGACTTATTGACACCGGTCATTTCCAACAAGTATTCACCGGACGACTGAGTAGTTGTGCTGACCATAATTATACCTTGTTGGCCTCGCATATCGCGTTATAAAAGGGCGCAACGAATTGCGCCCAGTGAAGACAATGCAGATAACTTATTTACCGATAAACTCAGCCAGGTTGGACTGGTCTACGCCCACGTAAGGAACGCGAACGATTTTGTTGTCAACTTTCCAGTTAGTCCCGTCAGCGGCACCTTTACCATCGGCCAGGTTTTTCGCCAGATCGAAGGTGGCTTTCGCCTGGTTGTTGGCATCGTTCAGTACGGTACCGGCCATAGCGCCAGATTTCACCAGCGCCAGCGCTTCTGGCAGGGCATCCACACCGAATACAGGAATCGCGGATTTGTTGTGTGCTTTCAGCGCTTCTACCGCACCCATTGCCATCGCATCGTTGTTGGCAATGACCACTTCAATTTTGTTGGCGTTAGGGCCGGACAGCCACGCGTCCATCTTATCTTTCGCCTGAGCGGTATCCCACATTGCGGTGTCTAACGCCAGCTGCTGGGTTTTAAGGCCCTTGTCGTTCAGCTCTTTAATAACGTAGGTGGTACGTGCTTCAGCATCTGGATGGCCCGGTTCGCCTTTCAGCAGAACGAACTGAATCTGACCATCTTTGTTCAGATCCCAGTTTGGGTTCGCCGCCCAGTGTTTCGCAATCAGATCGCCCTGGATAATCCCGGACTCTTTGGAGTCGGTACCCACGTAATACGCTTTGTCGTAGCTGTCCAGCGCTTTACGGGAAGGTTCTTTGTTGAAGAAGACAATTGGCACGTTCTGGCCGCGCGCTTTCTCGATCACCGTGCCTGCCGCAGCCGGGTCAACCAGGTTAATAGCCAGCGCTTTCACGCCTTTTGCCAGAAGAACGTCAATCTGATCGTTCTGTTTGGACTGGTCATTCTGGGAGTCATTCATCAGCAGTTGCACGTCTGGCGCTGATTTAGCATCTTTTTCAATTGCTTTACGCACAACGGACATGAAGTTATCGTCGTATTTATAGATAGTCACGCCAATACGGGTATCCGCTGCGTGTGCTGCTGCGCCAAAAAGCATGCTTGCCATGACAGCAGACAGAGTCAACACCTTCTTATTCATGGTATCTCCGGTTTTTTTTATGCAGGGTAGTTCTTGTGAAAAACGGTCGGCGGGCAGATGTTAATAAAACGTTACTGATCGCCGAAGTTCACTTATAAATGTCCAGCTTCCGTGTTCGGTAACGCTCCAGAAATGCGTTTTATTCGTTGTTTGAGGCATTGTGATAACGGTAAAAGTGAATAATCACCGTTACATTGTGTTTCAGCCCCTAAAACGCTGACATCATAGACAGCGACTTGTTAAGATACTGTGAATTTACTCACAGATTGAAAACGGTTACATCACGTGATGTTATCAGTTAGTGATCGGAGCCACAGTTTGCCGGATAGCGACCGAATGGCGGCGTACTAAAGTCGGCATAAAACAATGCGTTGCGTCAGGATCTAACAGCCCAGCCGCCCCCTGTAACGCCAGCTCTGTCGCCAGTTTCGCCATCGACGCAATGGGATAACGTACCGTTGTCAGCTGCGGATCGGTGTAACGGGCAATGGGGATATCATCAAAACCGATCAGCGATAAATGCTGCGGTACCGCAATGCCATTATCTTTCAGCGCGGTAAGCGCACCTGCCGCCATGCTGTCGTTATAGGCAAACACGGCCGTCAGCTGAAGATTACGCCCCAGCAGTTCAACCATTGCCGCTTCACCGCCCTGCATGTCCGGCGAACCGGTACCTACCCAGCTCTCCAGCGGCGCAATGCCCTGCTCTTTCAGGGCGTTTTGCCAGCCCTCGCGGCGCATCATGTCGTCTTCAATACCGTGGCTGGAAGCCAGATAACCTATGCGCTGATGGCCGTTGCTGATGAGCATCCGCGTCGCCATCATCGCGCCGCTGATGTTATCCAGACCGACGCAGCGATGCGCGTAGCCGGGGACGATACGGTTGATCAGCACCATGCCGGGGATCTGCTCCATAACCCCGGCCAGCTCTTCATCGCTCAGGGCTTTTGAGTGCACAATCAGGGCGTTACAGCGCTGGCGGATCAGTACCTCAATGGCATAACGCTCTTTTTCAGCCTCGTGATAGCTGTTGCCAATCAGCACATATTTCTGGTGCTGCTGGGCAACCACATCCACCGCTTTGACCAGCGCGCCGAAGAAGGCGTCCGACACGTCCATCACCACTACGCCAATGGTATCGCTGACCTGCGTCGCCAGCGCCTGGGCATTGGCGTTTGGCCGGTACCCCAGCTGGGTCACGGCTTTCATTACGGTTTCACGCGTTTCAGGGCTGACCAGCGCACTGTTGTTCAGCACACGGGAGACAGTAGCAACAGAAACACCCGCCTGGCGGGCGACGTCACGAATGGTGATCATATTCACCACCCTTTAAAGGATTGCAGCAACTCACAGACACCCCCTGTGTTTAGCAAGGTGGCTATTCTGGCAGCGAGAGAGAGGAGACTACGTGAAGAAGCTCACACAGATGAAAACGCTTACATCCGTTTTGTTAATGATTGTGATCCAGATCGTTATCTGGATGTATTACGCAATGACACGTCCGAAGCACGAGCGGTTAACTGTCGCCATGCCCATTCCAGCGGGCCCTGACGGAAAAAACGCAGCCAGACAACTGAAAACACCACGTTAACAATCCAGACCGGAATAACAAACGCCAGTAGCGTCAGGCGATCGAATTTCATAAACAGGCCGAATCGGTAGAAAAGCGTGGTGCATATCAGCGTTTGCAGGATGTAATTGCTTAACGCCATCCGCCCAACGCAGGCCACCGCACTGACGATCCACAGGCGAGAAAGCTGGGGCCAGAAGCCATAGATCAGCGCCGCATAGCCAATGGTCTGGAACGGCGCGCTCAGTTCGCGCGGCACCTGCAACAGGAACGCACACCAACGGTAATCCCATTGTAGATGCCACTGCATCATCACCGCCGGGAGGTTGATGATCACGCCGAGCAGCACCAGCCCTGCACCCGTACGACGATAGTGTCGCAGGCTAAATTCCCCTTTCAGCCAGCCGGTGCGCATCAGGGCTGCACCCATCAGCATCATCCCCGCCAGCTGCCAGCCGTATTGCGCGCCCAGCGCCAGCAGGTTATCGCCGAGCATATCGGCCCGGTTGCCGATCGCTTCCATGCCGCCTTTCAGCTTCCAGAACTGCTCATATTGCAGGTTGGCCGCATCCGGGATCCATGAACGACTGGTGGAATCATCGGCAATCATGCCAAGCAGCAATAACACGGCCAGTCCCATGACATAGAGCATCACGCCGGTGTTAAACAGGCTTTTCACACCGGGTGCGTCGCGGATCAGCCGCCAGCAAATCAGGCCCACCAGACCATACGCGAGCAGAATATCGCCGTCCCAGAAAAGCAGCCCGTGAATAAAACCGAGGATAACCAGCAGCGTTAAACGCGACTGGATCCAGCGCGTACCGCGTTTGAGGAGAAGCTGAAGTCCCGCGCCAAACAGAAGCGCAAAGAGGGTCAGGAATTTCACCTGTGCAAAGAGATCGAGGATTGCCCACGTCCAGGCGTCGCTACGCGTGATGTCGCCATACCACGCAGGATTCAGATAGGCGGCCTTCGGCAGACCGAAGGCGCTGATATTCAGCAGCAGGATACCGAGAATGGCGACGCCGCGAACAAAATCGAGCGTGACGTTTCGCTCCATGGTCCCTGCCCTGTCTGATTAGTTGTGGTGACGCACGGCGCGCAGGAACTCCTGGCGGGTGTTCTGGCTCGATTTGAACAGGCCGCCCAGCGAAGTGGTGGTGGTTGCGCTGGTAGCATCACGCACGCCGCGCGCTTTCACGCAGTAGTGCACCGCGTCGATAGACACCGCCACATTGTTAGTCCCCAACAGGGTTTGCAGTGCGGTCAGGATCTGCTGCGTCAGACGTTCCTGCACCTGCGGACGCTGGGCAAAGAACTGCACGATGCGGTTGATCTTGGACAGGCCAATGACCGTATCTTTTGGAATATAGGCCACCGTCGCTTTACCATCGATGGTCACAAAGTGATGCTCGCAGGTGCTGGTCAGCGTGATATCGCGTACCGTCACCATCTCATCGACCTTCATCTTATTTTCAATGACGGTGATTTTCGGGAAGTTCGCGTAATCCAGGCCGGAGAAAATTTCGTCGACGTACATCTTCGCGATGCGGTGCGGCGTCTCCATCAGGCTGTCGTCGCTCAGATCGAGATTCAGCAGTTGCATGATCTCCGTCATATGGCCGGCGATCAGACGCTTGCGGGTAACATTGTCCAGCTCCTGCACGGGCGGGCGCAGTGGCGTTTCAAGACCGCGCGCAACCAGCGCTTCATGGACAAGGGCTGCTTCTTTACTGAGTGATGACATTCTTTTCTCCTGCAGGTGTGGCGTCTTTTGCCCTCGTTGTGGCAAAAGTGTGCGCTCATTGTGCGTGAGGCGACGCACATAATCCAGTATTCACGACGATAATTATTGCAATTGCTGTTGCCTTTCAGCCTGACGGTTCCAGACTAACGCTCCGCCAACGAACAGCGCGATCCCCGCCAGCCCCAGCGCAGGTTCCAGACGGTGCGTGAGCCAGGTCGACAGAGCCGACGTGACCGGACCCACCAGCTGACCAATGGCATACCCGGTGGTTAGCAGTCCCGCCATGTAACGCGTGTGGTCTGGCGCCAGCTCGCGACCGTACAGAAGAGAGAGCTGCACGGCGCAGAGGAACCCGCCGCCCACCAGCAGCCCACCCGTCAGCAAGCCGCCTATGCCCGGCAGCAACCAGGCCGCCAGCACGCCAATCCCCTGTAACCAAAGAACAATCGCCAGCCTGCGGTTAGCGCTTGATGTATGCCGCAGGGCAATGCTCAGCGCAATCCCCACCACCGAGGCGGCGCCAAATATTGGCCAGACAAACTGGGCAAACAGGCTGCCGGGAAAACGCACCGCCGCCATTTGCGATAAAAAGGTCGCCGGGAGGATATAGCCGAACCCTGCCAGGCTGTAGCTCCAGACCAGACGCCGGAGATCCGCAGTCAGCAGCAACGGCTCAGGCGCGGTACCAGGGCGATGAAGCTGACCTGCGCGCGGCAGGTAGCGCGCCACCAGTACGATCAGCACCAGCGCCAGTACGCCGTAGATTTGCCATGCCGCCCCGGCGGACAAGGATTTCGCCTGAATATAGACCGCCAGCAGGCCGCTCAGGGCGATGCCGGCCCCGGGTCCGGCAAAGACGGCCGCACTGAGTCCCGGTTTGCCCAGCTGCCCCAGCCGCTCGTTGGTCCAGGCGGCAATCAGCACCATCGACCAGCCGCTCATGCATCCGATCACAAAGCGCAGCAGACCGTGAACGACGGCATTCTCTGCCGCCGCGGAGAGCAGCGTCAGCGCCACCGCACCGGTGATGCCAAGCCAGAGACGTGTTTCAACGAAGCGATGGGCGCGCATGGCATCCCATGCCCCTACCAGATAGCCCAGATAGTTCATTGCCGCCACCAGCCCCGCGCTGGTAAGCGTGAGTTGCCCGGCGGCTATCATCAGCGGCACCTGAGGTGTGAAGGCGAAGCGTCCTATCCCCATCGCCACGACCAGAACCACAAATCCGCTGAGCGCGATACGCAGCGCCATGATCGCTCCAATTGTTAAAGAAAAGTAAATTTATGATGCAACATCTCGCCGTCCTGCGAAAGTGAAAGTTGCTCACAGGTCAATGAAAACTCTGTATTATGCGTTTTATGAATAGTCTTTCGTATAAGGAGCCCTGCATGGAACTGCTCGAAGAGCATCGTTGTTTTGAAGGTCGACAGCAGCGCTGGCGGCACGACTCCACCACGCTGAATTGTGCTATGACGTTCAGCATTTTCCTGCCCCCTGCGGACAATCCACCGGTGCTGTACTGGCTTTCAGGCCTGACCTGCAACGACGAAAACTTCACCACCAAAGCGGGCGCCCAGCGTATTGCCGCCGAACTGGGCATTGCGCTGGTGATGCCAGATACCAGCCCGCGTGGCGAGGACGTGGCAGACGATGCCGGATACGATTTGGGTAAAGGCGCCGGCTTCTATCTCAACGCCACGGAACAACCGTGGGCGCGCCATTACCGCATGTATGACTACATTCGCGATGAACTGCCTGCCCTGGTGCACTCTCAGTTCGCGGTCAGCGAGCGCTGCGCGATAAGCGGACATTCGATGGGTGGCCACGGGGCGCTGATAATGGCGCTAAAAAATCCGGGGAAATACACCAGCGTGTCCGCATTTGCGCCGATTGTGAACCCAACGCAGGTGCCGTGGGGGCAAAAAGCCTTTAGGCACTATCTGGGTGAAGATCTAGAGAAATGGCAGGAATGGGATAGCTGCGCGCTGATGCTGGCGAGCCAGTCAGAAGACGCTATCCCGATGCTGGTGGATCAGGGTGATGCCGATCAGTTCCTCGCCGGGCAGTTACAGCCTGCGGTGCTGGCGGAAGCCGCGCGCCAGAAGGACTGGCCGCTAACGCTGCGCATTCAACCGGGATACGACCACAGCTATTACTTCATGGCGTCCTTTATTGAGGATCATCTCCGCTTCCATGCGGAGCATCTGTTCAGGTAAGTTCCGCCTTTTACCCGGTAGCGCCTCCTGCCTGCCGGGTCTTTCCCCTCCCCCTCTTTACATACTTCTATCCGCTTGAATCCAGCCTGTTTTCCGTCGTCATCACTCAAACACAAATGATTTCAATTATCATTTGTGTTTACAATTCTACATTCTTTTGTACAATTCCAGGCTCTTCTCCATCTCAAAGAGTTCTTACAAGACAAAAACATACAGTTCTCAGGGTTATCCCGATGGAGTTTTTTTCATTTTTATACGGAATGTACAAATGACAATACCACGCATTAAGCTCCTGGCTGTCGCCATTGGCGCTGCCACATGTTCCCCCTTCGTTCACGCAGCCGATCAGGACACCGTTGTCGTCACTGCAACGGGTTTTGAACAAAAGATCCAGAATGCCCCCGCCTCCATCTCTGTGATTTCAAAACAGCAGATTGAAGATAAAGCCTACCGTGATGTTACCGATGCCCTGAGAGATGTCCCGGGTGTTGTCGTCACTGGCGGCGGAAGCAGCAGTGATATCAGTATTCGCGGCATGGCCTCTCAGTACACCCTGTTCCTGGTGAACGGCAAACGCATCAGTACGCGAAGCACCCGCCCCAACAGCGACAACTCGGGTATTGAACAAGGCTGGCTGCCGCCGCTTGAGTCCATTGAGCGCATCGAGGTCATCCGCGGCCCGATGTCCTCGCTTTACGGCTCCGATGCGATGGGTGGCGTCATTAACGTCATTACCAAAAAAGTCTCGAACACCAAAGCCTGGACCGGTTCGTTGCATGGCGATGCAACCTTCCAGGAAAATCATGATTCCGGCGATATCTTCCAGACCAACGCCTACGCCTCTGGTCCCCTGATCGACGGACTTCTGGGCGCAAAGGTGACGGGGCTGTTGTCACGCCGCGCAGAAGATAAAATCGTGAACGGCTATAACGAGCAGAAAATGCGTAACGGTGGCATTACGCTGAACTTCACGCCGGACGAGAAGAACGATTTCGACCTCGACTTTGCTCGCGAACTTCAGGACAGAAACAGCACCCCGGGGATGTCGAAAGCGGCTGAAACCTGCCGGGGAACAACCTGTACGCCAAATACTAAAAGCGACTCGCGCTATGAGCACACGACCTACTCGTTAACCCACAGTGGTTATTACGAAGACTTCAATACCACCAGCTATATCCAGCAGGAAGAGACCAATAATCCAGGTCGCGAAATGCGCTCCTATAACACCACCTTCAACAACCAGAACCAGATTTTCCTCGGCGATCATACGTTGACCCTCGGCGGGCAGTATCGCTATGAGAAACTGCGCGACAACGGTAATCAGCTGGAAGCTGCTGACGGCCTGAACAAACTGACGCGCTGGAGCTGGGCCCTGTTTGCCGAAGATGAATGGTCAATGACGGAAAGCTTTACGTTGACCGGCGGCCTGCGTATGGACAAAGACCAAAACTACGGTACTAACTGGACGCCGCGCGGTTACGGCGTATGGCACCTGGCCGATCAGTGGACGTTGAAAGGCGGGGTTTCTGCTGGCTATCGTGCGCCGGACCTGCGTCAGTCGTCTGCCAGCTGGGGCCAGGTGACAGGTGGCGGCCGTCTTGACGGTATCATCGTCGGCAACCCGGATCTGAAACCAGAGAAGAGCCTGAGCGAAGAGCTCGCCCTGCTCTGGGATAACAACGATGACCTGAATGCCGGCGTAACGCTGTTTAATACCGACTTCAAGGACAAAATTACGGAAGTTCGCCGCTGTAACAGCAGCGCCGATCCCGCCTGTACGATTGGCGGTCACAGCTATGATTTCGTCAGCGATCGCGTCAACGTGGACAAAGCCAACATGCGCGGTGTGGAGTCCTCCTTCGGGTGGAAGATCACGCGTGATGTGAACTGGACTGCAAACTACACCTATACAGAGTCCGAGCAGAAGAGCGGCCAGTTCTCCGGCAAGCCGCTGAACAAAATGCCGAAACACATGTTCAACACCACCCTGGACTGGCAGGCGACGCCAGACGTCGGGTTCTGGAGCCGTCTGAACCTGCGCGGTAAAACGTCTGAGTACCTGAGCCGCACGTCAATGTCCCAGGGTACGCCGTCCTACACTCAGGTTGATGTCGGTATGCGCTACAACGCCAACAAAAACCTGCTGGTTACTGCCGGTGTGTATAACGTGCTCGATAAGCAGATTGATTACGATACGTATGACACCGTGCTGGATGGCCGCCGCTATACCGTTGGCATGACCTACAGCTTCTGATCTGCCCATAAAAAAGCCCGCTCAACTGAGCGGGCTAAAAGAGAGGAAGTGCGGTTATTATTTAAATCGTTCCGGGAAATCCATTTCACTGTAGCGAACGAAGCGTGTTCCTTTCGTCAGTTTGTAGCCAAACCAGATGATCAGGAACAGCGGAATGCCAATATAGGTGGCCGTGACGGCGCCCCAGTCAATGGTGTCCGCAAGGAAGGCCTCATAGTTCTGACCCAGGGTAATAATCAGGCACAGAACGAAGGCGAAGATCGGCCCCAGCGGGAAGAATCCTGACCGGTACGGCAGGTTATTCAGATCATGCCCCTGCTTGACGTACCCGCGACGGAAACGGTAGTGGCTGATGGCAATGCCCAGCCAGGCAATGAAGCCCGTCATACCAGAGGTGTTCAGCAGCCACAGGTAGACCGTCTGGTTGCCGAACATGGAGGTCAGGAAACAGAGACCCGCAATCACCGTGGTCGCATACAGCGCGTTGCGTGGCACGCCACCGCGAGACAGTTTCGAGAAAATACGCGGCGCTTTACCGTCGCAGGCCAGGGTGTAGAGCATGCGGGTGGAGGCGTACATCCCGGAGTTACCCGCAGACAGTACCGCCGTCAGGATCACCGCGTTCATCACCGCCGCCGCTGAGAGCAGACCCGCGTGCTGGAAGACCAGCGTGAACGGGCTGACGCTGATGTCTTTTACGTCGTTACGCAGCAGGCTTGGGTCGGTATACGGAATGATCAGGCTGATAATCAGGATCGCGAACACATAGAACAGCAGGATACGCCAGAACACCTGACGCACCGCGCGCGGAATATTCTTCTCCGGGTTTTCGGATTCACCGGCCGCAATGCCAATCAACTCGGTACCCTGGAAGGAGAAGCCGACAATCATCGCCACGCCAATCATCGCCGAGAAGCCCCCGGCAAACGGCGCATCGCCTATTGTCCAGTTACTCCAGCCCGCCGGTTCAGCCCCTTTGAAAATACCAACGATCATCGCCACACCGACGACGATAAAGATGATGACGGTTGCCACTTTAATCAAAGAGAACCAGTATTCCGCTTCGCCGAAACCGCGCACGGAGATGTAGTTCAGCAGGAAGATGACCGCCAGGAACAGGGCGCTCCAGATCCAGCCGGGCGTGTCCGGGAACCACCAGGTCATTACCAGCTGTGCCGCGACGAGGTCAACGGCGATGGTCACCGCCCAGTTGTACCAGTAGTTCCAGCCCAGCGCGAAGCCGAAGCCTTCCTCAACGTATTTTTGTCCGTAGGTCGAAAACGAACCAGACACCGGCATGTATGCCGCCAGTTCGCCCAGGCTGGTCATCAGGAAGTAGACCATCAGGCCAATCAGGATATAAGAGAATAATGCCCCACCCGGGCCGGCTGCCGAAATTGTTGCGCCAGAGGCAACGAAAAGACCCGTACCGATGGAGCCGCCAATGGCGATCATCGTCAGGTGACGCGCCTTAAGTGCGCGACGTAGCGCGGGCGCTTGTGTGGTTTTAGTTTCTGAAACCATGTGAAAATGCTGTCCATTCAATAAATGAGGCGCGATTGTAGCAGACGATCTGCGTTGCTTCCGGCAGAAATACTCAGTTATAAGAGAGCTTCATGACTCGGCCAGGATTATAAGTAAAGCATAATTTTTCCTTCTCCCCTTTGGGGAGAGGGCCAGGGTGAGGGGCGCTTTTACATCTCGCAGTAGCGCAGAAAACGCTGGAGCGAGCTGGAAAGGTGTTTCTGACGATGATGGATGCACCACAGCGTGCGCACCAGCTTCGGCAGCGGAACGGGGATCTCAACCAGTGAGCCGGTTTCCAGCTGTTCGGCAATCACCCGTCGGGAAAGACAGCTAATGCCCAGACCATGGCGTACGGCATGCTTAATGGCCTCGGAGTTACCTAATTCCATCCCTAACTGGAACTGCGGTAGATGGGACAGCAGCAGATAATCGACAATCTCACGCGTGCCGGAGCCCTGCTCTCGCAGGATCCACTGCGCTTGCGCCAGCCGCTCCAGCGTGACCTCGCCCTGGAGTAAAGAAGAGGCCGGAGAGGCAAACACCACCAGCTCATCCTCCAGCCAGGGCTCCGCAATGATATCCACGTTGTGGCACGGCCCTTCGATAAGCCCGATGTCCACGCGGAAATCAATCACCGCGTTGATCACGTCCTGGCTGTTGCCGACGCTCATCTCCAGCGGCAGGGTCGGAAAATCCCGGCGGTAGCGGGCAATCACTTCCGGCAGGATGTAGTTACCGATCGTGCTGCTGGCGTAGACGCGAATAGCGCCGTTGTCCTCGCGGAACAGCTGTTCAATCTCCGTCGCCTGCTCCAGTAAAGCCAGGGCACGCGGATACAGCAGGCGGCCATGTTCGTTCACCACCAGCCGCTTCCCTACCCTGTCGAAAAGCTGGACGCCCAGTTGCCCTTCAAGATCGGTCAAGGCCGCGCTAACGGCGGACTGCGAGAGCGCCAGCATTTGTGACGCCTGGGTTGTCGAGCCGCTTTTCAGCACCTCGGCAAAAACTTCCAGCTGACGCAATGTAATGTGCATGGTTGCTTACCACTTATAAAGATTGATTATAAATATATAATCAATTTTATTTTTAAGCCAGAGCGCCGTAACCTTTAGCCAGACAAAGGAGAAGGTTATGTCAGAAATCACCTTACAACATCATCGTACAGTGTGGCACTTCGTGCCGGGTCTCGCGCTCAGCGCCGTGGTTACCGGCGTGGCCTTATGGGGCGGCAGTATACCGGCGGTTGCCGGTGCAGGGTTCAGCGCCCTGACGCTGGCCATTCTGCTCGGCATGGTGGTCGGGAACACCGTTTACCCGCACATCTGGAAATCCTGCGACGGCGGCGTGATTTTCGCCAAGCAGCATTTATTACGTCTCGGGATCATCCTTTATGGCTTCCGTCTCACCTTTTCGCAGATTGCGGATGTGGGGGTCAGCGGGATTGCCATTGACGTCCTGACCCTTTCGAGCACCTTTTTACTGGCGTGCTTTATCGGCCAGAAGATCTTTGGGCTGGACAAACAGACCAGCTGGCTGATCGGTGCGGGTAGCAGCATCTGCGGCGCGGCGGCGGTACTGGCAACAGAACCCGTCGTTAAAGCCGAAGCCAGTAAAGTCACGGTTGCCGTCGCGACGGTAGTTATCTTCGGTACGCTGGCGATCTTCCTGTATCCGGCCATGTATCCGCTGGTGGCGCACTGGTTTAGTCCGGAAACCTACGGCATTTATATCGGCTCAACCATGCACGAAGTGGCGCAGGTGGTGGCGGCAGGTCACGCCATTAACCCGGAAGCGGAAAACGCGGCGGTCATCGCCAAAATGCTGCGCGTGATGATGCTGGCCCCGTTCCTGATTTTCCTCGCGGCGCGGGTTAAACAGCTTGCTCCGGCAGGCGGCAGCGAGAAAAGCAAAATCACCATTCCGTGGTTTGCGATCCTGTTCATCGTGGTCGCTGTCTTCAACTCTTTCCACCTGCTGCCAAAAGCGATGGTGGATATGCTGGTCACGCTGGATACGGTCCTGCTGGCGATGGCAATGGCGGCGCTGGGCATCACCACGCACGTCAGCGCGCTGAAAAAAGCCGGGGCGAAACCGCTGCTGATGGCGCTGGTGCTGTTCATCTGGCTGATAGTTGGCGGCGGTGCGATTAACCTTGCGGTACACAGCCTGTTGGCATAAACCATCTCGTCCTTCTCCTGTTAACCCGTTATCATAGGCATTTCGGGTTAACAGGAGTCTTTTTATGAAATATGTTGGAGCGCACGTCAGCGCTGCCGGTGGCCTTGCGAATGCCGCCATTCGCGCCGCCGAAATCGAGGCGACCGCTTTCGCCCTGTTCACCAAAAACCAGCGCCAGTGGCGCGCAGCTCCCCTCACCGCGGAAGTGATTGATGACTTCAAAGCCGCCTGCGAGAAATACGGCTACGGGCCTGGCCAGATCCTTCCCCATGACAGCTACCTCATTAACCTCGGTCACCCGGTTGCCGAGGCGCTGGAAAAATCCCGCGAAGCGTTCCTGGATGAGGTTCAGCGCTGTGAGCAACTGGGGCTAACGCTGCTGAATTTCCATCCCGGCAGCCATCTGATGCAAATCGACGAAGACCCCTGTCTGGCGCGCATCGCCGAGTCAATTAACATGACGCTGGATAAAACCCAGGGCGTGACGGCAGTGATTGAGAATACCGCCGGTCAGGGCAGCAACCTCGGCTTTAAGTTTGAGCATCTGGCGGCGATCATCGACGGCGTGGAAGACAAATCCCGCGTGGGCGTGTGCATTGATACCTGCCACGCGTTTGCGGCCGGTTATGACCTGCGCACAACCGAGGCCACAAAAAATACCTTCGAGGAGTTCGAGCGTATTGTTGGTTTTAAATATCTTCGCGGTATGCACTTAAACGATGCGAAAAGCGCGTTCGGCAGTCGCGTTGACCGCCACCACAGCCTGGGCGAAGGCAACATCGGCCACGATGCGTTCCGCTTTATCATGCAGGATGCCCGCTTCGACGGCATTCCAATGGTGCTGGAAACCATCAATCCGGATATCTGGGCGGAAGAGATTGCCTGGCTGAAGGCGCAGCAGACCGCTGAACAGGCAGCATAAAAAAAGCCGGGTTGCATTAGCACCCGGCTTTTTTATTGCTTACCGCTTACGCTGCTTTCGCCACAACTTCCGCTTCCGGACGTTTCAGCACCGCGTAAGAGAGGCCCGCCACCAGCGTACCGGCAACAATCGCCAGCAGATAACCCAGCACCGGCGTGATGGCGCCAGGGATCAGCAGGACAAACAGACCGCCGTGCGGCGCCATCAGTTTCGCACCTACCGCCATGGAGATAGCCCCCGTCACCGCACCACCCACGATACAGCACGGCAGAACACGCATTGGATCGCGCGCCGCAAACGGAATTGCGCCTTCGGTGATGAAGCACAGGCCCAGCACCAGCGCAGCTTTACCGCCTTCCTGCTGCGTTTTATCGAACTTACGACGGGCAATGATCGTCGCCAGGCCAAGCGCCAGCGGTGGCACCATACCTGCCGCCATGATCGCCGCCATCGGCGCGTAGGTCTGGGTACTCAGCAGGCCAACGCCAAACGCATATGCCGCTTTGTTCACCGGACCACCCATGTCGGTACACATCATACCGCCGAGGATTGCGCCCAGCAGCACCGCGTTCGCCGTCCCCATGGTTTGCAGCCAGTGGGTCAGACCTTCCAGAATGCCCGCGACCGGCTTACCGATCAGGTAAATCATCGCCAGACCGACCACCAGGCTGGAAATCAGCGGGATGATCAGGATAGGCTTCAGCGCTTCCATGCTCTGCGGCAGCTTCAGCTTCGAGCTGATCAGCTTCGCCACATAACCGGCGAGGAAACCGGCAATGATACCGCCGATAAAGCCAGAACCGGTGCTCACGGCCAGCATACCGCCGATAAGACCCGGCGTCAGACCCGGACGGTCAGCAATGGAGAAGGCGATAAAGCCCGCCAGCACTGGCACCATCAGCGCAAACGCGGAGCCGCCGCCAATCTGCATCAACGCGGCCGCCAGCGTGCCCGGCTCTTTAAACGCCTCGATACCAAAGGCGAAGGAGAGCGCAATACACAGGCCGCCCGCCACCACCATCGGCAGCATGTAGGACACGCCGGTCAGCAGGTGACGATACGCACCCGCAGACTCTTTTTTCCCTTCAGTCGCAGTTTTAGCCGCACCGGTTGCCTGATACGGTTTGGCTTCTGCCAGCGCCTTATCAAACTCCTGCGCGGTCTTCTTCAGCGCCAGGCCGGTAGAGGTACGGTACATCGGCTTGCCGGCAAACTTCGCCAGATCCACTTCGATATCCGCCGCCACAATCACCAGATCGGCTTCCGCCACCTCTTCAGGCGTGATGGCATTGCCCGCGCCAACAGAGCCGCGAGTTTCAACCTTCACCCACCAGCCACGTTTTTTCGCTTCGGTTTCAATGGCTTCAGCCGCCATAAAGGTGTGCGCCACACCTGTCGGGCAGGCCGTTACCGCAACAATGCGTTTCGGCCCAACGGCGGCAACCGGCGCCGCCTCAACAGGTGCGCTGTAAACCGTCGCATGACCTTTTGCTTCGCTCAGAAACAGTTCAGGATGTGCCACCGCGCGATTAATATCACCCAGCCACACTTTTTTGCCGTTCAGGGCGCTGTCAGCGGGGATTTTGTCGCCCAGAACAATCGCCATTTCAGCATCACCCGGGTTATCAATGATATCCAGGTGCGCTTTTTGTGCCGCCGCGCCCAGCAGGGTCTTCGCCATATAGGCACGAGCCTGTCCGAGACCGGAGTCAATGATCAGCAGCGTTTTCATTATTCCTCTCCTGCTGTTAGTTAAAAGGTTTTAAGTCAACGCGCGCCATCATCGCGGCTAACTGGGTACGATCGGTAATACCGACATTGCTCTGGCTCACGGCCAGGGCCGCAACGGCGGTAGCAAGACGTAAGGTATGTTCACTGGATTCGCGCATCAGCAGACCGTAGATCAGACCGCCAACCATCGAATCCCCGGCACCCACGGTGCTGACCACCTCCATTGAAGGCGGTTTGGCAATCCATTCCCCGGAGGCGTTAACCCACAGGGCACCTTCTGCACCCAGCGAAATCACCACGTGAGCGATACCCTGCTCGCGCAGCGCATGGGCAGCGTCAATCACATCCTTTAATTCTGGCAGCTTACGGCCCGCCCAGATCTCCAGTTCGCGGCGATTAGGCTTAACCAGCCACGGAGAGGCTTTCAGACCGGCGACCAGCGCGTCGCGGCTGCTGTCGAAAATAATGCACGGGCACTGGCTGCGCAGGCGCGTCATCCAGTCGGTGAACGCTTCCGGGCTGACGCCGGAGGGCAGACTGCCGCTGACGCACACCATGTCAAACTGGCCCAGCCAGCTCAGGGAATCGGCAACAAAGCGCTCCCAGTCAGCCGGGGTCACTTCGAAGCCGGAGAAGTTCAGATCGGTCACTTCACCGTCTTTCTCGGTCAGCTTAACGTTAATGCGGGTACGGCCCTGCACAACCTGAAAACGGTTGGCGATGCCCAACTCGCTGAACAGCTGCTGAAAACCGTCCTGGTTGTCTTTACCGAGGAAACCGCCAACGGTGACGTCGATGCCGAGATCTTTCAGCACCTTCGCCACGTTAATCCCTTTTCCTGCGGCATGCAGGCCGGTCGTCCGCACCAGGTTAACTTCGCCACGCTCAATTTCCGGGCAGAAGCCCACCAGATCGTAAGCCGGGTTCAGCGTAATGGTCGCAACACGTCTGCTCATTATGCGCCCTCCCCCAGACCGGCCGCGATGGCGTCGCCAATCGCTTTCAGCGCCTGTTCAGCATCCGCACCCTGCGCGGTAAAGCGCAGACGATGGCCTTTCTTCACGCCCAGCGCGACAACTTTCATCAGGCTGCGCCCGTTGGCTGGTTTACCCGAACCGTCCAGATTGGTCACGGTGATCTCACTTTCAAATTGTTTAATGGTATTCACCAGCATGGTGCCCGGACGGGCATGCAGGCCATGTTCGTTACGCACCACGTACTCTGCGCTCAGCAGGTCATCCGTCAGCGCATCGTCGCTGGTCAGCAGAGCCAGCACCGTCGCCGCGTCTGCGTTCAGCAGTTTTTCAGCTTTATTGTTCAGCAGCAGATCGCCCAGACGCTTCAGCACGGAAACCGGCTGATCGTCAGTCATGGCAACCGTTACCAGCATCGCGGCGCGTTCGCCGTCTGTCTCAAAGGCAACCGCAGCACGGCTGACCGCGATAGCGCTACGCAGGTTACCTTCAGCACTGTCGTTCAGCCAGATGCCCTGACCCAGGTTTAATGGCTTATCATTGATTGCGCGCGTCACAAAAGCGGAATCTGCCGCACCGACCTCTTTCAGGCGAGCCGCATTCAGCGCCTGGAGCGTTACCAGATCGGACGCAACGACGTCCAGCGTCAGGGTTTCATTATCCAGCTTCAGCGCTTCGCTCTGTTTTTCGCCCATCAGCAGGGCACGCAGTTCTTCAGCAGTGGTGGCGGATTTAAGCTGTTCCGCGACGGCATCATCACTCAGCACGTGCGTCAGCTGACGCAGCAGGCCCAGGTGTTCGTCACCGCTGGCCGCGATGCCGATCGCCACATAAGCCACCTGACCCTCGCCCCACAGCACGCCCTGCGGGAACTGGAAGACCTGCACACCGGTTTTCAGCACCTGATCGCGGGTGTCCGTGGTGCCGTGCGGAATTGCAATACCGTTACCGAGGAAGGTGGAGGTCTGCTGTTCACGCGCCAGCATGCCGTTGACGTAGCCGTCAGCCACGTTGCCAGCCTGCACGAGCGCAGCGGCGACCTGGCGAATAGCCTCTTCTTTGTTCCCGGCCTGTTCGCCCGGGTGAATATCCTGAACAGATAACTGGAACATGATTCTCCTCTCCTGCTGAAATTGAATCGTTTCAGCTTAACTGAGAAAATAGGCGCTAGCCTGCTTCTTCAGGACATGCAAGATAGCGCTGAAACGTTTCAAGAAGTCTTGTCTTTTCTACAAAAGGTTGCAAGAAAAGTTACATTTCTTGTTGCAGAATTTAGAAGTGCAGCACATTTCTTCTTCAGTTCAGGGGATTTTGCTGATGTTCAGCAAACAGGTTCAGCACGCTTCAGCGAGGCGGCGTGAAAGTGAAATGCCATTTTGATTTTTTGTAGCAATCTTGACTTTACCCTCTGTTTATTTAATGACGGGCAGCGTAAACTCCGCCTCTCTCTGTTACTCGCAAAGACTGAACATGCATAACACCCCCGCTGCCGCCTCACCAAAGCCCTTTGATTTGACGTCAACGGCGTTTTTGATCGTTGCTTTCCTCACCGGTATTGCCGGTGCGTTACAAACGCCTACGCTGAGCCTCTTTCTGACCAACGAAGTCCACGCCCGCCCGGCGATGGTTGGCTTCTTCTTTACCGGGAGCGCCATCATTGGCATTTTTGTCAGCCAGTTTCTTGCCGGTCGTTCAGACCGCAAAGGCGATCGCAAAAGCCTGATCGTTTTTTGCTGCCTGCTCGGGGTATTTGCCTGCCTGCTGTTTGCCTGGAACCGTAACTACTTCATTCTGCTGTTCGTGGGCGTCTTCCTGAGCAGCTTCGGCTCGACCGCCAACCCGCAGATGTTCGCCCTTGCCCGCGAGCATGCCGACCACACCGGGCGGGAAGCGGTGATGTTCAGCTCGATACTGCGCGCGCAGGTGTCGCTGGCGTGGGTGATTGGCCCCCCGCTTGCCTACGCGCTGGCGATGGGTTTTGGCTTTACGGTGATGTACCTCAGCGCAGCCGTGGCCTTCGTTGTGTGCGGCGCAATGGTCTGGTTCTTCCTCCCCTCCATGCGCAAAGAGCCGAAAGTGGCGACCGGCACGCTAGAGGCACCTCGACGCAACCGCCGCGACGCGCTGCTGTTATTCATTATCTGTACGCTGATGTGGGGAACGAACAGCCTCTATATCATTAATATGCCGCTGTTTATTATTGATGAGCTGCATCTGCCGGAGAAGCTGGCCGGGATCATGATGGGAACCGCCGCGGGGCTTGAGATCCCCACCATGCTGATTGCGGGTTATTACGCGAAGCGCTTCGGCAAGCGCTTTTTGATGCGCGTCGCCGCCGTAGCCGGGCTGCTGTTTTATGTCGGTATGCTGACGGTTCATACGCCAGCCCTGCTTCTGGCTTTACAGCTGCTGAACGCCATTTACATCGGTATTCTGGCCGGTATCGGCATGCTCTACTTTCAGGACCTGATGCCGGGTCAGGCAGGCTCTGCCACCACCCTTTATACGAATACCACCCGCGTGGGCTGGATTATTGCAGGCTCACTGGCGGGCGTTGTGGCTGAAATCTGGAACTATCATACGGTGTTCTGGATTGCGCTGGTGATGTGCGTCATGACGCTGAGCTGCCTGACGCGAATCAAAGACGTTTAAGGCGCGGTGAGCGCTTCCAGCTCAAGCAGATAAGTGATGGCCTGCTGGCGCGTACTGCCGCACATTTCGGCGGTTGGCTGGAGCCCGGAGCACACCTTCGGGCGCAGGGGCGAGCCAAAGATCATGCACAGGTTAGTGTCAGAGAGCTGAACGCAGCGGGTATTGGCAGGCTTGCCCTCCGGCATGCCTGGAATGGGGCTTGAGATGGACGGTGCGGTACAGCACGCGCCACAGTCGGAACGACAATCCATACATGCTCTCTGTTGGTGGCAGATGCCCGCGCAGTCGGGCATTGCGCGCACAGTAACACCTTTTATGTATTGATAGCAAAACCCACGAATTCCGCTTGCCTGAAAGGCCGCGCGCGAGTAATTTGGCGCGATATTTTTTACCTCCCGTAAACAGGATTACTGCAATGCCAAGAGCGAACGAAATTAAGAAAGGTATGGTACTGAATTACAACGGCAAACTGCTGATTGTGAAAGATATCGACATTCAGGCACCCAGCGCCCGTGGCGCAGCAACGCTGTACAAAATGCGTTTCTCCGATGTCCGCACCGGCCTGAAAGTGGAAGAACGTTTTAAAGGCGACGATATCGTCGATACCGTAACCCTGACCCGTCGCTACGTTGATTTTTCCTACATTGACGGCAACGAATACGTGTTCATGGATAAAGAAGATTACACCCCGTATATCTTCACCAAAGATCAGATCGAAGAAGAGCTGCTGTTTATTCCTGAAGGTGGGATGCCGGACATGCAGGTGCTGACCTGGGATGGCGTGCTGCTGGCGCTGGAACTGCCGCAGACCGTTGATCTGGAAATTGTTGAAACGGCACCGGGCATCAAAGGCGCGTCTGCAAGTGCGCGTAACAAACCGGCTACCCTGACTACCGGTCTGGTCGTACAGGTGCCAGAGTACCTGTCGGCGGGCGAGAAAATCCGTATCCATATCGAAGAAAAACGCTATATGGGTCGTGCTGACTGATTGTGGCATTTGCCGGGTGGCGGCTACGCCTTACCCGGCCTACAAAAACACAAAAACCGGCCTCAGAGCCGGTTTTTCGTAGGCCCGGTAAGCGTAGCGCCACCGGGCAATCAGACTTAAAGAAGCTCAGGATACTTCGTCATTTTCAGCGCCAGCTCGATACCGCGCACTTCCGCCATCCCTTTCAGACGGCCAATCGCCGAATACCCTGGATTCGTTTTCTTGCGCAGATCGTCCAGCATCTGGTGCCCGTGATCCGGACGGAACGGGATAGGACGAACATCTCCCGCCTGCTTACGACGAACCTCTTCAGAGAGAATGGCATCCACCACCGCAACCATGTTCACGTCGCCGCCAAGATGGGCTGCTTCGTGGAAGGTTTTTGGATTCTCTTCACGGCAGGTTGCACGCAGGTGGGTGAAATGAATGCGATCGCCGAAGGTTTCGATCATCCGCACCAGATCGTTATCCGCCCGCACCCCATACGAGCCCGTACACATGGTAAAGCCGTTGTAGATGCTATCCACCGTCTCTTTTAGCCACTGCATATCTTCAATCGTAGACACAATACGCGGCAGGCCGAGGATAGGACGCGGTGGATCGTCCGGATGAACCGCCAGCCGCACGCCGACTTCTTCTGCCACCGGCACGATAGCGCGCAGGAAGCGCGCCATGTTTTCACGCAGCTGGTTTTTATCGATATCGCCATATTCCGCCAGGCGCGCGCGGAACTGATCGAGGGTATAGCCCTCTTCCGCCCCCGGCAGGCCCGCGATGATATTGCGAACCAGCTTCTCAATGTCCGCTTCACTGGCGGCATTGAACCACGCCAGCGCCTGCTGCTGCTCTTCGGCGGTGTAGTCTGCTTCCGCACCCGGACGCTTCAGAATGTGCAGCTCGAAAGCCGCAAAAGCGATTTGATCGAAACGCAGCGCCTTCGAACCATCGGCCATTACATATTCCAGGTCGGTACGCGTCCAGTCCAGAATCGGCATAAAGTTGTAGCAGACGGTATCAATACCGCAGGCTGCCAGGTTACGAATGCTCTGCTGATAATTCGCAATCCAGGTATCACACTCACCGGAGTGGGTTTTGATATCTTCGTGAACCGGAATACTTTCCACAACAGACCAGGTTAACCCCTTCTTTGCCAGCTGAGCCTGACGCTTTTGGATTTCCTCCACCGGCCACACCTGACCGTTCGGAATATGATGCAGCGCCGTGACCACACCCGTTGCGCCAGCCTGACGCACATCATCAAGAGAAACCGGATCGTTCGGCCCGTACCAACGCCAGGTTTGTTCCATTGCCCCACCCTCTCAAGTTGTTATACCAATACGTGTTACCTCAATGACGACTACCATACATGTTTAATCGAAGTGGTCAATACAGCGCGTGACATTGATTGATCAAACTCACATAACAGGGATATTTACGGCTTACCAATTTAATTTGTTGTCATATAACTTTACACTGGCATTGTTAATTAATGGTTAATCAGGTGTGTACTACATGAAGACTATTGCCTCCACCGCGCTTCCTGCTTATGTCCAGCAGCCCCGCTACGATCGCGAGCAGTTACGCTCCCGCATCGTCCATTTCGGTTTTGGCGCGTTCCACCGGGCGCATCAGGCGTTGTTAACAAACCGGGTACTAAATGCCAGAGGAGGCGACTGGGGAATTTGTGAGATTAGCCTCTTTAGCGGCGATGTCCTTATGGGCCAGCTCCGGGCGCAGGATCATCTGTTTACCGTGCTGGAGAAAGGTGCCGAAGGCAATCAGCCCATTATTATCGGTGCGGTAAAAGAGTGCCTTAACGCCAAACTCGACTCGCTGGCAGCCATTATTGAGAAGTTCTGCGAACCACAGGTGGCAATTGTCTCCCTCACCATTACCGAAAAAGGCTACTGCATCGATCCGGCGACGGGAAAACTGGATATGCAGAACAGCCGCATCCTGCACGATCTCGAGCATCCGTCTGAACCGCATTCCGCACCGGGTATTCTGGTCGAAGCGCTTCATCGCCGCCGCGAGCGTGGCCTGCCGGCGTTTACCGTGCTCTCCTGCGACAATATTCCCGACAACGGCCACGTGGTGAAAAATGCCGTTCTCGGCATGGCCGGAAAGCGTTCCGCAGAGCTGGCCGCATGGATCGAGGCGCACGTGAGCTTCCCTGGCACCATGGTCGACCGAATCGTGCCCGCCGCCACCGACGCCTCACTCGCGGAAATCACCCAGGAACTTGGCGTTGAAGATCCCTGCGCCATCAGCTGTGAACCGTTCATTCAGTGGGTAGTGGAAGATAACTTTGTCGCCGGGCGTCCGGAATGGGAGGTTGCAGGCGTACAGATGGTTGAGGATGTCCTGCCCTGGGAGCAGATGAAGCTTCGGATGCTGAACGGCAGCCACTCCTTCCTCGCGTATCTGGGCTACCTTGCTGGCTACGCGCACATAAATGAATGTATGCAGGACGACAGCTTCCGCGAGGCTGCCCGCAGGCTGATGCTGAATGAGCAGGCCCCTACGCTGCGCATCACCAACGTTGATCTGACAGCCTATGCTGACAGCCTGCTTGACCGCTTCGCCAATCCGGCCCTACAGCATCGTACATGGCAAATCGCCATGGACGGCAGCCAGAAGCTGCCTCAGCGCATGCTGGATGGGATCCGCATGCATCTTGAGCGTAACACCGCCTGGCCATTACTGGCGCTGGGGGTGGCGGGCTGGATGCGCTACGTCAGCGGTACGGACGAACAGGGCAACGCCATTGACGTCCGCGATCCGCTGAGCGACAAGTTTCAGGCCATTGTCGCCACCAGCAGCGACGCAGAACGCGTTAGCGCCCTGCTGACGTTAAATGAAATCTTTGGCGACAACCTGCCGCAAAACCCTGTCTTTGTCGAGGCAATTACCGGCGCGTACCAGCGCCTCGTCCGGCTCGGCGCGCACCAGGCCGTTATCGAAACGTTAAAAATTTAGCGATTATTGCGTTTAAGGCGAACGGTTTTACGCTCCGTTCGCCCTCCCTCTTCTCAATGCCCGATTTTTTCGTCAGGATGATAGGTAGTTGTTACTACATCACAATTATTTATCGGAGCGCACGTGACCAAAACCAACCTGATCACCGGTTTTCTCGGCAGCGGTAAAACTACGTCCATTCTGCATTTGCTGGCCAATAAAGATCCGGCGGAAAAGTGGGCCGTGCTGGTCAACGAATTTGGCGAAGTCGGCATCGACGGCGCGTTGCTCGCCGACAGCGGCGCGATGGTGAAAGAGATCCCGGGCGGGTGTATGTGCTGCGTGAATGGTCTGCCGATGCAGGTCGGGCTGAATACGCTGCTGCGTCAGGGCAAGCCGGACCGGTTGCTGATTGAGCCTACCGGGCTGGGTCATCCTAAGCAAATCCTTGATTTACTGACCGCCCCGGTCTACGAGCCGTGGCTTGAGCTGCGTGCGACGCTTTGCCTGTTAGACCCCCGCCAGCTGCTGGATGAAAAAACGATCAACAACGACAATTTCCGCGACCAGCTCGCCTCGGCAGATATTATCGTGGCGAATAAATCCGATCGCGCGACGGCTGAGAGTCAGGCCGCGTTCGAGTCCTGGTGGCAGCAGGCTGGCGGTGGACGTCAGTACGTGCAGACCACCCAGGGCAACATTGATGGCGCCCTGCTCGATCTTCCCCGCCTCAACCAGACGCAACTGCCTGCCAGCGCAGAGCATTCGCATAGCCACGGCGCGAAGCAAGGCCTGGCTGCACTGAGCCTGCCGGAACATCAGCGCTGGCGTCGAAATTTGAACAGCGGTCAGGGGCACCAGGCCTGCGGGTGGATCTTCGATGCCGATACGGTTTTCGACACCATTGGTATACTGGAATGGGCGAGACTGGCGCCGGTTGAGCGGGTAAAAGGGATCATGCGCACTCCGGATGGTCTGGTGCGCATTAACCGTCAGGGCGAGGATTTCTTTATTGAAACCCAGAATGTCGCGCCACCCGACAGCCGGATAGAGTTAATTAGTGCGGTTAATACCGACTGGAATGCCCTCCAGTCAAGCCTGTTGAAGCTTCGTTTAAGTTTGGGCGGCTAACGTTGCCCCTGATTTCACACATTGCTGAAGACTATGACGACTCGACTTCCTGCTATTTTATTGCTCAACGCTGCCGGTCTGGCGCTCTTTTTCTCCTGGTATATCCCGGCGGATCACGGTTTCTGGTTCCCGCTGGATTCCGGGCTGTTCCACTTCTTTAACCAGGCGCTGGCGAAGAGTGAAGCCTTCCTGTGGCTGGTGGCGATCACCAACAACCGCGCGTTTGACGGCTGTTCGCTGCTGGCAATGGGCTGTCTGATGCTCTCCTTCTGGCTGAAGGAAGACAAAACGGGTCGTCGCCGTATTCTGATTATCGGTCTGGTGATGCTGCTGGCAGCCGTGATTATCAACCAGCTGGCGCAGCATCTGATGCCGGTTAAACGCGCCAGTCCGTCGCTCTTTTTCCCGAATATTAACCGCGTCAGCGAGCTGCTTCATATTCCAACCAAAGATGCCTCGAAGGACAGTTTCCCGGGCGACCACGGTATGATGCTGCTGATTTTTGCAGGCTTCATGCTGCGCTATTTTGGTAAAAAAGCCTTCGCCATCGCCCTGGTTATTGTGGTGGTATTTGCATTCCCGCGAGTGATGATTGGTGCTCACTGGCTGACAGATATCGCCGTAGGCTCCCTCACGGCGGTGTTAATTGGTTTACCGTGGGTGCTGATGACCCCACTGAGCGATCGCGTAATAGGTATTTTTGATCGCTATCTTCCCGGTAAATTTAAACAAGTCAGAAACAGATAAATAACGCAAATTAACACCATTCATCAGGGATCGTTTTCGGTCCCTGAGTCTCTTCTTTCGGGCGTCATTCAACGCTGTCATCATCCTGTCATACAATTCGTGATAAAAATGAAGCAATTGCAGGGATTATCGGTATGAATGGCGGCATTTTGAGCAATTCCGCGCTGTAACTTTGTGTATCACATTTTCTTATAAAAAATCGGACTTTTTTGCTCGCAATACCCCGTGCAATCGGTTAACCTCGAACTCGTTTTGCCCCACTGAGATAATTATTATCATGGTGAATAATTTTGTGCGTTGAGCCACAGTTTTCACCATAAAGAATTGTCTCATTGTGAACAGATAATTAGTCTCGTCACGGTTGGCATTTTTATAACGATATTTTCGTTAAGGACTTCAAGGGAAAACAAACAAAATGGTCAAATCTCAACCAATCTTGAGATATATCTTGCGGGGGATCCCGGCGATTGCAGTGGCGGTTCTGCTTTCGGCATGTAGTACGACGAATACCGCGAAGAATATGCATCCTGAGACGCGTGTTGTGGGAATGGAAGATTCCTCTTCACTGCAAGCCTCTCAGGATGAATTTGAAAATATGGTACGTAATCTCGACGTTAAGTCGCGTATTATGGATCAGTATGCTGACTGGAAAGGCGTGCGTTACCGTCTGGGCGGCAGCACCAAGAAAGGCATCGATTGTTCCGCTTTCGTACAGCGTACGTTCCGTGAGCAGTTTGGGTTAGACCTTCCGCGTTCTACCTATGAACAGCAGGAAATGGGCAAGTCCATTTCGCGTACTAAACTACGCACGGGCGATTTAGTCCTGTTCAGAGCAGGTTCAACAGGTCGACACGTTGGCATCTATATCGGTAACGATCAGTTTGTCCATGCTTCCACCAGCAGCGGTGTGACGATTTCCAGCATGAACGAACCTTACTGGAAGAAACGCTACAACGAAGCTCGCCGCGTTCTGAGCCGTAGTTAATATTGTTGTCGTATCGTTGGTTATCCCTTGGCTGGCGATACGATAAAAAAAGCACTGCTCCGGCAGTGTTTTTTTTTGCCCGTTACACTGATAACTATCCAGCGGCATTTCAGGAATCACGACATCTATGTTAACCCGCTACTTCTCCAGTAACCGCAAGATACTGTTTATCAGTTTCCTTACAGGGTTATTCACTGCCCTGCTTCTGGGAGCATTACAGTTTTACTGGAGTTATCACAAGCGAGACGTCAGATTCGATACTCTCATTACCGATTTAAGCGTTTACATGGAGAGCTATTTCGATGAGCTCAAAATGTCGATTGATACGCTCCAGCCACTCACGCTGAACAGCTGCGAGGAAGTGAGTGCCGCCCTGACCTCCCGGGCGGCCTTTAGCATCAACGTGCGCGCCTTTTTGCTGGTCAGGGATAAACAGGCCTTCTGCTCCTCGGCAACAGGCCCGATGAATACCCCGATGGAAAAGCTTATCCCTCAGCTACATATCAGCAAACCTGTTGATATCGCGCTCCTGCCGGGCACGCCAATGCTGCCGGATAAGCCCGCGATCGCCATCTGGTATCGCAATCCGCTGGTGAAAGACGGCGGCGTGTTTACGTCCGTCAACCTCAACCTGTCGCCTTATCTTCTCTATACGTCACGTCAGGATGAATTTGCCGGGATATCGATCGTCATTGGCGATTCCGCGTTATCTACACAGTCCGGAATGCTGATCCAGGCGCGGGATTTGCCTGACGTCCCTGCCCGTAGCGCCACGCTGAAAAATATTCCATTGACCGTTAACGTTTATGCGCAAGCCTGGACAACCGATGAACTGCTCTACGCGGTGTTTTTCGGCCTGGTCTGCGGTATCGCGGCGGGCCTGTTGAATTTCTATATTCTTACTATCCGTCTCAATCCGGGGAAAGAGATCCTCACGGCCATCAAGCACGACCAGTTTTACGTGGTCTATCAACCCGTCGTGGATGCGCAGTCGCTCAGAATGACCGGGCTGGAAGTCCTGATGCGCTGGAAGCATCCGGTGATGGGCGAAATTCCACCGGATGCCTTTATTAACTTCGCTGAAGCGCAGAAGCTGATTGTCCCGCTGACGCTGCATCTTTTTGACCTGATTATCCGCGATGCCCCTGTCCTGCAAACGGTGCTCCCGCCTGGGGCCAAGTTTGGGATCAACATCGCGCCCGGGCATCTGCATGCGGAAAGCTTTAAAGAGGATATGCGCGCGTTTCTCGCCGCCCTTCCGCCCGATCACTTCCAGATTGTGCTGGAAATAACCGAGCGCGACATGATTAACCACCGCGAGGCAAATCAGCTGTTCGAATGGCTGCACAATGAAGGTTTTGAAATCGCCATCGATGATTTTGGCACTGGCCACAGCGCGCTGATCTATCTGGAACGCTTCACGATGGATTACCTGAAAATTGACCGTGGCTTCGTGAATGCCATCGGGACTGAAACCGTCACCTCGCCAGTGCTTGACGCGGTGCTGACGCTGGCAGAACGTCTGAATATGATAACCGTCGCCGAGGGTGTTGAAACGCCCGAGCAGGCGGCGTGGCTGCGCGAGCATGGCGTAAACTATCTTCAGGGCTACTGGATTGGCCGCCCGATGCCGCTGGAGCAGTTCAGGACGTGGCAACCCGATATCACGCTCGGGGAATAATTTCACAATCACGGCGCTGTCCCTTATTATTCTGTTCAACCGAGCCTGTCTGTGAACAAAGGGATCCGCCGCACTATGATTATGCGCGTTGTGTTGACGCTGTTGGCGCTGGTGAGCCTGTCGAGCCAGGCGCAGACCATCAAAGAGAGCACGGCCTTTGCCGTCATTGGCGAGCCGAAGTACGCGGTTAACTTTAACCACTACGATTACGTCAACCCAGCCGCCCCGAAAGGCGGAAACGTGACGCTTTCCGCCACGGGAACATTTGACAACTTTAACCGCTTTGCCCTGCGCGGCGTAGCGGCAGCGCGTACCGAATCCCTCTATGACACGCTGTTCGTCACCTCCGACGACGAGCCCGGCAGCTATTATCCCCTGGTCGCCGAGAACGTACGTTACGCCGAAGATTTCAGCTGGGCAGAAATCGCGATTAATCCGCGGGCGCGTTTTCACGACGGTACGCCGGTTAGCGCCCGCGACGTGGCGTTCACCTTTCATAAATTTATGACCGAAGGCGTGCCGCAGTTTCGTCTGGTGTACAAGGGCACCACGGTGAAAGCCATCGCCCCGCTGACCGTGCGAATCGAACTCCCTGAGGCGAACAAAGAGAATATGCTGAGCCTGTTCTCCCTGCCCGTCATGCCCGAATCCTTCTGGAAAAACCATAAGCTGAGCGATCCCCTCTCTACCCCGCCGCTGGCCGGAGGGCCGTATCGCATTACCGACTGGCGAATGGGCCAGTATGTGATCTATTCCCGTGTGAAAGATTACTGGGCAGCCACGCTGCCGGTAAACCGGGGCCGCTGGAACTTCGATACAATCCGCTACGACTACTACCTGGATGATAACGTGGCCTTCGAGGCATTTAAGGCAGGCGCATTTGATTTACGTGTCGAGAACAGCGCCAAAAACTGGGCGACCCGCTATATCGGAAAAAATTTCGCGAAAGGCTATATCGTTAAAGACGAACACAAAAACGAATCCGCGCAGGACACGCGCTGGCTGGCGTTTAATATTCAGCGCCCGGTTTTTTCTGATCGTCGGGTGCGTGAAGCCATTACTCTGGCGTTTGATTTCGAATGGATGAACAAAGCGCTGTTTTACGGAGCCTACAGCCGGGCGAACAGCTATTTCCAGAATACTGAATATGCCGCCCGTGATTATCCCCACGCGGACGAGCTGGTTTTGCTGGCGCCATTGAAAGCGGAGCTACCGCCGGAGGTGTTCACCCGCATATTTGAACCGCCCAAATCCGACGGAAACGGGTTCGACCGGGACAACCTGCTGAAAGCCAGCAGCCTGCTGGATGACGCTGGCTGGGTGCTGAAAAATCGGCAACGGGTTAATGCGCAAACCGGTAAACCGCTCAGCTTCGAACTGCTGATTGCCTCTGGCGCAAACGATCAGTGGGTGCTGCCGTTTAAGAAGAACCTTGCCCGGCTTGGCGTCACTATGAATATCCGCCAGGTCGATATGGCCCAGTTGACTAACCGCAAGCGCAGTCGCGATTACGATATGATGCAGACCCTGTGGGCCGCCCAGCCGTGGCCGAGTTCAGATCTGCAAATCTCCTGGGCATCGGGGTATATCGACTCCTCCTACAACGCCCCGGGCGTAAAGAGCCCGGTGATTGATGCGCTGATTGCAAAAATTGTGGCCGCTCAGGGCGATAAGAACAAGCTTCTGCCGCTTGGCCGCGCGCTCGATCGGGTATTAACCTGGAACTATTACATGCTGCCGATGTGGTATATGGGCGAAGATCGCGTGGCCCGCTGGGATAAATTCTCCCTGCCTGCCGTTCGCCCGGTTTACACCCTCGGCTTTGACACCTGGTGGTATGACGTGAATAAAGCCGCAAAATTGCCCGCAGAGCGGCGTTAAGGAGTGACGATGGGCGCTTATCTTATCCGCCGGCTGCTGTTAGTGATCCCGACGCTGTGGGCCATCATTACCATTAACTTTTTTATCGTCCAGATCGCCCCCGGCGGTCCGGTGGACCAGGCGATTGCGGCAATAGAATTTGGTCACGCTGGCGGCATGCCGGGCGGCGGCGGCGAAGGAATGGGGGCCAGCCATGCCCGGACGGGCGTGGGCAACATCAGCGAAAGCCACTACCGGGGCGGTCGGGGACTGGATCCGGAGGTGATCGCCGAGATTACCCATCGCTATGGTTTTGACAAGCCGCTGCACGAGCGCTATTTCAGGATGCTATGGGATTATGTCCGTTTCGATTTTGGCGACAGCCTGTTTCGCAGCGCCTCGGTGTTAACCCTGATCAAACAAAGCCTGCCGGTTTCCATCACGCTCGGATTGTGGGGGACGCTGATTATTTATCTGGTCTCCATTCCGCTGGGGATAAGGAAAGCGGTCTACAACGGTAGCCGTTTCGATATCTGGAGCAGTACGTTTATTATCATCGGCTACGCTATTCCGGCGTTTCTGTTTGCCGTGCTGTTGATTGTGTTTTTCGCAGGCGGCAGTTATTTCGACCTCTTCCCGCTGCGCGGGCTGGTCTCCGCGGATTTCAGCACGCTGCCGTGGTATCAGAAAATCACCGATTACTTCTGGCACATCACGCTGCCGGTGCTGGCGACGGTCATCGGCGGTTTTGCGGCGCTTACGATGCTGACCAAAAACGCCTTTCTTGATGAGATCCGCAAACAGTACGTCGTCACTGCGCGCGCCAAAGGCGTCGGTGAAAAGCAGATCATGTGGAAGCACGTTTTTCGTAACGCCATGCTGCTGGTGATTGCAGGTTTCCCCGCCACGTTCATCAGTATGTTTTTTACCGGCTCGTTGCTGATAGAAGTGATGTTCTCGCTCAACGGATTAGGGCTGCTGGGCTATGAGGCCACCGTCTCCCGTGATTATCCGGTGATGTTTGGCACACTCTACATTTTCACCCTGATCGGCCTGTTGCTGAACATCATCAGCGATATCAGCTATACGCTGGTCGATCCCCGTATCGATTTTGAGGGCCGCTGATGTCGCGTTTAAGCCCCGTCAATCAGGCCCGCTGGGCGCGCTTTCGCCACAACCGTCGCGGCTACTGGTCGCTGTGGATCTTCGCCGTCCTGTTCGCCTTAAGTATGTGTTCGGAACTGATTGCCAACGATAAACCCCTGCTGGTGCATTTCAAAGACCGCTGGTACGTGCCGGTGCTTACTACCTATAGCGAAAGCGATTTTGGCGGCCCGTTTGCGACGCCAGCCGAGTACCAGGATCCCTGGTTACGTGAGCAGATAGCGCAGCACGGCTGGGCTATCTGGGCACCGATTCGTTTTGGCGCGAACAGTATTAACTTCGCCACGTCTACCCCCTTCCCTTCGCCGCCTTCCGCGCAAAACTGGCTGGGAACGGACGCCAACGGCGGCGATGTGCTGGCGCGTATCCTCTATGGCACCCGCATCTCGCTCCTGTTTGGGCTGATGCTGACGCTCTTTAGCAGCGTAATGGGCGTTGTGGCGGGCGCCGTGCAAGGCTATTACGGGGGTAAAATAGATTTATGGGGACAGCGCGTGATTGAAGTCTGGTCCGGTATGCCAACGCTGTTTCTGATTATCCTGCTGTCCAGTGTGGTACAGCCTGGCTTCTGGTGGCTGCTCGGGATCACCGTCCTGTTCGGCTGGATGGCGCTGGTCGGCGTGGTGCGCGCGGAGTTTCTGCGCACGCGGAATTACGACTATATTCGCGCCGCGCAAGCGTTAGGCGTGAGCGATCGCGCAATTATCTTCCGCCACATGCTTCCCAATGCGGTGGTGGCGACCCTCACCTTCCTGCCGTTTATTTTGTGCAGCTCCATTACCACCCTGACGTCGCTTGATTTTCTTGGTTTCGGTTTGCCACTGGGCTCACCGTCCCTTGGCGAACTGCTGTTGCAGGGCAAAAACAATCTCCAGGCCCCCTGGCTGGGCATCACCGCATTCCTCTCCGTGGCGGTGCTGCTTTCCCTGCTGATTTTTATTGGCGAAGCCGTGCGCGATGCCTTCGATCCCAACAAGGCGGTATGACATGACCCGGCCTCTTCTGAGCATAGAAAACCTGTCGATTGCGTTTTCAAAGCAGGGCGAATCACGCACGGTAGTGACGGATTTATCGTTGCAGATCCAGCGCGGAGAGACGCTGGCGCTGGTCGGGGAATCCGGTTCCGGTAAAAGCGTCTCGGCACTTTCGGTGCTGCGCCTGCTCCCCTCCCCGCCGGTCAGCTATCCGCAGGGGGATATTCTGTTCCATGGACAATCGCTGCTGAACGCTGACGAGCAAACCCTGCGCGGCATTCGTGGCAATAAGATCGCCATGATTTTTCAGGAGCCGATGGTGTCGCTCAACCCTCTGCATACGTTGGAAAAACAGCTCTATGAAGTGCTGTCCCTTCATCGGGGAATGCGTAAAGAGGCAGCGCGGGGTGAAATTCTGGACTGCCTTGAACGCACCGGTATTCGTCATGCGGCGAAACGGCTGAACGATTTCCCGCACCAGCTTTCCGGCGGCGAGCGCCAGCGCGTGATGATCGCAATGGCCCTGCTCACACGCCCCGAACTGCTGATTGCCGATGAACCCACCACCGCGCTGGACGTCACGGTGCAGGCGCAAATTCTGCAACTGCTGCGCGAGCTTCGCGACGAGCTGAACATGAGCCTGTTGTTCATTACGCACAACCTGAGCATCGTGAAAAAGCTTGCTGACACGGTGGCCGTGATGCAAAACGGCCGCTGCGTGGAACAGAACCGGGCATCCGCCCTGCTGAGCGCGCCTCAGCACCCGTATACACAGCGCCTGCTCGATAGCGAACCCGCTGGCGACCCGGTTCCGCTTAACGCTGACTGCGCGCCGTTGCTGAGCGTTGAGGGGCTGTCGGTGTCATTCCCGATCCGCAAAGGCATTCTCCGTCGCGTGGTCGATCACAATCATGTCCTGAAAGACATGAGTTTCGCTCTGCGTCCGGGTGAGTCGCTTGGGCTTGTGGGCGAATCCGGCTCGGGCAAAAGCACCACCGGCCTGGCGCTGCTGCGCCTGATCGCCTCTCAGGGAAGCATTGTCTTTGACGGCATGCCGCTGCAAAACCTGAATCGCCGGATGATGCTTCCTGTCCGCCCGCGGATGCAGGTGGTATTTCAGGATCCAAACTCTTCGCTTAACCCGCGCCTGAGCGTATTACAGATTATTGAAGAGGGCCTGCGCGTCCACCAGCCGACAATGACGGCGCAACAGCGTGAAATCGACGTGAAGCGGGTGATGGAGGAAGTGGGTTTAGATCCCGAGACCCGGCACCGGTATCCGGCTGAGTTTTCTGGCGGACAGCGCCAGCGTATAGCGATTGCCCGCGCGCTGATCCTGAAACCGGAGCTGATCGTGCTAGACGAGCCAACCTCTTCCCTGGACCGCACCGTGCAGGCGCAAATTCTGGCGCTGCTGAAGGGGCTACAGGAAAAGCATCGGCTGGCCTATATCTTTATCAGCCACGATTTACAGGTGGTGCGTGCGCTTTGCCATCAGGTGGTGGTATTGCGGCAGGGAGAAGTCGTGGAGCAGGGAGAGTGCCAGCGCGTATTCACCGCGCCGACGCAGGATTACACGCGCCAGCTATTGTCCGCTGACTAGCACTCAGAAAGGGTATTGACCGGAGAACGGCTCGGCAATGGCCACGCCGAAGTTTTTCAGACGACAGGTGGCGGCAAACTCATCCTGGCTGTTAACAAACAGGCACGGCTCACCTTCGCATTCCAGCACGGAGCTGTCCACTTCGATGTCCGTCAGCGCCTGGCTGAGACGTTCCATAACCGGCCACGCATTTTCATCGCTCGGGCTGAGCAGTTTGAGCGCCACCAGGCAATTATCCTCCCCGGCAACGCTTTGCGGAATCGGTTCAACTTTCGAACCTGCAAAACCCGTCGACCAGCGATAGCTCTGGGGCAAGCGATGGACAATGGAGAGTTGTAATGTATTCACGTTCAGATCCCCGGAAGAAAATTTACTTCACAATTTATTTACATTTATAGTAACACATCATCGACAACCTGCACTGTTTAGCGGATTTTATAGGCGTTGCAGGCTCGCGTCGGCGCTATATGTACCCGTTTCTGCGATCTAACTCAACCTTTTTAAATACAATGATGTGACTTTTTACATAAATAGATTTTACATAAAAGAAACAAACACAGGGTAAACGAACGTAGGGTTGGTTGATATGGGTCAACAAAAAGGCCCGTATCGGGCCTTAAGTGGTCATTTATGCGCCGTCTTTCGCGGCCGGCTGGCGTAAAGATAAAAAAGAATGGAGCAGGTCGCGCAGAGGGCAATCGCCCACAGCATCGGCCAGGCGGTATTAAACGTCGCCGTCGAGAGCAGCGCCCCGACTATCGCGCCAATCCCGAAACGGAACGTTCCTGCCAGCGACGAGGCGGTACCCGCCATATGCGGGAATTCGTCGAGGATCACCGCCATCGCGTTGGATGAAACCATCGACACGCAGCCGACAAACGCCGCCACGCCCACCACCAGCGCCCAGAAACCGACGCCCAGCAACGCGCTCAATACCAGCCAGATAGCCATCACGAACTGGATCCACAGCCCGGCGCGGAACATATTCAGCGCCCCAACCCGCCGGACAAAGCGGCTGTTGATAATGGTCATCACAAACAGGAACACAATATTCAGCGCGAAGTAGTAACCAAAATGCTGGGGTGACACATGGTTCAGTTCGATGTACACAAACGGCCCCGCACTCAGGAACGAGAACATTCCGGCAAAGCTGAAGCCGCTGGCAAGCATATAACTGAGCACACGCTTATGGCGAAACAGCGAGGCAAAGTTGCCAAGCGTGGTGCGAACGTGGAACTTCTGACGTCGCTCGACCGGCAGCGTTTCATCGATAAAGACGAAGATCATCACCGAGGCCAGCAGCGCGGCAATCGCCAGGATCCAGAAAATCGCATGCCAGCTGAACCAAACCAGCACCGCACCGCCCACCATGGGGGCGACCAGCGGCGCAATTGTCGTGACCAGCATGACGAACGACATCATGCGTGAGAACTCTTCCTTCGGGTAGACGTCGCGCATCAGCGCGTTAATTACCACGCTTGCCGCAGCCGCCGCCAGGCCATGGAAGAAACGCATCACAATCAGCTGATCGATACTCTGCGCCAGCGCGCAGGCCACCGCCGCCGCGGCAAATATCAATGTCCCCCCCAGAATAACTGGTTTACGCCCCAGGCTGTCTGCCATTGGGCCATAAAAGAGCTGGCCGAGCGCAAAACCAAGAATGTAGGTGCTGAGCGTCATCTGTGCGCTGCCTGCCGGTACGCCAAACTGCGCGGAAATCACCGGCAGCGCGGGCAGATACATATCGATAGACAGCGGCATCAGCATGGCCAACAGGCCAAGGATAAATACGATTTTAAACGACGAGTGTGGCCTGGTGGTCACAGGGTTCTCCTGAATTTAGCGTGAAAGCAGCCCGACGCTGGCAATCTCTTCTTCCGTCAGCGGGCGATATTCCCCTGGCGCCAGGTCTGGATCGAGTTCAATCGCGCCGATACGTTCACGATGCAGCCCCACAACGTGGTTGCCCACGGCGGCAAACATCCGTTTCACCTGGTGATAGCGGCCTTCACTGATGGTCAGGCGCACGTCGGTTGGAGTGATGATTTCCAGCACCGCCGGTTTGGTCAGATCTTTTTCATTATGCAGCTGAACGCCTTTTGCGAACTGCTCTGCCGTGTCATCCGAGACCGGAGACTCAAGCGTCACCCGATAGGTTTTCTCACAGTGATGGCGCGGGGAGGTGATGCGATGCGACCACTGGCCGTCATCGGTCATCAGCACCAGGCCGGTGGTATCGATATCCAGTCGCCCTGCCGCATGCAGCTTGTGCGCCACAGGTTCGTCGAGGAAGTAGAGCACCGTCGGGTGATCCGGATCGTCCGTTGAACAGACGTAACCTTCCGGTTTGTTGAGCATGAAGTAGCGCGGGCCATTCTGCTGGGTCAGCGGGTTGCCGTCATACTCCACCTGGTGCTCAGGCTGGAGTTTAAAAGCGCTGTCTTTCACAATGTCGCCGTCCACGGTTACGCGGCTGGCGCGAATTTCACGCCCGGCAATAGCGCGGCTTACGCCGAGTTGCTGAGCGATAAACTTATCAAGTCGCATGAAATCTTTTTAGCCTTAATGGTGCTGGAAGTCGGACTACGCGTCCGAAAAAGAAGCAGTCAGAAACAGTTCAGTATAATGGTCTGGTTGCGCCACTCAAGGGAAAAAGTTTCGTGGCATACTATATGCGAGTTAACTGAATAGAGAAGCCATGACGTTCACATTACGCCCCTATCAGCAGGAAGCCGTTGATGCCACCCTCGCCTGGTTTCGCAAGCATCGGGAGCCCGCCGCCATCGTACTCCCGACCGGAGCCGGCAAAAGCCTGGTGATTGCCGAACTGGCGCGCCTGGCCCGCGGACGCGTGCTGGTGCTGGCGCACGTCAAAGAGCTGGTGGCGCAAAACCACGCCAAATATTGCGCGCTCGGCCTGGAGGCCGACATTTTTGCCGCCGGACTGAAGCGCAAAGAGAGCCACGGAAAAGTGGTGTTTGGCAGCGTACAATCCGTTGCGCGCAACCTGGAACTGTTTCGCAGCGAGTTTTCCCTGCTGATTGTCGATGAGTGTCATCGCATCAGCGATGACGACGACAGCCAGTATCAGCAAATCCTCACTCATCTGAAAAAGGTGAATCCTCACCTCCGTCTGCTTGGCCTCACCGCCACGCCGTTTCGTCTGGGCAAGGGCTGGATTTATCAGTTTCATTATCACGGCATGGTGCGTGGCGATGAAAAGGCCCTGTTCCGCGACTGTATCTATGAGCTTCCGCTGCGCTACATGATCAAGCACGGCTACCTGACGCCGCCGGAGCGGCTGGATATGCCCGTCGTGCAGTACGATTTCAGCCGCTTACAGGCGCAGAGCAACGGGCTGTTCAGCGAGGCAGATCTTAACCATGAGCTGAAAAAACAGAAGCGGATCACGCCGCATATCATCAGCCAGATTGAAGAGTTCGCACAAACGCGCAAAGGGGTGATGATTTTTGCTGCCACTGTCGAACACGCGCGCGAAATTACGGGGCTGCTGCCCGCCGACGACGCGGCGTTAATTACCGGTGAAACCCCCGGCCCGGAGCGCGACAGCCTGATCGAGGACTTCAAAGCTCAGCGGTTCCGCTATCTGGTGAATGTCTCCGTACTAACCACCGGCTTTGACGCCCCGCACGTCGACCTGATTGCGATTCTTCGCCCGACGGAATCCGTCAGCCTGTATCAGCAGATTGTTGGCCGCGGGCTGCGTCTGGCGCCGGGCAAAACCGACTGTCTGATCCTTGATTACGCCGGTAACCCGCACGATCTCTATTCGCCAGAAGTAGGCACGCCAAAAGGCAAGAGCGACAACGTTCCCGTTCAGGTTTTTTGCCCTGCCTGCGGGTTTGCCAACACCTTCTGGGGGAAAACCACCGCCGACGGCACGCTGATTGAACATTTTGGCCGCCGCTGTCAGGGCTGGTTTGAAGACGATGAAGGCCATCGCGAACAGTGTGATTTCCGCTTCCGCTTCAAAAACTGCCCGCAGTGCAACGCTGAAAACGACATTGCCGCCCGCCGCTGCCGCGAGTGCGACACGGTCCTGGTCGACCCGGACGACATGCTGAAAGCAGCGCTGAAACTAAAGGATGCGCTGGTGCTGCGCTGTTCCGGCATGGCCTTACACCCCGGCGCGGATGAAAAAGGCGAGTGGCTAAAAATCACCTATTACGACGAGGATGGCGCAGACGTCAGCGAGCGGTTCCGGGTCCAGACGTCCGCCCAGCGCACCGCGTTCGAGCAGCTCTTTATCCGCCCGCATACCCGCACGCCTGGCGTGCCGCTGCGCTGGCTAACCGTTGCCGATATCGTGCGCCAGCAGGCGTTGCTGCGGCATCCTGATTTTGTTGTCGCCCGCAAAAAAGGGCAGTTCTGGCAGGTACGTGAGAAGGTCTTTGACTATGAAGGACGCTTTCGCCGGGCAAACGAATTGCGCGGTTAACGGGACTTTTCGTTGATGCGCGAGCCATTTGAGTATAAAATGCCGCCCGCTTCACATCCGTGAGGCAGAACACTCACCTGCTGCTGGGTCGCCTGTAGTAGGGTTTTAAATACAGAGAGAAATCAATGTTCACTATCGAAGCAGAAGTACGTAACGTGCAGGGTAAGGGTGCGAGCCGCCGCCTGCGTACCGCAAACAAGTTCCCGGCTATCGTTTACGGTGGCGAAGCTGCTCCAGTTGCTATTGAACTGGATCACGACAAAGTATGGAACATGCAGACCAAAGCTGAGTTCTACAGCGAAGTTCTGACCATCGTTGTTGGCGGTAAAGAAGAAAAAGTGAAAGTTCAGGCTGTTCAGCGTCACGCGTTCAAGCCAAAACTGACTCACATCGACTTCGTTCGCGCGTAATCGCAAACCTGTCGAGAAAAACCCCGCGTTTGCGGGGTTTTTTTATGGCTGTTACTTACCGCCTGAGGTGCGACGCTGAAGCTGGTCGCGCAGATTCGGCGGCGTGCCTTTAATGGTCAGCGTGTCGGTGGCCGGGTCCCAGAAGATACGTTCCCCGAGCAGCATGGCATCAAAGTTAATGGTTAACCCACCGCCGCTACCGGCAAATTTCGTCAGCTGACGCAGCGTACTGCGATCCGCCGGGAAGCTCTCTTCCAGCTCATAGCCTTTTTCCGCGGTAAATTCCTGGAAGCTGACTTCGCTGACGCCTGCCAGCTCTTTGGACAGCGACTCCAGCTCAATCTCTTCCCCGGCCTGTAACTGCTCGTTGCAGTAGCTGTAAACCTGCTGACGCACGTTTTGACGCTCAGATTTATCAAGCTGCGCCTCAGCCGTAAAGTCATCCACCGCCTGGAGGAGACCTTTGTTCTGCGCTTTGGCATTCAGCCCTTCGCTGGCGCCGAGGAAGTCCATAAAGAAATCGGCCACTTTGCGGCCCACGCGGCCTTTAAGGAAGGTCAGATAGCGCGTTGATTCCGGGTTGGTTTCCCATTCGGTTAAATCGATACGTGCCACAATATCCGCATGGTTGATATCCAGATAGTGCGTTGAGCTGATATCCAGCTGCTCGTTCACGCGCATACTGCTTAAGTTATTCAGCACGGTGACCAGCAGATACTCTACCGCCAGATAGCGGTAGTGGCAGAACAGGACGATACCGCCATCGGCGAAGGGATATTTCGCCAGTTCGTCACGCAGACGGCCAGTAGCAGCGCGGCTGAATGCCAGGAAATCCTCTTCGCCCTGACGTTGCAGGCGCAGGCTATCCGCCAGTTCGCTCTCTTCGCTGAACAAGCCATAGGCTTTATTTTTCGCGCTGTAGACGCGATGCAACTCCGCCATCATCTCGACAACGGTAGGCGTTGGTTCCAGTAACGAATCGCGCAGCACCACTTCAAGGGTTTGCTCATCACGCTTGATAAGCTGGTGCAAGGCAATCTGGTTGATTTCCAGACTCATGATAAACTCTCCTTTTAGACCGGGCGGTATTCAACCACCACCAACGCATGTGTGCAACAGAAGATAAAAAAGGGGAAAAAAAGCTGTTGCTACGGTAATATGTCGCCCTTCTCTCAACAAACTGATTTTGATTTATGCCACAACATTCCCGCTACAGTGACGAACACGTTGAACAACTGCTCAGTGAGCTGGTCAACGTACTGGAAAAACATAAAACGCCAACCGATCTCTCCCTGATGGTTTTGGGAAATATGGTTACCAACCTGATCAATACCAGCGTTGCTCCGGCTCAGCGTCAGGCGATCGCCAAATCTTTCGCCCAGGCTTTGCAGTCCTCCGTTAGCGACGACCAGGCACACTAAGGGAAACGAACAACAGTTTATGGTGACGAATCGTCAGCGCTACCGTGAAAAAGTCTCCCAGATGGTCAGCTGGGGGCACTGGTTTGCCCTGTTCAACATTCTGTTGGCGATGGTGCTCGGCTGCCGTTATCTGTTTGTGGCGGACTGGCCAACCACATTAACCGGGCGCGT
This sequence comes from Enterobacter cloacae complex sp. IR5401, assembly GCF_049238425.1. NCBI lineage: Bacteria > Pseudomonadati > Pseudomonadota > Gammaproteobacteria > Enterobacterales > Enterobacteriaceae > Enterobacter > Enterobacter cloacae complex sp. IR5401. The sequence continues at coordinate 297,323 of NZ_JBMKHN010000001.1, read as the reverse complement.
CTACTCGTGGATGAGCCTTGTGGGTCACTTTAGCTTTCTGGTCTTCGCCACCTATCTGCTGATCCTGTTCCCACTGACGTTTATCGTCATGTCGCAGCGGCTGATGCGCTTCCTGTCTGCCATTCTTGCAACGGCGGGCATGACGCTGTTGCTGATCGACAGCGAAGTCTTTACCCGATTCCACCTGCACCTGAATCCTGTCGTCTGGGAGCTGGTGATTAACCCGGATCAGAACGAGACCGCGCGCGACTGGCAGCTGATGTTTATCAGCGTGCCGATTATCCTGCTGATCGAAATGCTGTTCGCCACGTGGAGCTGGCAAAAACTCCGCAGTCTGACCCGACGCCGCCATTATGCGAAGCCCGTCGCGGCGCTCTTTTTCGCCTCATTTATCGGTTCGCACCTGATGTATATCTGGGCAGATGCGAACTTCTACCGCCCGATTACCATGCAGCGCGCAAACCTGCCGCTCTCCTATCCGATGACGGCGCGTCGTTTCCTCGAAAAACACGGCCTGCTGGACGCGCAGGAGTATCAGCGTCGTCTGGTCGAACAGGGTAATCCGGAAGCGGTCAGCGTGCAGTATCCCCTGAGCGATCTGAAATATCGCGACATGGGGCGCGGTCAGAACGTGCTGCTGATTACCGTCGATGGCCTGAACTATTCCCGCTATGAGAAGCAGATGCCAGCGCTGGCTGAATTCGCTGAGAACAACATCGTATTCACTCAGCATATGAGCTCCGGTAATTCGACCGACGCGGGTATTTTCGGCCTGTTCTACGGTATTTCACCGAGCTATATGGACGGCGTGCTGTCGGCCCGTATTCCGGCGGCATTGATTACCGGGCTTAATCAGCAGGGCTACCAGCTGGGGCTGTTCGCCTCTGATGGTTTCAACAGCTCGCTGTACCGCCAGGCGCTGCTGTCTGATTTCTCACTGCCCGCCGCGCAGAGCCAGTCTGACGATCGGACCGCTGACCAGTGGATAGACTGGCTGAAGCGCTATGCGCAGGAAGATAACCGCTGGTTCTCCTGGGTTGCGTTTAACGGCACAACGCTTGATGACAGCAATCAGAAAGGCTTCGCGCGCCGCTATAGCCGTGCGGCGGGCGATGTTGATGCGCAGATCGGCCGCGTGCTGACCGCCCTGCGCGACGCGGGCAAGCTGGACAATACGGTCGTTATTATCACGGCGGGGCATGGCGTGCCGCTCGGCGACGAGGCGAAGGGCATGGAGTGGTCGCGTCCGAACCTGCATGTTCCCCTGGTGATCCACTGGCCAGGCACTCCCGCGCAGCGCATCAACATGCTGACCGACCATAAAGACGTCATGACCACGTTAATGCAGCGGCTGCTGCACGTCAGCACACCGGCAATTGAGTACTCGCAGGGCCAAGACCTCTTTAGCGCCACGCGGCGTCATAACTGGGTCACGGCTGCTGGCGGAAACACGCTGGTGGTGACCACACCGACGTTGTCCCTGGTGTTGAACAGCAACGGCAATTACCAGACGTATAGCCTCGAAGGTGAGAAGCTGAAAGACCAGAAACCGCAGCTCAGTTTGCTGTTGCAGGTGCTGACAGACGAGAAGCGCTTTATCGCTAACTGATTATTTATGAATCAGTTAGCGTTGTTTGCCCCTTGCATTCAAAAAGGAATAGAGTAGTATTCCTTTTATGCGTCGGCACGTAGCGCAGCCTGGTAGCGCACCGTCATGGGGTGTCGGGGGTCGGAGGTTCAAATCCTCTCGTGCCGACCAAAACTACACAAAAAAACCAGCCGCTTATGGCTGGTTTTTTATTGCCTGTCTCCGCATGCGCAATGCTTAGTGTTTTTCACGCCCACCGAGAAAGAAAATCCCCAGCGGAATCGCCAGCAGCACGGTGAACACCAGGCTGTAAACAAAGATCATCGCCGATTGCAGGACAAACATGCTGGTTGTCCAGGCAGAGAGCGGGATGTTGTACTGCTCAATCACACCGACAATGGTTGCTCGCCCCACGCATGCAGCAGCAATCATAAACACAACCAGTAACGCCAGCAGGAACTTGCGGCCTTCAGGTGTCTTCAGTTTTTCCCGTACCATCTCTCCTCCCTTTACAGATAAATAACAATAATTAACGCGTAAAATAACACGATCGCCGCACCGACTCCACTACAGCATTAAACACCAACAAAAGAACACAAAAGCAGTGCATTACTCCGTTTAAAATGAAAATGTGAGTAAATTACGCCAACCATTCACGTATATTATGTTAGTCTTTCCAGGATCGTTTTAACAAAAAGGAATGACAGTGAAAAACGCACCTAAATTTGCCATCGCCCTCATCGCCGCTGCGTGCGCCAGCAGCAGTGCTTTCGCCAGCGAAACCCAGAAAGAGCAGCCGCTGGAAAAAGTTGCTCCGTATCCGCAAGCGGACAAAGGGATGAAGCGCCAGGTTATTCAGCTCCCGGCTCAGCAGGATGAAGCAAATTTCAAAGTTGAGCTGTTAATCGGCCAGACGCTGGAAGTGGACTGCAACCAGCATCGTCTGGGCGGCCAGCTGGAAAGCAAAACGCTGGAAGGCTGGGGCTATGACTACTATGTCTTCGACAAAGTAACCTCGCCAGTCTCCACCATGATGGCGTGCCCGGACGGCAAGAAAGAGAAGAAATTTATTACCGCGTATCTGGGCGATAACAGTCTGCTGCGCTATAACAGCAAGCTGCCGATCGTCGTATATACGCCGGAAAACGTGGATGTGAAATATCGCGTATGGAAGGCGGATGAGACGGTAGGACAAGCGGTAGTTCGTTAAAAATAAGTCGGGTGGCGCTCACGCTTACCCGACCTGGAAAGGGTGCGTTCTGGCACCCTCACCCCAACCCTCTCCCACAGGGAGAGGGAGAAAACACTAGAAACGGTAACGGATGTTACCGTTTTGCGTTTATCTTACAGCGCGATATCCGCTACCGGCTTGCTTTCCGCCTGAGGCTTCAGCTCTGCCTTTGGCGCAGCATCCGCAGCCTGCGGTTTGACGTATTGCAGTTGCAGAACGCGGCTGGTGTATTCCAGCTCTTGTTCCGTGGCCTCAACGTTACCGTTCAGCTTCGTACCGTAGGATGGAATAATGGTTTTCAGCTTCGCCTGCCATTCCGGGCTGGATACTTTGTCCTTAAACACTTTTTCCATCAGGTGCAGCATGATTGGCGCAGCGGTAGACGCCCCCGGAGATGCCCCCAGCAGCGCGGCAATGGTGCCATCCTTATCGCTTACCACTTCGGTACCCAGACGCAACACGCCGCCCTCTTTCGGATCGCGTTTGATGATCTGCACACGCTGACCTGCCTGCCACAGACGCCAGTCTTCTTTCTTCGCCTGCGGATAGTACTCTTTCAGCGCCTCGAAGCGTTCTTCATCAGAGAGCATCACCTGGCTAATCAGGTATTTCACCAGATCGAAGTTATCCAGCCCCACGTCCATCATTGGCTTGACGTTTGACGTTGTGGTCGCGCTCAACAGATCCCACAGGGAACCGTTTTTCAGGAACTTGGTGGAGAATGTGGCGAACGGCCCGAACAGCACTACACGCTTACCGTCCAGCATGCGGGTGTCGATATGCGGAACGGACATCGGTGGTGCGCCCACAGAGGCCTGACCGTACACTTTCGCCAGATGACGGTTAACCACTTCCGGGTTTTCCGACACAAGGAACTGGCCGCCAACCGGGAAGCCGGCGTAGTCGTCCGCTTCCGGAATACCGGACTCCTGCAACAGTTTCAGCGCCGCGCCGCCCGCACCGATAAACACGAACTTGGCCTTAATCACATGCTCGGCTTCGTTGTTTTTCAGATCGGCAACGGTCACGCTCCAGCTGTTATCCGCATTGCGCTTGAAACCACGCACTTCGGAGCTGAGTTGCAGGTTAAAGTTCTCTTTTTTCTTCAGAGAGGACACCAGCTGACGGGTGATTTCACCGTAGTTAACGTCAGTACCAATTTCAGTGCGGGTCGCCGCCACTTTCTGGTTCGGATCGCGGCCTTCCATGACCAGCGGCGCCCACTCTTTGATTTGAGCGTGATCTTCAGAGTATTTCATCCCGCGGAAAAGCGTGCTCTGTTGTAGGGCAGCGTAGCGCGCGCGCAGGAAGTTGACGTTTTGATCGCCCCACACAAAGCTCATGTGCGGTACGGTGTTGATGAAGGAGTGCGGATTGTGCAACACACCGCTGTTCACCTGGTGAGACCAGAACTGACGTGAGATCTGGAACGCTTCGTTGATCTCTACCGCCTTCTCGATACTAATGGAACCGTCCTTTTTCTGCGGCGTATAGTTCAGTTCCATGAGTGCCGAGTGCCCCGTCCCGGCGTTGTTCCAGCCGTTAGAGCTTTCCTGTGCCACGCCATCGAGGCGCTCGACCATGGTCATGGACCAGTTCGGCTCTAATTCCTGAAGATACGTTCCCAGCGTGGCGCTCATGATGCCGCCACCAATTAAAAGGACATCCGTTTCCTGCTCTTTTGGTGCGTCAGCCTTCGCCGCCAGCGAGACGGCGTTCAGCCCCACGGCCAGAGAAAAGAGCACGGCAGTCATTTTTTTCATCATTTATGCCTTAGTTGAATAGTGCTTGATGCGTGGAAATTACAGGTGAAACACGCTGCGGTGGCACGGTAGCAACTTTTAAATATTGTTTAAAGGTTACGAAATTATTGTAATTGTGAAATTTAATGATGGATTGTTTGTAGGGTTTTGGCAGACAGGCTGGCACCAGACGATTTTCCTGGCTATGATGCTGCACTTTGTGATCGCGCGCACGGAAGCCTGCCCCTACCAGCGAATTGTTATGTCATTACCCCACTCGTCTGTACCTCAAGAAGGCCATGTCGCCACTGTTTTACGTTCGCCTCACCGTCTGATGCGCGAAACCCTGGCCGGTGTGATTACCGCGCTGGCGCTGATCCCGGAAGTGATTTCGTTTTCCGTGGTCGCGGGCGTGGATCCGAAAGTGAGTCTTATCGCCTCCGTGGTGCTCTGTTTCGCCCTTTCCCTGCTCGGCGGGCGTCCGGCCATGGTGACGGCGGCGGCAGGTTCCGTCGCGCTGGTGATTGGCCCGATGGTCCATCAACACGGCGTACAGTACATTCTGCCCGCGGTGGTGATGGCAGGCATGATTCAGATCCTGTTCGGCGCGCTGGGTATGGCGCGGCTGATGCGCTTTATTCCCCAGTCGGTGATGACCGGGTTTGTTAACGCCCTTGGCATCTTGATTTTCTTTGCCCAGGTGCCCCATTTCTGGAGCCGAAGCCCGCTGATTGTGGGCCTGTTCGTGCTGACGCTGCTGATTGTGCTGTGGGTGCCACGCTATATCAAAAGCGTGCCCTCCCCGCTGATTGCCATTGTGCTGCTGACTTTGTTCACCGTCACCAGCGGGCAAATTCTGCCGACGGTAGGGGATGAAGGCTCCATGAGCGGCGGTTTGCCGGGCTTTACGCAACTGCTGGTGCCGCTCAATCTGGAAACCCTGAGCATTATCTGGCCGTGCGCGCTAAGTATCGCTTTCGTTGGCCTGCTGGAATCCTTGCTGACGGCAAAACTGGTGGATGAACTGACCGCGACCCCCTCCAGTAAGCGTCGCGAGAGCATCGGTCTGGGCGTGGGGAATATTATGGCCGGGTTCTACGGTGGCATTGCGGGCTGCGCGATGATTGGGCAGACCATCGTAAACGTGGAGATGGGGAAAGGCAGAAGCCGTATCTCCACCCTTGCGGCGGGTATCGTACTGCTGGTGCTGGTTACGGCGCTCAGCGAGGTGATGGCCAAAATCCCGATGGCGGTACTGGCGGGTATTATGGCCATTGTGGCCGTCAAGACCTTTAGCTGGCATAGCGTTCAGCCCGGAACGCTGAAAAACGCGCCGGTGGCTGAAACCGTCGTGATGCTGGTGACGGTTGTGGCAACGGTTTACACCGGCAACCTGGCGATTGGCGTGCTGGGCGGGATTGTGATGATGTTCATCCTCCCTGCCCGACTTAAGCAAAAAGCACTGGCTACAGAAGAAAAATCGTCGCCAGTCCAAGAAAAATAAAGAAACCGCCGGTATCGGTAATGGCGGTGATCATCACGCTCGACCCCACCGCGGGGTCGCGCCCCAGCCGGGTCATCGTCAATGGGATAATCACGCCCATCATCGCCGCCACCAGCAGGTTCAGCACCATCGCCAGCATCATGACCCCGCCCAGCGCCATATCATCGTACAGCCACCAGGTAATGCCGCCCATGATGCCGCCCCAGACCAGGCCGTTAATCAGCGCGACGCCCATCTCCCTGAAAATCAGCCACGAAAAATTACCCGGCTGAATGTTTTCCAGCGCCAGGGCGCGAACGATCATGGTGATAGTCTGGTTGCCGGTGTTCCCGCCGATCCCCGCCACAATCGGCATCAGCGACGCCAGGGCCACCAGCTGGGAAATGGTATGTTCGAAGCCGTCAATAACGCGGGACGCCACGAACGCGGTGCATAAATTGATGGCGAGCCACGCCCAGCGGGTTTTGACGGCCTTGCCGACGGAGGCATGAACATCGTCTTCGGCACTGATCCCGCCAAGGGCACGCAGGTCGTTATCGGTCTCTTCATAGACCACGTCAACGATCTCATCGATGGTCAGACGCCCCATCAGCTTGCCCACCGAATCCACCACCGCCGCGCTCACCAGGTCATCACGTTCGAAAGTACGCGCCGCTTTTTCGGCATCGTCTTCCGGCGAGAAGACCATCGGCTCGGTTTCCATGACCTCACTCACCCGCTGCTGGGTGCTGTTCAGCAGGATCGTTTTCAGCTCCAGCTCCCCGAGCAGGGTTTTATCCCGCGAGGTGACGAACAGTTTATCGGTGTTGTCCGGCATACTGCCCAGGCGACGAAGATAGCGCTGCACCGTACCCAGGGTGACGTCCGGACGCACGGTGATGACGCCAAACTCCATGATCGCGCCGACGCTGTTTTTCTCGTAGTGCATCACCTGACGCACGCGCGCCCGCTCTTCGGCAGGCAGGGAAGCCAGCAGGCGTCCGGTCAGGTTGCGCGGAAGATGCTGAACGAGGTAAATCTGCTCATCGATATCCAGCGTTTGCAGTGCGTCAAGAATGTCCCGGTCGCTCATCTCATCGATAAGGTCATCCCAGACGTTTTCCGAGGCTTCCAGCAGCACCTGACCGCGCTCGTGATCCTGCACCAGCCGCCACAGGGCGTGGCGCTCCTCGGAAGGCAATGCCTCCAGGGTGTCCGCCAGATCCGGAGGTGGTAAATGTGCAACCAGCGCACCTACCTCAGCAATATCGTCGGCCAGCGTGCCGACATCATATTGCTCAGCCAGGGTTAGCTTACCCAATAACGTTGACGTGACCGCTTTATCGGTCGTCAGGAGCCAGATGAGCCGCGCACGCTCCTGGTCACGCTGCCTGGCGCTGTTTTTCTTTAATACCGACATCAATCATAAATCCATTAAATGAGTTGGCGTTAAGCATAGCGCGGGGATATGTAAATAAGAATAAACGGCGGGTCGGGATGGAGAAAAAAACGGCATATATGAAAAAATTAGTGTGCCGGGGTTCACCCGGCACAATTGCAATCAGGCCGTACGCGCCACCGCGTCCCGTGACGCCGCATCGCGCTCATCGCCGGTCAGCTCGCTCAGCTTGCCGTCGCGCATCTCCAGCAGACGGTCGGCGTGAATGAAGTAGTGATCGTCATGGCTGATGGCAAAAATGGTTTTTCCCATCGCCTGCATCAGCGGCAGCAGGACCTGATAAAACTCGCGACGGAAGTGCGGGTCCTGATCGGCGGCCCATTCATCCAGAAGGATGATGTCGCGCTCTTCGGCCAGCGCCAGCAGCAGCGCCACGCGCTTCTTCTGCCCTTTCGACAGCTTGAGATTCAGGATTTTGCCATCCTGTAGCTCCAGCTTGTGCGACATTTGCAGGTGCGCAAGCCACTTCTCCACCAGCGCCGGATCCGCCTGCTGCCCTTCCGGTCCCAGCAGCCGGTCGAACAGCCAGACGTCGGTAAATACCGCCGAGAAGAGCTTGCGGTAGTCCTCCGGTTTCTCCGCGCTCAGCGCTTTACCATCCAGCAAAATTTCACCCGACTGCGGCTGGTAGAGGCCCGTCAGCAGCATCGCCAGCGTGGATTTGCCGCTGCCGTTACCGCCGATCAGGAACAGCAGTTCGCCGCGGTGAATGGTCAGGTTGATCGGCCCCACTGAGAAGGCGTTATCCTGATAGCGGAAGGTAACGTTACGCAGCTCCAGCGTTTGCCAGTTCGGGAAGGCCTGCGGGCGCGGGAACTCAGCCTTAAACGGCGCAAGGTCGAACTTCTTCAGCTTGTTGAAGGCCACCTGTGCGCTCAGCAGCGTCGGCAGTGCGCCAACGGCCGACAGCAGCGGCGTGCGTAAAAACAGCAGCGTCAGGGAGTAGGTTGCCGCCACGTTGGTATCCGCCCACCCCAGGCTGTTCGCCATCCAGAACACCAGCCCAATCGCGCCCAGCATCATGATGTTGGACCAGTTCACGGCGCTCAGGTGGAACGTATCGGCGCGAATAATGTGATGACGATATTCGTGCGCATCCGGGATATAGAGATGGTTGAAGATATGTTCGGCGCGCTCGCGGTTCAGCGTCAGCTCTTTACGCCCTTCCAGCACCGTCTGGTAATCGTTATAGAGCTTGTCTTCCGTTTCGCGCAGCACCGCCATGTGCTTATAGACGCGTGATACCAGCAGGAACCCGCCCCAGATGGTAATAACAATCCACAGCGCCGTTACCGCCAGCATTTTGCTGGAGAGCCAGGCGAGATAGGCTGCCGAGCCAAAGGTCAGGATGATCCCCTGCACCAGCTCCGGCAGGCGCACAAAGGCGATGGTAATGGCGCGCACATCGCTGGTCAGCCCCGCCAGCAGAGAAGCACTTCCCAGCTGTTCGATGCGCTCCACTTGAGTATCAAGGATCCGTTTGATGAACTCACTGCGCAGACGGAAAACGAAGTGGTGGCCGAGCGCGGTCAGCGCCAGCTGTGACCCGAGCGTGACTGCCATCAGCAGCAGCAGTAAACCCAAAAATTCCGGCAGGACGGAGAGTGACGTGTCGACCATTTCGATCAAACGCACGTTAATGAAGGCAATCAGGCCGATCCCCAGCGCCGCGCTGGCAAGGCTTAACGCCATCACCGCGATAAAAGGCCAGCGATACTGCCGCCAGACAAGAAGAAGTAGTTGCATGCAGAGCAATCCGGACAAGAAAAATCAGCCAGCAGTGTAAACTGCCTTTCACACACATCAAGAATAATTCTTATTTTTATTCTCTGTACGCTGCCTGGCGGAACGTGAGGTTGTAGCGAAACTCCCCCGCCACCGGGTGATCGCCTGGTTTAAGCGGCTGAATACCGTGATAAAAAAGCCGTGATTCACCGCCCCAGACCACCACATCGCCATGCTCCAGCATCAGCCGTTTGAGCGGGTCGTTGCGCCGCAGGCCGCCAAACTGAAAGACAGCGGGCAGCCCAAGGGATACCGAGACAATCGGCGCGCGCAGGTCCGGCTCGTCCTTATCCTGATGCAAGGAGAGCTTTGCCCCAACGGCATAGCGGTTAATAAGACAGGCATCGGGTCGAAAATCAGGATAGCCGGCCGCCACGGCGGCATCATGACACAGCGCCTGAAACGCCTCCGGCATCGGCGGCCACGGCTGATCCGTCAGCGGATCGTACGCGGCATATACATAGCCCCGCTCATTCGTCGCCCATCCCAGTTCGCCGCAGTTGGTCATCGCCACGGACATGGTATACCCGCCTGGCGTAACCATATGGCGAAACGGCGAACGGGTGGTGACGGCTTTAATGCCGTCGAACAGCGCCGCCGCGCGGGAAAGCGTGAAGCGTCTCAGGATCGTCGCCCCCGGCGCGAGCGACTCCTGCCAGGGTTCAGCATCAGCAAAAAGATCGAGCATTATTCCTCCGGGTTGTTCGCCTCACGTTTCAACAATAGCACCTTACGCGCTGCGCCCCAGCGATAACCCGACAGCGCACCGTCGTTACGCACCACGCGGTGACAGGGGATGACTATCGCCAGTTTGTTGGCACCGCAGGCCCCCGCCACGGCACGTACGGCATTGGGTTTACCAATGGCCTTTGCCACCTGCTGATAGCTTGCCGTTTCTCCGCAGGGGATAGCCCGCAGCGCCTGCCAGACCTGCTGCTGGAAGGCGGTACCCCGGATATCCAGCGGCAGCGTCAGCGGCGTCGTGCGGCTGTCGACAGAGGCAATCACCTGACGTACACGCCCGGCAAATGCGCCTTCTATCGGTTCACGGACGGCAAGCGGAAACAGTGACAGCAGCTCAGCCGTCAGCCCGGCGTCGTCATCACCCAGCAGTATTGCGCAGATCCCGCGCTCGCTTTCCGCCACCAGACAGCGGCCTAGCGAGCAGTCACTGATGGCATAGCGGACCGCAGCCTCTCCGTTGCGGTACTGTTTTGCCGTCATGCCCAGCGCGCCGTTGGCTTTACGGTAGTAACTGCTGCCGTCCGGAAAGCCAGCGGCCAGTACGGCGTCGGTGATTTTACCGCCCTGTGCAAGCAGGCTGCGCAGGCGTTGTTCACGCGCGGCCTGCTGCCATGCTTTCGGCGTCATGCCGGTGACGGATTTAAACAAGCGGTGGAAATGGAACGGACTCATGGCAACCTGCTGCGCCAGTGCCTCCAGGTTCAGCGCGGCATCCTGTTCAAGCAGTCGACAGGCCAGCGCAATGTTGGCCTTTTTCTGCGCCATAGGGTCGCCCTGGTCCGGCCTACAGCGCTTACAGGGGCGGAAACCCGCCTGCGCGGCCTGGTGAGCATCAGGATAAAAGCAGACATTTTTACGCAGCGCGTGGCGGGCGCGGCAGGACGGACGACAATAAATGCCGGTCGTCTGCACGGCAAAGACAAACTGGTTATCCGCACGCGGATCGCGGGCCAGTACGGCCTGCCAGCGATCCTCATCGGTAAGATAGGTTGTGTTTTTCATTATCGGCTCCTCTTACAAGCATACGCTCAGCTTGCCTGAACGCCACCGAACAAAAACCCGCAACCTTGCTTTTTAATTTTTTTCGCTCACCAGGAAGCTGTTGAACTGCGGCGAACTCCAGGTTTTAAATCCGTCAGCCTCTTTAGTGATCATATAGACGGCCAGCCCTTCCTGACGCACCACCTCTTTGGCCTTCTCCGTGCCGAGCACCATCAATCCGGTATCCCAGGCATCCGCCTCCAGCGCGGTTGGGGCTATCACCGTCACGGACACCAGGTTATGGGTAATCGGGCGTCCGGTTTGCGGATCAATCACGTGCGAGATACGTTTGCCATCCAGCTCGTAATAGTTGCGGTAGCTTCCGGAGGTGCTGATACCATGCCCGTTGATGTCGACAATCGCCTGCACCGCGTTTTGCTGATCGGTTGGTTTTTGGATGGCCACTCGCCACGGCCTGCCGCTGGCGTTCATGCCCCGGCTGACGAGCGCGCCCCCGACGGAAACCAGATAACGCGGAATGCCTTCCTGCGCCATCAGGGCCGCGAGATGATCCGCAGCATACCCCTCGCCTACCGTGGAGAGATCCACAAACAGGTCGGGAATATCTTTTTGCAGGTATTGCTGACCATACTGGGAGATCACCGCCAGATGCTGTAACCCTGTACGCGCGCGGGCGTCGTCGATGGCGGCTTGATCGGGTGTAGTCACCGGCTGCTTGTTGGGGCCAAATCCCCACAGGTTCACCAGCGGCCCCACGGTCACATCCATTGCGCCGTTGGTTTTGTAGCCCACGCGCATGGCTTCCGTGACGATATCGGCCATTGCTTCGCTCACCGGCCACAGCGAGGTGCTGCTGGAGCGATTGAAACGCATCAGCGCTGAGTCATTTTTATAGGTAGAGAGTAGCTGATCGTCGGCATCCAGCTGCGCCTGAATTTTACCGCGTAATTCTTCAGCGCGGGATTTATCAATATCCATCACGCTGACGCGCCAGAAGGTCCCCATGGTTTTCCCTTCCAGCACCGTCGCGGCGGGTACGTCGATTTTTGCGGGCTGTGTGGAAGAGTCACACGCGGTCAGGAGTAAAAAAGTCGCCAGAACGCTGGCGCGTAAAAAAGTCATATCCATTGGTTATTATCCTCATGCCAGGGCGGCAAGAGTACACTAAAACAGCGTATTTGTAAGACCCTAAAAAAGCATGAAAAAAGGGGCCTGTTGGCCCCTTTGTCGCTGTATGAGCAATTAGAACTGGTAAACCAGACCCAGCGCGACGATATCGTCAGTACCGATACCTGCTGCGCGAGTGAAGTCGTTCTCATCAACCAGGTTGATTTTGTAATCAACGTAGGTGGACATGTTTTTGTTGAAGTAGTAAGTCGCGCCAACATCAACATATTTCAGCAGATCCTGGTCGCCGTAGCCGTTTTCCAGGTCCTTACCTTTAGATTGCAGGTATGCCACGGATGGACGCAGACCGAAGTCGAACTGATACTGCGCAACCACTTCGAAGTTCTGCGCTTTGTTAGCCCAGCCCAGGTCGCCCGCACGGGTCGCGTTGTAAGTCTGAGTATACTGTGCAGCCAGGTAGATGTTGTTCGCGTCATATTTCAGACCACCAGTGTAGGTCTCTGCGCGATCGCCTTCACCGTAGTAGCCCGCAGCGTTCTGGTCAGCAGTACGTTTAGAACTGGTGACTGCCGTACCGATAGCGAAGCCTTCGCCCAGATCATAGGTCAGAGAGCCGCCGTAGCCATCACCGTTCTGACGCAGTGCCTCACGACCGTTGTTGGTCTGGCCTTCGCCGCTTGCGCTGCCGTTTTTACCCTGGTACTGCAACGCGAAGTTCAGACCATCAACCAGACCGAAGAAGTCCTGGTTACGGTAGGTCGCGAAGCCGTTACCACGCTGCTGCATGAAGTTGTCAGAACCGTAGGTATCGCCGCCGAATTCCGGCAGAACGTCGGTCCAGGAAGTTACATCGTAAACAACGCCGTAGTTACGACCATAGTCGAATGAACCCGCATCAGCGAATTTCAGACCTGCGAACGCCACACGCGTCCATGAGTTGTTTTCGTTCTCACCAGAGTTACCCTGGATCTGGTATTCCCACTGGCCGTAACCGGTCAGCTGGTCGTTAACCTGAGTTTCGCCTTTGAAGCCCAGACGCATGTAGGTCTGGTCGCCGTCTGCACTGTCGTCATCAGAGAAATAGTGCAGGCCATCCACTTTACCGTACAGATCTAATTTGTTGCCGTCTTTGTTATAAATTTCAGCCGCATTTGCTGCGCCTGCCACCAGCAGAGCTGGTACCAGGAGGGACAGTACTTTAACTTTCATTTTATTAACCCTCTGTTATATGCCTTATTATTTACCACTGCTTACTGGTCAACCCTCTTAACCAGTCGGCAAGTTCATTCTCCTCAAAAATGCAGAATAATCCAACAGGAATATGATACGAAAACTTTGAAGATGTTTCGCTTTGCCATCAAGATGTTTCAATTTGTAAATTTGGAGGAACTTTTACAGAGCATTAATAGTTTAAAAATATAGCACGGATAATCAAAACAAAAATATATCGCATTAAATTCAGCAAATTGCCGTAAAAAACAGTACAGCACTGAATGACAAAAAAATTCCCTTCAACACCACTAAAATAACCCTCGCTATCATCATTAACTTTATTTATTACCGTCATTCAGTTCTGAATGTCTGTTTATCCCTAATTGAACCGGATGCTTCGCATTCGGTTTTTTTTTACCTTTCTTTACGTCAACCTACATTTAATGTGCTACCGCAGGGTAATGATAACGACTATTAACTAAATCCCGAATACGGCTTGCACTTAATTGTTTTTATGCTATCGAAATTAATTTCTTGTTTATTCGTGCTATTTTTCTGCCAGTGCGACGGCGTATTTATACATTTCACGGGGTTTTGTACACCTTTCACCCGGGGACGTTGAAGCCGGTTACCCGGATAAAAAGTCAAGGTCATACCGATAACGACGCTGGAAATTCAGTTATTACCCTTTATACTGCCCTATCCCATTACCGCGCGGCCATTACGGGTTAAACACATCGATGAGTCAGACTGAAACTACCGCCCCGAGCAAATTCTCCCTTCTACCGGGCAGCATCACCCGTTTCTTTCTTCTGTTGATCGTTGTGCTGTTAGTCACAATGGGAGTGATGATCCAGAGCGCCGTTAACACCTGGCTTAAAGATAAAAGCTATCAAATCGTCGATATCACCCATGCGGTGCATAAGCGCATTGATACGTGGCGCTATGCGACCTGGCAAATCTACGACAATATCGCTGCCGCGCCCGCCACCTCATCAGGCGAAGGGTTGCAGGAAACGCGCCTTAAGCAGGATGTGTATTACCTTGAAAAACCGCAGCGCAAGACGGAAGCCCTGATTTTCGGCTCGCACGACAGCGCAACGCTTGAGATGACGCAGCGGATCTCCTCCTATCTGGACACCCTGTGGGGCGCCGAGACCGTACCGTGGTCCATGTATTACCTGAACGGTCAGGACAACAGCATGATCCTGATCTCGACCCTGCCGCTTAAGGATCTCTCGTCGGGCTTTAAAGAGACCACCGTTGGCAGTATTGTCGATTCCCGTCGGGCAGAAATGCTGCAACAGGCCAACGCGCTGGACGAGCGCGAAAGTTTCTCGTCATTACGCCGTCTTGCCTGGCAGAATGGTCACTACTTTACGCTGCGAACCACCTTTAACCAGCCGGGCCATCTGGCGACCGTGGTTGCCTTCGACCTGCCGATTAACGATCTCATCCCACCGGATATGCCGCTGGACAGCTTCCGTCTGGAGCCAGACAACAGCACCCAAAATATGCGCTCGCCGTCGGATAAAGAAGGCGCGGACAGCGTAGCCATCTCATTTAATGGCTCAAAGATTGAGATTGCCTCATCGCTCAACTCAACCGGTATGCGTCTGGTGTGGCAGGTGCCTTTTGGCACCCTGATGCTTGATACTCTGCAAAACATTCTGCTGCCGCTGCTGCTGAATATCGGCCTGCTGGCGCTGGCGCTGTTTGGTTATAGCACCTTCCGTTTCCAGTCGGGCCGCCAGAGCGACTCGACGTCGGTATCAGCCGGGACCAGCAACGAGCTGCGCATTCTTCGTGCCCTGAATGAAGAGATTATTTCCGTGCTGCCGCTTGGGGTGCTCGTTCACGATCAGGAGGCAAACCGCACGGTAATGAGCAATAAAATTGCCGATCACCTTCTGCCGCATCTTAACCTGCAAAATATTACGGCCATGGCGGACCAGCATCAGGGTGTCATCCAGGCCACCATTAATAATGAACTGTATGAGATCCGTCAGTTCCGCAGTCAGGTCACGTCGCGCACGCAAATCTTCATCATTCGCGATCAGGATCGCGAAGTGCTGGTGAATAAAAAGCTCAAGCAGGCGCAAAGACTGTACGAGAAAAACCAGCATGGCCGCGCCGCGTTTATGCAAAATATTGGCGATGCCTTTAAACAGCCGTTGAAGTCACTCGCCACGCAGATTGCTGATCTGAGCACGCCAGAAAGCCGACAGCTAAGCAGCCAGGCCGATTCACTGGTTCGTCTGGTGGACGAAATCCAGCTTGCGAACATGCTGGAGAATGACATCTGGAAGGGCACCCCTACGCTCTTCTCCATCCAGGACCTGATTGATGAGGTGGTGCCGGAAGTCCTGCCGGTGATCAAGCGCAAGGGACTCCAGCTGCTGATCAACAACCATTTACCGGCCAACGACGAACGTCATGGCGATCGCGATGCCCTGCGTCGCATCCTGATGATGTTGATTCAGTATGCCGTCACCACGACGCAGATCGGCAAGATCACCCTTGAAGTCAGCACCGATGAGTCCACCGACGATCGTCTGACGTTCCGCATCCTTGATACGGGTGAAGGCGTGACCGTGAGCGAAATTGATAACCTGCACTTCCCGTTCCTGAACGATACCCAGCGCGACCACTACGGTAAGGCGAATGCCCTCACCTTCTGGCTTTGCGATCAGCTGGCGCGTAAGCTGGGCGGTCATCTGAACATTAAGGCGCGCGAATCCCTCGGCACCCGCTACTCTTTACACGTTAAAATGGCGGCGAATCCACAGGAAGAGGATGAAGAGCGTCTGCTGGACGATGTGGTGGTGATGGTGGATGTGACCTCCAGTGAGATCCGAAATGTCGTCGTACGTCAGCTGGAAAACTGGGGTGCGTCCTGCATTACCCCGGACGAAAGGCTCGCGAGTCAAGAATTTGATCTATTTTTAACTGATAATCCGTCTAATCTTACTGCCTCAGGCTTGCTTTTAAGCGATGATGAGCCAGGCGTGCGGAAAATCGGCCCTGGGCAGCTGCGCGTCAACTTTAATATGAGCAATGCAATGCAGGAAGCTGTATTACAACTGATTGAAGAGAATCTGGCGCAGGAAGAGATCCTGGAGTCACCGTTAGGCGGCGATGAAAATGCCGAACTCCATGCCAGCGGATATTATTCGCTCTTCGTTGATACAGTACCAGATGATGTTAAGCGGTTGTATACTGAGTCCGCTGCGCAGGATTTTGCAGCGCTGGCACAGACAGCACACCGGCTTAAAGGGGTGTTTGCCATGCTTAATCTGGTTCCCGGCAAGCAGTTATGTGAAACGCTGGAACATCTAATTCGTGAGAAAGATGCCTCTGGCATTGAAAAATACATCAGCGACATTGACGCTTACGTCAAGAGCTTGCTGTAGCAAGGTAGCCTTATACATGAACAATATGAACGTAATTATTGCCGATGACCATCCGATTGTACTGTTCGGTATTCGCAAATCACTTGAACAGATCGAGTGGGTGAATGTAGTCGGTGAATTTGAAGATTCCACAGCCCTCATTAACAACCTGCCTAAACTTGATGCGCACGTGCTCATTACCGATCTCTCCATGCCTGGAGATAAATACGGTGATGGGATCACGCTCATCAAATACATTAAACGCCACTTCCCGGACATTTCGATCATTGTTCTGACCATGAACAATAACCCGGCGATCCTGAGCGCCGTTCTGGATCTCGATATTGAAGGGATTGTGCTGAAACAAGGCGCACCTACCGATCTGCCAAAAGCGCTGGCGGCGCTACAGAAAGGGAAGAAATTCACTCCTGAGAGCGTCTCACGCCTGCTTGAAAAAATCAGCGCGGGTGGTTATGGCGACAAGCGTCTCTCGCCTAAAGAGAGTGAAGTTCTGCGTCTGTTCGCTGAAGGTTTCCTGGTCACTGAAATCGCCAAGAAGCTGAACCGCAGTATTAAAACCATCAGTAGCCAGAAAAAATCCGCGATGATGAAGCTGGGTGTGGATAACGATATCGCCCTGCTGAACTATCTCTCTTCCGTGACGCTGAGCGCAACGGACAAAGACTGATCCTCGCTGTCTATGCCGGGTGGCGCTCGCGCTTACCCGGCCTACAAACCCCGCAGGCCCGCGCAAGCGCAGCGCCGCCGGGCACATAAAAAAGGCCCTTTCGGGCCTTTTTTATTGTCTCGCTTTTCGTACCCGCTCCGCATAGACGGATAGCGTCTGCTTCAGTACATCCAGCGTGACCGGCTTCGACAGGCAGCTGTCCATTCCCGACTCCAGACAGCGCTGCTTCTCCTCCGCCAGCGCGTTGGCTGTCACCCCCACCACCGGCAGCGTCAGCCCCAGCTGCCGGATACGCTGCGTCAGACGGTAGCCGTCCATGTTAGGCATGTTCACATCGCTGAGCACAATATCAATATGGTTCTTACTTAAGACATTCAGGGCATCCACGCCATCATTGGCCGTTTTACACTGATAGCCCAGAGAGCCAAGCTGGTCTGCGAGCAGACGACGGTTAATCGGATGATCGTCGACGACCAGAATCATCATATCGTCGTTCACCGACGCCAGCTCATCAGGGGAAGCCAGCACGGTGGCGCCGTCGCTGTCTTCAAGCTGCACGCTGTAAATGCGCGCCAGCAAGCCCAGCAGCTCGTGCGGTGTCGCCACGCTGTGCACCCATACTCCAGGCGAACGCTCAAGCGGAATACCGATATGACGGCGGCAGAACATCACCACGCCGCGCCCCGCCCACGCCTGTTCCGGCTCAACGTCGGTGATCAGCATGTCATCCGCGCCCGGCGTCTGGCCTTCGTAGCGCGAAACCCGCACGCCGCTGCTGGTCAGCATTGAGGTCAGGAAATCATGTAAGGAGGCGTTGTGCACCGCCAGCCAGCAGTGCTTATCGCTCAGGCCGTCGACCGTGGTTTTCGCCGGATAATGCGCCGAATAGAGCGGAATACGAATGGTGAACTGGCTGCCCATACCCGGCTCAGTATCGACGGAGATATCCCCGTCCATCATGCTGATAAGCTTCTCGCAAATCGCCAGACCTAGCCCGGTCCCCTGAAAATTACGCTGGACGCCGGTTCCCACCTGGAAGAACGGATCGAACAGGCGAACAACTTCTTTCGCCGGAATCCCCACCCCCGTGTCGCGCACGCGAATGGTCAGGTACTCCCCTGCCCGACAGACGTGCAGCACAATACAGCCGATATCGGTGAATTTGATGGCGTTGCTCAGCAGGTTTGAGATGACCTGTTGCAGACGCATCGGATCGCCATGCAGCGTCAGGGGCACATCCGGCTCGATAAAGCAGTACAGCCCAAGCTGTTTACGCACCACCAGCGGCAGATAGTTAGCGCAGATATGGTTCATCACCTCGCGCGGGGAGAACTCGCGCGGCTCTATTTTCAACTGCTCGGATTCAATTTTAGAGAAGTCGAGAATATCGCTGATGATTTTCAGCAGCAGGCTGGACGAGTTGTTCATGGCCGTCACCAGCCGGTCGACCCCTTTCGGCAGCTCTTTGGTCTGGAGCAGATCGAGGTTACCGATAATACCGTACAGCGGCGTACGCAGCTCATGACTGACGGTCGCGAGGAACATCGATTTCGACTGACTGGCCTGCTCCGCCGCCTGCGCCATATCCTGCAACGACTCTTCCATTTTCACGCGCGCAGAGACGTCCACCAGCACGCAAATCGCCACGTTTTCATTACGGTAGCGCGAATGGACAAAGCTGATTTGCAGGTTAGTGTGGGTGCTGGTCAGCACATCCACAAAGTTAACCTGTTGCCCACAGATGATCTGCGTTAACCGCTGACGGTCTTCATGCGTTAGCATGTTCAGGTAGTTATGGGCAAGCTCGTTACTGAGGATATTTGTCCCGTCCTGAGTACGCAGGATGCAGATCCCCACCGGTGCCGAGGCGACAATTTTACGGTTAAACTGCTCGTGCTCCTCCAGACGCTGAGCATCCGCCTCCGCCGGAATAAAGATCCGCCGCTCATACATTCTCGCCAGCATAAACAGCGCGACGCCTACCGCGATGTTCAGCAAAATGGCGTTAAGGATCAGGATGCGAATGCGCTCCAGGACCTTGTCCACCGGCAGCGAGTAGACAATGCTCAGCGACGATGGCGGTAAACTTTTCTTCAGCACCAGCTCGCGGAACCCGGAGGTATAGCCAAACCATGACCGCTCCTGCATCCAGCTGGGTTCCACCTTCAGGCGGTTTTCAGGCCCGGTAAGGGAGATGAGCGGATGGCCGTTTTCATCCAGAATGGTCACGCCCATCGGCAGACTGCCCGGCGTGAAGAAGTTTTCCATGCGGATGGTTTGTTCAATCCCCAGCAGCGCTTGCAGGCGGTTTCCGAGGTAAACCGGAGTCAGGGCATAGAAATAGCCGACCCCCATGCGCGGCCCCTGGCTTATCCAGAAGATGTTGTTCCCGCGCTCTTCCTGAGGCGCATTACGGTATTTCACTATGCGCTCATGCAGGCTTTTCAGCGCGTCTTCGCGTTCGACGGGCATATCCCGCAGGCCGAAATCCGCCATGCAGAGATTTTCGTTGCTAATCAGGTAGACACGGTTCAGATCGTAAGCGGCCGAGAAGTTATCGCGCCAGTAGCGCATAAACCATGACAGGGACTCCAGTGAACCACGCCAGGCTTTGCCCATGGCGGAACAATCGGAATCCGGGAAGAGCGGTTCGAAATCAGGCACTTCGGTTTTTTCATCCCGACCGCGGATGGCAAGAATACCGTTCTCCGCCGTCAGTCGATTCTCAGCAATATACTTAAGCTCTTTCATCACGTCAGACGTACGCTGGATATAGCGCTGAGCCTGATCCGAGCTCAAATTAAACTCCTGGCGGATCTCCGCTTCTTTCTGGTGTAACGCGTTAACGATGTAAAACACCGAGAGCAGTGCCACCAGCAACCATAGCAGTAGCGCAAGCGCCCGAAACAGATAGCGGGAGACTTTTAACGTGGTACGAAAGGAGACGAGGTATTTCAAAGGGGCGAGGCTCCGCCGTCGGGGTCAAAAAGAATGTGGTTAAGGTAGCGGTAAACGCGGCTTGTCGCAACGTTCACTTGTCTGCTTGCGCAAAACAAAAGGGCCGGAAACCGGCCCTTTATGCGTCAGGAGACGTTACTCGTCAGCGTCATCCGCTGCTTCATCATCGGTGTCCGCTTCCGGGGCGATTTCATCATCCCCTTCCGCGACGCTGCCGTCGATAGAGTCAAGCTCTTCGTCATCCACCGGCTCAGCAACGCGTTGCAGACCGACGACGTTTTCATCTTCCGCAGTGCGGATGAGGATAACGCCCTGGGTGTTACGACCTACCACGCTGATCTCTGACACGCGGGTACGCACCAGCGTACCGGCATCGGTGATCATCATGATCTGGTCCGCGTCGTCCACCTGCACCGCGCCAACAACGGAACCGTTGCGCTCGGTCACTTTGATGGAGATAACGCCCTGCGTGCCGCGAGACTTGGTCGGGTATTCGCTTTCCGCCGTACGTTTACCGTAGCCGTTCTGGGTGACGGTCAGGATTGCGCCTTCGCCACGAGGAACGATCAGGGAAACAACGGAGTCTTCACCCGCCAGCTTGATACCACGCACGCCGGTCGCCGTACGACCCATTGCGCGCACGGCGTTCTCTTTGAAGCGCACCACTTTACCGGCGGCAGAGAAGAGCATCACTTCATCAGAACCGGACGTCAGATCCACGCCGATCAGTTCGTCGCCTTCGTTCAGGTTCACCGCGATGATCCCCGCTGAACGTGGACGGCTGAATTCGGTCAGCGCGGTTTTCTTCACGGTACCGCTCGCGGTCGCCATAAAGACGTTCACGCCCTCTTCGTACTCGCGTACTGGCAGAATGGCGGTGATACGTTCGTTCGCTTCCAGCGGCAGCAGGTTGACGATTGGACGTCCACGCGCGCCACGGCTTGCTTCCGGCAGCTGATAGACTTTCATCCAGTACAGACGGCCCCGGCTGGAGAAGCAGAGGATCGTGTCATGGGTGTTCGCCACCAGCAGACGATCAATGAAGTCTTCTTCTTTAATACGCGCCGCAGATTTGCCTTTACCGCCCCGACGCTGAGCTTCGTAGTCGGTCAACGGCTGATACTTCACGTAGCCCTGGTGAGACAGCGTCACTACCACGTCTTCGCGGTTGATCAGATCTTCAATGTTGATATCAGAGCTGTTGGCCGTGATTTCGGTGCGACGCTCGTCGCCGAACTGATCGCGAACCAGCTCCAGCTCTTCACGGATCACTTCCATCAGGCGCTCTGCGCTACCCAGGATATGCAGCAGCTCGGCAATCTGCTCCAGCAGCTCTTTGTACTCGTCGAGCAGTTTTTCATGCTCAAGGCCGGTCAGTTTCTGCAAACGCAGATCCAGAATCGCCTGGGCCTGCTGTTCAGTCAGGTAGTACTGACCGTCACGCACGCCGAATTCCGGCTCCAGCCACTCAGGACGCGCAGCGTCATCGCCGGCACGTTCCAGCATCGCCGCCACGTTGCCCAGATCCCATGAACGCGCAACCAGCGACGCCTTCGCTTCTGCTGGCGTCGGCGCACGGCGGATCAGCTCGATGATCGGGTCGATGTTCGCCAGCGCAACGGCCAGTGCTTCAAGGATATGGGCACGGTCGCGCGCTTTGCGCAGTTCGAAGATGGTACGGCGAGTCACCACTTCACGGCGGTGACGCACGAACGCGCTCAGGATCTCTTTCAGGTTCATGATCTTCGGCTGGCCATGGTGCAGCGCAACCATGTTGATACCGAAGGAGACCTGAAGCTGAGTCTGGGAGTAAAGGTTGTTCAACACAACTTCACCCACCGCGTCGCGCTTGATTTCAATCACGATGCGCATACCGTCTTTGTCAGACTCGTCACGCAGCGCGCTGATGCCTTCAACGCGTTTTTCTTTTACCAGCTCGGCGATTTTTTCAATCAGTCGCGCTTTGTTCACCTGATACGGGATCTCGTGAACAATAATGGTTTCACGGCCGGTTTTGGCGTCCGCTTCCACTTCGGCGCGGGCACGGATGTAAATCTTGCCGCGACCGGTACGGTACGCTTCTTCAATACCGCGACGGCCATTGATGATTGCCGCCGTCGGGAAGTCCGGGCCCGGGATGTGTTCCATCAGCCCTTCAATGCTGATGTCTTCATCGTCAATGTAGGCCAGGCAGCCGTTGATCACTTCCGTGATATTGTGCGGCGGAATGTTGGTTGCCATACCGACGGCGATACCGGACGAACCGTTCACCAGCAGGTTTGGGATCTTCGTTGGCATGACGTCAGGAATTTTTTCCGTGCCGTCGTAGTTATCAACGAAATCAACCGTCTCTTTTTCCAGGTCAGCCATCAGCTCATGGGCAATCTTCGCCAGACGGATTTCCGTATAACGCATTGCCGCGGCGGAGTCGCCGTCGATAGAACCAAAGTTACCCTGACCATCTACCAGCATGTAACGCAGCGAGAAGGGCTGCGCCATACGGACAATGGTGTCGTACACCGCGGAATCACCATGGGGATGGTATTTACCGATTACGTCACCAACGACACGGGCAGATTTTTTGTAGGCTTTATTCCAGTCATTGCCCAATACGTTCATGGCGTATAGTACGCGACGGTGTACCGGCTTCAGGCCATCGCGGACGTCCGGCAGCGCACGGCCAACAATGACCGACATCGCATAGTCCAGATAGGAGCTTTTCAGCTCTTCCTCGATGTTAACCGGTGTAATTTCTCTCGCAAGGTCGCTCATCTAACCGCTATCCCTCTACTGTATCCCGGATTCAAAGGTCGCAAATTATAACACAGCCGCGGTGATACAGGTAAACCTATACGCTTTATTCACAGGGATTGCCTGATATACTCATTTGTCTTGCTAAATAAGGAGTAAAAGCGCCCATGAATGCCGAAAAATCCCCGGTGGCTCACAACGTTGACCACGAAGAGATTGCCAAATTTGAAGCGGTGGCGTCCCGCTGGTGGGATCTCGAAGGTGAGTTCAAACCTCTGCATCGTATTAACCCGCTGCGTCTGGGCTATATCGCGGAGCGTTCCGGCGGTCTGTTCGGTAAGAAAGTGCTCGACGTCGGCTGCGGCGGCGGCATCCTGGCGGAAAGTATGGCGCGTGAAGGGGCCACCGTCACCGGTCTGGACATGGGCTTCGAACCTCTACAGGTTGCGCGTCTTCATGCGCTGGAGTCCGGCATACAGGTAGAATACGTTCAGGAAACCGTGGAAGAGCACGCGGCAAAACATGCGCACCAGTATGACGTGGTGACCTGTATGGAGATGCTGGAGCACGTTCCCGATCCGCAGTCGGTCGTCAGCGCCTGTGCAAACCTGGTGAAACCGGGTGGACAGGTCTTCTTCTCGACCATCAACCGCAGCGGCAAAGCCTGGCTGATGGCCGTGGTAGGCGCGGAATATGTGCTGCGCATGGTGCCGAAAGGGACGCACGACGTGAAGAAGTTCATCAAGCCTGCCGAACTGCTGGGATGGGTTGACCAGACATGGCTTAAGGAGCAGCACATGACGGGCCTGCACTACAACCCGTTGACGGATAAATTCAAACTTGCCCCAGGTGTGGATGTTAACTATATGTTGCACACAACCGCCAAAAACGACTAACGTCATTCGTTATTCTTATAAAGATTGCGCGACATCATGTTGCGCAATTCTGACCTCCCGTTGAAGAAATCAGCACTCGATCAAATTTTGAATTTTTTTTCTTAATTATTGACATCTCTTCCAGGCCTTACGGCACGAGGACTTAGCCTTTTTTATCCTTTCACAACCTCAATTTAACGTCAAAATCAACCCTTGTACTGAAAAGAATCCTTACTAGAATACTCACCATATAGCGTTCTTCTTATCGCAAAACCCCTATATGTAGTATTTATCCACAGAGTTAGTCACAAGACGGGTCTGTGGATAAGCGGGGGATATTTTTTATTTCACGGACAGGTAAAAACCCACATGAATCAGAGTCTGCTGGTGACAAAGCGCGACGGTACCACCGAGCGTATCAATCTGGACAAAATCCATCGAGTTCTCGACTGGGCAGCAGAAGGACTGAACAACGTATCTATCTCCCAGGTTGAACTGCGTTCTCACATTCAGTTCTACGACGGCATCAAAACGTCTGATATCCACGAAACCATTATCAAAGCAGCGGCAGATCTGATCTCCCGCGACGCACCGGATTATCAGTACCTCGCTGCGCGTCTGGCGATTTTCCACCTGCGTAAAAAAGCCTACGGTCAGTTCGAGCCGCCGAAGCTTTACGATCACGTAGTGAAAATGGTTGAGCTGGGCAAATACGACACGCATCTGCTGGAAGACTATACGGAAGAAGAGTTCGAGCAGATGAACGGGTTTATCGATCACTGGCGCGACATGAACTTCTCCTACGCGGCGGTGAAGCAGCTCGAAGGCAAATACCTGGTTCAGAACCGTGTAACCGGTGAGATCTACGAAAGCGCCCAGTTCCTCTATATTCTGGTGGCCGCCTGCCTGTTCTCTAATTATCCACGCGAAACCCGTCTGGACTACGTGAAGCGTTTCTACGATGCGGTCTCTACGTTCAAGATTTCTCTGCCTACGCCAATCATGTCTGGCGTGCGCACCCCTACCCGTCAGTTCAGCTCCTGCGTGCTGATCGAGTGCGGTGACAGCCTGGATTCCATCAACGCGACCTCCAGCGCCATCGTGAAATACGTTTCCCAGCGTGCCGGTATCGGCATCAACGCCGGTCGTATCCGTGCGCTTGGCAGTCCAATCCGCGGCGGTGAAGCGTTCCACACCGGCTGTATCCCGTTCTACAAGCACTTCCAGACGGCAGTAAAATCCTGCTCTCAGGGCGGCGTGCGCGGTGGCGCTGCGACCCTGTTCTACCCGATGTGGCACCTGGAAGTGGAAAGCCTGCTGGTTCTGAAGAACAACCGCGGCGTGGAAGGCAACCGCGTGCGTCACATGGACTACGGCGTGCAGATCAACAAGCTGATGTACACCCGCCTGCTGAAAGGGGAAGACATCACCCTGTTCAGCCCATCCGACGTCCCGGGCCTGTATGACGCGTTCTTCGCCGATCAGGATGAGTTCGAGCGTCTGTACACCAAATATGAAAAAGACGACAGCATCCGTAAGCAGCGCGTGAAGGCGGTCGATCTGTTCTCCCTGATGATGCAGGAACGTGCTTCTACCGGCCGTATCTACATCCAGAACGTTGACCACTGCAACACCCACAGCCCGTTCGATCCGGTGGTTGCCCCAGTGCGCCAGTCCAACCTGTGCCTGGAGATCGCCCTGCCGACCAAACCGCTGGACGATGTGAACGACGAAAACGGCGAAATCGCGCTGTGTACGCTCTCTGCGTTCAACCTGGGTGCGATTAAGAGCCTGGACGAGCTGGAAGAGCTGGCGGTGCTGGCTGTTCGTGCCCTCGACGCCCTGCTGGACTACCAGGATTACCCAATCCCGGCGGCAAAACGCGGCGCAATGGGCCGTCGCACTTTAGGTATCGGCGTAATCAACTTCGCCTACTGGCTGGCGAAAAACGGCAAGCGTTACTCCGACGGCAGCGCCAACAATCTGACGCACCAGACGTTCGAAGCGATCCAGTACTACCTGATGAAAGCCTCTAACGAGCTGGCGAAAGAGCAAGGCGCGTGCCCGTGGTTCAACGAAACCACTTACGCGAAAGGCATTCTGCCGATCGACACCTATAAAAAAGACCTGGATGCGATCGTCAGCGAGCCGCTGCACCTCGACTGGGAAGGCCTGCGCGAGTCCATTAAAACTCACGGCCTGCGTAACTCCACGCTCTCTGCCCTGATGCCGTCCGAGACCTCTTCGCAGATCTCCAACGCCACTAACGGTATTGAGCCACCGCGCGGGCACGTCAGCATTAAAGCGTCGAAAGACGGCGTGCTGCGTCAGGTGGTACCGGATTACGAAACGCTGGGTGACAACTACGAGCTGCTGTGGGAAATGCCAAACAACGACGGCTACCTCCAACTGGTGGGTATCATGCAGAAGTTTATCGACCAGTCGATCTCTGCCAATACCAACTACGACCCGACGCGCTTCCCGTCCGGCAAGGTACCGATGCAGCAGCTGTTGAAGGACCTGCTGACAGCCTACAAATTTGGCGTGAAAACGCTGTACTATCACAACACCCGTGATGGTGCGGAAGACGCCCAGGACGACCTGGCGCCGTCAATTCAGGACGATGGCTGCGAAAGCGGCGCATGTAAGATCTAATAAATTCCCTCACCCTAACCCTCTCCCACAGGGAGAGGGAACTCTTTCCCCCTCTCCCTGTGGGAGAGGGCCGGGGTGAGGGGAAATAACACCACAGGACTCACCGCAATGGCATATACCACCTTTTCACAGACGAAAAACGACCAGCTCAAAGAGCCGATGTTCTTCGGCCAGCCGGTCAACGTGGCACGCTACGATCAGCAAAAATATGACATCTTCGAAAAGCTGATTGAAAAGCAACTCTCCTTCTTCTGGCGTCCGGAAGAAGTTGACGTTTCCCGCGACCGTATCGATTTCCAGGCGCTGCCGGAACACGAAAAGCACATCTTCCTCAGCAACCTGAAGTACCAGACGCTGCTGGACTCCATTCAGGGACGTAGTCCGAACGTGGCGCTGCTGCCGCTAATCTCGATTCCTGAGCTGGAAACCTGGGTAGAAACCTGGGCGTTCTCCGAGACGATCCACTCCCGCTCTTACACCCACATCATCCGCAACATCGTGAACGATCCGGCGGTGGTGTTTGACGATATCGTCACCAACGAACAGATCCAGAAGCGCGCCGAAGGCATTGCGCACTACTACGACGAGCTGATCGAGATGACCAGCTACTGGCATCTGCTGGGCGAAGGCACGCATAACGTGAACGGCAAAACCGTTACCGTAAACCTGCGCGCCCTGAAAAAGCAGCTCTATCTGTGCCTGATGAGCGTCAACGCGCTGGAAGCAATCCGCTTCTACGTGAGCTTCGCCTGCTCCTTCGCGTTTGCCGAGCGCAAGCTGATGGAAGGTAACGCCAAAATTATCCGTCTGATCGCCCGTGACGAAGCCCTGCACCTGACCGGCACCCAGCATATGCTAAACCTGCTGCGCAGCGGTGCGGACGACCCGGAGATGGCGGAAATCGCCGAAGAGTGCAAGCAGGAGTGCTACGACCTGTTCTTGCAGGCCGCCCAGCAGGAGAAAGAGTGGGCAGACTACCTGTTCCGCGACGGCTCCATGATTGGCCTGAACAAAGACATTCTGTGCCAGTACGTGGAGTACATCACTAACATCCGCATGCAGGCTGTGGGTCTCGATCTGCCATTCCAGACGCGCTCTAACCCAATTCCGTGGATCAATACCTGGCTGGTGTCCGATAACGTGCAGGTTGCGCCGCAGGAAGTGGAAGTGAGCTCTTATCTGGTCGGTCAGATTGATTCTGAAGTCAACACCGACGACCTGAGCGACTTCCAGCTCTGATGTCACGCGTCACGTTAAGTCTTTCCGGCACTGAGGTTCTGTGTCGGGAAGAGCACCCTTCCCTGCTGGTGGCGCTTGAAGCGCATCAGGTGGAGGTAGAGTACCAGTGTCGTGAAGGCTATTGCGGTTCGTGCCGCTGCCGTCTGGTCGCAGGCCAGGTGGACTGGCTGACCGAACCGCTGGCCTTTATCAATGAAGGGGAAATTTTGCCCTGCTGCTGCCGGGCAAAAGGCGATATTGAGATCGAGATGTAAAAAAGGGCCTTACGGCCCTTTTTCTATTTTAAGAACGTCACCGCTTTATCCGGGAAATCCGTAAACAGCCCGTCCACGTCCGCCTGCTTATACAACACCTCGTAAAGCTGATTCACATCGGTGGCATATGGCGGCAGCTGATCGGCACGCACCGTGTACGGATGCACCTGCATCTTGCTGGCGTGCGCCTCTTTCACCATCGCCGTCAGCTTCACGTGGCCAGGCGTTGAGCCTTCCGCCACCAGCATGTGATAATCCGGCCCGATGCCGTCAGCGTACTGCGCAATCTGCTTCATCGCGCCCGGCTTGAACATCCAGTCGTAGCTGTAATTCATCCACTTCCCGTCCGGCTGTTTCTCCTGGGTTTCATTCCAGTCGGTATAGGCAATCAGCTGCACCAGATTGAGATCCATCCCCATCTTCGGCTCCAGCTCAGTTTTGATGCGCTTCAGTTCCGCGGCATCGAAACATTGCAGGAAAACCTTATCCTGCTTGCTGGTGTAGCCGTACTTTTTCAGTACCTCCAGCGTCTTCGCGGCAATGTCCTTTCCTTCCTGATGGTGGAACCACGGCGCTTTGATTTCCGGGTAGATACCGATATTTTTTCCTGTCGAGTGGTTCAGCCCCTGAACAAACTCGATCTCCTCTTCGAAGGTGTGAATACGGAAGTCAGACTTGCCCATCGGGAAACGTCCCGGATAGACCTGTACCTTCTTACCGTTTTCAATCTCGAAGCCCTCGGTAAACTTCAGCGAGCGGATCTCCGCCAGCGTGAAGTCGATAGCGTAGTAGCGACCATCTTTACGGGCGCGATCCGGGAAACGCTCCGCCACGTCCGTGACGCGGTCAAGATAGTGGTCATGCAGAACGACCAGCTGGTCGTCCTTCGTCATCACCAAATCCTGCTCCAGATAATCCGCGCCCTGAGCATAGGCCATCGCTTTTGCCGGCAGCGTATGCTCCGGCAGATAACCGCTGGCGCCACGGTGGGCGATCACGATCTTATCTGCCGCCAGCGCGGAGCCTGTCATCAGGCCCGCCAGCAGCAGGCCGGTTGCTAACTGAGTTAATTTCATCGCAATGCTCCTTATTGACGACGCGCCAGCACTTCGGCGTGGTGACGTTTTTCACCAATCATCACAACAACCAGCAGCAGTACCGCCAGCACGCTTCCGCCGATCATCACCATAAAGCCGCCGTCCCAGCCGAAGAAGTCAACGGTATAGCCCACAATGGCGCTCGCCGCGACCGAACCGCCGAGATAGCCGAACAGACCGGTAAAGCCCGCAGCCGTGCCTGCCGCTTTCTTCGGTGCCAGCTCCAGCGCGTGCAGGCCGATCAGCATAACCGGACCATAAATCAGGAAGCCGATAACGATCATACAGGCCATATCCACACCCGGATTACCCGGCGGGTTAAGCCAGTAAACGACCGTCGCGATGGTCACCAGCGTCATAAAGAACACGCCCGTTGCCCCACGGTTGCCCTTAAACACTTTGTCCGACATCCAGCCGCAGATCAGCGTGCCGGGAATGCCCGCGTATTCATACAGGAAATAGGCCCAGGAAGATTTATCCAGCGCGAAGTGCTTCACCTCTTTCAGGTAAGTCGGGGACCAGTCGAGGATGCCGTAACGCAACAGGTAGACAAACACGTTCGCCACCGCGATGTACCACAGCAGCTTGTTCGGCAGCACGTACTTCATGAAGATCTGCTTTGCCGTCAGCTCTTCTTCGTGCTTCTCGCTGTAATCATCCGGGTAGTCGTTTTTATACTCTTCGATCGGCGGCAGGCCGCAGGACTGTGGGGTGTCGCGCATCAGAGCGAAGGCGATAATCGCCACCAGAATGGCGCCAAAGGCTGGCATATAGAGCGCGGCATGCCAGTCGTTGAACCAGGCCATCCCCAGCAGGAACAGCAGCGGCGGAAGCCCGCCCCCGACGTTATGCGCACAGTTCCAGACCGATACAATTCCACCACGCTCTTTCTGTGACCACCAGTGAACCATGGTGCGTCCGCATGGCGGCCATCCCATCCCCTGGAACCAGCCGCAGAGGAACAGCAGCACGAACATGATGGCAATGCTTGAGGTCGCCCACGGCACAAAGCCCATGAACAGCATCACCGCTGCCGCGAGGATCAGACCGGCGGGCAGGAACACGCGCGGATTCGAACGATCCGACACCGACCCCATAATGAACTTTGAAAAACCGTACGCGATGGAGATCCCCGACAGCGCAAATCCCAGATCGCCGCGAGAGAAGCCCTGCTCCACCAGGTACGGCATGGCGAGCGCAAAGTTTTTACGTACCAGATAGTACGCCGCATACCCGAAGAAGATCCCGAGGAAGATTTGCCAACGCAGACGGCGGTAGAGAGGATCAATCTCTGCCTCTGGCAGTCGCGCCCGATGTGGCGCAGGTTTAAAGATACTGAGCATAACAGCCTCCGTGGCCTTTCAAAAAATGACCGGGCATCTCGCGCCCGGCTACAGAGGCGGCGATGTTAAGAAATCACGGTGAATGTTACTGTGAATCAACGCACAGATTGTTACAGAAATATGACAGAATGCGCAAAAAAGCGCATGAAATCACGTTTCACTTTCGAATTTCGCGCGTTTATGTTCGAAATCAAACAAACCACACGATCAATGTGGCTAAATGCAAAAAAACGAACATAGAGGAAAGGCAATGACAATTCACGATCCACGCTTCAGCGATGTGATTATCATTGGCGGTGGCGCGACGGGTGCCGGCATCGCACGCGACTGCGCCCTGCGGGGATTGAGCATCACGCTTCTGGAACGCCACGATATCGCCACCGGCGCGACGGGACGTAACCACGGTCTGTTGCACAGCGGCGCCCGCTATGCGGTCACTGACGCTGAGTCAGCGCGCGAGTGTATCGCTGAAAACCAGATCCTCAGGCGCATCGCCCGCCACTGCGTTGAACCGACCAACGGTCTTTTTATCACCCTTCCAGAAGACGACCTCGGCTTTCAGCAAACCTTTATCACCGCCTGCACGGCGGCAGGCATTCAGGCCGAGGCGATCGATCCTGCGCAGGCGCGCCGTCTTGAACCCTCGGTAAACCCGGCGTTACTGGGCGCGGTAAAAGTACCGGACGGAACCGTTGATCCTTTCCGCCTGACCGCCGCCAATATGCTCGACGCGCGGGAACATGGCGCCCAGATCCTGACCGGGCATCACGTCACCGGGCTTATTCGCGAAGGGAATACCGTGCGCGGAGTGCGCGTGTTTGATGCGCAGTACAACGAACACCGCGAGCTGTATGTCGCCGTCGTGGTCAACGCGGCGGGGATCTGGGGCCAGCGCATCGCGGAATACGCGGACCTGTCGGTGCGCATGTTCCCGGCGAAAGGCTCGCTGCTGATCCTCGACCACCGCATCAATAACCATGTCATCAACCGCTGCCGTAAACCGTCTGACGCCGATATCCTCGTGCCGGGGGACACCATTTCGTTAATCGGCACGACCTCAATGCATGTGGACTACAGCGAAATTGATTACAACCGCGTCACCGCTGAAGAGGTGGATATCCTGCTGCGCGAAGGGGAAAAGCTGGCCCCGGTGATGGCGCAGACGCGTATTCTGCGTGCCTACGCGGGCGTGCGTCCCCTCGTCGCCAGCGATAACGATCCGAGCGGGCGTAACGTCAGCCGCGGCATCGTACTGCTCGATCACGCCGAACGTGACGGCATGGACGGATTTATCACCATTACCGGCGGCAAGCTAATGACCTACCGGCTGATGGCCCAGTGGGCCACCGATGCCGTCTGCCGTAAGCTCGGCAACACCGCGCCGTGCGTGACGGCGGAACAGGCCCTGCCCGGCTCGCAGCAATCGACAGAAAAAACGCTGCACAAAATCATTTCACTCCCTGCCCCGCTTCGCGGTTCGGCGATTTACCGCCACGGCGACCGCACCCCGACCTGGCTCGGTGAAGGGCGACTCAGCCGCAGCCTGGTGTGCGAATGCGAAGCCGTGACCGCAGGCGAGGTGCTGTATGCCGTGGAAAACCTGACGGTAAACAACCTGCTCGATTTACGCCGCCGCACGCGCGTCGGGATGGGCACCTGTCAGGGGGAGCTGTGCGCCTGCCGTGCCGCCGGGCTGCTGCAACGTTTTCACGCCACCACGTCAACCCAGTCGCTTGCCCAACTCAGCGATTTTTTAAACGAGCGCTGGAAAGGCATTCAGCCCGTCGCCTGGGGCGATGCCCTGCGCGAAAGCGAATTTACCCGCTGGGTCTATCAGGGGCTTTGCGGTCTGGAGAAGGAGCACAACCATGAAATTTGATACCGTGATTGTGGGTGGGGGGCTGGCGGGCCTGCTGTGCGGCCTCAAACTGACGCAGCGGGGTCTGCGCTGCGCCATTGTCACTCGCGGTCAGAGTGCTCTGCACTTCTCCTCCGGCTCGCTGGATTTACTGGGCGCGCTATCGTTCGCCGATCTGCCGCCTGAACATCCCTACCGCCTGACGGGCGCAGAGAATATGGCCCGCTTTGCCTGCGAAACCGAACACCTGCTCACTGCCTGCGGCGCACGCATGCAGGGTGACGCCGAGCAAAACCATCAGCGCGTCACGCCACTCGGCACCCTGCGCGCCGCCTGGCTTAGCCCAGAAGAGGTGCCTGTCGCTCCCATCGCTGCCGAGCGCGTGCGGGTGGTGGGGATCAGCGGTTTCCTTGATTTCCAGCCACATCTGGCCGCCGCGTCTCTCAGACAGCAGGGGGTTCAGGTGGATACAGCGGAGATTGATCTCCCCGAGCTCGACGTGCTGCGCGAAAACCCCAGCGAGTTTCGTGCGGTGAACATTGCCCGCCTGCTGGATAATGAAAGTTACTGGCCGCAGCTGTACGCGGCGCTTCAACCGCTCGGCGAGACCTGCGACGCCCTGTTTATGCCCGCCTGTTTTGGCTTAACGGACAACCGGCTCTGGCGCTGGCTCTCGGCGCGCCTGCCCTGTACGCTCGGTTTACTGCCGACGCTCCCCCCTTCCGTGCCCGGCATTCGTCTGCATACCCAGCTTCAGCATCAGTTTGTCGCCCAGGGTGGCGTCTGGATGGCAGGCGACGAAGTGAAAAAAATCACCCTGGTTGAGGGCGCGGTAAGCGATATCTGGACCCGCAACCACGGCGACATCCCGCTTCGCGCACGCTATACGGTGCTGGCAAGCGGCAGTTTCTTCAGTAACGGTCTGCTAAGCAGCCGGGATGGCGTGCGTGAGGCAATACTCGGGCTGGATGTCCGGCAAAGCGCTTCCCGCGCGGACTGGTATCAAAGCGATTTCTTCACCCCGCAGCCCTGGCAGCAGTTCGGCGTGATCGTCGACAGCCAACTGCGCCCGCGGCTGGGCGGGGAACCGGTTGAAAATATTTACGCCATCGGCTCGGTTCTGGGCGGGTACGATCCCGTGGCGCAGGGCTGCGGTGGCGGCGTCTGCGCCGTCACCGCGCTGCATGTCGCGGAGCAGATTATCCAGCGCAGGGAGAGAGCACAATGAACGACACCCGATTTGAAAGCTGTATCAAATGCACGGTCTGCACCACGGTTTGCCCGGTCAGCGGCGTCGATCCGCGCTATCCCGGCCCGAAACAGGCCGGTCCCGACGGGGAGCGTCTGCGCCTGAAGGATGGCGCGCTCTACGACGAGGCGCTGAAATACTGCATCAACTGCAAACGCTGCGAAGTTGCCTGCCCGTCGGACGTGAAAATAGGCGATATCATCCAGCGCGCCCGCGCCCGCTACAGTACGCAAAAACCGACGCTGCGTGACGCGATACTGAGCCACACCGATCTAATGGGCAGCCTCTCGACGCCTTTCGCACCGGTCGTCAATGCCGCCACCGCCCTGAAGCCGGTGCGCAGACTGCTGGATGCGACGCTCAAAATCGACCATCACCGCAGTCTGCCGAAATATTCTCACGGCACCTTCCGCCGCTGGTATAAATCCGTGGCGGCAGAACAGGCGCAGTTCGCTGAGCAGGTCGCCTTCTTCCACGGCTGCTACGTGAACTACAACCATCCGCAGCTGGGAAAAGACCTGCTGAAAGTGCTGAACGCCATGGGGACGGGCGTTCAGCTGCTGAGCAAAGAAAAGTGCTGCGGCGTTCCGCTGATTGCCAACGGTTTCATCGACAAAGCGCGCAAGCAGGCGAGCAGCAACGTCACCTCTTTACGTGAGGCGATCGTCGACAAAGGGATACCGGTACTGGCGACGTCGTCAACCTGTACCTTCACGCTGCGCGATGAATATCCGCATCTGCTGGAGGTGGATAACACCGGCCTGCGCGAGCACATTGAGCTGGCGACCCGTTTTCTCTGGCGCAAGCTGGACAGCGGGCAGACGTTACCGCTGGGCAAATTGCCGCTGAAGGTGGTGTATCACACGCCATGTCATATGGAGAAGATGGGCTGGTCGATCTATACGCTTGAGCTGCTGCGGCTGATCCCGGGGCTGGAGCTGACGGTGCTGGACTCACGCTGCTGCGGCATCGCTGGCACCTACGGATTCAAGCGTGAAAACTACCCAACGTCACAGGCCATTGGCGCGCCGCTGTTCCGGCAGATTGAAGAGAGCGGCGCAGATATCGTGGTGACGGACTGTGAAACCTGCAAGTGGCAGATCGAGATGTCCACCAGCAAACGCTGTGAACATCCCATTACCTTGCTGGCAAAAGCGCTGGCGTAACCGTTGCCGGGGACACTGCCCCGGCACACTCTCACTCTACGAACAGCGATTCCACGACATTGATCCAGCCGTGCTCACTGGCGACCTCTTTCCCGTTCAGCCAGCGGCGCAGCATGTTCAGCGCCATCATCGCGCACACCTCCTGACGTACGGCCAGGCTGTGGCGGGTAATGCTCATCCTGACGCGCAGGGCGTGCGTTCCTTCCGGCGTTGCCAGGGCAAAGTTGAGGTGCTCCTCATCCAGCCCGCCCACAAACAGCGCCAGTCCGGCGAAATGCTTCACTCTGCGCTCGGATGCCCAGCGCGCCGTCTGCGCCAGCGTCTCCTGCTGGAACGGCACCACTTCACTGGCCAGCAGCGGCGCACCCGCCCGGGTAAGCTGAAGCGCCAGAAGCCCACCGGTAAACTGCTCGCTTAACGTCACGCTCAGCTGGCGGGACTGCAAATGCGCTGCGATCTGCGCCGGCAGCCCTTTCGTGCCTTCGAAAATCAGGCTTTCCCCGGCGACGCGCCGCACTTCCGGCCACAGTGCCAGCATAGCGGCTTTCTCTGACGCCGGTCCGGTCAGCTTCAGTTCAATAATCGGCATGGAGGAGCGATAGCCCATCGACACGCCGGGAGGCAGTTGCAGGTGATCGAGGCTCTGAGCCAGATCGCTTTCCGAGCGACCAAAGGTGGTCAGACGCAGGCACAGCGGCGGTTCAGGCAGCGTAAAGCGCGCGCGCAGGCGCGGCAGGATCTGCTGCTCGACCATCACTTTAAATTCCGACGGCACGCCCGGAGTGAAGAACATCAGGCAGCGGTTCAACTGAACGGCAAACCCGCAGGCGGTGCCGACTGGGTTATCAATCAGTTCCGCGCTGGCGGGAATTTCAGCCTGCTTGCGGTTGCTGGGGGCCATCACGCGGCCACGCCCGGAGAAAAAGCGCTCCATCTGCGCCAGCCACGCCTCATGCAGGACCAGGCCTTCGCCTTTGGCCGTGGCGGCGGCCAGCGCGCTGAGATCGTCGCTGGTAGGTCCCAGCCCGCCGTTCACAATCAGCACGTCGCAGCGTTCGCTGCGCTCGCGCAGAACGTTGACCAGCGACTCAAGGTTGTCACCTACGGTGTTGCGGCGCGTTAACGGTAATCCTTGCTCAAAGAAGAGATCGGCGAGCCAGGCGGCATTGGTATCAATGATTTGCCCATGAAGCACTTCGTCGCCAGTGGATAACATTTCCACGTTTATCATTGTGTTCTCCCATTTCAATGGTCAAAACACTATAGCGCAATCAAAGACCGGGGGAAGAGAGAAACTGGCGCGACTGAACGCCGCGCCGAGAGGATTAGAAACCGGCGCTAACGCCAACGTACGGGCCGTCTGCCAGGGCGTTGTCGCGGTTGCCGTCTTTACCGGCCAGGTTCAGATAGCGATAACCCGCTTCGATGGTGATTGGACGCATGATGGTCCAGCGCGCGCCGGCGTTAG
The DNA here is from genome assembly GCF_049238425.1 of Enterobacter cloacae complex sp. IR5401. Classification (NCBI taxonomy): domain Bacteria; kingdom Pseudomonadati; phylum Pseudomonadota; class Gammaproteobacteria; order Enterobacterales; family Enterobacteriaceae; genus Enterobacter; species Enterobacter cloacae complex sp. IR5401. Next base: position 260,956 of record NZ_JBMKHN010000001.1, on the reverse strand, counting down.
CTTCCTGATAGCTGTCGATGCCGCTGGAGAGGGAATCCGGGGAGTAGTAGTACTCACCGAACAGGCCAAAGCTGTCGCCAATTTTCCACTGCAAGCCGCCGCCCACTGCCGCCGCGTAGCCTTCGTCGCCGTCGTTCGGGTTGGTGTAAATGCCTTTACCCCCGACGGTCGCCAGGAAGGGACCCAACGGCACGTTGAAGCCGAGGCCCAGGCTTGCCGCATCGCCGTCGTCGTCGTTATGCGTCCAGCCGCCGGTCATTGCCAGGCCTGCGCTGTCCGTGCCAAGACCGAAGCCCAGATGGGTATAATCTTGTCCCGCCGAGCCGTTGAAGGAAATTGCGTTTGCCGCTGCTGAAACAAACATCAGGCCGCTTAAGCCCATTAATGCCACTTTTTTCATTGTCGTGATCCCGCACAATTTATTCAGAGATGTCCAAAAACCGCGAGATTTTAACCTGCCTGCCTGTGTGATCAATGGACTCCGCGTGCGGCAGGCAATTAGTTTGTAACGATTTGATAATATAGGCATTTATATCAGCATCAGAAAGCGCATTTTCACGCTCAGCCCACCCAGATTTTCACTGGGCATCAGCTGAAGATGGCTGCGGTGCAGGCGGGCAATATCGTTAGCCAGCGCCAGGCCAATGCCGGACCCGGCGGCATCACCCACGTTTTCCAGACGATGAAACGGCAGCATGGCCTGGGAGATCTGGTCTTCAGCAATACCCGGTCCGCTGTCCTCCACGCTCAGCTCAACGGCATCGTTAGCCGTGCGCAGGTACACCGTCACGATGCCCTGCTCCGGCGTGTATTTGATCGCGTTCTCCAGCAGGTTGGCGCAGAGTTCACCCAGCAGCACGTCATCACCCTCAATCATTACAGGCTGCTGTACGCCGTCATAACCGAGATCGATACCCTTGCTGCGCGCCTGCGCCAGCCGGGAAAAGCAGCAGTTTTGCACCACCTGCACCAGATCGACAGGGGCAAACTGTCGCTCCCCCTGCTCTTTTCGCTTCACCGCTGAAAGCTGCAACAGCCTTTCTGTCAGCACGATGGTGTTATCCAGCGTGACGTTCATCGCCCGTAAGCTCTCCTGCCACAGGGCCGGATCGTTACGCGTCAGGGCAACCGATACCTGGGTTTTCAGCACCGCCAGCGGCGTTTTGAGCTGGTGTGAGGCGTCAGCATTAAAGCGCGCCTGTCGCGAAAGCACGCCGCGTAACCTGTCGATATAGCGGTTAAATGCCACAATCAGCAGCCGCGTTTCCGACCAGTGCAGCAGCTCCGGCAGCGGGGCCAGTAGCCCGGGCTCACGGCGCACCATCAGCGAAGAGAGCTGCCGCATCGGGCGCAGCACGCGACGCAGCAGCCACGCGGTCAGGACCAGCGTCAGCAGCACCAGCAGCCCCTGCGACACGAGCGAGGAAAACAGCAGCTGAGTGGCCAGATAGCGCCGCGACTGCAACGTTTCGGCGACGTAGATTTCCGCCATGCCGAACACACTCTCCTCGTTAACCGGCTGGAGCAGCTTCGCCACGCGGATCGCCTGCCCGCGATACTCGGTATGATAAAACCACGCCAGCGCCGGATAGTGGGAGGTGCGCGACGTGGAGGGGGGCATATTCGGCAGATCGTCATAGCCGGAGATCGTCCGCCCGTCAGGGTCCACGACCTTGTAGTAGAGGCGATCGTTCATGTTCAGCTCGAAGCTGTCGAGCACGACCCACGGCACGTTCACCTGGAGCTTGCCGTTGTGCACCACCAGCCGCTCTGACACCGTGCGCGCCGAGGATAACAGCGTGCGGTCATAGGCCTGCGTCGCCGCCTGTAGCGCGCTAACGTAGCTGTTAAAGGCTGACAGTCCCCATAACAGCAGCAGCGGCAAACCCAGAAAAAGCAAAAGTTGCAGGTAAAGCGACTGCGGCTTAACCCACTTCATCGCCGCACTCCAGCACGTAGCCCAGCCCCCGGAGGGTGGTGATCCGCACGCCGCTGCCGGTCAGCTTCTTACGCAGACGGTGAATATAGAGATCGATGCTCTCGGGGCTGACGTCGTCGTTCAGGCTGAACACCTGGTCGAAAAGCTGTTGCCGGGAGACGGGACGGGTCCGACGGTGCATCAGCACCTTCAGCAAAGAGAGTTCGCGCGGCGTGAGGGAAAGGGGTTCATCGCGCAGCAGAAAAAAGCCTTCATCATCGTACTCCAGCTCTCCCAGCCGCTGGCGCTCCTGGGTTCGCCCTTCACTGCGGCGCAGCAGCGCACGCAGGCGGGCATCAAGCTCCTCCAGCTCGAACGGTTTCGGCAGGTAGTCATCCGCCCCGGCATTCAGCCCCTTAACCCTGTCTGCCACGTTGCTGCGGGCGGTAAGAAACAGCACGGGCAACGTCTGCCCGCGCTTTCTCAGCCGATGCACCACCTCCAGCCCGTCGAAACCGGGCATGCCGATATCAAGGATCGCGACGACATAGTTTTCTCCCTGCAAAAGATGATCGGCCGCCCGTCCATCGTTGACGCAATCCACGGCAAATCCGTTTTGTACCAGCGCTTTTTCCAGCCAGTGAGCCAGCTCACGATTATCTTCCGCCAGTAAGAGACGCATATCACATCCTGTAAAGTTGGTGTCGCAGTGAAAGGGAAATGAAAGGTTATTGTTTTAACAATCACGCAACGGAACCGCTACAAGGTGGTTCACATAATCAGAAAAAAGACACCCGTACCCGTACTCCCGGTTCTCCGGCGTGAGGATAAACGATGAAAAAACAATTACTTTCTACCCTTGCTGCAAGCGTATTGCTGTTGAGTGCCTCTGTTGTCCAGGCGCAGGACGCGCCATCCCGTACCGAATGTATCGCCCCGGCCAAACCCGGCGGCGGCTTCGACCTGACCTGTAAGCTGATTCAGGTCAGCCTGCTGGAGACGAAGGCCATTGAGAAACCGATGCGCGTTACCTACATGCCCGGCGGCGTGGGCGCGGTAGCCTATAACGCCATCGTCGCCCAGCGCCCTGCCGAAGCGGGCACCGTGGTGGCCTTCTCCGGCGGTTCGCTGCTGAACCTGTCGCAGGGGAAATTTGGTCGTTATGACGTGAATGACGTGCGCTGGCTCGCCACCGTAGGCACCGATTACGGCATGATCGCCGTGCGCGCGGACTCTCCGTGGAAATCCCTCAAAGATCTGCTTACCGCCATGGAAAAAGATCCGAACAGCGTGGTCATTGGCGCGGGCGCCTCTATTGGCAGCCAGGACTGGATGAAAGCCGCGCTGCTGGCGCAGCAGGCCAAAGTGGATCCGCACAAGATGCGTTACGTGGCCTTTGAAGGCGGCGGCGAGCCGGTGACGGCGCTGATGGGCAATCACGTCCAGGCGGTATCGGGCGATCTCAGCGAAATGGTGCCCTACCTGAGCGGGGATAAGATCCGCGTGCTGGCGGTCTTCTCAGAAAACCGTCTGCCGGGCCAGCTGGCAGACGTCCCAACCGCCAAAGAGCAGGGTTATAACCTGGTCTGGCCGATCATCCGCGGCTTCTTCGTCGGGCCAAAAGTGACCGACGCCGAATACCAGTGGTGGGTGGATACCTTCGCAAAACTTCAGCAAACCGAGGAGTTCAAAAAACAGCGCGATCTGCGCGGGCTGTTTGAGTTCAACCTGAACGGCAAGCAGCTGGACGAGTATGTCAAAAAACAGGTGAATGACTACCGCGTACAGGCGAAAGCCTTTGGTCTGGCGAAATAACCGGAGGCGCTATGAGCGATCGCATTTTTGCCGGGATATGGCTGCTGCTCTGCATTGGCGGCATGTTCGTCGCCTGGCAGATCCACAGCGAATACAGCTATGAACCCGTGGGGCCACGCCCCTTTCCCGTCGGCATTGTCGGCCTGATGCTGCTCTGCTCGGTAGCGCTGCTGCTGCGCCATCCGGATACCGTGGAGTGGCCGCCACGCCGAACGCTGCAACGTCTGCTGGTAATGGTGATTGTCCTGCTGATGTACGCGTGGGGCTTTGAATGGCTCGGCTTCCCGATTGCCACCGCCCTGCTGACGATGGTGATTGGCATACTATTTAACGCCTCGCTGCCTGCGGCGGGGATCTCCGGGGTCGTACTGGGCATTTTACTCTGGTACGCCTTCGACCGCCTGCTGGACGTGACCCTGCCGCTTGGCGCATGGTTTAACTAACGGAGCACGCTATGGATACCTGGATCTATCTCTCTCAGGGGTTCGCGGTAGCGATGACCCCGGAAAACCTGGTGATCGCCCTGATCGGCTGTTTCGTCGGGACCATCGTCGGCCTGCTGCCGGGCCTTGGACCTATCAACGGCGTGGCGATTTTACTGCCGCTGGCCTTTGCGCTGCACCTGCCTGCGGAATCGGCGCTGATCCTGCTGGCGACGGTTTATATCGGCTGCGAATACGGGGGGCGTATTTCCTCGATTCTGCTTAACGTGCCCGGCGATGCCGCCGCCATTATGACCGCGCTGGATGGCTATCCAATGGCGCAGCATGGACGCGGCGGCGTGGCGCTCTCTATTTCCGCCGTCAGCTCGTTCTTTGGCTCCCTGATCGCCATTGGCGGCATCATCCTCTTCGCCCCGGCGCTGGCCCAGTGGTCGCTGGCGTTTGGTCCGGCCGAGTATTTTGCCCTGATGGTGTTCGCTATCGCCTGTCTCGGCAGCATGATGGCGCAGAATCCGCTGAAGTCGTTTTTGTCTGCGTTGATTGGCCTCAGTCTGGCCACCGTCGGCGTGGATGCCAACACCGGGGTTTATCGTTTTACCTTCGACAGCGTTCATCTCTCCGACGGCGTGCAGTTTATCGTCGTGGTGATTGGTCTGTTCTCTGTCTCAGAAATCTTACTGATGCTGGAACATACCAGCAGCGGGCAGACGCTGGTGCGTAAAACCGGACGTATGCTCTTTAATGCCAAAGAGGGGGCGCAGTGTGTGGGTGCCACCCTGCGTTCGTCGGTGATCGGTTTCTTCGTCGGCATTCTGCCCGGCGCGGGGGCGACTATCGCCAGCGCCATCACCTACATGACCGAGAAAAAGCTGAGCGGCAACAGCGACAGCTTCGGCAAAGGCGATATCCGCGGCGTGGCGGCGCCGGAGGCGGCGAATAACGCCTCGGCCTGCGGCTCGTTTATCCCGATGCTGACCCTCGGCGTGCCGGGCTCCGGCACCACGGCGGTAATGATGGGCGCGCTGACGCTCTATAACATCACCCCGGGTCCGGCGATGTTTACCGAGCAGCCCGATATCGTCTGGGGTTTGATTGCCGCCCTGCTGATCGCCAACGTGATGCTGCTGGTAATGAACATCCCGCTGATCGGCCTGTTCACCCGCATGCTGACCATTCCCCTGTGGTTCCTGGTCCCGGCCATCGCCGCCGTCTCTGCGGTTGGGGTGTACGCGGTGCACAGCACCACCTTCGACCTGGTGTTGATGGTGCTGCTCGGCGTGCTGGGCTACATTCTGCGCAAGATGCACTTCCCGATGTCGCCGCTGATTTTAGGGTTTGTGCTGGGGGAAATGCTGGAGCAGAACCTGCGCCGCGCCCTCTCCATCAGCAACGGCAACATGGGGATCCTGTGGGAGAGCAACGTAACGAAGATCCTGCTGGCAATGGCGATTATGGTGATTGTCGTGCCGCCGGTGCTGCGCTGGATCCGCCGACGCCAGCACAAACCGCAGCCGGATATCGGCTGATTAGCCCCTCAACAGGGCATTGACCCACTGCTTTAACGCCTGGCGGGAGATTTTAATCCCGCCATTTTTCAGTTCTGACGGCAGCGCCAGCCAGTGTACCGGCTGCTCAAAGCGCGCCAGCCTGCCCTGAACCCACTCCGGCAGCAGCGTGATATCCGTGCCCGGCTCGCATTCCACCACCGCCACCGGGCGTTGCCCGTACTCGGCATCATCCAGCGGAACGACAAACGCCTGGCTTACCTGCGGATGCGTGGCGATAACGCGCTCCAGCGCTTCCGGCTGGATCCCTTCTCCGCCGCTGAAAAAGAGATTGTCCATTCGGCCCAGAATGGTCAGGCGCCCGTCATGCCACTCGCCGCGATCCCGGGTGGCGAACCAGCCCTGCGCATTGACCAGCGGCAATAATGCGCCGTCTCGCCAGTAGCCTGCCGCCATGCTTTCCGCCCGGATCCAGACTTCACCGTTTACCACCTGAACGTCTCTGCCCGGCAGCGCGCTGCCCACGTCCGGCGCGCCGTCGGCCTCTTTGGCGCAGACGGTGGAGGCGAACTCGGTCAGACCGTAGCCGCAGAATGTACGGATCCCCTGCTCGCGCGCCTGTTCGGTCAGCGCAACGGGGATTTCCGCCCCGCCGAGCAACACGGCTTTCAGCGCGACGGGATGGTGTGAATTAAGCAGTCGCCACAGCTGCGTTGGCACCAGCGAGGCATGGGTACAGCCCTGTAGCGCCTGCTCAAGCGGCTGTTTTACGCGTACGGTGAGACGGCCTCCGCCCTGTAACCAGCGCCACAAAATCCCCTGACCGGAGACGTGAAACAGCGGCAGAGAGAGCAGCCAGTCGTCGCTATCGCCGTAAGGCATCAGCGCCAGCACCCCTTTTGCGCTGGCAAGGTGGGCGGCACAGGTGTGCACCGCCGCTTTTGGCAAACCGGTGGAGCCGGAGGTGAGCGTCATTGAGGCCAGTCGTTCTGCCCGCCACGTCACGCCCCCCTGCCCCTCGCCCTCTCTTAATGCCAGCGCGGGCAGACCGTCATACTCACCGTTAAGCACCAGCGCAAAACGCAGGGTCATCTGCGGCAGGAGGACGTCCAGCAGCGGACGGGGAAGCTGAGGGTTCACCGGCAAAATGCGGGCGCCGCACTGAAGCAGCGCCAGCCAGGCCAGCAGGGTCTGCGGGTGGTTGTGGGCGAGCAGCATGACGCCGTCACCGTCAGCAACGCCCTGAGACTGAAAACCGGCTGCCAGACGATCGATACGCTTGCCCAGCTGAGTCCAACTGAGCGTTACATCGTCTAAACGCAGCGCGGGTTTATCGGCACGCCGGGTGCGCCAGTGCCGCCACGGCCAGTCGGTAAAACTCATCGCAATGGCTCCAGCGCCCCGACGTCGAGGCACGGCAAGGTGCTGCCAGGCCACTGGCGAATCAGCTGGGCCTGCATCAGGTTTAGCGTATCGAGACCGGGAACGGTGTCCGGCGTTAACCATGCAGCGATGCGCGCCAGCTGCGTCAGGCCGAGGCTGGATTCGATGGATGAACTGATCACCGCCGTCAGCCCTGCGGCATGGGCCGCCGCAACCTGCTCGCGCACCTTGTCGAGGCTGCCGGTCAGCGTTGGCTTAATCACCACGGCCCTGACGCCCGGCTCGGCGGCAAACGCGAAATCGGCTTCGCGCAGGCTCTCATCCCAGGCAATGGCGATGCCGGTTTCCCGGGCGAAGGCGCGAGAGTCGTCGCGCGTTTTGCACGGCTCTTCGAGAAACGCGATGCGGTTGCGGTACGCCGGGTTGACGTACTTCGCAAACTGCTGCGCCCTGAGCGGTGTCCAGGCGCGGTTGGCGTCCAGGCGCAGGTGCAGATCGGGAATGGCTTCCAGTAACAGATTAACCACCATCCCGTCGCGCACCGCTTCGTACAGGCCGACCTTTATTTTCGCCACCTTCTCGCCAGGCATCGCGGAAAGGAGCGCGAAAAGTTCATCCGGATCGCCAGTACAGAGCGGCGCGGCGCGATAGTTCGCCGCCTCCGGCAAACTGCCGTCCAGCTCTGCCAGCGCGCAGCTGATGCCGAACGCGACGGAAGGAACGTCCGGCAGCGCCGGATCTTCTCCCTCGCGCCAGGCGTGCGTCCAGGCCATCAGCGCGGCCTGCGCCTCGTCGAGCGTTTCCAGGCTAAAGCCCGGAAGTGGGGCTATCTCGCCCCACCCTTCCCGCTCGCCCTCCCGGAGGTGCACGAAAAAGCCGTCACGGGTTTTTAACCGCCGTTCACGCAGCACCACGCCCGCGTCCATCGGTATCTGCCAGCGGTAAACCTGCACGCGACGCATTACGGGTTCCGTTTGTATTTGCTGAAGTCTGGCTGGCGTTTTTCGTTGAACGCGTTGCGCCCTTCCTGACCCTCTTCGGTCATATAGAACAGCATGGTGGCGTTACCTGCCAGCTCCTGAAGGCCCGCCTGACCGTCACAGTCGGCGTTGAGGGCCGCTTTCAGGCAGCGCAGCGCCATTGGGCTGTTTTGCAGCATTTCGCGACACCAGCGCACGGTCTCTTTTTCCAGATCGGCGATCGGCACCACGGTGTTAACCAGCCCCATATCCAGCGCTTCCTGCGCATTGTACTGACGGCACAGGAACCAGATTTCGCGGGCTTTTTTCTGGCCGACAATGCGCGCCATATAGGACGCGCCCCAGCCGCCGTCGAAAGAGCCGACTTTCGGGCCAGTCTGACCGAAAATGGCATTTTCCGCCGCGATCGTCAGGTCACACATCATGTGCAGCACGTGACCGCCGCCGATGGAATACCCTGCCACCATCGCGACCACCGGTTTTGGACAGGTGCGGATCTGGCGCTGGAAATCCAGCACGTTCAGGTGGTGCGTGCCCGCATCATCCTGGTATCCGCCGTAGTCACCGCGGACTTTCTGATCGCCGCCGGAGCAGAAGGCTTTCTCCCCTTCCCCGGTGAGGATGATGACGCCGACAGTGTCGTCATAGCGGGCATCCGCCAGCGCCTGGATCATCTCTTTTACGGTCAACGGACGAAACGCGTTGCGCACCTGTGGACGGTTGATGGTGATTTTGGCGATACCATCGGCGGATTTGTGGTAACGAATGTCGGTGTAGCCTTCGGAGCAGTCCTGCCATTCAACCGGCGCGTAAAGCATGTGTTCATCAGGATAGATCATAGCGTGTCCTTTGTTCGATAACGCAGTATCTGAGCCAGACTCGCGGCAACAGCTTCCGGGTTGTCCCGGTGGGCGTTGTGTCCGGCGTGAGGGATAGCATGACGCGTGGCGTTAAGTTCAGCGGCGATAGCTGCAAACTTCCCGTCACGTTCGCCATAGAGATAGTCAAAAGAAAAATCACGCGCGGTGAGCGCGGGACGTAAATCAGGCTGAACGGCAAGCGAGGTGGCTTCCAGCATCTCTGCCAGCCTCGGGCCGTTGTTCCGGCTGCGCAGCGCGATCAGCGCCCTGCGCTGATCATCCGTAAGTGAGGCAAAGACCGGCTGTTGATACCAGTCGGCAAAGACGGCCTCCAGCGGCTCACTGCGAAACCGTGACGCCCAGCGGCGGTCAGAGATCAGCCGGGCCTGGCGCGCATCGGCGTCTTGCAGGCCCGGGTGTCCACCTTCCACAATCACCCCGTCTAACCCCGCAGGATGCTGGCAGGCATGGAACATCGCAATGCGGCCGCCGAGGGAGTACCCCACGAGCCAGTATCTTAGTATGTTGTAACTAACAAGGGTATGCGAGAGCAATTCACTTACCTCTGCAAACCCCGTCACGCCCGTATCCGCTGAACCACCGTGCCCGGGCAGGTCAATGTAGAGCCGGGGGTAGTCATGCAGCGACGCCCCGACAGCCTGCCACTCGCGACAGTCGCCGGAAAAACCGTGTAGGAAAACCAGCCAGGGGTAGCCTGGTTTTCCTGGCTGGGAGACGCCTGCGAGGATCACAGGTGACTCACCTGCGCAAGCAGATGTTGCAGCTTCTGCGCGCCGTCAGCATCGTTTACCACCAGCTCAATGAGCGTCGCGCCAGGCTGCCGCCAGGCGGTGTTCAGCGCCGTCTCCAGCGCGTCCCAGTTTTCCGGGCGATGGTACTTCAGGCTGAACATGGCGGCGGCGTGTTCGAACTGCACGTTTTGCGGCATCAGATAGAAGCGCTCACGCTCGCTTTGCGGCGTCGGCAGCAACGAGAAAATCTGCCCGCCGTTATTGTTCACAATAATCAGCACGAACGGGGCCGACGCCTGACGCAGGAGCGCCAGCGCGTTGAGATCGTAGAGGGCTGAGAGATCCCCCACAATCGCCAGCGTGGATTTCGCGCTGGCCCTCTGTACGCCAGCGGCGGTGGAGATCAGGCCGTCAATGCCGCTCGCGCCCCGGTTGCTGTACACCGGATAACCCGCCGGCAGCTGCGAAAAGGCGTCAATCAGGCGCACCACCAGGCTGTTACCGACAAAAAGTTGTCCCTGCTCGGGAAGATATTTGCGGATACGGTGCGCCAGCCCGGCTTCACTGAACGCCTCGCACTGCGCTTTGGTGAGTTCCCACGCCTGACGTGACAGCGCCGGGATCTCCACCGCCCAGGGTTTGCGTTTTTCCGCCGGATGCAATTCCAGCCAGCTGTTAATATCGCTCACCAGGCGGCGGCCACGATGGTGCGCCGGGTCAAGGCGTCCTTCGAGCGGGTCCACCAGCCAGTACTCTTCAGGCGTACAGGTGGCCTGCCACTGGAGCAGACGCTTCCCCGTCAGGCTCGATCCCAGCTGGACGACAATCTGCGCCTGCGCCAGCTCGGTGACCGCTTTCGCGTTCCCCAGCCAGAGGTCGGCGCAGGGCAGCGGCTGGCCCGTCTGGGAAAGCACGTCACCAATCAGCGGCCAGCCAAGCGTTTGTGCCCACTCCGCCGCAAGCTTACCTTCCGCCGCACTCATCCGCCCGGCTATCACCACGCCGCGCTTCTGACGCCAGAAGAACCAGTCGCGCTGTTTAGCGCTTTCCAGATGCGTCTGCTCGCGCAGCCAGGTTTTTTCGCTCTCCCACCAGTCTCCCAGCTGCTGTTGCCAGACGAGGCCAGTATCGTTCATTTCACCGTACAGCGGCTCGGCAAACGGGCAGTTAATGTGTAGCCCGCCGCTGCGCAGTGCGTTCATGGCGTGGTCGAGGGTTGAGACCAGCCAGCTGGCGGGAATGTCCTGGGTGGGGCGCGGCAACGAGACCGTCTGTGAAGGATGCGAGGCAAAAATGCCAGGCTGACGAATCGCCTGGTTAGCGCCGCAGTCGATAAGTTCCGGGGGACGGTCGGCGGTGAGTAAAATCAGCTTTTCGCCGGTTAATCCCGCTTCTATCAGCGCCGGATAGAGGTTCGCCACCGCCGTGCCGGAGGTGACGATCACCGCCACGGGCGCTTTACTGACTTTCGCCAGCCCGAGCGCCAGATGGCCCAGACCACGCTCATCAAAATGGGTGTGGTGAATAAAAGCCCGGTTTTCCGCGGCAGCAAGGGTGAGCGGCGTGGAGCGAGAGCCCGGGGCAATACACACATGCCTGACACCATGACGGGTCAGGGCTTCAAGGATCACCGCCGCCCAGCGTCGGTTAAAAGAACTTACTGACATGAGATTGTCCAGTATCAAGAATGCGACACAGTATAAATAATAGAAAAAGTCAGAATTTTGATATGAATCGGGATTGCACGAATCAGTATTAATCCCTTAGGAGAAGGGAACGCAGCCCGGCGGCCTTGTTTTCGATCTCCTGCCACTCCTGCTCAGGATCGGAGCCGCTGACGATGCCCGCCCCCGCATAAAGACGCAGCGCAGCGTTGTGAACGCGGGCGGAGCGTAATGCCACACAGAATTCGCTCTGATCGCGCGATAAATAGCCCGCCGAACCGGCGTACCACTCCCGGTCAAACGGCTCTACTTTCGCAATAAATTCTCGGGCCGCCTGTCGCGGCAGCCCGGCCACCGCCGCCGTCGGTTGCAAAATATGCAGACACTGTTCGTCGTCAGGCTGTTTAAGTTCGGTCCAGATACAGCGGCGTAAATGCTGCACCTTGCGCAGACGCAGCACCTGCGCAGGCAGGATCTCCAGCGTCCGGGTATGGTGCTGAAGACGCTGGCAGATATCTTCCACCACCAGCATATTTTCCCGCTGATTTTTATCGTCGTTCATCAGCCAGTCGCCCAGACGCTGGGCCTGCTTATCGTCAGAATGGCTGGCGACGGTGCCTGCCAGCGCTTCAGTGCGCAGCAGCGTGCCGCGTCGCCGCCACAGGCGCTCGGGCGTCGAGCCGAGGAAGGCATTGCTGGCGTCAAAGACCATACAAAAATGATAGCAGTTGAGGTTTAGCGCGCGGCTTGCAGCCATCAGCGCGATGGCGTTTACGGGCTGCTGGCACTGAACGTCTGTAGCACGTGCGAGCACCACTTTCTCAAAATCACCGCGAGCAAGGGTATCCGTCGCCTGACGAATCAACGCCAGCCAGTCCGGTTTTTCCGGATGATGGGTTTCCTGCACAATCTGCACGGACAACGGGCGGATCGGCGCGGCGTCGCGCAGGTTATCGACAAAATTCAGCGCCTCACGGGCATCTTCCCGCAGCGACGTTTCGCTCCACAGTTGCAGACGCAGCGTGGCGACCCCGCCAGACCGTCGCCAGAGAAGGCGCGGTAAAAACAGCTTGCCCTGCGCCGGGTTGAAGGCGTTCAGGCCGCAGATACGGGTGTCATTGGCTACGTCATGGGCATGCAAAAACCGCGAGGCCGAAGCCAGAGAATCAAACTGGGCGAGGCTTCCGAGCGCGGCAAGTTCTTCATCGCCGCTGCGCTGTTGCCAGTAAAACTGAGGATAGCATCGCTGCACACCCAGCCAGGCCAGCGGATCGAAGGCGTCGTTTAACGGGAAAGAGACATCGAAATGGCGTAAACCGGGTATAGCAGGCAAAGCTTGCGCAAGCTGAGTGCGCAGGCTTTGCAGCGCGAGGAAAATCGAGTGCACGCGAACCTCTCCCTGTTAAAGCCTTATATTATACGGGGTACTGACGATAAATAGCAGTACCCACGTGTAGGGAGTGGTTTACCGACTTAACGACGGGCTAACAGCAGACCCAGCACCAGCCCTACGGCCGCACCGACCCCAATGCCCTGCCACGGTTTTTCATGCACATAATCGTCGGCACGATAAACCGCCTGTTTGGCGCGGTAGTAATAATTGTCGGAGGCGTTACTGACGCGGTTTTTCACGTCATGCAGCGCCTGCTCGGCGCGGGCTTTGAGCTCAATGTACTTCTGATCGGCAGGATCGCCTGAAGAGCGCAGCACTTCTTCCAGCGTTTCGCTTAGCAGCGTCAGGTCGTCGTCGACTCGGGTATCCCAGGATTGAAATGACATATTTTTCTCCATGTTAGTACACCAGTCCGGTAACTATAGACAACGTATTGCTATTGCGCCTGTTTCGCTTCGCGTGCCATGCCGATGTGTGGGATGCCGTCTTCGTCGTAAATGTCCGTGACCGGGGTAAAACCAAAATGGCCATAGAATGATTGCAAATGCGCCTGCGCGCCCAGGTATAACGCCTTGTCCGGCCACTGTTTCTGGCATGCGTCCAGCGTTTTTTCCATCAGCTGATAGCCCAGCTTTTCACCGCGCGCGCGGCCGCTGATAATGACGCGCCCAATGACGACAGGGTCAAATTCCTCTTCGCTTTTCAGAATCCTCGCATACGCCACCAGCTCGTTATCGCGCCAGCCGAGGATGTGCCGGTTCTCGCCGACCAGGTCATCGCCGTCGATATCCTGATACGGGCAGGTTTGTTCAACCACGAAGACTTCACAGCGCAGCTTGAGCAGGGCGTAGAGTGACTGCACGGTCAGTTCGCTGTGGTGTAGATCTTGCCACTGGATCATGTGTTTCTCCTTCCTGGGGTTCATCACGTTATACTAAACCCCTTCCCATTCGGCAAAGGGCTGATTGCGTTATGGAACTGATTTTTCTGGGTACGTCCGCCGGGGTGCCAACCCGCTCACGAAACGTGACGGCGATTCTGCTGGATCTTAAGCATCCTACCCGCGGTGGGCTGTGGCTGTTTGACTGCGGCGAGGGTACGCAGCATCAGCTGCTGCATACCTCATACCACCCGGGGAAAGTGGATAAAATATTTATCACCCATCTACACGGCGACCATCTGTTTGGCCTGCCGGGCCTGCTGTGTAGCCGTTCGATGGCCGGTAACGCTAACCCGCTGACCATTTATGGCCCTGCGGGTATTCAGGAATTTGTTGAAACCACGCTGCGCCTGAGCGGCTCGTGGACCGATTATCCGCTGGAGGTGGTGGAGATCGGCGAAGGTCTGGTGTTCGACGACGGAGATTATCAGGTGCGCGCTTACCCGCTTAACCATCCGGTGGAATGTTACGGCTATCGCGTTGAGGAGCATGACAAGCCCGGTGCGCTGAACGCCGCCGCGTTGCAGGCCGATGGGGTGAAACCTGGCCCGCTGTTCCAGCGTCTGAAGCACGGCGAGACCGTCACGCTGGAAGACGGGCGCGTCATCAACGGTCAGGATTACCTCGCGCCGCCGCAGCCAGGCAAAAAACTGGCTATTTTTGGGGATACCGCCCCCTGCCCTTCGGCGCTCAGGCTTGCCGGGGGTGTGGATGTGATGGTGCATGAGGCGACGCTGGAAGCGGCGATGGAAGAAAAAGCCAACAGCCGGGGGCACAGCTCAACGCGTCAGGCGGCGCAGCTGGCGCGTGAGGCTGGCGTCCGGAAACTGATTGTTACTCACGTCAGCTCACGCTATGACGTCCGCGGCGCTGAAAGCCTGCTGGCAGAGTGTCGGGAAGTATTTCCGGCATGCGAGCTGGCGGAAGATTTTGCTCAGGTCAGCGTTTAGTCCTTCATTTTTCCCTCAGCGTGCCGATAACGATTAAAAGGCCAGCATTTCTCTTGAGGGTAGAATGGATAATTTCCAGAAAGATATTGATGACAGGGCGAACCTGACCCTGTCCAACCGTTTTGAACTGTTGCTGTTCCGTCTTGGCACCTCTCTGAACGAAAATAAATCCGAGCTGTTCGGCATCAACGTGTTCAAATTGCGCGAAATTGTGCCGATGCCGACCTTCACCAAACCGGCGGGAATGAAGTCTCCACTGATGGGGATGGTGAACATTCGCGACCAGGTGATCCCGGTGATCGATCTGGCCGCCGTCGCCGGCTGCAAGCCAGCCACCGGGCTGAACATCCTGCTGATCACCGAATATGCCCGCAGCGTGCAGGCGTTTGCTGTGGAATCGGTGGAAAACATCATGCGTCTGGACTGGAAGCAGGTGCATGCTGCGGAAACTGCCGTCAGCGGTCGCTACATTACCAGCATTGCCTGCCTGGACGAGAAGACGGATACCAACGATCTGGCGATGGTGCTGGACGTGGAGCAGATCCTGTACGACATCACCCCGGCGAACCACGATCTGCACGCCACCCATCTGGAAACCACCAAATTTAACATCAAGCCTGGCTCTGTCGCGATTGTTGCAGAAGATTCGAAAGTGGCGCGCTCAATGCTGGAGAAGGGATTGCAGGCGATGGAGATCCCGGCCCAGCTGCATATCACCGGCAAAGACGCGTGGGAGAAAATCACTCAGTTGGCCGCGCAGGCTCAGGCTGAGGGCGTCCCCGTTACCGATAAGATTGCCCTGGTATTGACCGACCTCGAAATGCCGGAGATGGACGGCTTTACGCTGACGCGCAAAATCAAAACCGACCCGGTACTGAAAGATATTCCGGTGGTGATCCACTCGTCTCTTTCCGGCAACGCGAACGAAGATCATATTCGCAAAGTGAAGGCGGACGGCTATGTGGCGAAGTTTGAGCTAAATGAGCTATCGTCGGTGATTGAAGAGGTGCTGGACCGCTCGATGAAGAAGATTGAAGGGCCGCTTATAAGCAGGAAGCAGTTAGCTTAGTCGGGTGACGCTTCGCTTACCCGACCTACAAGACCCGTATGCCCTGCAAGCGTAGCGCCCTGGGCATGTTTTACTCTATGCGGGCTGGTGCCCTCACCCCGGCCCTCTCCCACGGGGAGAGGGAGAAAACAATAAAAAACCCGCCGAGGCGGGTTTTTTGTTTTTACATCAGCGGCATCGCTCGCTGCACGATATCAATCAGCGGCTGCGGATAGATACCGAAGATCAGCACCAGCAGCGCGGAGATTAGCACCACGATACCGCCGGCGCTGTACTGCCAGTTGGACGGCGCATCGCGGTTGAGCTGCTGAGGCGCGCTCAGGTACAGGCTCACGGCAACGCGCAGGTAGTAGTAGAGACCAATCGCGGAGCCGATAACGACACCCGCCGTCAGCCACCACAGACCCGCCTGCACACCGACGGCCAGCACGTAGAACTTACCGATAAAGCCCAGCGTCATTGGGATACCCGCCAGAGAGAGCATCATCACGGTCATTACCGCAGACAGAATCGGACGGTGCCAGAACAGTCCACGGTAGGAGAACAGGGAATCTGCATCCGGGCCACGGTACGGGCTGGACATCAGGCTCACCACGCCGAACGCGCCGAGGCTGCTGAACAGGTAACCGGCCAGATACACACCCACGGTTTCCATCGACATTTCACCGCTTTGCAGCGCAATCAGCGCCACCAGCAGGTAACCCAGATGGGAGATAGAGGAGTAGCCCAGCAGACGCTTGATGTTGGTCTGGCTCAGCGCCATCAGGTTACCGAAGATAATAGAAACGAACGCGATAATGCCCAGCACCACGCGAACCGCTTCGCTGTCACCCACCGGGGCGTACAGGAACAGACGCATAACCACGCCGAAGATAGCGATTTTACTCGCCGTCGCCAGGAAGGTAGAGACCGGTGCAGGCGCACCCTGGTAGACGTCTGGCGTCCACAGGTGGAACGGAACCAGAGAGAGTTTAAAGCCAAGGCCAACAATCATCATGCCCAGACCCGCCAGCAGCAGCGGCTCATGCATCATGCCGTCGCCGAGGCTCTTACCGATGGCCAGGAAGGAGAGGTTACCCGTCTGTGCATACAGCAGCGCGATACCGAACAGCAGGAACGACGACGCGGCAGCAGACAGAATGGTGTACTTGATAGCCGCTTCCAGAGAGCGCTTCTGACGGAAGGCGTAACCAATCAGGCCGAACAGCGGCAGTGAGATCAACTCAATACCAAGGAACAGCGCGGCCATGTGGTTCGCGTTCGCCAGCAGAATGCCGCCCAGTGCAGCAATCAGTACCAGCAGGTAAAACTCTTCTTTGTTGTCGTTGTATCCTTCGAGCCACGGGTACGCAAAGGTACAGGTTGCCAGGCTCGCCAGCAGCACCAGACCGGTGTAGAGCATGGCGTAGCCGTCAACGCGCATCAGCGGCGTGACGTCCATCGCTCCCGCCTGGCCAACAAACCAGAGGGAGACTAACGCAGCGTTCAGACCCAGAACGGACAGGGTCGCATTCAGGAAGTGATTGCGTCGCCACGCAATGGAGAGCATCACAACCACCACCGTCAATCCGACGATCAGCAGCGGTAGCAGCGCGATCAGTTGTTGTGGAGTTATTGTCATGGCGAATTACGGCCTTGTAGTAGAAGCAGAATTAACAAACCACTGCTGGATGTTACCCATCGCGGAGTGCGAGGTATCCAGAATCGGCTGCGGATAGAAGCCCAACAGCACCAGCAGTACGACCAGCAGCAGGATGATGAACAGCTCTCGCAGCGACATCCCCGGCAATTCTTGTGCAGCAATTTCACTCTTCGCTTTACCGAAGTAAGCGCGGTGCAGCATCGCCAGCGAGTACACGGAGGCAAACACCAGACCAAAGGTGGAGATGACGGTGATCGTCGGTACCACGTTGAAGCTGCCGAACAGGATCATAAACTCGCCGACGAAGTTACCGGTACCCGGCATACCCAGAGTCGCCACCGCGAAGAACATCGAGAGCGCCGGCAGCCATTTCATTTTGCCCCACAGACCGCCCATCATACGCATGTCGCGGGTATGGAGACGTTCGTACAGCTGACCACACAGGATGAAGAGACCGGCAGCGGACAGGCCGTGCGCAATCATCTGGATCACCGCGCCCTGGTACGCCAGCTGGCTGCCGGTGTAGATGGCAATCAGCACGAAGCCCATGTGGGAAACGGAGGTGTAAGCAATCAGACGTTTGATGTCGTACTGCGTGAAGGCCATCCATGCACCGTAGAAGATACCGATCACGCCCAGCCACATGGCAATCGGCGCGAACTCTGCGGAGGCGTTCGGGAACAGCGGCAGGGAGAAACGCAGCAGACCGTAAGCCGCGGTTTTCAGCAAGATGCCCGCCAGGTCAACGGAACCTGCCGTTGGCGCCTGAGAGTGCGCGTCTGGCAGCCAGCCATGCAGCGGAACCACCGGCATTTTCACCGCGAAGGCGATAAAGAAGCCCAGCATCAGCAGGTATTCCACGCCGTGGGACATCGGGGTCTTCAGCAGATCTTCGTAGTTGAAGGTCCAGACACCGGTCGCGTTGTAATGCACAAACACCAGCGCCAGGATGGCAATCAACATCACCAGACCACTCGCCTGGGTGTAGATGAAGAACTTGGTGGCCGCCGTGATACGCGTTTTACCGTCGGACGCCTTATGGCCCCACAGCGCGATCAGGAAGTACATCGGCACCAGCATCATCTCCCAGAAGAAGAAGAACAGGAACATGTCGATGGCCAGGAACACGCCGATCACGCCGCCCAGGATCCACATCAGGTTCAGGTGGAAGAAGCCCTGGTATTTTTCGATTTCTCGCCAGGAGCAAAGTACCGCCAGAACGCCGAGCAGACCGGTCAGCACCACCATCAGCAGCGACAGACCGTCAATCGCGAGGTGGATCGTGATACCGAAACGTGGGATCCACGGCAGAATGAACTCAGACTGCCACTGCGGAAGGCCCGCAGACTGGGTCAGTGAGTAGCCACCCTGCAACCACAGTTGCAGGCCAAGCGCGAGCGTCAATCCCATGGTGATCAGCGCGATCCAGCGCGGCATCTTCACGCCAAAGCGTTCGGTCTGCCAGCACAGGAAGCCGCCGATGAAGGGAATTAATATTAGCCAGGGTAGTAACATGGCGATTTACATTCCTTTTTAAGGCCCCCAGCAGGGGCCTGATTTTCAACGAATTCGAATAAAATTCACTTTACGATCAACGCAACACCATCAGCAGCGCCAGCACGACAACCGCACCGATGCTCATGGACGCCACATACCAGCGCAGATAACCGTTCTCGCTAAACAGCAGGCCTTTACCTGCAAAGCGAGAGAGGATCGCCGGGATATTCATCAGGCTGTTCAGTGGATCGCGCTTCAGCAGCCACGCAATGCCCAGGAACGGCTTCACGAAGATCATGTCGTACAGCCAGTCGAAGCCCCACGCGTTGTACCACCAGGTGCCCAGCAGACGGCCCGGCGCGCTGTTGGCAACGGCAGTTACCAGCGTGCGTTTGCCCAGCCACAGCCATGCGGCAATCAGGATGCCCGCTATAGCCACTACGCCGGAGGTGATTTCAAGCGTCAGAACGCGACCGTGCTCAAGCTCGGTTGTTGCCGGCAGTACACCCTGCAACGGTGGCACAATCATCGCGCCAACGAAGGTGGACAGGACCAGCAGCACAATCAGCGGCAGGTGGTGGGTAATCCCCTTCCCTGCGTGAGCGTGAATTTGTTCTTTACCGTGGAAGACGATGAAAATCATACGGAAGGTGTACAGGGAGGTCATGAACGCACCGACCAGACCCGCAACCATCAGATTGATATGACCATTCGCCATGGCGCCCGCAAGGATTTCGTCCTTACTGAAGAAGCCCGCGGTAATCAGCGGCAGTGCCGCCAGCGCCGCGCCGCCCACCAGGAAGCAGACATAGACCAGCGGGATGGACTTACGCAGTCCGCCCATTTTGAAGATGTTCTGCTCGTGGTGGCAGGCCAGGATCACCGAACCGGATGAGAGGAACAGCAGCGCTTTAAAGAACGCGTGCGTCATCAGGTGGAAAATGGCTGCGTCCCACGCCTGAACGCCCAGCGCCAGGAACATGTAACCAATCTGGCTCATGGTGGAGTACGCGAGAACGCGTTTGATGTCGGTCTGCACCAGCGCGGCAAAGCCTGCCAGCACCAGCGTAACCGCACCGACAATACCCACCAGATGCAGAATTTCCGGGGTCATCAGGAACAGGCCATGGGTACGCGCAATCAGGTAGACACCGGCGGTAACCATGGTCGCGGCGTGGATCAGCGCGGAGACAGGGGTTGGACCCGCCATCGCGTCGGCCAGCCATGTCTGCAACGGCAGCTGCGCGGATTTACCCACGGCGCCACCCAGCAGCATCAGCGTTGCCCACCACAGCATGTTGTTGCCTGCTTCGAAGTGCGCCGGCGCCAGTTCCACCATTTCGCGGAAGTTCAGCGTGCCCAGTTCGTTGTAGAGAATGAACAGCGCGAAAGCGAGGAAGACGTCACCCACGCGGGTCACGACGAACGCTTTCATGGCCGCTGCGCCATTCTTCGGATCGGTGTAGTAGAAACCGATCAGCAGGTAAGAGCACAGACCCACGCCTTCCCAGCCCAGATACATCAGCAGCAGGTTATCGGCCAGCACCAGAACCACCATGCTGGCGATAAACAGGTTGGTGTAGGCGAAGAAGCGGGAGTATCCCTCTTCACCGCGCATGTACCAGGAGGCGAACATGTGGATCAGGAAGCCGACGCCGGTGACCACGGAGAGCATGGTCAGAGACAGACCATCCAGCACCAGGTTGAAACCGATGTTGAAGTTACCGACCGACATCCAGTTCCACAGCGGTACGCTGTAGGCCTGACGTCCATTGTTAAAGAAGTCGATACCCGCATACGCTGTGACCAGCGCAGCCAGGCCGATAGAGCCAATGCCCACGGTGGCAGACAGATTCTCAGACCAGCGGCCGCGAGAAAACGCCAGCAGCACGAAGCCAATCAGCGGAAAAATAATGGTTAAGGCAAGCATGTTCATCCACGCAACTCACTTACTGAATCGATGTTCAGGTTCTGGCGGCGACGATGGAGCTGTAGCAACAGCGCCAGGCCAATACTCGCTTCAGCAGCCGCGAGGCTGATGGCGAGAATGTACATCACCTGACCATCGGTCTGGCCCCAGTAGCTGCCGGCGACCACAAAGGCCAGCGCGGAAGCGTTGATCATGATTTCCAGACCGATCAGCATAAACAGCAGATTGCGGCGGATAACCAGACCGGTTAAGCCCAGAACGAATAAAATCGCAGCGAGGATCAGTCCATGTGTTAAGGGGATCATGCGCGTTCCTCCGTTTTTCTTTTCGCGCGGTCGTCAGTGCGGTTGCTCAGCACCTCGCCGACACGCTCTTCGCGGCCAACGTGGAAGGCCACAACCAGACCAGCCAGCAGCAGCATCGAGGCCAGCTCAACCGCCAGAACGTACGGACCAAACAGGGTGATACCCACGGCTTTCGCGCTGATTGGCGTCCCGTCGATACCCTGGTCGTTGACGCCCAGAATGGCGTAAACAATCACCGCCAGCATGATGGCCGACAGAATCGCCGGGCCAATCCACACCTGCGGTTTTAACCACTGACGTTCCTGCTCAATTTCAGAGCCGCCCAGGTTGAGCATCATCACCACGAACACGAACAGCACCATGATGGCCCCGGCGTAGACGATGATTTCCAGCGCACCGGCGAAGTGCGCGCCCAGCGCAAAGAACACCCCGGAAATAGCCAGCAGCGAGATGATTAAATACAGCAGCGCATGCACCGGATTGGTGTGCGTGATCACTCGCAGCGTAGCCAGGATGGCGATAAGGCCACAGATATAAAAAGCGAATTCCATTGCCCTCTCCTTACGGTAACAGGCTCTTGACGTCGATAGGCTTAGCTTCGTTCTCTGCTTCGCCTTTATCTTTGCCGTCGATTGCCATACCCGCCATCCGGTAGAAGTTATATTCCGGGTATTTGCCCGGACCGGAAATCAGCAGATCCTCTTTCTCGTACACCAGATCCTGACGCTTGTACTCACCCAGCTCAAAGTCTGGAGTCAGCTGAATCGCCGTGGTTGGGCACGCTTCTTCACACAGACCGCAGAAAATGCAGCGTGAGAAGTTGATGCGGAAGAACTCAGGATACCAGCGGCCGTCTACCGTCTCTGCTTTTTGCAGAGAGATACAGCCCACCGGACACGCTACCGCACACAGGTTACAGGCAACGCAACGCTCGGAACCGTCCGGGTCGCGCGTCAGCACGATACGTCCACGGTAGCGCGGCGGCAGATATACCGGCTCTTCCGGGTACATCCGGGTTTCGCGTTTGGCAAACGCATGCAGGCCGATCATCCAGATACTGCGTACCTGGGTGCCGAAACCTACCAATAATTCTTTTAAGGTCATGATCTCAAAGCCCCTTATGGCTGCTGCCAGAGAATGACAGCCGCCGTTACCAACAAGTTGACGAGCGTCAGCGGCAGGCACACTTTCCAGCCGAAGGACATTACCTGGTCATAACGCGGACGCGGTAACGCTGCGCGAATCAAAATGAACATCATCATGAAGAACGCGGTTTTCAGCGCGAACCAGATGAACGGCGGTAAGAACGGGCCATGCCAGCCACCAAAGAACAGGGTTACCATCAACGCCGAAATGGTGACGATACCGATGTACTCGCCCACGAAGAACAGACCGAACTTCATACCGGAATATTCAATGTGGTAACCGTCGGCCAGTTCCTGTTCGGCTTCTGGCTGGTCAAACGGGTGACGGTGACACACCGCCACGCCCGCGATGGCAAAGGTAATAAACCCAAAGAACTGCGGGATAACGTTCCAGATGTCGGCCTGGTTGTTGACGATGTCGGTCATGTTAAATGAACCGGCCTGCGCCACCACGCCCATCAGGGAGAGACCCAGGAACACTTCGTAGCTCAGCGTCTGCGCGGAAGCACGCATCGCACCCAGCAGCGAGTATTTGTTGTTACTGGACCAGCCTGCGAACAGCACCGCGTAAACCGCGAGGCCTGCCATCATAAGGAAGAACAGAATGCCGATGTTCAGGTCAGCGACCACCCAGGTCGGGCTGACCGGAACGATAGCAAACGCCAGCAGCAGCGAGGTGAAGGCGATCATCGGCGCCAGCGTAAAGATCACGCGGTCCGAGAAGCGCGGAACCCAGTCCTCTTTAAAGAACATCTTGATCATGTCCGCGACCAGCTGGAGTGAACCACCCCAGCCCACGCGGTTCGGTCCGTAACGGTTCTGGAACAGACCGAGCAGACGACGTTCACCAAAGCTCATGAACGCGCCGCAGGTGACCACCACCAGCAGAATCACAACCGCTTTCAGAATGCTCAGCAGGATGTCGATAAGATCCGGCGTTAACCAACTCATGCTTTTGCCTCCTGAAGGTTATCAAGATGCGCACCCGCCAGGACCGGCGCGATGCCAGGCATACCCATCGGCAGACCCACCTGCCCTGCTGACAGGCGTTCAGAAATAATCAGCGGCAGGCTGATTGTCTGGCCGTCGTAGCTAAAGGCAATGTTCGCACCCGCGTTAACGCCAAGCTTCGCGGCATCCGCCGGGTTGAGCTTGATGTACGGCTGCGGCATACGCTGCTGGAATACCGGAGAACGCTGGGACATTTCGTCGCTACCGAACAGATGGTAGTACGGTGCAATACGCCAGTGACCTTCCTGCGCCTGGAAGCTCGCCGGAACGGTGGTGAAGAAGTCCAGACCGGTTTCGGAGGCTTCAATCAGACGCACGCCCGGATCGCCGTGGCGCAGGTGACCGCCCACTTCAGCCTGGAATTTGTTCCATGCCTGCGGGGAGTTCCAGCCCGGTGCCCATGCAAACGGGATTTGCGAACGCGGCGCAGACGGCTGGTTGTTCCCTTCCATCGAGAAGGCGAACATGGTGTCTTTATCCTGCGGCTGACGCGGTTCGTGCACGCTGATGTTGGCGCGCATCGCGGTACGACCGCTGTAGCGGTGCGGCTCACGCGCCAGTTTCTGGCCGCGAATGCGGAAGCTTGCGTCCGGCGCGGCATCTTTAATACCCGCCAGCTGAGGCAGTTTCTCAACAACCGCGTCGATAACGTGGTCGAGCTGCGTCCAGTCAACTTCACGGCTCTGCACGGTGCTGTGCAGAGAGTGCAGCCAGCGCCAGCTTTCCAGCATCACGGTGTTGCTGTCGTAGTAGGCCGGGTCATAAACCTGGAAGAAACGCTGGGCGCGACCTTCGTTGTTGATCACCGTCCCGTCGCTTTCTGCGAAGCTTGCCGCAGAGAGAACGAGATGCGCTTTGTCCATGATCGCGGTGCGCTGATGGTCGATAACCATCACCAGCGGCGCTCTGGAGAGCGCGGCGTCAACACGCGCGGCGGAAGCGTGGCGATGCAGGTCATTTTCCAGCACCACAACGGCGTCAGCGGCACCGGATTCCAGTTCGCTTAACGCATCTTCCAGCGAGCCGCCGCCAATCATACCCAGACCGATGCTGTTCACCGCACGGGCAATCATGGTCACACCAACGTCAGCGCCGCGTCCCTTCAGGGCTTTGGCAACGTTCGCTGCGGCCTGAATGATTTCAGCGCTACCGGCGTTGGTACCGGAAATAATCAGCGGTTTCTTCGCCCCCGCCAGCGCCTGAACAATCACGTCGACCTTGTTTTGCAGGTCGCGATCCAGTTCAACGGCCGGCGAGTTGCTGTCCAGCGCGTGGGCAATGGCAAATCCGAGGCGCGCCTGATCTTCAACCGGCGCGCAGTAGGTCCACGCCGCGATATCGTCCAGACGGGTGTTGTCGACGTTAGTCACAAACAGAGGATGCTTCGCGCGCTGACCGATGTTGAGGATGGCCGCAATCTGCCAGTCAGCCACTTTCTGCGCCGCTGCCATTTCACGTGCTTTGCCTTTCACCGCCTGACGAACCGCCAGGGCCGCGCGTGCGCCAGTCTGCGTCAGATCTTCACCCAGCACCAGAACCGCATCATAAGATTCGATTTCGCGCAGCGCAGGCGTGTGAATGCCGCCTTCACGCAGCACTTTCAGCACCAGCTGGAGACGTTCCTGCTCGCCCTGGGCGATACCGGTGTAGAAGTTTTCCGCCCCAACCAGCTCGCGCAGCGCGAAGTTGCTTTCGATGCTGGCGCGCGGGGAGCCAATGCCGATCACTTTCTTCGACTGACGCAGAATATCTGCCGCGCCCTGCATCGCCTGCTCAGCGTTGAGGGTAATGACGTCATCGCCACGGCGCTGAACCGGCTGACGCGGACGGTCTTTCAGGTTCACATAGCCATAGCCGAAACGACCGCGGTCGCAGAGGAAGTAGTGGTTAACGGTACCGTTGTAACGGTTTTCGATACGACGCAGTTCGCCGTAACGTTCACCCGGGCTGGTGTTACAGCCAAGGGAGCACTGCTGGCAGATGCTTGGCGCAAACTGCATGTCCCATTTACGGTTGTAACGTTCAGAGTGGGTTTTATCCGTGAATACGCCGGTCGGACAGATTTCTACCAGGTTACCGGAGAATTCACTTTCAAGCGTACCGTCTTCCGGACGACCGAAGTAGACGTTGTCATGCGCGCCATACACGCCCAGATCCTGACCGTCTGCATAATCTTTGTAGTAACGCACGCAGCGGTAGCAGGCGATGCAGCGGTTCATTTCGTGAGAGATGAACGGCCCCAGATCCTGGTTACGGTGGGTACGTTTGGTAAAGCGATAGCGACGGAAGCTGTGACCGGTCATGACGGTCATATCCTGAAGGTGGCAGTTACCGCCCTCCTCACACACCGGACAGTCGTGCGGGTGGTTGGTCATCAACCACTCCACCACGCTTTCACGGAACTGTTTGGCTTCTTCGTCATCAATCGAAATAAAGGTGCCTTCGGCGGCTGGCGTCATACAGGACATCACCAGGCGACCACGCGTGTCTTCCGCGTTTTGATATTGCTTCACCGCACACTGGCGGCAAGCACCGACGCTGCCCAGCGCCGGATGCCAGCAAAAGTACGGAATATCGAGGCCAAGAGACAGACAAGCTTCCAGCAGGTTGTCCGCCCCGTTGACTTCGTATTCTTTGCCGTCTACATGAATCGTAGCCATTAGCATGCTTCCAGTTGGCTCGGCCGAAACCGAGCGTTAATCAAAATTCTGTTTTTACCAGCGCGCTTTCAGCAGGTTCGGCTGAATACCATTGATCGAATGGGTATTGCTGAACGGCTGCTTGATGCCTGCTTCGAATTCGTCGCGGAAATATTTAATCGCGCTTTGCAGCGGCTCGACGGCGCCCGGTGCGTGGGCACAGAAGGTTTTACCCGGTCCTAAGAATCGACACAGTTGCTCAAGTGTCTCGATATCGCCAGGCTGGCCTTCGCCACGTTCGATAGCACGCAGGATCTTCACGCTCCACGGCAGACCATCACGGCACGGTGTGCACCAGCCGCAGGACTCGCGGGCGAAGAACTCTTCCAGGTTACGCACCAGGGATACCATGCCGATCTCGTGGTCGACGGCCATCGCCAGCGCGGTACCCAGACGGCTACCTGCTTTACCAATGCTTTCGAACTCCATTGGCAGGTCAAGGTGGGCTTCGGTCAGGAAGTCCGTCCCTGCCCCACCCGGCTGCCAGGCTTTGAATTTCAGGCCATCGCGCATGCCGCCGGCGTAGTCTTCAAGAATTTCGCGTGCGGTGGTGCCGAACGGCAGCTCCCAGACGCCAGGGTTCTTCACGCGACCGGAGAAGCCCATCAGCTTGGTACCGGCATCTTTGCTTGAGGAGATGCCCTGATACCACTCCACGCCGTTCGCAAGGATCGCCGGGACGTTACACAGGGTTTCGACGTTGTTGACGCAGGTCGGTTTACCCCACACGCCGGAGCTTGCAGGGAACGGTGGCTTGGAGCGCGGGTTCGCGCGGCGGCCTTCCAGGGAGTTAATCAGCGCGGTTTCTTCACCGCAGATATAACGCCCGGCACCGGTGTGCACGAACAGCTCGAAGTCAAACCCGGTGCCCAGGATGTTTTTACCCAGCAGTCCCGCTTCGGTGGCTTCGGCAATCGCGCGACGCAGGTTTTCCGCCGCTTCGATGTATTCGCCGCGCAGGAAGATGTAGCCACGGTACGCTTTCAGCGCGAACGCGGAGATCAGCATGCCTTCCACCAGCAGGTGCGGCAGCTGTTCCATCAGCAGACGGTCTTTATAGGTACCCGGCTCCATTTCATCGGCGTTACACAGCAGGTAACGGATGTTCATGGATTCATCTTTCGGCATCAGGCTCCACTTCAGACCGGTGGAGAAGCCCGCACCACCGCGGCCTTTCAGGCCAGACTCTTTCACCGCGTTAACGATGTCGTCCGGCGCCATGCCGCCAAGGGCTTTACGCGCACCGGCATAGCCGTTTTTGCTCTGATATTCGTCGAGCCATACCGGCTGTTTGTCATCACGCAGACGCCAGGTCAGCGGATGCGTCTCAGCAGTACGAATTACAGTTTTCATTTGTACTGCTCCAGCAGGTCAGGAATCGCTTCCGGCGTCAGATGGCTGTGAGTGTCCTCATCAATCATCATGGTCGGCCCCTTGTCGCAGTTACCCAGGCAGCAGGTTGGCAGCAGAGTAAAGCGTCCGTCGAAGGTGGTCTGGCCCGGCTTGATATTGAGTTTCTTCTCAATCGCAGCCTGAATGCCCTGATAACCGGTGATGTGGCAGACCACGCTGTCACAGTAGCGGATCACATGGCGGCCTACCGGCTGACGGAAGATCTGGCTGTAGAACGTGGCTACGCCTTCTACGTCACTTGCCGGAATGCCCAGCACTTCTGCGATCGCATAGATCGCCCCATCCGGCACCCAACCACGCTGTTTCTGTACGATTTTCAGCGCTTCAATGGACGCCGCACGCGGGTCTTCGTAGTGGTGCATCTCGTGCTCAATGGCGGCACGCTCTGCTTCACTCAGCTCAAAAGCCTCGGTTTGTGGTTGTTGATTCTCGTGCATAATTAGCGGTCCACATCTGACATAACAAAATCGATACTACCCAGATACACAATCAGGTCGGAGACCAGACTGCCGCGAATGGCGGCCGGGATCTGCTGCAAGTGCGCGAAGCTTGGCGTACGCACGCGGGTGCGGTAGCTCATGGTGCTGCCGTCGCTGGTGAGGTAGTAGCTGTTGATACCCTTGGTCGCTTCAATCATCTGGAAGGATTCCTGTGCCGGCATGACCGGGCCCCAGGAAACTTGCAGGAAGTGGGTGATCAGGGTCTCGATATGTTGCAGCGTGCGCTCTTTCGGTGGCGGCGTCGTCAGCGGGTGATCCGCCTTGAACGGGCCTTCCGGCATGTTGTTGAGGCACTGCTCAAGGATGCGCAGGCTCTGGCGCAGCTCTTCCACTTTCAACATCACGCGGGTGTAGCAGTCGGAAACACCGCCGCCAACCGGGACTTCAAAGTCGAAGTTCTCGTAACCAGAGTAAGGACGCGCTTTACGCACGTCGAAATCAATCCCGGTCGCACGCAGGCCAGCACCGGTAGTCCCCCACTCCAGCGCTTCTTTCGCGCCGTAGGCAGCAACGCCCTGGGAACGGCCTTTCAGGATGGAGTTACGCAGCGCGGCTTTCTCGTAAGACGCCAGACGTTTCGGCATCCAGTCGAGGAATTCACGCAGCAGACGGTCCCAACCGCGCGGCAGATCGTGCGCCACACCACCAATACGGAACCAGGCTGGGTGCATACGGAAACCGGTAATCGCTTCCACCAGATCGTAGATTTTCTGACGGTCGGTAAAGGCGAAGAAGACCGGCGTCATCGCGCCGACGTCCTGAATGAACGTGGAGATGTATAGCAGGTGGCTGTTAATACGGAACAGTTCAGACAGCATTACGCGAATCACGTTAACGCGATCCGGGACGGTGATGCCTGCCAGTTTCTCAACGGCCAGCACGTATGGCATTTCGTTCACGCAGCCGCCGAGGTATTCGATACGGTCGGTATACGGAATGTAGCTGTGCCAGGACTGACGTTCGCCCATCTTCTCGGCACCACGATGGTGGTAGCCGATGTCAGGGACGCAGTCGACAATCTCTTCGCCGTCAAGCTGAAGGATGATACGGAACGCACCGTGCGCAGAGGGGTGGTTTGGACCCAGGTTGAGGAACATGAAGTCCTCGTTTTCGGTGCCGCGCTTCATGCCCCAGTCTTCCGGCTTGAAGGTCAGCGCTTCCATCTCCAGATCCTGCTTGGCTTTGGTTAGCTCAAACGGGTCGAATTCGGTGGCGCGTGCCGGGTAGTCTTTACGCAGCGGGTGGCCGGTCCAGGTCTGCGGCATCATGATGCGCGTCAGATGCGGGTGGCCGTCGAAGGTCATGCCGAACATTTCCCAGGTTTCACGCTCGTACCAGTTGGCGTTCGGGAAAAGTTTGGTGATCGTCGGCAGATGCATGTCGTTTTCAGACAATGCCACCTTGAGCATGATATCCGTGTTGCGGTCTATTGAGATCAGGTGGTAGAAAACGGAAAAATCCGCGGCAGGGAGACCCTGGCGGTGCGTTCTCAGACGTTCGTCCATGCCGTGTAAGTCAAACAGCATGACGTAAGGTTTTGGCAATTTCTTGAGGAAATCGACAACTTCCAGTAATTGCTCACGCTTCACCCAAACAACGGGTACCCCGGTGCGGGTGGCCTGAACAGTAAAGGCATCCGGCCCAAAACGGTTGCGCAGTTCGCCAATGACCGGGTCATCGAGATGATCCCGAGTCTGCCAGGCGGCTTCTTGCGCGGTTAAGTCGGTCATATTGTTCACCATTGCAAATGGTCCGTGGTGACTGTTAAGCCTGGCTTCGCGCTATTTGAGTAGTGATATGCGAAGGTGTTCTCCAGGCCCACAGGCGCAAATTAAATTTCGTCAGGCGTACGCAGGTTGGTGACGGCAATACGTTCACCACGTT
The DNA here is from genome assembly GCF_049238425.1 of Enterobacter cloacae complex sp. IR5401. NCBI lineage: Bacteria > Pseudomonadati > Pseudomonadota > Gammaproteobacteria > Enterobacterales > Enterobacteriaceae > Enterobacter > Enterobacter cloacae complex sp. IR5401. Next base: position 231,258 of record NZ_JBMKHN010000001.1, on the reverse strand, counting down.
TACGCTCGCGCTCAGACTGCATGTTCGCGCGATAGACACCCTGATCGCCAACAACCCATGAAAGCGGGCGTCGTTCTTTACCAATTGACTCCTGGAGCAGCATCAGCGCCTGCATATAGGCCTCTGGACGCGGCGGGCAACCCGGGATGTACACATCCACCGGAATGAACTTATCAACGCCCTGCACAACGGAATAAATGTCGTACATACCGCCGGAGTTTGCACATGCGCCCATGGAGATAACCCATTTTGGCTCCAGCATCTGGTCATAAAGACGCTGAATAACCGGTGCCATCTTGGTAAAGCAGGTCCCTGCCACCACCATCAGGTCAGCCTGACGCGGAGAAGCACGCAGTACCTCGGCCCCAAAACGCGCAACGTCATGCACCGCAGTGAATGACGTCACCATTTCAACGTAGCAGCAAGAAAGGCCAAAGTTGTATGGCCAGATGGAGTTCTTACGACCCCAGTTGACCATGTCGTGCATGGCATGTTCGAGCTTGCCCATGTACACGCTTTTGTTGACTTCTTGCTCCAGGGGGTCGGTTACGATCTCCTGTTTTTGCAGGGGGTAACGGTCATTCTCACCGTTAGGATCTATGCGGGTGAGCGTATAATCCATCTTATTGCCTCGCTGTTACTGCTGACGATTAGAGATACTGTTTTCCGGGTTGATGTGTTCACGGCGTGAACGCACAGGTGTCCAGTCCAGCGCGCCGATACGCACCAGATAAACCAGACCGGCCAGTAACACTAAAATGAAAATTGCGGCCTCGACAAAGCCCACCCAACCACTTTCGCGAATGGAGGTAGACCACGCGAAGAGGTAAAGCGCTTCCACGTCAAAAATGACGAAGAACATGGCTACCAGGTAAAACTTGGCAGACAGGCGTAAGCGAGCGGTACCTACTGAATCAATACCTGATTCGAAAGGTGTGTTTTTGTGCCTTGCGCGGGCGCGACCGCCCAGGAACCAGCCGCCGACTAACATCAGGCAGCACAGGCCAATGGCTACAATAAGAAAGATTGCGAATGCCCAGTGATGAGCGATGACTTCTGTGGATGTTGACATACTCATTGCTTACTCATCAAAAGTGATACCGACGACACTGCTCTTGCTGGCAGATGGGCATCACATCGATTCATGGGGAGGAACAAAATAACCTTACACTAACTGTCAGAAATGAGACATAGACAGCAAAATGATGGGGTTTTTTACTCCTTTCTATAACCTTTTGTCAACTTTAACAAAGGTTTCTTCACATTAAATTACAACGTGCGATTCTCATTAACATTTGGTGCCCTTTAACCCTGGTGGGTACATGACTTTCCGTCAAATGCATCTTGTTGAATCGTGTCCGTTTTGGAAGTAAAAAAAATAACCCTCCTATTTTGACAGGATTTGCCAACGATTCCTCCCCCCAAATGGGAGTATTTTCTTGATCTGAGACACGCTTTTGTTAATTCAATCAAAAAAACAGCAACATATTTCCTGTTTTTTTAACATCGGTGGGGTATGAGGTAAGTTAGAACAGGTCTTGTTTACATCTTAATCAAAAGCATTTTCTGCATTGATAAATAAGCGGTATTTGCTTTATCCCTGCTCCGCCCGCGGTTATGAATAGCAAAAAAAACCACTCGCAGGAAATAATCATGCGAGTGGCTCTTTTTTGCACTTACATTTTGTTACGAGAATTTTGAGGGAATGATCACTCAAAATCCCCTTCCACAATCAGGGAGTCATCCCCTCCTTCGGGAGTAACAGCCGCGTACTGCCATGGATTGTGGTAGTTTTCCATTGCCTCGAATACCACTTTTGCCAGCTCGTTGTTGCTGGCGGCGTTGTGGCACAGCAGGTACTCCGTATCCGGCAACGACGGGAGTCCCTCGGATTGACCCAGCACACGCAGATCGGGGCTCATCATTTCCACCGGACGGGCCGTTACGCCAAGCCCAGCCTTCACCGCCGCTCGCACTGCGGGCAAGGTTGACGCCACGTACGCCAGGCGCCATGGAATACTGGCTTCGTTGAGCGCTGCCAGCACCATATCGCGGAACGGACTGGGATCATCCAGCAGGACCAGGGGTATCGGCTCACCTTTCTGCAATACATACTCCGCGGCACAGTACCAGTGCGTTGGAGAAGTACGCAGCGTCAGGCTGTCAAACTGGCCAGGTCGATGCGTGGTGACCACCAGGTCAACCTCGTTTTCTGTCAGCATCTCAACCATGAAGGCATTGCGTTTAACGCTAACGTCCAGGGCAAGCTTCGGATAAACCGAGCTAATTCGGTTGAGAAGGAAGGGTAAAATGGTATCTGCTGATTCATCTGACGCCCCTAATGTTAACACTCCCTGAAGGTTGCTAAACATTAATGACATACAGGCTTCATCATTAAAGCGCAGTATCTTTCTGGCATAACCCAGAAGCTGAATACCATGTTCTGTTAAAAGCTTATTACGTCCATGACGCGCAAAAAGCTCTTTACCAACCAGTTGTTCCAGCCGCTGCATTTGCTGACTCACGGCGGACTGGGTACGGCAAACGGCGGCAGCAGCTGCTGCAAAAGTGTTGAGATCGGCGACCGCAACAAACGTTCTCAGCAGATCGAGGTCGAGATTCATTATCGGACGATTTGCATTTATCATATCTTTTCACTTTCAGGTTGCTCGTGCGGAGCTGCCCGGGTTGAAGCTGTGTGTAACAGTTAAGCAATTCCTTCTGAAGAGTTTCCCTCGCATCCCGGCCCGGCAGACTGCCTGACAGATAGTTATTGTACTGCGGTATATCACCAGTCAGAAATCACGTTTCATGACGTTATTTTTATTCTCTTGCGTCCAGGATATTTCTTTGTTTGCAGGTCGATGTAAATACCATAAAGAGTAAGACATGTTTTCTGCCATCTATATCGCAGCGTTGCCAGCGTAGCAAGATGTGACTTACCCAATCAGCCAGAGATAACTTTAACAATAACAATCGATTAATACAGAAAAGCAGAAGCCGATATACGTAACAGGCCTATCGCTATGCTGCATTCCCGAAACACATCTTAACCCAAATCCACTATATTTATAAGTCTTATTGCAATATTAAGGAGTTACCGCCAATGATAAGCAACTACACTCTTTTTATTAAAATTAACGAAAGTTGCATTTTCGTCGTTAATAATAAATAAAGTTTAATTTAGATTCAGGCCATTCATTAATAACCCTTAACATTAATTTCACATGAGTAACTTTTAGCCTGGCTTTGCTAATATGGCAATCGGTATCTCAGCATTCAGGTTTTACGAATGATCACTCAGGGGGACTAATGCATCAGCCCGAATCGTCTTTTTATTTACACCAGAATAAAATTCATAGTTACATGCAATTTTTAGCATAAAAAACCCATTAATAACCTTTATTACGATAAATTCAGGCACAAAATCACTCCCTCGTTAGAGTAAGCGATCACAGCGACATTCCCCGGTGGAACGAAATCTTCTTCTGTGCGCCCTTCAAAACGAAGCGCGGGGGGAGTACATTGTTCCGTGCACACTTCCACGGCAGGAAGTTGCAATAATAGCGAAAAGGTTAAAGGTTCATGTCCCCTATCGAAAAATCCAGCAAGCTCGACAACGTCTGTTACGACATCCGTGGCCCGGTACTCAAAGAGGCAAAACGCCTTGAAGAGGAAGGCAATAAGGTTCTGAAACTCAACATCGGCAACCCCGCGCCATTTGGTTTTGAAGCGCCGGATGAGATCCTGGTGGATGTGATCCGTAACCTGCCCACTGCACAAGGCTACTGCGATTCAAAAGGGCTTTACTCCGCCCGTAAAGCCATCATGCAGCACTATCAGGCTCGCGGTATGCGCGACGTCACCGTTGAAGATATCTACATTGGCAACGGTGTCTCGGAACTGATCGTTCAGGCGATGCAGGCGCTCCTGAACAGCGGCGATGAAATGCTGGTTCCTGCCCCAGATTATCCGCTGTGGACGGCTGCGGTGTCCCTGTCCAGCGGTAAAGCGGTGCACTACCTGTGCGACGAATCCTCTGACTGGTTCCCGGATCTGGATGATATTCGCGCCAAAATTACCCCGCGCACCCGGGGTATCGTGATCATTAACCCGAATAACCCGACGGGCGCGGTCTATTCAAAAGAGCTGCTGATGGAGATCGTCGAGATCGCCCGCCAGCACAACCTGATCATCTTTGCCGACGAGATTTACGACAAGATCCTGTACGACGCGGCGCAGCACCACTCTATCGCCGCGCTAGCACCCGATCTGCTAACGGTCACCTTTAACGGACTGTCTAAAACTTACCGCGTTGCCGGTTTCCGTCAGGGCTGGATGGTACTGAACGGTCCGAAAAAACATGCGAAAGGCTACATTGAAGGGCTGGAGATGCTGGCATCCATGCGTCTGTGCGCCAACGTACCGGCGCAACATGCGATCCAGACAGCACTCGGCGGCTATCAAAGCATCAGCGAGTTTATCGTCCCAGGCGGCCGCCTGTATGAACAGCGCAACCGTGCATGGGAATTGATTAATGATATTCCGGGCGTCTCCTGCGTGAAGCCTAACGGCGCGCTGTACATGTTCCCGAAAATCGACGCGAAGCGCTTTAATATTCACGACGACCAGAAAATGGTGCTCGACTTCCTGTTGCAGGAAAAAGTGCTGCTGGTTCAGGGTACGGCGTTTAACTGGCCGTGGCCGGATCACGTGCGTATCGTCACCCTGCCGCGCGAAGACGATCTCGAAATGGCCATCAGCCGCTTCGGGCGCTTCCTCTCCGGGTACCATCAGTAGCGCTGACTATCCGCCGGGTAGCACTGCGCTTACCCGGCCTGCAACATCCGCAAATTTGCATCTTCCCTCCCCTCCCCGCACAATGAAGTCTGTCGCAGTGAAGACATAAGGTAACCTATGAGTCAGAGTCATTTCTTTGCCCACCTCTCCCGCCTGAAACTCATCAACCGCTGGCCGCTGATGCGCAACGTGCGCACTGAAAATGTGTCTGAGCACAGTTTACAGGTTGCCATGGTCGCGCACGCGCTGGCCGCGATTAAAAACCGCAAATTCAACGGGCAGGTGAATGCCGAACGTATCGCCCTGCTGGCGATGTACCACGATGCATCGGAAGTGCTGACCGGGGATCTGCCTACGCCGGTGAAATATTTCAACTCGCAGATTGCCCAGGAATATAAAGCTATTGAGAAGATTGCCCAGCAGAAGCTGATCGACATGGTGCCTGAAGAGCTGCGCGATATCTTCGGGCCGCTCATCGACGAGCATCAGTATACGGAAGAGGAGAAATCTCTGGTTAAGCAGGCCGATGCGCTGTGCGCCTACCTGAAGTGTCTGGAAGAGCTGTCCGCCGGGAATAACGAATTTTTACTGGCAAAAACGCGTCTGGAAAAAACGCTGGAATCTCGTCGCAGCGAAGAGATGGACTACTTTATGCGCGTGTTTGTGCCGAGCTTCCATTTGTCACTGGATGAGATTAGCCAGGATTCGCCGCTGTAGTTTTTTGCCGGGTGGCGGCTCCGCCTTACCCGGCCTACGTTTCTGCACTCACGCTAAAACGGGAATAACACCGGAATTAACACCACGCATACCAGCATTACCAGCACGGTGAACGGCACACCCAGCTTCACGAAATCACTGAACCTATAATTCCCGGGCCCCAGCACCAGCGTATTGACCGGGGAAGAGACCGGCGTCATAAATGCCGCGGACGCCGCCATCGCAACCATCATCGCAAACGGATACGGCGAAACGCCCATCGATTTTGCCATCGCCAGCGCAATGGGCGCCATCAGCACCGCCGTTGCGGTATTGGAGATGAACAAACCAATGGTGGCGCACATGACGAACAGGCAAACCATCATCAGGTACGGACCATATCCCCCGCCCGCGTCCATTAAGCCTTTTACGATCAAATCCACCCCGCCGGTTTTCTGTAGCGCCAGGGCGAAGGGCATCATCCCGACGATGAGAATGATGCTCGGCCAGTGAATCGCTTTGTAAGCGCTTTCGGCGTCGATACAGCGGAATTTGCCCATTAACAGACAGGCGATTATTGCCGCCACCGGGTTAGGGATCTCGTCCGTCAGCATCAGGGCAACCATCAATACCAGGCAAAAAATTGCATGGGGCGCCTGGCTGTGCGCCGGTGATGCATCGCTCTCTTCAATCGGCATATTTAGCACCACAAAATCGCGGCCTTTCTGCCCGAGCTGGCTAATCAGTTTCCAGTTGCCGACCACGAGGAAGATATCCCCCAGCAGGATCGGCTCATCCACCACCGCCCCTTCAAGGGCTACGCCATCGCGCTTCAGGCCTACCACGTTGAGGCCATAGCGGGTACGAAAGCCGATTTCACGCACGGTTTTGCCCAATAACTCCGATTCCGGGATCAGCGACACCTCGGCCATTCCCACATCCAGCGCCTGGTCAGAGAAATACTCGCCGCGCAGGACCATCGGCTCCAGCAGCTGCTCACTACAAAACTCCCGCAGATCCACGTCTGCGGTGGACATATCAATCAGCAGGACGTCACGCGCGCGAAACTCTGACACCCCGTTCACGTTAACGATCACCCGACGAAAACGACGCCAGCGCTCAACCCCGATGACGTTCGCGCCATAGCGTTCGCGTAGCTTAAGGTCATCCAGCCGCTGCCCCACCATAGGCGACCCCGGGCGGATAGCCAGACGTCGGGCACGCCCGGTCAGACGATACTCTTTAATCAGATCGCGGAAAGAGCGCCGCTTCCAGCCCTCTTTGGCTTTATCCTGCTTCTCCCCTTTCAGCGCAAAACGGGTCAATAGCATATAGATAATGCCCATCACCAGTACCACCAGCCCGATCGGCGTAACGCTGAAAAAGCTAAACCCCTCAAGCCCCTCACGGATCAGTTCGCTGTTCACGACGAGGTTCGGCGGCGTCGCGACCAGCGTCATCATGCCGCTGATGAGCCCGGCGAAGCTCAACGGCATCATCAGCCGCGAAGGGGAGATCTGCATCCTCATGCAGACGCTCAGCACGACCGGAATAAAGATGGCCACGACGCCCGTAGAGCTCATAAACGCGCCCAGCCCGGCGACCGTCAGCATCAGGTAAATCAGCATTTTGGTTTCGCTGCTGCCCGCCACTTTCACCAGCCACGACCCCATCATTGTCGCCACGCCGGTGCGGACCAGCCCGTCGCCAATAATAAACAGAGCGGCAATCAAAATAACGTTGGGATCGCTAAACCCGGAAAAGGCTTCCGGCAGGGAAAGGGTACCGCTTAGAACGAATGCGACAATCACAAACAGGGCGACGGCATCCATGCGCACCTTGCCCGTGGCAAAAAGAATGATGGCGATTAACAGCAGGCTCAGGACCCAAATCAGTTCACCGTTCACAACATGTCCTTGTCAGTGGAGGAGAAGCAATTCTGCCATAAAAAAGCCCCGGTAATGCGGGGCTATATCATGGGATTACATTTTTAGCGAGACGGTTACAACTCCGTCTGACGCCTTCGAGACGTCGATGGCGGTCAGGGTGTTAAGCACGAAATCCGCCTCCTCCAGCCGGGGGGAACCCGCCGGGACGTTAACGGCAATGACGTGGCTGCCGGCGTTCAGCCCGGCCAGCACGCCTGCCGCCGCGTCTTCCACCACCACGCACTCTGCTGGCGCAAGGCCGAGCAGTTCAGCGCCGAGCAGGAACGCATCCGGTTCAGGCTTGCCGCGCTTCACGCGCTCAGCGGTAATGAAGACGTCCGGCGTCGGCAAACCTGCCGCCTTATGGCGTGCATGCGCGACGGGAACCGAGCCGGAGGTGACGATAGCCCACGGGATCTGCGCTTCATTCAGGTGCTCAAGCAGTTCGCGCGCACCGGGCAGCGCGGTGATACCCTCGGTATCGGTAGCTTCAATCTGCTCAAGATAGCGGAACTCCGCCTGAATCTCTTCCTCAGAACGTCCCGCAAGGAAGTGCCGCAATGAGGTAATGGCCTGTTTGCCATGGATGAAATTTAGTACGTCCTGATGGTCAATGCCGTGCCGGTCGGCCCAGTGGCACCACGAGCGCTCCACCACCGGCAGCGAATCCACCAGCGTACCGTCCAGATCAAACAGAAAACCTTTACACTGCACACGCACCTCCGTCAGGCATTAATGATTTGTTGAATTTCGTTGCTGCTTAAATGGTACTGGCGCGGACAGGCGTGCCACGCGCTCAGCATACGTTGATACTTATCCCACATCGGGGTCTGGGCGTTGAAGCCGTGCGTACCCGCATCAAAATGGGTGTAGCGACCTTCGGTATTCACCATAAAGCGTACATAGCTCAGATAGCGCGCTTCCGTCGCAGCATCAAAGCCCAGGAACGTCACGCGGCGCTCGTCAATGGTCTGCTGGTCCTTCAGATTGGTCCAGGACACATGCAGCGCATGGTACATCTCCATGATGTCGATAACGATACGGCAGGTTTCCTCTTTCAGTTCGCCAAATTCGCGATCCAGTTCGCGCATCTGCAAGCCAAAACCACGTTCAACAATGGTTTGCAGGCGGCTGTAGCGCGCAGCGTTATCGGGATCAAGCATAGTCATCATCTTGTACTGGTTAGACAAAATCAGACGTTGAGCATGGGTCATTTCCATCTTTCGACTCCTGTAGCGCATTGCACTGTAAAAAAAAGACACGGTAACTGATTGTTACTGTGCCTTCTTTTGGTCGTCGTTTCGATGATCAATCACAAGTCATCGAGGAATGTTTTATCAAGCTGTTTAAACGCACGCTTGAGGGTATCCGCCAGCGCCTGATAGTCCGGCTTACCTTCAACCGGTGCCAGCGCCTGGCCAGCCTCTTCCAGTTTTCCACGCACTTCATAAAACCAGTGTAAAATAGAAGGCGGAAGTGGCGTGACGGAACGTTTACCTAACCACCATAGCCCCTGCATCGGCAGGCTTAACGCAAAGAGCGCCGTCGCGACGGCAGGGCCAAGCTGCCCACCTAACGCTATCTGCCAGCACAGGGTAAAAACGGCAATCGGGGGCATAAAGCGAATCGCATAGCGCGTGGCGCGAATAGTGCGATTTTCAATAAACATGGGCGCGAGGCGCTTTTCCATCGGCCATGTCTTTGCGTAATGCTGTCCCCGACGAAACAGACTAAAAAAGTTCACGGACGGGATTTCGGGTGTCGACATGGCTGTACCTCAACTTCACATATAAAAATTAAAATTTTCGTGCAAAACCACAACAGGCTATGACAACGTTCAAAATATTTTGTCATCGCTACCCCGTATCGGGTATCCTGTGCCAGCCTGATAGGGCCGTAGACGATAAGCGTTAACTCGTCAAATTATCGCATATTATGCCATTGTCTGAAAAATGTTCAAAATGGCTTAAAATCATAGGTATTTCTTTCATCCTGCCAGAATGTTCGTTTGGCATGATGTTAATCATAAATGTCTGGGTCAGCATGCGTTACGCTTTTAGACTCACTGACGTTTTTTTAGCCACGTATCAATAATAGGTACTTCCATGTCGAGTAAGTTAGTACTGGTTCTGAACTGCGGTAGCTCCTCACTGAAATTCGCCATCATCGATGCGCTCAACGGTGACGAGTACCTCTCTGGTTTGGCCGAATGTTTCCATCTGCCTGAAGCACGTATCAAGTGGAAGATGGACGGCAGCAAACAAGAAGCGGCTTTAGGTGCAGGCGCCGCTCACAGTGAAGCGCTGAACTTTATCGTTAACACTATTCTGGCACAAAAACCAGAACTGTCTGCTCAGCTGACCGCAATTGGTCACCGTATCGTCCACGGCGGCGAAAAATACACCAGTTCCGTGGTAATCGACGACTCCGTGATTCAGGGCATCAAAGACTCTGCGTCTTTCGCACCGCTGCATAACCCGGCTCACCTGATCGGTATCGCTGAAGCACTGAAATCCTTCCCGAGTCTGAAAGACAAAAACGTGGCCGTGTTTGATACTGCGTTCCATCAGACCATGCCGGAAGAGTCTTACCTCTATGCCCTGCCATACAGCCTGTACAAAGAGCACGGCGTCCGTCGTTACGGCGCTCACGGTACCAGCCACTTCTATGTGACTCAGGAAGCCGCAAAAGTGCTGAACAAGCCGGTTGAAGAAGTCAACATTATCACCTGCCACCTGGGCAACGGTGGTTCTGTTTCCGCTATCCGCAACGGTAAGTGTGTTGACACCTCTATGGGTCTGACCCCGCTGGAAGGTCTGGTGATGGGTACCCGTTCCGGTGATATCGACCCGGCGATCATCTTCCACCTGCACGACACCCTGGGCATGAGCGTTGACGACATCAACAAAATGCTGACCAAAGAGTCTGGCCTGCTGGGCCTGACCGAGGTCACCAGCGACTGCCGTTACGTTGAAGACAACTACGCAGAAAAAGCTGACGCTAAACGTGCAATGGACGTTTATTGCCACCGCCTGGCGAAGTACATCGGTTCTTACACCGCGCTGATGGAAGGCCGTCTGGATGCTGTTATCTTCACCGGTGGTATCGGTGAGAACGCGGCAATGGTACGTGAACTGTCCCTGGGCAAACTGGGCGTTCTGGGCTTCGAAGTTGATCATGAGCGTAACCTGGCTGCCCGCTTCGGCAAGTCTGGCTTCATCAACAAAGAAGGCACCCGCCCTGCTATCGTTATTCCAACTAACGAAGAGCTGGTCATCGCGCAAGACGCACACCGCCTGACTGCCTGATTCCACACCGCCAGCAATGCTGGCGGTGCTGTTTTGTAACCCGCCCAACGCGGCGGTAACGAAAGAGGATAAACCGTGTCCCGTACTATTATGCTGATCCCTACCGGAACCAGCGTCGGCCTGACCAGCGTCAGCCTCGGCGTGATCCGCGCTATGGAACGTAAAGGCGTTCGTCTGAGCGTCTTTAAGCCTATCGCCCAGCCACGTGCCGGTGGCGATGCGCCAGACCAGACCACCACCATCGTTCGCAAGAACTCCAATCTGCCAGCGGCTGAACCGCTGAAGATGAGCCACGTTGAATCTCTGCTCTCCAGCAACCAGAAAGACGTGCTGATGGAAGAGATCATTGCCAACTACCACGCAAACGCGCAGGACGCGGAAGTGGTGCTGGTTGAAGGCCTGGTCCCGACCCGTAAACACCAGTTTGCCCAGTCTCTGAACTTTGAAATCGCGAAAACCCTGAACGCAGAGATCGTTTTTGTAATGTCTCAGGGCACGGATACCCCAGAGCAGCTGAAAGAGCGTATCGAACTGACGCGCAGCAGCTTCGGCGGTGCGAAAAACACCAGCATCACCGGCGTGATTGTTAACAAGCTGAACGCGCCAGTAGATGAGCAGGGCCGTACGCGTCCTGACCTGTCCGAAATTTTTGACGACTCCTCCAAAGCGAAAGTCATCAAAGTTGACCCGGCTAAGTTGCAGGATTCCAGCCCGCTGCCTGTTCTGGGCGCGGTGCCATGGAGCTTCGATCTGATTGCCACCCGTGCAATCGATATGGCGCGTCACCTGAACGCCACCGTGATCAACGAAGGCGATATCAACACCCGCCGCGTGAAGTCCGTAACCTTCTGCGCACGTAGCATTCCACACATGCTGGAACACTTCCGCGCAGGTTCACTGCTGGTGACCTCTGCTGACCGTCCAGACGTGCTGGTTGCAGCGTGCCTGGCTGCAATGAACGGCGTGGAAATCGGTGCAATTCTGCTGACCGGCGGCTATGAAATGGACGCGCGTATCAGCAAGCTGTGCGAGCGTGCGTTCGCCACTGGCCTGCCAGTCTTCATGGTGAACACCAACACCTGGCAGACCTCCCTGAGCCTGCAAAGCTTCAACCTCGAAGTGCCGGTTGATGACCACGAGCGTATCGAGAAAGTTCAGGAATACGTTGCGGGCTACATCAATGCGGACTGGATCGAATCCCTGACGGCGACCTCCGAGCGCAGCCGTCGTCTGTCTCCTCCAGCCTTCCGTTACCAGCTGACCGAGCTGGCGCGTAAAGCGGGCAAACGCGTGGTTCTGCCAGAAGGCGACGAACCACGTACCGTTAAAGCGGCAGCCATCTGTGCAGAACGCGGTATCGCGACCTGTGTGCTGCTGGGTAATCCGGATGAGATCAACCGCGTTGCGGCGTCTCAGGGCGTTGAGCTGGGCGCTGGCATTGAGATCGTTGACCCGGAAGTGGTTCGCGAAAGCTACGTTGCTCGCCTGGTTGAACTGCGTAAGAACAAGGGCATGACCGAAGCCGTTGCGCGCGAGCAGCTGGAAGACAACGTCGTGCTGGGTACGCTGATGCTGGAGCAGGACGAAGTTGACGGTCTGGTTTCCGGTGCGGTTCACACCACCGCGAACACCATCCGTCCACCGTTGCAGTTGATCAAAACCGCACCGGGCAGCTCTCTGGTCTCCTCCGTGTTCTTCATGCTGCTGCCTGAACAGGTTTATGTTTACGGCGACTGCGCGATCAACCCGGATCCAACCGCAGAGCAGCTGGCAGAAATCGCTATCCAGTCTGCGGACTCCGCGATTGCCTTCGGTATCGAACCGCGCGTCGCGATGCTCTCATACTCCACCGGTACCTCTGGTGCAGGCAGTGACGTAGAGAAAGTCCGTGAAGCGACCCGCATTGCGCAGGAAAAACGTCCGGATCTGATGATCGACGGCCCGCTCCAGTACGATGCCGCGGTAATGGCTGACGTGGCGAAATCCAAAGCGCCAAACTCGCCGGTTGCAGGTCGTGCTACCGTGTTCATCTTCCCGGATCTGAACACCGGTAACACCACCTATAAAGCGGTACAGCGTTCAGCAGACCTGATCTCCATCGGGCCAATGCTGCAAGGCATGCGCAAACCTGTGAACGACCTGTCCCGTGGTGCGCTGGTTGACGATATCGTCTACACCATCGCGCTGACGGCGATCCAGTCTTCGCAACAGCAGTAATGTTTTGCCGGATGGCGCTTCGCTTATCCGGCCTACAGGACCGTAGGCCCGGTAAGCGCCAGCGCCACCGGGCAACAAAAAGGCGACCACACGGTCGCCTTTTTTTATTACAACAGCTCCCGCGCCGCCGACACAATGTCATGTGCCGTCAGGCCATACTCCTTTTGCAAGAAGTCCTGCGTGCCCACCTGACCATATCGTTCCTTCACCCCCACCCGACGCAGGGGCACCGGACAGGTTTCCACCAGCACTTCCGCCACCGCCGACCCCAGCCCGTTGTGAATGCTGTGGTTTTCGCAGGTCACAATACGCCCGGTTTTCTCGGCATAGTTTTTCACCAGCATCCGATCGATAGGCTTCAGGGTAAACATGTCGATGACCGCTGCGCTTACCCCCTCCTGCTCCAGCTGGCGCGCCGCCTCCAGCGCTTCCGCCACCATAATGCCGTTAGCAATCAAGGTAATATCGGTTCCCTCGCGCAGCACGTTGCCCTTGCCGATGGTGAAGGTTGACCCCGGGGCATACACGCTCGGGGCCTGTTTACGGATGGTCCTCACCCAGTAGAAGCCTTCCAGGTCGATAAGCTGACGCAGCACATCTTCGAACATCACCGCATCGGTCACCTCCAGCACCACTGAATGCGCCAGACCGCGCACGATGCCCATGTCCTCGAACGACATATGCGTCCCGCCGTTGTGGCAGGCCGTCACGCCCGCATCCGAGGCAATCACCTTCACGTTATTGCGCTGGTAGTCCAGGGACATAAACAGCTGGTCGAAGCAGCGACGGCTGGCAAAGGCGGTAAAGGTATGGACGAACGGCTTACGTCCGGTGAGCGACAGCCCGGCGGCCGTCCCAATCACGTTAGCCTCCATAATGCCGCAGTTGATGACGTGCTGTGGATAATCACGCGCTACGCCGTCCATCGCCATCGAACTCATCAGATCCGCTTCGAGCGCAATAATCTCGCTCCCGGCCTCAATCTGTTTTGCCACAAAACCCGCGTAGACCTTACGCATCTCAACGGCATCTTTCTGTCCTGTCGGTGCAACCTTAATCATGTGAAGCCTCCAGTTGGCGAATCGTCTCGTTGAGCGCCGCTTTGCTCTCCTCAGTTAATCGCAGGTGATGCGAGTTGCTGAGCTGTTCCAGGTATGGCACCCCCTGCCCTTTGATGCTGTCGAGGATCACCACCCGCGGACGCGCATCGGCCGCAGGGATCGGCGCGGTCACCTCCAGCAGCGCCGGAATGTCATCCCCTTTCACCGTTACCACGTCAAAACCAAAGGCGCGGAATTTGCCTTCCAGGTCGAAGGCGCTGATGATTTCGTCCAGCTCGCCGTCGAGCTGCTGTTTGTTCCAGTCCACGAATACCGTCAGGTTGTTCAGTCGATGGTGAGCAATAAACTGGAAGGCTTCCCAGCACTGTCCTTCGTTCAGCTCCCCGTCACCGACGATGCAGAACACCCGGTTTGGCCTTCCTGCCAGCTTGTGCGACAGCGCCATGCCGCCAGCAATGGAGATCCCCTGCCCCAGTGATCCGGTGGTGGCATCCACGCCGCGTGTTTTCAGGCGATCCGGGTGACTTGGCAGACGCGTCCCGTTCTGGTTCAGCGTGCTCAGCTCGTCAATCGGGAAGTAGCCCTTAATCGCCAGCGTACTGTACAGCGCCGGGCCCGCATGGCCTTTCGACAGCACAAAGTAATCGCGCTCTGGCCAGTCCGGATCGGCCGGGTCAATTTTCATCACCGCGCCGTACAGCACCGCCAGCGTTTCAACGACTGACATGCTGCCGCCGTAGTGCCCAAAACCCAGCTGCGTAAGGGATTTCAGCGTCTCAAGGCGAATCTGACGCGCCAGTTCGGTTATTTCATTCTCATTCATGATTTGGCTCCGGGGTTTTCCTGCGCGTTACCGCTGGCAGGTTTGTTTTTAGCGAAGACGTTGTAGGCCACCAGCAGCGCGAACAACACAACAACCAGTCCGGTGATGGCAAACGGCGACAGGAAGCGCGCCAGGTTGCCCAGCACAATCCCGACCGCACCAAAATCAGCGTCCGAGAAGGTCGTATTCGCAAAGCCAATTGCGCCCAGAACAGGCAGCAGCAGGACCGGGAGGAAGGTGATCAGCAGGCCATTAGCAAAGGCGCCAATCATTGCCCCGCGGCGTCCACCGGTGGCGTTACCAAACACGCCCGCCGTTGCACCGGTGAAGAAATGCGGCACGACGCCCGGCAGGATCAACACCCAGCTAAACTGACCGCAGATGAACAAGCCCACAATCCCGCCGAGGAAACTAAACAGGAAGCCAATCAGCACCGCGTTTGGCGCATACGGGTAGACTACCGGACAGTCCAGCGCAGGCCGCGCATTGGGCACCAGTTTTTCCGAGAAGCCAGTAAAGGCCGGGACGATTTCCGCCAGAATCAGGCGCACGCCCTGCAAGATGATGAACACGCCTGCCGCGAAGGTGATGGCCATAATGATGGCGTACACCAGGTAGTTCTGGCCGCCGCTGAAGGTGGCCTCCACGTACTCACGTCCGGCGCTCACCGCCATGATCAGGTAGATAATCATCATGGTCAGGGAGATGGAGATTGAACTGTCACGCAGGAAGCTAAGGTTCTTCGGCAGGTTCATCTCTTCGGTGGAGCGCGAACCTTTACCGACCTTGCTGCCAATCCAGCCGGACAGCACGTAGCCCAGCGTGCCGAAATGACCGAAGGCGATCTCATCGTTGCCGGTAATACGCTTCATATAGCGCTGCGCAATCGCCGGGAAGAAGGCCATAATCAGGCCGAGGATCAACGAGCCGGTAAAGACCAGCCCGACCCCCTCGAAGCCTGCAACCGTCAGGATCACGCCAATCATGCATGCCATGTAGAAGGTGTGATGCCCGGTGAGGAAGATGTATTTCAGGCGGGTAAAGCGCGCAACAATAATATTCGCCACCATCCCGAAGGCCATAATGAGCGCGGTGGAAGCGCCATATTTTTCCAGGGCAATCGACACAATAGCTTCATTGTTGGGAATAATGCCCTGAATATTAAAGGCGTGCTCAAACATACCGCCGAGCGGATTTAATGAGCCCACCAGCACGGTTGCGCCGCCGCCCAGTACAATAAAGCCGAGAATGGTTTTAATTGTGCCTTTTACCACATCCGAAAAGGCTTTTTTCTGCGCCACAAGACCAATCAGGGCAATTAAACCGACCAGCACTGAAGGGACTTTTAAAATATCAACAACGAAGTTCAGCGTTTCAAGGATAAACATATCCACCTCGCCTTATCAGGATTATTGTCTTTCGAACCAGGCGCGCAACTGCGCTTCGAGTTCGTTAATATCGATGATATTGTTGATCACCACCAGCTGGCTTTCCGGCACGCTGGCGCTTGCGGCAATGTCTTTCGCCATTACAAACAGGTCCGCCGCGCCCGGCGTAGCCGAGGAGAGATCGGAGTGTTCAACCTCGGCCTCAATTTCCAGTTTTTTGAGCACCTTTTTAATATTCATTTCGACCATAAAACTGCTGCCCAGGCCGGAGCCGCAAATAGCCATGATTTTCATTGTTATCCCCTTTTTTGAGTAGAGTACGCCCCATCACGCTGACGCGTAATGTTGAGATGAATCGGATTAAATAATTAAATCAGAAGCGATCGATGATGGTTTTTATCTCCTCCAGCGTATTCGCCCGATGTAATTCAGCCATATCTTCGTCGCTGGAAAATAATTCCGCTAAGGCTGAGATCATTTCGATATGGCTATGCTTGTCCGGCGCCGCCAGCATCACAATCACATCGACGGGGTCAAACTCACCGGCACCAAAAGAGACACCCTGTTTCAGTTTTAATAATGACAGGCCAAGTCCTTTCGCCCCTTCTTCCGGTCGCGCATGGGGCATTGCCAGCCCTGGAGCCAGCACATAGTAGGGACCTAACGTGTGATGCTGCTCGATGATAGCCGTGACATATTCCGGCGCAATGACCTGCAAATCCAGCAGCGGTTTCGCGCACAGTTCCAGCGCCTGGGGCCAGCTTTCAACGCTATCCTGTAGGATGATGGTTGTATCATATATCCACTTTTTGAGCATTTTTCACTCCCGCTAAAGACCAGACATGGGCAAACTCTATTCAACCCATCAATTAATGACTGCGATCGCGATCACAAAGATAGCGCTACCAACAACTAACATGCAGAACTGTGATAGCGCTATCAAATTACTATCATGGTGCGAAATCACAGCAAAAAAAGGGATTTAAGGCGTATACTGCCTGTCACGTAAAATGAAGGATGAAACTGAATCGCGTCCTGTCAGCAGGAAGATGTATGTCTTTAACCCGAAAACGGCGCAGTACCGGAAAAGTAACGCTCGCGGATGTCGCGCAGCTTGCCGGCGTAGGCACGATGACTGTTTCCCGTGCCCTCCGCACGCCCGAACAGGTTTCCGATAAACTGCGTGAAAAAATTGAAGCCGCGGTGCAGGAGCTGGGATACATGCCCAATCTTGCCGCCAGCGCACTGGCATCGGCATCGTCATGGACGATTGCGATGGTTGTACCCAATCTTTCCGAAGCTGGCTGTTCCGAGATGTTCGCCGGGCTACAGCAGGTGCTCCAGCCAGCCGGATATCAGATCATGCTGGCGGAATCTCAGCATCGTCTTGAACAGGAAGAGAAACTGCTTGAAACGCTGTTGGCCTCGAACATCGCCGCGGCGATACTGCTCAGCGTCGAGCACTCTGATACCGTGCGACACTGGCTAAAAAACGCCTCTATCCCGGTGATGGAAATGGGTGCAATGCGTGCCGATCCGATTGATATGAATATCGGGATTGATAACGTCGCCGCCATGTATGAACTTACCGAGATGGTGATTCAGCGCGGCTACCAGAATATCGGCCTGCTGTGCGCTAACCAGGAACAGTGGATTTTTCAGCAGCATTTGCAGGGCTGGTACAAGGCGATGCTGCGCCACCACCTGGCGCCGAACAGAGTGATTAATGCCGCCATGCCGCCGAACTTCTCCACCGGCGCGGCACAATTGCCAGAGTTCCTGCTGGCGTGGCCGGAGCTGGATGCGCTGGTGTGCGTATCAGATGAACTGGCCTGCGGCGCGCTGTATGAGTGCCAGCGTCGGCGCATCAAGGTGCCGGACGATTTAGCGGTCGTAGGTTTTGGCGACAGCGACGTCAGCCGCGTCTGTCAGCCGCCGCTGACGACGATGGCAGTACCGCATCGCAAGATTGGGATTGAAGCCGGGAAAGCGTTACTGGAACGTCTTAATGACGGAGACTGGCGCGACCATAAACCCATCGCGTCCAGCCTGTGTCTGCGGGAAAGCTGTTAAGGCTTACTCAGCCTCTTCCTCTTTTTCCGCCTTATTTTCCGGTTTAGCGGATTCGTTTTTGGCGTTGCGGGTCATCCACAGCGCCAGTGCTTTAAGGGAATCCGGAGTGAATTCGTCGCAACGCGCGGTGATCTCTTCCGGCGTCATCCAGCTGACTTCGCTCACTTCCTCTTCCTGCAAGGCGAAAGGCCCATGGGAAACGCAGCTAAACAGCCCGCCCCAGACGCGACAATGCTCATCTTCGAAATAAAACTGCCCGTGCTCGGCAAACGGCACACCAGCGATACCTAACTCTTCTTCCGCTTCACGACGCGCGGAATCCAGCAGCACTTCATCGGCCTGCACGACGCCACCCGCTGTGGCATCCAGCATACCAGGAAGAAAATCTTTGGTGTCGGTGCGACGCTGGACCAGAATCTTGCCCATGCCGTCATGAACAACGATGTACGTCGCGCGGTGACGCAGACGCTCCGCACGCATTTGTTCGCGGCTGGCCTGCGCGATCACTTCATTTTCTTCGCTGACAATGTCAACCCATTCAGTACTTGCCAAATGATTCTGCTCCACCATCGGGAAACCTTCTCGTCTAAGCGCTCTTTCGGCGCGTTTGCAGTTGTGGTGTAACTTACGGATTAATCGCTATCTGCGCAATAACTTGCTGATCATTAAGTGCGATAACGCTTAATGTCCCGTCTTCATACATGCCGTAGCTTGCCGGGTTGCCGCCTTTAGGAATGCTGACAGACCCGGGGTTAAAGTGATAAAACGCCCCGCGCTTTTCCGCCACCGGAATATGAGTATGACCATAAACCAGGACATCGCCAGCGGCGAGTGACGGCAGGTTATCCGGGCCGAACAGGTGCCCGTGGGTCAGGAACAAACGGCTGTTTTCCATCAACACCTGTTGCCAGGGAGCGGTAATGGGAAAATGCAGCAGCATCTGGTCAACTTCACTGTCACAGTTGCCGCGAACGGCGATAATGCGCGAGGCAAAATGATTAAGTTTTTCCGCCACCTGTGCGGGAGCATAGCCTTCCGGCAACGCATTGCGTGGGCCGTGGTTTAACACATCGCCCAGGATCACCAGCCACTGCGCCCCGCTTTGGGCGAACAGAGAAAGCACGCGTTCGGTCGCGGGCAGCGATCCATGAATATCCGACGCAAACATCAGTTTCATCAGTTACTCCTCGGGAATACAGACTGCCCCTATCATACCTCAAGCGTCCCGTCTTATCAGCCCGCGCGCTTAGCAGAGAGTGCCAGATAGCGCTGTACCGACGCGCGTTGCCACTGGAATGTGGCGTAATCCACCAGCAGTTGTGGGACGTCATCCCCGTTGAGGATCAGGCGATTGAGCATCAGCGCCAGATCGGTGTCGGCAATACACCACTCGCCAAACAGGTTGGGGTTACCCTGCGCCAGCAGCGATGACGCAGTTTCGATCAGCTTCCGGGCGCTGGATAAGCCTTCCTCACTGAGGGCGGGCTTTTTGACGCCAGCGAACACCACGTCCGTGGAGCGTTCTGTGCGAATCGGCACCAGGTCGCTACGCAGCCACGCCTGGATCTGGCGGGCGCGGGCGCGCTTTTGCAGATCGTGAGGATAGATGCGTTCCCACTCAGGCGGGGCAAAGCGGTCCTCAAGGTACTCGTCAATCGCCGAAGATTCACTCAACTCAAAACCGTCGATCTCCAGCACAGGGACTCGGCGGGTGAGCGCGTAGCCCTGCCACTGAGGCTTCAGGTGTTCGCCGCTGTCCAGGTCAACGGTTTTCAGAGTAAAAGTAAGCCCCTTTTCTGCCAGCGCCACATAAACGCTCATGACATAAGGAGAAAAAAAGTTCGCATCGGACCACAACGTTATTACAGGCTGGCTCATAACATCCTCTTCGGCTGATCGGTTTTCACTCAACATATAATCTCTTTGCCTCGCTGTCACTTGATGAAAACTCACGATTTACAACAAGCACCTATACTGATTTTTCATGGCAACACTATTCGCACTGACAGGAGTTGAGAATGATAGATCTCTATTATGCCCCCACCCCTAATGGCCATAAGATCACACTCTTTCTTGAAGAAGCCGAAGTGGACTACCGGATCATTCGCGTGGATATCAGTAAAGGCGACCAGTTCCGCCCCGTTTTTCTGGCCATCTCGCCCAACAATAAAATTCCGGCCATCATTGATAACCTGCCCTCTGACGGCGGCAAACCGTTAAGCCTGTTTGAGTCCGGAGAGATTTTGCTCTATCTGGCAGAGAAAACCGGCAAGCTCCTGAGCGGTGAGTTGCGCGAGCGTCATCACACGCTGCAATGGTTATTCTGGCAGTCGAGCGGCCTCGGGCCGATGCTGGGGCAGAATCACCACTTTACGGCCTATGCGCCGCAGACGATCCCTTACGCCATTGAGCGATATCAGGTCGAAACCCAGCGCCTGTACGGGGTACTGAACCGTCGGCTGGAAAAATCACCGTGGCTGGGAGGTGAGCATTACAGCATCGCAGATATCGCCTGCTGGCCGTGGATCAACACCCATGAACGCCACCGGATCGACCTGGCCACTTATCCGGCGGTGAACAACTGGTTTGAGCGCATCCGGACCCGCCCGGCCACCGAACGCGCCATGCAAAAAATCCATCAGATTTGATCCTGCGCCCCGTTGGGTGCAGGTGTTCTCCTCATGTATGATGAGGTGAAAATACTGACACGGAGAAGACCTGCAATGTCCCAGCATGACGCTATTATTCGTATAAAAAACTTACGCTTACGCACTTTCATTGGTATCAAAGAGGAGGAGATCGCGAATCGCCAGGATATCGTGGTGAATGTAGTGATCCACTATCCGGCAGACAAGGCGCGCGCCAGCGAAGACATCAATGACGCGTTGAACTATCGCACGATCACCAAAAGCATCATCCAGTACGTTGAGAACAACCGTTTTGCGCTACTGGAAAAATTAACTCAGGATGTGCTCGACATCGCACGCGAACACCACTGGGTCACTTATGCTGAAGTGGAGATCGATAAACTTCACGCCCTGCGCTACGCCGACTCCGTCTCCATGACGTTAAGCTGGCAGCGCCAGGCGTAAACCTGGAGGTTGTATGAAGATCCTGCTCACCGGCGGTACGGGCCTGATTGGTCGCCATCTCATTCCACGTTTGCAGGCGTTGCATCACGACATTACCGTGGTCACGCGCAGCCCGGAGAAAGCGCGCCAGGTGCTGGGCACCGGCGTTGAGATCTGGAAAGGCCTGGCGGAAAGGCAGGATCTGAACGGCTTTGACGCCGTCATCAACCTTGCAGGCGAACCAATCGCCGATAAACGCTGGACCGAAGAGCAAAAACAGCGTTTATGCAGCAGTCGCTGGAATATGACCGAAAGGCTGGTTGAGCTGATTCGCAACAGCGAGACGCCGCCCTCGGTGCTGATTTCAGGCTCTGCTACAGGCTACTATGGCGATCTTGGTGAAGTGGTGGTGACCGAAGAAGAGCCGCCGCACAACGAGTTTACCCATAAACTCTGCGCCCAATGGGAGCGTATCGCCTGCGGGGCGCAGAGCGATAACACCCGCGTCTGCCTGCTGCGCACCGGCGTGGTGCTTGCTCCGAAAGGCGGTATTCTCGGTAAAATGTTGCCGCCGTTTAAAATGGGGCTTGGCGGGCCCATCGGAAACGGTCGTCAGTATCTGGCGTGGATCCATATCGACGATATGGTCAACGGTATTCTCTGGCTGCTGGATAACGACCTGCGCGGGCCGTTTAACATGGTGTCTCCGTATCCGGTACGTAATGAGCAATTTGCTCATGCCCTGGGTCATGCCCTGCATCGCCCGGCGGTGCTGCGCGTGCCTGCGACGGCGATTCGTCTGCTGATGGGTGAGTCTTCGGTGCTGGTACTGGGCGGGCAGCGCGCGCTGCCAAAACGGCTGGAAGCGGCCGGGTTTACGTTCCGCTGGTATGACCTGGAAGAGGCGCTGGGGGATGTGGTGCAGTGAATATGTTAAAGTTATACGCCATGTCTGGATGATATGGCGTAACTATGGCAACCATCACCACAACCCGGCTTAACCTCACCCCTTTCGAACCTTCTGACTGGGCATTCTTCCGCTCTCTGCGCGAAGACCCCGCCATCATGCGCTATATGGCCGCTATTACACCGGAAAAAGAGACGCGCCGCGTATTTGCCGCACGCCTGATGGCGGAGCATGTCTTTGTGATCCGTCTGCATAACGACGTTAAGCCGCTCGGGGATATCGGCCTGCAAATCAGTGCGGCGAACCGTGAAGAGGCGGATATTGGCTACACGGTTGTGCCTGCCGCGCAGGGAAAAGGCATTGCCAGCGAAGCGCTGCGCGCGGTGTGTGAGTATGCATTTAACCAGACGGGCGTGAAGGCGATAAACGCGTACGTGCTGGCGGATAACGTCGGGTCGGTGCGGGTCCTTGAGAAAGCGGGTTTTGTGCGCACGCAGGTGCTGGAGAAGGCGTACGAGATTAACGGCGTACGGTATGACGACTGGGTGTATCGGCTCGAGTGTTGAATGCCGGGCGGCACTGCGTTTGCCCGGCCTACGGTTTTTGTAGGCCCGGTAAGCGAAGCGCCACCGGGCAATTGGGCGGCTCTGCGGCCTGATGCCCTCACCCCGGCCCTCTCCCACAGGGAGAGGGAGAAAGGCCAAACCTACTTCAACGAGCCTTTCAGGAACTGCTGCAAACGCGGGCTTTGCGGGTTCGCCAGCACTTCGTCCGGATGCCCCTGCTCTTCTATCTTGCCCTGATGCAGGAAGATAACGTGGTTAGAAACGTTACGGGCGAAGCCCATCTCGTGCGTCACCACCACCATCGTTTTGCCCTCTTCCGCCAGCTTCTGCATGATGCGCAGCACTTCGCCAACGAGTTCAGGATCCAGCGCGGAAGTCGGTTCGTCAAACAGCAACACTTCCGGCTCCATCGCCAGCGCACGGGCGATAGAAACACGCTGCTGCTGCCCCCCTGACAGGTGCACCGGATATTTGATCTGCTGCCGCTCGTCGATACCCACTTTCGTGAGGTATTTGACCGCACGCTCGCGGGCTTCCTGCTTGCTTAAGCCGAGCACCTGAACCGGCGCTTCCATCACGTTCTCCAGCACCGTCATGTGGCTCCAGAGATTGAAGTGCTGGAACACCATTGTCAGACGCGTACGCAGCAGTCGTAGCTGATTTTTATCCGCCACTTTAAGCTGGCCGTCTTTATCACGGACCATGTTGATGTTCTGTCCGCTCACCACAATTGACCCTTCGCTCGGCTTTTCGAGGAAGTTGATGCAGCGCAGGAAGGTACTTTTACCCGAACCTGATGAGCCGATAATACTGATCACGTCGCCCGCGTTAGCCTCCAGCGACACCCCTTTCAGCACTTCATGTTCGCCGTAGCGCTTGTGCAAATCAATTACGTTTAATTTGTTCTCAGCCATCATAAATTCTCAGTGCGTCGACGGTTTTATATGCTGCAACCAGCGTTTTTCAGCCTTACGGAACAGGCTGATCAGGACGTAAGAAATGATCAAATAGAGCACTGCTGCAATGCCAAACGCCGTAAACGGCTGGTAGGTGGCAGAGTTAATATCGCGGGCAATCTTTAACAGATCCGGTACCGTGGCGGTAAACGCCAGTGCCGTCGAATGCAGCATTAAAATCACTTCGTTGCTGTACGCCGGCAGCGCAATACGCAGCGCCGAAGGCAGAATAATACAGCGGTAGAGCTTCACGGACGAGAAGCCGTACGCGCGCGCCGCCTCGATCTCACCGTGCGGCACAGAACGGATGGCCCCGGCGAAGATCTCGGTGGTATAGGCGCAGGTATTGAGGGTCAGCGCCAGCACCGTACAGTTCAGACCGCTGCGGAAGAACGCATTCAGCATTTCAGTGCCTTTTACGATCTCAAGCGTGTACATCCCGGAATAGAACACCAGCAGCTGTACGTACAGCGGCGTACCGCGAAACACGTAGGTGAACAGCCAGATAGGGAACTGAATAAATTTATTGTTCGACACGCGGCCAATGGCAAGAAACACCGCCAGAATGCCGCCCATTACCACCGAGGAGATCAGCAGCCACAGCGTGATCGCCACGCCAGTAAAGCGGTAGCCATCCGTCCAAAGCAGGGATTTCCAGTACTCCTGAATAATCTCAATCACAGGTCAGCCCTCTTCACACCCACGGAGTAGCGACGTTCAAGCAGAAGCAGCACACCATTGGAGACGGTCGTAAAGACCAGATAGATTAGGCCGCAAACCACCGCAAAATAGAACGGTTCCCAGGTGCTTTTACCTGCCAGCTGCGTGGCCTTCACCACATCTTCCAGACCCAGCAGGGAGACCAGCGCCGTTGCCTTGAGAATAACCTGCCAGTTGTTCCCGATGCCCGGCAGCGCGTAGCGCATCATGGCCGGGAACATGATCCGGCGAAACGTTTGTGAGGAGGTAAAACCGTAGGCGGTCGCCGCTTCAATATGCCCTTTCGGCACGGCCATGTAAGCGCCGCGGAAAGTCTCAGTGAAATAGGCACCGTAGATAAAACCAAGGGTAATAATACCGGCCACCATCGGGTCGATATCGATCTGCTCCATGCCGATGGCATCCGTTACGCCGTTAAGTGCGATTTGCAGGCCGTAAAAGATCAGCAGCATCAGCACCAGGTCTGGCACGCCGCGAATCAGCGTGGTATAGCCTTCAAATATCAGCGCCAGCGGTCTGTTGGCGGATAATTTAGCCCCCGCGCCCGCCAGGCCTATCAGCACCGCCAGCACCACGGAGCTGATAGCCAGCTCAAGGGTGACAAGCGCGCCCTGTAAAATAACGCCAGAAAATCCGTACAGCATACCGCGTGCCCTGTCGTCTCGTGAGTGGTGGAACCGTGTCTTTTCCCCTCCCGGAACGGGAGGGGCCGCACGTTATCAGACGGGGCGATTAGCCGCCGTAAACATTAAAATCGAAGTACTTTTTCGCCAGCTTGTCATAGGTGCCGTCCGCGCGCATCTCGGCGAACGCTTTGTTCAGGGCTTCACGCAGTTCGTTGTCTTCTTTACGCAGGCCCATACCGGTGCCAACGCCAAAGAGTTTTTCGTCCTTAATGGACGGACCGCCGAACTTGTAATCTTTACCCACAGGCTGTTTCAGGAAACCTTCGCTTGCCGCCACTTCATCCTGGAATGCTGCATCAATGCGGCCTGCCGTCAGGTCTGCGTAGATGTTTTCCTGGCCCTGGTAAGAGACAATTTCAATCCCCTTTGGCGCCCAGTGCTCGTTGCCGTAGGTTTCCTGCGTAGTACCCTGCAACACGCCCACGCGTTTGCCTTTCAGAGATTCAAGGGTTGGCTGAATGTCAGAGGATTTCGCCACCACCAGACGTGAGTCCGCCGCGTAGAGTTTGTCCGTGAAGGCAATCTCCTGCTGACGTTTTTCAGTGATGGACAGGGAGGACATGATCACGTCAATTTTCTTCGCTTTCAGAGACGGGATCAGCGCATCCAGCGGGTTTTCAACGTAGGTACATTGCGCTTTAATGCGTTTGCACAGCTCGTTAGCCAGATCGATGTCAAAACCGACCAGTTCCCCCTTCGCATTCTTCGATTCGAAAGGTGCATAGGTTGGGTCAGTTCCAATACGAATTTTCTGCGGAATTGCTGCGAATGCCGCGGTGGCGCTGGAAAAAGCCAGTACCAGAGAAAGTGACAACACCAGTTTTTTCATATCTGTCCTCAACAAACTGTCTTAATACGAGATTTTTACGACGACGGGGTGTTGTTAATGTGCCATTAATCCCCTCATTCAGGCAAAGATTAATGCCTTTGTACGGGAATTTTTGCATTATAAATGCTTAACTATGCACACAGCGATCCAGCATGGTGCATGCGTTGCACCATACTGGAACACAACCCCACAGAGATGCACCACTTCAGTGCATCTCATTCAGGCATTAATCACCGTAGACGTTGAAATCGAAGTATTTCTTCGCCAGTTTGTCGTAGGTACCGTCTTTACGCAGCTCATTAAACGCTTTGTCGAAGGCGGCTTTCAGCTCGGTATCATCCTTACGCAGGCCAATACCGGTACCGTCGCCAAAGTATTTTTTGTCTTTTACCGACGGGCCGGCAAAGGCGTACTCTTTACCCGCAGGCTGTTTCAGGAAGCCTTCGCTCGCGGCGACTTCATCCTGAAACGCGGCATCCAGACGGCCTGCCGCCAGGTCAGAGTAGATCAGATCCTGGTTCTGGTAAGCCACCACATCGACGCCCTTCTCGCGCCAGTTTGCATTGGCGAAACCTTCCTGGGTCGAGCCCTGAAGCACGCCAACATGTTTGCCTTTCAGCGAGTCGATGGTCGGCTGGATTGGCGAGCCTTTCGCGGCAATCAGACGTGAGTCGGCAGCGTAGAGCTTCTCAGAGAAGGCAATCTCCTGCTGACGTTTTTCCGTGATGGAGAGAGAAGAGATAATGGCATCAATTTTCTTGGCTTTCAGCGACGGGATCAGCGCGTCAAAGTCACTGCCCACCCATGTGCATTTCACTTCCATGCGTTTGCACATCTCATTTCCCAGATCGATATCAAACCCCACGAAGTCGCCTTTCGCATCCTTGGAGGAGAATGGCGCGTAGGTTGCGTCTGTACCGATACGAACTGTCTGTGGAAGCGCTGCATAGCTACTTGCTGCCGCACTCAAGCCCACGAGCAAAGACAGAGCCAGAACCGTCTTCTTCATACATTTACCCTCAAGAACCGTGATTTTATTATGGTTTATGTTGTGTGTTGTGTTGCAGGCTGCTCTTGCAGGTCTTATGCCACATTGTCGTCGGGATAAAACTACGACGTTAAATATGTTAATAAAACGTTGCGATACTGCCTTAATGGTGAAAGATAGCAGGTCTGCCGAACGAACCGGAAAGAGAAAAAAGGAAAAAGCGAATTAAATGTCGAGGATATGATCGCGGTTGCAGTTTTGCCCTGAAACAGGGCAAATTGTCTTTCCATGCACCTTGTTTGTGCACAGCTTCACGCCCCCTGCCAGCGGGTAAAGAGATCTTCCGGCAGGTCGATATCGAACTGATCCAGCACGCGGTTAACGGTCTGGTTGATGACATCATCCAGCGTTTGCGGACGATGATAGAACGCGGGGACCGGCGGCATAATCACGGCACCCAGTTCGGCTGCCTGCGTCATTAAACGCAGATGTCCCAGGTGCAGCGGCGTTTCCCGCACGCAGAGCACCAGAGGACGACGCTCTTTCAGCACCACATCCGCTGCACGCGTCACCAGCGTGTCGGTATAGCTGTTTACAATGCCGGAAAGGGTTTTAATCGAACAGGGCAAAATAACCATGCCGGCCGTTTTAAACGAGCCCGAAGAGATGCTGGCGGCGATATCGCGGGCATCGTGGACAACGTCAGACAGGGCCTGAACGTCGCGCAGAGAGAGATCGGTTTCAAGAGAGAGGGTCTGACGCGCCGCCTGGCTCATCACCAGATGGGTTTCTACGCCTGCAACGTCACGCAGCACCTGTAACAGCCGGACGCCATAAATCGCGCCGCTGGCACCGCTGATCCCTACAATGAGTCGTTTCATGATTTTCGCCCTTGCTGATTTCAGGGCAGACTGTGCAGGATTTTACGGGGAGTTGCAAGTGAGGGCGAGCGCCCTCACCTGCATACGCATCAACCTTCGTTGTGCATCTCTAAGCTTTCGAGATCGTTTTGCAGCTGGACGGCTTTCGCATCGTCGTTACGCAGAGAATCCAGATAGTCGAGATACTGCTGGTCAACGTCTTTCGTCACGTAGATCCCATTGAATACCGAGCATTCGAACTGCTGAATATCCGGGTTCTCGGCGCGCACCGCGTCGATCAGATCGTTCAGATCCTGGAAAATCAGACCGTCGGCACCGATGATCTGCCGGATTTCGTCTACTTCACGACCGTGAGCAATCAGCTCGTTAGCGGTTGGCATATCAATGCCATACACGTTCGGGAAGCGAATTTCCGGCGCTGCGGAGGCAAGATACACTTTCTTCGCCCCGGCCTCACGCGCCATCTCGATGATCTGCTCAGACGTCGTGCCGCGCACAATAGAGTCGTCCACCAGCAGCACGTTCTTGTCGCGGAACTCGGCGCGGTTAGCGTTCAGCTTACGACGTACTGACTTACGACGCAGCCGCTGGCCCGGCATGATAAAGGTGCGGCCCACGTAGCGGTTTTTCACGAAGCCCTGACGGTACGGCTTGTCCAGAATACGGGCAATCTCCAGCGCGATATCACAGGAGGTTTCAGGGATTGGGATGACGACGTCGATGTCGAGATCGTCCCACTCGCGGGCAATCTTCTCGCCCAGCTTCGTCCCCATATTGACGCGCGCGCTGTAAACGGAAATCTTGTCGATGAACGAGTCCGGACGCGCGAAGTAAACGTATTCGAACAGGCACGGGTTGCTCACCGGATTGTCGGCGCACTGACGGGTAAACAGCTGGCCCTTCTCAGTGATGTAGACCGCTTCGCCTGGCGCGACATCACGCAGGAATTCGAAGCCCAGAGTATCCAGCGCCACGCTTTCGGAGGCAACCATGTACTCGGAACGGCCATCGCCGAGATCACGTTTGCCGAGCACCAGCGGGCGAATGCCGTTTGGATCGCGGAAGGCCACCATGCCGTGACCGATGATCATCGCCACGCAAGCATACGCGCCACGGATCTGGCGATTAGTCGCGGCAACGGCGGCAAAAATGTTGTCTGCTTCCAGCGGATAATGGCGGAAGTTATCCAGCTCGCTGGCAAAGATATTGAGCAGGATTTCAGAATCAGAGGTGGTGTTAATGTGGCGACGTTTCTCTTCAAACAGCTTTTTACGCAGCTCGTGGGCATTGGTCAGATTGCCATTGTGGGCAAGCGTGATGCCATACGGGGAGTTAACGTAAAAAGGCTGAGCCTCAGAGGCGCTGGAACTGCCAGCAGTAGGATAACGAACGTGACCGATCCCCATATTACCTTGCAGACGCTGCATATGGCGGGCTTCAAATACATCGTTTACCAGGCCGTTCGCCTTGCGTAAACGGAAGCAGTTGTTTGCATCAATGGTGATGATACCCGCAGCATCCTGCCCACGGTGCTGAAGCACCGTTAACGCGTCATAAATCGACTGGTTTACCGGCATGAAACCGGCGATACCGACAATACCGCACATTCGTCTTTTCCTCGTTAAGCCACATCTCAGGGTTTATGCCCTGGGCAAGAAACTCGACGAGCTTTGCAGATAGTCAAAGAACCATCTGATGATGAAGCTGAACTCCGGAATGAGCTGCGATTTTTGCCAGTCTTCACTTTTGGAGAACCCGGTAAAGGTATCCAGGAAGAACAGGATCGCGGCCACAATGAGCACGCCTCGCAACGCGCCGAAACAGATGCCGAGCACCCTGTCCGTTCCTGACAGACCGGTTTTCTCGACCAGCTGACCTATCACGTAATTGACGATAGCGCCGACAATCAGCGTCGCGATAAACAGCACCGCGATGGCGATTCCGTTTCGGACCAGTTCATCTTCAAAGCCCGTGAACCAGACAGACAGGTAAGTGTAGTAATGACTGGCAACAAAGAAAGCACAACCCCAGGTTACCAGCGATAACGCTTCACGAACAAAGCCACGGATCAGGCTAACCAGACAGGAAAAACCAATCACCGCAATGATGGCGTAATCAATCCAGACCATATGTGTCCCACGATTTAACGCCCTGTCATCCAGTTCGGGGCGAATTCTAACAGAAAAAGAAAACGTTTGCGTAGGGATTTCCTTCCCACGCGTAAATAAAAAAGGCGCTGAAAAAATGCTCAACGCCCCGCACCTTTGACGTTTCTGTGAACGTCTGCCTCCCCCTCACCTCGGCCCTCTCCCTCAAGGGAGAGGGAGTAAACCGCCCCCTCGCCCCTTTAGGGGGAGGGCCAGGGTGAGGGGATAATTTCTATCAGTTGGCGCTGTAGTTCATCACCACACCGCTCAGGCCGGAGATTTGCTTCAGCTCGCCAAGCGAACCTTTGAGCTTATCTTTCGACGCATCCGGCCCCACGAGGATACGCGTAATTTTACCCTGTACCGGCGTGGTGGGTGAAGTATAAACACGGTATCCCGCGCCGCGCAGTTTACTCACGATCTCATTGACCTTATCTGCATTTTTCAACGCACCGAGCTGAACGACATAGGCTTTGCCGGTAGGGGCCGCGTCCTGTTTTGCCTGCGGTGGCGTTTCTGAAGCGGCTGCCAGTTGCTCGGCCGCTTTATCCCGCTGCGGTTTCGGCTGCGGCTTCTCCACCGGTTTCGGCTTCTCAACAGGCTTAGGCTGTTCTACCGGCACCGGATCAATCTCGATGTTATTGTTCGTCGCCAGGCGCGAGGGATCGAGCGACGGCGCGGCTGCATCACCTGCGCGCACCTCTTCCGCTGCGCCTTCTGGCGGCTGGGCAGGCAGCGCCTGCGTTGCCGCTGGCAACATATCGGGCTCGTCGCGATCGCCCGGTTTGGGTACCAGCGGAATGGCCGCAAATTCATCCTGGTAATGCTTTTTCTGCCCGTCGAGCAATCCCGGGAGAATAATCACCCCGAGCGCGACCAGCACAATGGTTCCTGTTAAACGGTTCTGAAACTTACTCGCCACCGGTTCTCCCCGCGTCCATCACTTCCATGACATGTGCCACCGTGTGGAATGACCCACACACCAGCACGGTATCTTCTGGTTTAGCCTCCGCCATCGCGGCACGCCAGGCCGAAACCACACTGCTGTAGATTTCGCCTTTGCCGAGATGTTCCATCAACTGCTCAGCAGTCGCGCCGCGCGGCCCTTCCAGAGGAGCACAATACCAGCTATCGACCACACTCTCCATGCAGGCCAGCGTGCCGCCGATATCTTTATCATGAAGCATACCGATAACCGCCAGCACGCGCCCGGTTTTTGGTAACGATTTGAGACGTCCTGCGAGGTACGCCGCCGCATGCGGGTTATGTGCAACATCCAGAATCAGACGCGGTGACACACTCACAATCTGAAAACGTCCTGGTAACAGTGCGTTCTGAATGCCATCGCGGATTGCCTGCTCGCTTACCGCTAATCCGCTGGCGCGCAGGGCTGCCAGCGCAGTCGCCGCGTTAGGCTGTGGCACCTGCGGCAGGGGCAGACTCTCCAGCACGCCCTGCGCATCGCTGAAGCGCCAGCCGTTGTCCTGCACCTCATACTGCCAGTCCACGCCGCGACGCAGCAGACGAGCGCCCTTCTCTTTCGCTACCTCAGCGATGGTATGTGGCATGTCCGGTTCGCCTACCACGGCAGGCTTATTGGCCCGGAAAATACCGGCCTTCTCACGGCCAATGCTCTCGCGGTCCGGGCCCAGCCAGTCGGTGTGATCCAGCGCGATGCTGGTGACGACGGCGACATCCGCATCCACCATATTGGTGGCATCCAGACGCCCGCCCAGCCCCACTTCCAGGATCACCACGTCCAGCTGCGCCTGCTTAAACAGCCACAGCGCCGACAGGGTGCCATATTCGAAATAGGTTAATGAGGTTTCGCCGCGCGCCGCTTCGATAGCGGCAAACGACGCCGTATGGGCCGATTCCGCCAGCTCGGTGTTTTGCACCCGCACGCGCTCGGTATAGCGCACCAGATGCGGCGAGCTGTAAACGCCAACTTTGTACCCCGCCGCCATCAGGACAGATTCCAGCGTGCGGCAGGTGGTGCCTTTACCGTTAGTGCCGGCGACGGTAAACACGAAAGGCGCGGGTTTCAGCACGTCAAGACGCGCGGCAACCTGGCTTACGCGCTCAAGGCCCATGTCGATAGTTTTACTGTGCAGGTTTTCCAGATAAGAAAGCCACGCGGCCAGGGGCGACGTGGCTTGAGGAATGCTTTTATTTTCCATGATGCCCGGTTGTCATTAACGGTTTAGAAAGCAAAAGGGCAGCGCCATTCGGCCCTGCCCTTTTCAGTTATCAGGCCTCGGGTTCCTGATCCGGTACCACCACGCCTTCGCGCGGCTCGTCCGGGTTAGGCGCTGGCAGATTCATCAGCTTCGCCAGAATGCTGGCCAGTTTCAGGCGCATTTCCGGACGGCGGACGATCATATCGATAGCGCCTTTCTCAATGAGGAACTCACTGCGCTGGAAGCCCGGCGGCAGTTTCTCACGTACGGTCTGCTCGATAACGCGAGGACCGGCAAAGCCGATCAGCGCTTTTGGCTCCGCGATGTTCAGGTCGCCCAGCATGGCGAAGCTTGCAGAAACGCCGCCCATGGTTGGGTCGGTCAGTACCGAAATGTACGGCAGACCGCGCTCCTGCATTTTCGCCAGCGCCGCAGAGGTTTTCGCCATCTGCATCAGGGACATCAGCGCTTCCTGCATACGTGCGCCACCGGAGGCGGAGAAGCAGATCAGCGGGCAGTTGTCTTCCAGCGCCTGCTCAACGGCACGCACGAAACGCGCGCCGACCACGGAGCCCATTGAGCCGCCCATAAAGGAGAACTCAAACGCGGCGGCAACCACCGGCATTTCATGCAGGGTGCCTTTCATGACGATTAGCGCGTCTTTCTCGCCGGTCTCTTTCTGCGCAGAGGCCAGACGATCTTTGTATTTTTTGGAGTCGCGGAACTTGAGCACATCTTTTGGCTCCAGTTCGCTGCCCAGTTCTACCAGAGAACCTTCGTCCAGCAGGCTATGCAGGCGGTTGCGCGCCGACATACGCATATGGTGGTCACACTTCGGACACACCTCAAGATTGCGTTCCAGCTCTGCGCGATACAGAACCTGGCCGCAGCTATCACACTTCGTCCATACCCCTTCAGGAATGCTCGCTTTACGCGTTGGGGTAATGTTGCTTTTAATTCGTTCAATCCAGCTCATTGATAACCTTTCTGCCTGAACCTGGTCGTATGCCAGTTTTGCTGTAAGAGGCGAATAATGCCATTTTTGCCTCCAACAGACCATGAATGTTGCACATTAAAACATAACAGCCCGAAACTTTGGATAAAAAAGTGGTCGAACCGCCAGCGTGCATTTACTTCGCTTGCTTTGCCGCCGCGCGTTTGTGACGGATAATTTCGATGACGCCAGGCAGTACGGAAAGCACAATAATCGCTACAATCAGTAACTTAAGGTTTTCCTGAACCACCGGCAGATCGCCAAACAGGTAGCCTGCATAGGTGAACAGCAGCACCCACAGCAGCGCGCCCACCACGTTGTACATGGCAAAATGACGATAGGACATGTGACCCATTCCCGCCACAAACGGTGCAAATGTACGCACAATAGGCACAAAACGGGCAAGGATAATGGTCTTACCGCCATGGCGCTCATAGAACGCATGGGTCTTATCTAAATAACTGCGGCGGAAAATCTTCGAGTCCGGATTACTGAACAACCGCTCGCCAAACACCCGCCCGATGGTGTAGTTGACCGCATCACCAACAATCGCGGCGATGATCATCAGGACGACCATCAGATGGACATTCAGGTCATTCGTTGGCAGTGCGGATAACGCGCCCGCCACGAACAGCAGTGAATCTCCAGGCAGGAACGGCGTAACCACAAGGCCGGTTTCACAGAACAGAATGAGGAACAGAATGGCGTAAACCCAGACGCCGTACTGCGCGACCAGCTCCGCCAGGTGAACATCAATATGCAGGATGAAATCAATCAGAAAACGTATTACGTCCATATTGTCTAAGCCCTAATTGCACCTTTGTTTAGTCCGCTAAAAACAGCGGGCCCATTGGCGGTTTTGGCAGGTCGAACCGGTCCGGATAATCCACCGAAACCAGATACAGCCCTTCCGCTTTCGCCGTTGCTGCCGCAAGCGTTCTGTCCTTCGCTGCAAGCAGTTCTGCAATCCAGCTCTCCGGCTGGTGTCCGGCGCCCACTTCCATCAGGCTGCCCACAATATTCCGCACCATATGATGTACAAAGGCATTGGCTTTGATATCCACCACCACATACGCGCCATACCGACTGACGTTAATGTGCATGACGTTACGCCACGGCGTACGGGACTGACACTGCACCGCACGAAACGACGTAAAATCATTCTCTCCAATCAGACACTGCGCCGCACGCTGCATACGTTCTGCATCCAGCGGTTCATAAAAATGCGTCACGCCCTGGCTTAACACCGCCGGGCGCAGGCGCTGGTTATAGATGACATAACGGTAGCGCCGCGCCGTCGCGCTGAAACGCGCGTGAAAATCATCCGGCACAGCTTTCACCCAACGCACGGCAATGTCACCAGGCAAATTCGCATTTACACCCAGCGTCCAGGCCGCGTCTTTGCGCACGGCGGTGGTGTCAAAATGCACCACCTGCCCCGTGCCGTGAACGCCGGCATCGGTGCGGCCCGCGCAGAAGACGCTTATCGGTTCATTCGCTACCTGAGAGAGCGCTTTCTCCAGCTTCTCCTGGACGCTGCGCACCTCATTCTGCCGCTGCCAGCCATAGTATTTACTGCCATCGTATTCAATGCCGAGGGCAATTCTGTGGACCGGCTTTTGTTCCACATCTGACATCAGTACAGATACTCCTGCACCAGTTTTTCCGCGATTTTGACCGCCATCAGCGCGCCGCCGAAACGCACGTTGTCGGCAACAGACCAGAACTGCACCTGCTCAGGCATACCGTAATCGTTACGCACACAGCCCACAGAGAGATGCGCGCTGCCGGTGGCGTCGCCCACCTGCGTCGGGAATTCGCTCTCTTCGGACAGGACAATGTCCTCTCCGCGGCCAAACGCGTCGCGGGCTTCTTCAGCCGCCAGCGGACGCAGGGCTTCAAACCCGACCATCTGCGCGTGGCCGTAAAAGACCGGAGACTGCACGACATTCGCGGAGATCATCAGCCCGTCATCCTGCAAAATTTTGCGTGCTTCATCGACGATACGACGCTCTTCCCGCACCGAACCTTCACGATCCGGCAGTAGCGGCAGCATGTTGAACGCCAGCTGGCGGCCAAAGAAATCATCTTCGTCGATCGGGATACCGTTCAGCAGCTTCGCGCTCTGCGCTGCCAGTGCGTCTACGGCTTTTTTGCCGTTAGCGGAGGCTGACAGCAGGCTGGTCACGGAAATACGCGACAGGCCACCGTCGTCGATCAGCGGCTTCAGCGCGGTCAGCAGCTGGCTGGTGAGGCTGTTCGGTACTGCAATGATGTTGCGGTTGCGGTAGTCAGCCAGCACAAACGGGTTAACGTCCGGCACCACCAGCGGCACATCCGGCTCCAGGGAGAACAGGCCGCTCAGGTCGATCACCAGACAGCCTGAATTTGTCGCTTCTTCAATGTAAGACGCCGTGGCTTGCGCACCTGCGGCAAAAAACGCCAGCTGAGCCTGCGTCCAGTCAAACGCGGCGGCGTCCTGCACCATCAAGGATTTCCCGCCGAAACGCAGATGTTCTCCTGCGCTGTCGGTACGCGCCAGTGCGTAAATCTCACCCACCGGGAACTGACGCTCAGCAAGGGTTTCAAGCAGGGCTTCGCCCACGGCGCCAGTGGCACCCAAAATGGCAATGTTCCAGCCTTCAGACATGGTGGTTTACTCCAGAAATAAAAAGCGTCCCTGCCGGAACATCCGACAGGGAGCATTAAGAAGACATTAACGTGCCGGGTGGTGAACGGCGTTAAATCCCAGTTTATGCAGCAGCCCCGCCGCTGACGCGTCATCGCACATGACATACAGGGAAGACCACTCGCGGCGCTCAAGGTAATTTTTGCGTAGCTTGTCAAACTCACCCGGAATACCCGCCACTTTACGCAGCAGCGCGTCATCGCGGCGCACATCATACACCAAATGCACCAGTCTTTTCAGCGTTGCCTCATCCAGCAGGCCATGAAGGGTAATGCGGCCAAATTCCGGGGCGGGCAGCAGCGTATCCAGCGCTACCTGCTGCGGATGGCCGATAAAGGCGCTGTAAGCCTCAAACACCTGGGTTGTGCCACGCGCTTTGCCTTCAAGGGTATAACCCGCGATATGTGCGGTACCCACGTCTACCTTATCCAGCAATGCGACGTTGAGATCAGGCTCTGGCTCCCAGACGTCCAGCACGACGCTAAGCTCTTGTCCTTCGTCGAGACATGCCAGCAGCGCCGCGTTATCCACCACCGGTCCCCGGCAGGCATTTATCAGAATAGTGCCAGCCTTCAGACGGCGGATCAGCTTTTCGTCGGCCAGGTGCAGGGTCTTATACGGCCCCTCTTTAAAGAGCGGCGTATGGAAGGTGATGACGTCGCACTCGTCGACCAGCTCATCCAGTGTGCGGAAGTCGCCTTCATCACCGTTATCCTTACGCGGCGGATCGCACAGCAGGGTGCGGATTCCCCAGGCTTCCAGACGCTTTTGCAGACGTCCGCCCACGTTGCCCACCCCCACAATCCCGACGGTGCGGTCTTTCAGCGTAAAACCATCGCGCTCGGCCAGCATCAATAGCGAGGAGAAAACATATTCCACGACGGCAATGGCGTTACAGCCTGGCGCCGCGGAAAAACCAATCCCCGCTTGCTTAAGCCACTGGTCATCCACATGATCGGTCCCGGCCGTTGCCGTCCCGACAAATTTAACCCCTTTGCCGGTGAGCAGCGCCTCATTTACTTTAGTCACCGAGCGCACCATCAGGGCGTCTGCATCGTCCAGTTCGCTGACCGGAATCGGGCGACCAGGGACAGCCTTAACCTCACCCAGGCGGCTGAACAGCTCACGGGCGTAAGGCATATTTTCATCAACGAGGATTTTCACGTCTGAGTACCTGTTTGAGAGGAAGTAAACCTGCCAAGTGTGCCATAATCTCGCCGCCGGGCATATATCTCCGCCCGGTTACGCAGAGTTTGACTTTAAGGATTTTTGACGATGCAGCCCATTTCAGGTACGCCTCCGCGCCCTCCGGGTGAAGGCCCCGTAACGCCCAACACGCCAGGCGAACAACCGCTCTCCACGCAGCAACGCACCGTACTGGAGCGTCTGATCACGCGTCTTATTGCGTTGACCTCACAGCAAAACGCAGAGGTGTGGGCCGGCGTGAAGCACGATTTGGGCGTCAGAAACGATGCGCCGCTACAGTCGCGCCATTTCCCTGCCGCCGAACAAAACCTGAACCAGCGTCTTACCAGCGCACAGCAGCAACATACCACCCGCCAGATTATCTCGCAGCTGACCGAGCTGTTGGGCCAGGGGAATAATCGCCAGGCGGTGAGTGATTTTATCCGTCAACAGTACGGTCATACCGCCCTGAGCCAGCTTTCGCCGGAACAGCTGAAAACCGTGTTGACCCTGCTGCAAAGCAATCAGCTTTCTATCCCGCAGCCGCAACAGCGCCCGTCTACAGAACGGCCATTGCAGCCTGCGGAGCATAATACGCTCAAGCAGATGGTCACTAAGCTGGCTGCCGCAACCGGCGAACCCACAAAGCTTATCTGGCAATCCATGCTGGAACTTTCCGGTGTGAAAGCAGGCGAGATGATCCCGGCAAAACAGTTTACCCATCTGGTCACCTGGCTCCAGGCGCGTCAGACGCTCAGCACCCAGAGCGCCCCGACCCTGCACAGCGTACAGGCGGCGCTGAAACAACCGCTGGAACCGCACGAGTTCGATACGATCCGGGATTACGCTCAGCAGAGCTGGCAGGCTACGCCGCAAACGGTGCTGACCACCGCCCAGGTGCAGGATGTGCTCAATCAGATCTTCGTTCGCCGCGCCGAGCGGGAAGGCGGCGTGCCGGAGGTAAGAAACATTCAGCCGATCTACAACCCGCTGTTTGCCCCCGTAGTTGATACGTTCAAAACGCTTTCTGCCCGTCCGGGATTGATGTTGATCGCGTTGGTGATTGCGCTGGCGATTTTCTGGCTGGTTGCGTGAGGATTTGCCCGGTGGCGCTTCGCTTACCGGGTCTACAACGGCTCGAACCGTAGGCCGGGTAAGGCGAAGCCGCCACCCGGCAACATACTACCGCTTGCGAAACGCCACCATCGTCACCACAATCCCCACCACCGCTGACACCGCACCGGCGAGAAATACGGAAGGATAGCCAAACGACGTTGCAAGCAGCCCCGCCAGCGGCCCGGTGATGCCGTATGAGATATCCTGAAACGCCGCATAGCCGCCCAGCGCCGTGCCGCGCACCTGCGGAGCCACGCGCTTCACCACTTCAACGCCCAGCGCCGGGAAGATCAGCGAGCAGCCGCAGCCGGTTAACGCCGCACCCAGCAGCGCAACGGATGCAGAGGGCGCCTGCCAGAGCAGTACCAGACCCACGGTCTCAATGACAAGTGACGACACGGCCACCTTCACGCCGCCAAAGCGATCCGGCATCCAGCCAAACAGCACGCGCATCAATACAAACGCGCCGCCAAAGGCCGTCAGCGTAAAGCCCGCCATCGCCCAGCCGCGGCTCATGAAATAGAGGGAGACAAAGGTACCAATAACCGCGAAGCCCACCCCCTGAAGCGCCAGCCCAAGCCCCGGCTGCCAGATTTGCCCCACCACGCTCCACAGCGAAGGACGCTCGCCTTTATGGGCGGGCACCTTACGCACCGAACCGTTAAACGCCCACGCCAGCAGCGGCAATACCATGGTGGTGCCTGCCAGCGCCGCAAAACCAAACTGGCTGTGGATCAGCAGCCCCAGCGGCGCGCCTGCCGCCAGTGCGCCGTAAATCGCCATCCCGTTCCAGGACATCACTTTTCCGGAACGCGCAGGTCCCACCAGCCCCATTCCCCAGGTCAGGGTGCCGGTCAGCAGCTGGCTTTCGCCAAAGCCGAGGATCAGGCGCCCTACCACCAGCAGCGCGAATTTATACGCTGCATCTATTGGCAACAGCGCCGCCAGCAGCCAGGCTCCCCCCGCCAGCCCGCAGGCAAACATGCCCTGCAACGCCGAGCGTTTTGCGCCGTGCTGATCCGCCAGGCGACCGGCGTAGCCCCGGGTTAATACCGTCGCTAAAAACTGAATGCCCACCGCAATGCCGACCATGGTGTTGCCATAGCCCAGCTCCTGGTGAACGAACAAGGGGATCACCGGCAGCGGCAGGCCAACGGTCATATAGGTCAGAAACACCGCAAAGGCGATGCGGAAAAGGGAAAGGTTCCCGGAAGGAGCGCTCTTCTCAGGGGTAACAGCCTTCATGCATAACTCCGTGTTCAGGCATAAAAAAAGGGAGCCGCGCGGCTCCCTTCTACTATACCTTCAAACGCTTACGCTTTCAGCTTACGCATCACCAGCGTGGCGTTGGTGCCGCCGAAACCGAAGCTGTTGGACATAACGGTCGTCAGCTCACGTTCGGTGGTTTCAGTCACGATGTTCAGGCCAGCCGCCTGCTCGTCCATCTCTTCGATGTTGATGCTTGGCGCGATAAAGCCGTTTTCCAGCATCAGCAGAGAGTAGATCGCTTCCTGCACGCCCGCCGCGCCCAGAGAGTGACCGGTCATGGCTTTGGTTGCAGAGATAGCCGGGCTGTTGTCGCCGAACACTTCACGGATCGCACCCAGCTCTTTCACGTCGCCTACCGGCGTTGAGGTGCCGTGGGAGTTCAGGTAGTCGATTGGAGTATCAACACCGTGCATCGCCATCTTCATGCAGCGCACCGCGCCTTCACCGGATGGAGCAACCATGTCAGCGCCGTCAGACGTTGCGCCGTAGCCCACGATCTCAGCATAGATGTGCGCGCCACGCGCCAGCGCGTGTTCCAGCTCTTCAACCACAACCATACCGCCGCCGCCAGCGATAACAAAACCGTCGCGGTGTGCATCATAAGTACGGGACGCTTTGTCTGGCGTTTCGTTGTATTTAGTGGACAGTGCGCCCATCGCGTCGAACTCACAGGCCATTTCCCAGCCCAGCTCTTCGCCACCGCCAGCAAATACGATGTCCTGTTTGCCCAGTTGGATCTGCTCAACCGCATTACCGATACAGTGTGCGGAGGTCGCACATGCGGAGCTGATGGAGTAGTTCACACCGTGGATTTTGAACGGCGTTGCCAGGCACGCGGAAACCGCTGAACCCATGGCTTTGGTCACAACATATGGACCGACCGCTTTCAGGCCGCGCGGGCTGCGCATGGCGTCAGCACCGAACACCTGAGCTTTAGAAGAACCGCCGGAACCTGCAATCAGGCCCACGCGTGGGTTGTTCTGGTAAACGTCTTCGCTCAGACCAGAATCCTTGATCGCTTCCTGCATGGAAAGATAGGCGTAGATAGAGGCATCGTTCATGAAACGAACCACTTTACGGTCAATTAAACCGGTGGTGTCCAGTTTAACGTTACCCCATACGTGGCTACGCATTCCAGAATCTTTAAACTCTTCAGAGAAAGTGATCCCGGAGCGTCCTTCACGCAGAGATGCCAGGACTTCCTGCTGGTTATTACCGATGCTGGAAACGATGCCCAGGCCAGTAATCACTGCACGTTTCATTCAATACCTCTGTAAGTCGCACTATAAAAAGTTTCGAGTCGCACAATAGCGTACACTTGTACGCCGAACAAGTCCGATCAGCCATTTTCTGTGGAAATTTGCACCGATGGGCTCACATCGCTAAGATCGTGCCACTGCCTGTCGGACGAGTAACTTACGTGAAACAAAACGCCATACAACCTGCCAACCTCGAATTCAACGCTGAGGGTACACCTGTTTCCCGAGATTTTGATGACGTCTACTTTTCTAATGATAACGGACTGGAAGAGACGCGCTATGTCTTCCTCGAAGGAAATCATCTCAGCACCCGCTTCCCTGAACATCCGCGCAGGCTGTTCGTCGTGGCGGAGAGCGGTTTCGGCACCGGGCTGAATTTTCTGACCCTCTGGCAGGCATTCGATTGTTTTCGCGCTGCATACCCCGAGGCTACCTTACAAAGATTACATTTCATCAGTTTCGAAAAATTTCCGCTTACCGCGCACGATCTGCGGCTTGCCCATCAGCGCTGGCCGGAGCTTGCCCACTGGGCGGAACAGCTTCAGACCCAGTGGCCACCGGCTATCGGCGGCTGTCATCGTCTGATTCTGGATGACGGACGCGTCACCCTCGACCTGTGGCTGGGCGATATTAACGACCTGACCGATAAGCTTGATGACTCAATGAATCAGAAAGTGGACGCCTGGTTCCTGGACGGTTTTGCGCCCGCTAAAAACCCGGACATGTGGAGCCCGCACCTGTTCAGCGCCATGGCACGTCTGGCGCGCCCGGGCGCGACGCTTGCTACCTTCACCTCCGCGGGCTTTGTCCGTCGTGGGTTGCAGGAGGCGGGGTTTACCATGCGGAAAACCAAAGGCTTTGGCCGCAAACGCGACATGCTGGTCGGGGTGATGGAACAGGATCTGGCGATCCCGGTGCAGGCCCCCTGGTTTGCCCGCCGCGCCAGCACCTCGTGTGAGGTCGCTATTGTGGGCGGGGGTATTGCCAGCGCCCTGCTCTCGCTGGCGCTGCTGCACCGTGGCTGGCAGGTGACGCTCTACTGCGCTGACGAGGCGCCGGCGACGGGCGCATCAGGCAACCGTCAGGGCGCGCTTTATCCCTTATTAAGTTCACACGATCCGGCACTGTTCCAGTTCTTCCCGGCGGCGTTTACGTTTGCTCGCCGCCTTTACGATAGCCTGCCGGTTGCGTTCGACCACGACTGGTGCGGCGTGACGCAGCTCGGCTGGGATGAGAAGAGCCAGCAGAAAATCACCCAAATGCTGTCGCTGGGGCTGCCGGAGGACATCGCCCATGCAGTGACGGCACAGCAGGTTGCTGAGACCGCTGGTGTCGACACCGGCTGCGGCGGAATTCAGTATCCACTCGGCGGCTGGCTATGTCCGGCTGAACTGACTTCTGCGGCGATAGCCCTCGGGCAGTCGCGTGGGTTGACAGTGCATTATGCCCATAAGGTTCAATCGCTAAGCCGCACTGCGCACTGGGAACTGCGTTTCGCTGACGGTAAAGAGGCCCAGCATGCCAGCGTTGTGCTGGCCAACGGACATCATATCAGCCAGTTTACCCAGACAGCATCATTGCCGGTTTATCCAGTCGGCGGCCAGGTGAGCCATATCCCGACCGCGCCCCAACTGAGCAAACTGCGTCAGGTGCTGTGTTACGACGGCTACCTGACGCCGCAAAATCCCTCCAACGGCCATCACTGCATCGGCGCCAGCTACCATCGCGGTGAAACAGATATGCAGTACAGCGAAGCGGATCAGCAGCAAAACCGACAGCGCCTGGTCGACTGTTTTCCGGATGCGTCGTGGGCGAAAGAGGTTGATGTCAGTGAGGGTCAGGCGCGCTGCGGCGTACGCTGCGCGACCCGCGATCACCTGCCGATGGCGGGAAACGTGCCGGACTATGACGCCACGCTTGAAGTCTATCAGGATCTTGCAGACAGCAAAGAAACGGCGGTAAGTGCGCCCGTTCACCCCGAGCTGTTTATGCTGGGTGGCTTAGGCTCGCGGGGATTGTGCTCCGCGCCGCTGCTGGCTGAAGCGTTAGCCGCGCAAATGAGCGACGAGCCGGTTCCGCTGGACAGGGTTACGCTCGCGGGGCTGAATCCAAACCGACTGTGGGTGCGGAAATTGCTGAAGGGGAAAATGGTCAAGTAGGGTGCGGTCTGGTGCCCTCACCCCGGTCCTCTCCCTGTGGGAGAGGGCGGTGATACACTTACTTCGCTTTCGCCTGCTGGAACAAATTATCCCACATGCCCAGCACTAAAGACTGGTCGCGCGGAGAGAGTTCCCCGGCCTGAATAGCGTTTTCCAGGCTGCGAGTGACTTCCGCGTGAACGGCGTCGGCAGAGTGATCGTCCCCGGCTTCCAGCGCGGCTACCGCCAGCGTCAGGTGACCACGCAGATAACCGCTGGCGAACAGCTCATCATCACTGGCGTGTTCCACCATGTCATCAATTAACGCCAGAATGCGTGATTCAAATTCTGCGATCATCTTCTTTCCTCTGTTAAAGATCTTCCGGCCACGGGAAGCGTTCCGCCGTGATCTCCGGCGTGTGGTAATAATTCTGTAAAGCCTCGATCAGGCGTGCCGGACGTGCCGGGATGCCTTTCTCAAGATATTCCATCACCTGCGCATGAACGCGGCGCTGGAAGACGATACGGTCTGGCTCGAAGTCGCCTTCGAGGTTGTCACAGCTCACGTTGAACGGGAAACCCGCCGCC
This sequence comes from Enterobacter cloacae complex sp. IR5401, assembly GCF_049238425.1. NCBI lineage: Bacteria > Pseudomonadati > Pseudomonadota > Gammaproteobacteria > Enterobacterales > Enterobacteriaceae > Enterobacter > Enterobacter cloacae complex sp. IR5401. The sequence continues at coordinate 187,795 of NZ_JBMKHN010000001.1, read as the reverse complement.
ACGCAGAACAGCCATTCCAGCGCCTGGGGTTTCACCTCCACATCTTCAAACTGCCCCTGGGTGGCGGCGTCGCGCCCGTCCGGGCAGTACCAGTAACCAAAGTCCACAAGCTCGCGACGCGCTTTCCCGGCGATACACCAGTGCGAAATTTCGTGCAAACCGCTGGCGTAAAAGCCGTGGGCAAAGATGATGCGGTTATACGGAACCTCGTCATCAGCTGGAAGATAGATCGGTTCGTCGTCGCCTTTAATCAGACGGGTATTAAAATCATCAGCAAAACAGCTATCGAAGATCTCAATCAGCTGTTCGTAGTTATGCGTACTGTTCATTAGTTCATCCCCAACCAGGTGAGGATCTCCTGTCCATGGCTGTCATAAAGAAGTTTGGCGCTCATCACCGCCGAGACGACAACAATCATCGGGCGGATCAGCTTTTGCCCTTTGCTTAATACCAGACGCGAGCCTGCGCGCGCGCCCAAAAACTGCCCTGCCATCATCACAAACCCGGTTGCCCAGATAACCTTGCCGCCAATGATAAACAGCAGCAGACCGCCAACGTTGGAGGTCGCGTTGAGGACTTTGGCGTGGGCGGTGGATTTGGCGAGGTTGAACCCGGCCAGCGTCACGAATGCCAGCGCGTAAAACGAGCCTGCCCCCGGGCCAAAGAAGCCATCGTAAAAACCGACGCAGCCACCGGCGATCAGCGCAAACGGCAGGCCGTGAAGGCGACGCTGTCGATCTTCTTCCCCGAGCTTTGGCATGAGTAAGAAATAGAGGCCGATACAGATAACCAGCAGCGGCAGGATCTGGCGCAGAATGTCGGACTGTACGTGCTGGACCAGCAGCGCGCCCGCCGTTGAGCCAATAAACGTCATCAGGATATTGAGCTTCTGATCGGCGAGATTCACAACTTTACGCCGAATGAAATAGAGCGACGAGGAGAGCGAACCGCCGCATGCCTGGAGTTTGTTGGTGGCAAGCGCCTGGGCAGGGCTCATGCCTGCCGCCAGCAACGCCGGAACGGTGAGCAACCCGCCGCCGCCCGCCAGGGCATCGATAAATCCGGCTAACATTGCAACAAAAAAGAGCACCGCCAGCAGCAGCGGTGACACCATGAACAGGTCGACGAAATTATCCATTAAAGTACATGCTCATCCAGTAGCGCCTGGCAGGAAGGCGGCAACGGAGGCGGTGTCTTCTTCTCAGGCTTAGAGGTTCCAGGCTTGGCTGGTTCAAACCAGCTTTGCAGTTCGTAACCACAACCATCGCCAGGCGGTGGCAGCGGCTGATCTTCACATTCCAGGCTGTTCGCCGGGCAGCGCAGGCGAACATGCATATGGGCACGATGCTGGAACCACGGGCGCACTTTACGCAACCAGTCGCGATCCGTTCCCGCATCCAGGCAAAGCTGCTGCTTGATGGCCGGATTAACAAAGATCCGCGTGACGTCGTTATCCTTTGCCGCCAGCTTAATCATGCTGGAAATTTCCGGCGACCATCGCGAGGCGACGACACGTTTACCGTCGGCCGAGACCAGATCCAGCGCCTGCGGTTTCAGCAGTTGCGCTGAGCTCCAGCGCGTTTTCGGCAATTGCAGGAAGATATCCACATCCAGTCCGGTCTGGTGGCTGGCGTGACCGCCGTTAAAGCGGCCACCGGCAGGCATCCCCATATCGCCAATCAGCATCGTGCCCAGCCCCAGATTATGCACCTGGTTGCCAAGACGCTGAATAAAAAGCACCAGGTCAGGATGGCCGAAATAACGGCGCTGGTCGGTGCGCATCACCTGATAGGTATCCGATTGCAGCGGAAGTTCCTGCGCGCCGACGATACACCCGTTGGAGAAAGCGCCAATGGACTGCGCGCTCCCCGCTACCGGATGGGTGATTTTCTGCCACGGCGTAGCGGCCAGGCTTGCTCCACTGACCAGCAGCGCCAGCAGAGCGATTGCGGTTTTTTTCATAGTTACCAGCGTGGAATGGTGGTCGTCACATCCGCATTCTGCGCGCGCTGGCGCAGGAAGTGATCCATCAGCACGATCGCCAGCATCGCTTCTGCGATCGGTACCGCGCGGATCCCCACGCACGGATCGTGACGCCCTTTGGTGATCATCTCAACTTCATCGCCAGCGCGGTTAATCGTGTGGCCCGGCACGGTAATGCTGGACGTGGGCTTCAGCGCGATATTGGCAATAATTTGCTGCCCGCTGCTGATGCCGCCCAGAATGCCGCCCGCATGGTTGCTCTGGAAACCCGCCTTCGTGATTTCGTCGCGGTTCTGGCTGCCGCGAAGCTTAACCACGTCAAAACCGTCGCCGATTTCAACGCCTTTCACCGCGTTGATGCTCATCAGCGCGTGGGCGATGTCGGCGTCAAGGCGGTCAAATACCGGCTCGCCCCAGCCAGCCGGCACGCCGTCGGCTACCACGGTGACTTTCGCACCAATGGAATCGCCCTCTTTTTTCAGGCCACGCATCAGCTCATCCAGCGCGTCCAGCTTGTCGGCATCGGCGCAGAAGAACGGGTTAAGTTCTACCTGCTCCCAGTCTTTGATGGCCAGCGGAATGTCGCCCATCTGGGTCAGACAGCCGCGGATAACGATGCCGAATTTCTGCTGGAGATATTTTTTGGCAATCGCCCCTGCCGCCACGCGCATCGCGGTTTCACGTGCGGAAGAACGTCCGCCGCCGCGATAGTCGCGAAAGCCATATTTTTGTTCGTAGGTGTAATCAGCGTGGCCCGGACGGAAGACGTCTTTAATCGCGCCGTAGTCCTGAGAACGCTGATCGGTGTTTTCAATCAGCAGACCAATGCTGGTCCCGGTGGTACGGCCTTCAAATACGCCGGAGAGAATTTTGACCTGGTCCGGCTCGCGACGCTGCGTGGTGTAGCGAGAGGTACCCGGACGCCGGCGGTCAAGGTCATGCTGTAAATCGGCTTCGGTCAGTTCGATGCCTGGCGGGACGCCATCAACGATACAACCCAGTGCCAGACCGTGCGACTCGCCAAAGGTGGTCACACGGAATACCTGTCCAATACTGTTTCCTGCCATCACGGCTCCGATGTTGTTGTTTGTGTTTGAGCGTTGTGAAACGGGCCGAAGCCCGCTGGATTAATCTTTGTAAATGCTGAAGTATTCGCGTGCATCAAGCAGCTGCGCCTTGGTCAGCATGAAGACGCCGTCACCGCCGTTGTCGAACTCAAGCCAGGTGAACGGCACATCCGGGTACTGCTCTATCAGATGTACCATGCTGTTGCCCACTTCACAAATCAGAACGCCGTCGTCGGTCAGATAATCCGGCGCGCAGGCCAGGATGCGGCGGGTCAGCTTCAGCCCGTCAGAGCCGGACGCCAGACCCAGCTCCGGCTCGTGACGGTACTCGTTCGGCAGGTCGGACATGTCTTCTGCATCCACGTACGGCGGATTGGTGACGATCAGGTCGTATTGCAGCGTCGGCAGGTCGCGGAACAGGTCAGAGCGGATAGGCGTGACGTGATGAATCAGCCCGTGCTCTTCAATGTTGTGTTCGGTGACGGCCAGCGCGTCGGTGGAGATATCGACGGCGTCCACTTCCGCTTCCGGGAAGGCGTACGCGCAGGCAATGGCGATGCAGCCGCTGCCGGTGCACATATCAAGAATGTGCTGCGGCTGATGGTTAATCAGGCCGTCAAAGTGGTTGTTGATCAGCTCGCCAATCGGCGAGCGCGGCACCAGCACGCGTTCATCAACATAGAACTCATGGCCGCAGAACCAGGCTTTGTTGGTCAGGTAAGCCACCGGAATGCGCTCGTTCACGCGACGGATCACGCGCTCAACGATGCGGTGTTTTTCGCTGGAGGTCAGGCGCGCGGTGCGCATGTCTTCCGGAATATCCAGCGGCAGATAGAGAGACGGCAGCACCAGCTGAACGGCCTCATCCCACGGGTTATCCGTACCGTGGCCGTACCAGATATTGGCGGCGCTGAAGCGGCTAACCGACCAGCGCAACATGTCCTGTATGGTATGCAGCTCGTTTACTGCTTCATCGACAAAAATTTTATCCACTCTTTCCTCCAGGGCATGCTCGCATAATTTTCGGCGGCTAGTTTGCCATGAAGACGGCGATAAATCAGCAATGACGCGTGTCGCTTGAGGTTAAAAAATGCGTTTAGTCGGGTACACTATCGGAAATACGAGATGAGAATGACGAATGAAAAAGAAAACATCGCTCAGCGAGGAGGATCAGGCTCTCTTCCGCCAGCTGATGACCGGGACGCGTCAAATCACGCACGACACCATTGTCCATCGCCCGCAGCGTAAAAAAATCAGCGAGGTTCCGGTCAAACGTCTGCTCCAGGAGCAGGCCGATAACAGCCACTATTTTTCAGATGAGTTTCAGCCGCTGCTCAGTACTCAGGGTGCGGTGAAATACGTGCGCGAAGACGTCAGCCATTTTGAACTGAAAAAATTACGCCGGGGAGATTACTCGCCGGAGCTGTTCCTCGATCTGCATGGGTTGACCCAGATGCAGGCGAAACAGGAGCTGGGGGCGTTGATCGCGGCATGTCGTCGCGAGCATGTTTTTTGCGCCTGCGTGATGCACGGTCACGGCAAACATATTCTTAAGCAACAGACACCGCTGTGGCTGGCTCAGCACCCGCACGTGATGGCGTTTCATCAGGCACCCAAAGAGTACGGCGGAGATGCCGCATTGCTGGTATTGATTGAAGTGGAGGAGTGGCAGCCGCCAGAGTTGCCCTGACAGGATGGCGGGAGGCACGCTGCACCCCGCCATATCGCACGTCACGTCAGATGGCTTTTGCCATCTTCAGGTTGCACGGACTCATTTGCCAGTTAAAGACCCCTTTGCCGGTTTCGTCGAGGGTGACGTTGGCAATGGCGGACGTTGTGAACATCGGTGGCGTTTCGCCCGGGCACAGCTCAGATACCAGATAGCCGACCAGCGGCAGGTGGGAAATGACCAGTGCGGAAGCGACACCTTCATTGCACAGCGCCTGAAGGTAAGCACTGACAAGGCCAACATCGCCACACGGCGTGAGTTCAGGGAGCACATCCACACTGGATGGCAGGTTCATACACTCCCCTACCACATCCAGCGTCTGTTCTGCCCGCAGGAACGGACTCACCAGAACGCGTTCAATGTCCACTTTTTGACCTTTAAGCCATGTCGCCATCTGACGGGATTCGTCGCAGCCACAGACGGTTAAAGGACGTACTGAGTCACTGGCGGCATCGAGTGCCGCGTCGCCGTGACGCATGATAAAAACTTGCATATTGCACCGCTTTTGTTAACCAGAATCACCGGCGTTAACTACCCGCGATTAATGCTCTGAGGTAGAAAACCCGATGGCCGGGCATTGTGCCTGATCCATTCGGTGAATGAAACGCTGTTTTTTACCTCAATGGCGTAAGTATAGTCAATCTCTGTTTACAATTTCGCCAGAACAGGTTCCATCACCTCAAGATTTACCCTTCTTTGACTTCAGTTTACGCAATCAGTTTCCCTTACGGGCCAGAATGTCTGACCCCGTTCCGCCATCTGCAATAATTCGTCACAAGGTGTAAACCGTGGACCATATTGCGAGGCCAGACGTTGCAGAATCGCAACCACTTCACCCGCCCCGAGGGTATCCATATACCGGAACGGACCGCCAAGGAATGGCGGAAAACCGATACCAAACACGGCGCCGATGTCGCCGTCGCGTGCGCTCTTGATCACCTGCTCACCAAAGCAGCGCGCCGCTTCATTGAGCATCATCATTACGCAGCGCTCAGCACACTGAACCGCCGACAATTTTGCCTGACCCGTGACAGGAATAAGCGCATAAACCGAAGGGTCGACCTGTTTCTTGCTTTTACGCCCTTTCGCGGCGTAAAGATAGAAACCGCGTTCGTTTTTTCTGCCTTTGCGATCGTCCTTCAAAATTGCAGAAACAAAGTTTGCAGGCGGCGCAAAACGATCGCCATAAGCCGCTTCCAGCACAGGGATAATTTTAGTCCCCGTATCAATTCCTACCTCATCCAAAAGTTGGATTGGGCCGACGGGGAAACCAAACTTCACCAGAGCGTCATCGACGTGCTCAATTTTCTCCCCTTCCGTCAGCAACCGCATCGCTTCGTTAATGTACGGTGCCAGAATGCGGTTGACGTAGAAGCCGGCTTTGTCCGCGACCACAATCGGGGTTTTGCCCTGTTTTTTCGCCAGCTTCACCACGGTGGCAATAGTTTGCGGGCTGGTTGTGGCATGCGGGATAACCTCCACCAGCGGCATTTTTTCGACAGGGCTGAAATAGTGCAGCCCTATCACCTGCTCCGGGCGCACGGCTTTCGCCGCGATGTCGCCGATCGGCAAAGACGAGGTATTTGACGCGAAAATGGTGTGCGGCGCGCAGTGCTGTTCAACATCCGCCACCATCTGCTGCTTAAGGGCCAGATCTTCGAACACGGCTTCAATCACCAGATCGCGGTGTGCAAACCCACTGTAGTCGGTGGCGCCAGTGATCATCGCGAGGGTTTTATCGCGCTCACTGGCCTTGATATGGCGGCGTTTCACTTTGCGATCAAGGTTCTGCCAGCTGTACTGCAACGCATGGTTGATACCCTTAGGGTTGATATCTTTGATACGTACGGGCAATTTGCCTTTGCTGGCGGTGACAAATGCGATGCCGCCGCCCATCAGCCCACCACCCAGAACGCCAACGGCGCGCAGCAGAGCCGGTTCAGCTTCACTGCCCGGATCTTTTTTAACCTCCGTGCTGGCAAAGAAAATGCCGCGCAGCGCCTGCGACTGCGGCGTCATCGCCAGCTCGCCAAAGGCTTTCGCTTCCGCAGCATAACCGCTGCTGCTGCCCTGCGATAAACCGGTTTCAATCACCTTCAGAATGCGCGTCGCTGCCGGATAATTCCCTTTGGTTTTTTGCTCGGTTTTTTTACCCACCATATTGAACAGCAGCGTGCGCCCCAGCGGCCCGGCGAGGATACGCTCGCGCACCGGCAGAGGGCGTTTCGCCTGACGACCTTTCAGCGCCCGCTCAACGGCGGCCTCAAGCAAGATGGCGTGCGGAACGACCTCATCAACCAGACCCGCCTTTAATGCCTGACGGGCGCGCAGCTGTTTACCGGTTAAAATCATCTCCAGCGCCGTACTGACGCCCACCAGACGCGGCAGGCGCTGCGTGCCACCTGAACCGGGCAGCAATCCAAGCTGTACCTCCGGCAGTCCGAGTACCGTTTTCGCATCGTCGGTACAAATGCGGCTGTGACAGGCCAGCGCCAGCTCAAGCCCACCGCCCAGGCAGGCCCCGTGGATCGCAGCGACAACGGGTATCGACAGCGCATGGATCTCCGCCATTACCTGCTGCCCCTGACGCGCCAGGTCTTCTGCTTCCTGAGCGCTTTTCGCCCGGGCAATCATGTTGATATCGGCCCCGGCAATAAAGTTATCCGGCTTTGCCGAGATAAATACCAGGCCACGTATCGCTTTGTTTTCGCGGATCTGTCTGAGCATCGCACGCACCTGAACGCCGAACTCGGCCTTCAGGGTGTTCATCTTTTCGTCGGGTACATCAATGGTGATAACAGCCACGTTATCAAGGCGAACAGCCAGGTTAAATGCAGATGTCGTTTCCATTATTCAGCCTCCAGAACCATTGCTGCACCCAGGCCGCCCGCCGCACAGGCGGTAACGAGACCAAAACCGCCGCCGCGGCGACGCAGCTCGTGCAAAGTCTGGGTTATCATTCTCGCGCCGGTCGCCGCAAATGGATGGCCGTAGGCGATGGATCCGCCAAGCACGTTAAACTTACTCTGATCCACTTCGCCGGTCGCGTGGGCGCGGCCCAGTACATCGCGCGCGAAGCGCTCGCTTGCCAGCAGCTGAATGTTTGCCAGGGTTTGTGCGGCAAAGGCTTCGTGCATATCGATCAGGGTTAAGTCAGCCAGCGTCAACCCCGCACGCTCCAGCGCCAGGGGCGTGGACCAGGCCGGACCGAGCAGCATGTCCTGCCAGACATCAATGGCGGTAAAGGCGTAGCTACGCAAATAGCCCAGCGGTGTGATGCCAAGCTCTTTCGCCCGGGATTCCGTCATCAGGATCACGGCGGCGGCACCGTCCGTCAGTGGCGTACTGTTGGCCGCCGTAACGGTGCCATGTTTACGATCAAACGCCGGGCGCAGTTTTGCGTAATCCTCCAGCGTCGAGGTGCCACGGATATTGTTATCTTCCACCAGCGGTTCGCGGAAAGGCGGGATATAAGCAGTCATCACCTCGTCGGCAAGTTTGCCTTCCGACCAGGCCTTCGCAGCGAGCTGATGCGAGCGATGCGCCAGTGCATCCTGCTGTTCGCGGGTAATACCGTAGGTTTTTGCCATCTGCTCGGCAGTGTCGCCCATACGCAGGCCGGTGGAGTATTCAGCAACGGCAGGTGGCACGGGCATGAGGTCGCGCAGGCGTAAACGCGAGAAGAGTTTAAGCTTTGCACCGGTAGTGCGAGCTTTGTTGGCATCCACGAGGATGCGGCCCAGCTGTTTGCTGACGCCGATGGGCAGCACGGAGGAGGAATCCGCGCCGCCGGCGATCCCCGCGCGAATGGTCCCCGCCATCAGGCTTTCCGCCACGTTCGCCACCGCCTGGAAACTGGTGGCGCAGGCGCGGCTGACGCTGTAGGCGTCGGTATGAACATTCATGCCGGTGCCCAGCACGATTTCACGTGCGATATTGGGCGCTTCCGGCATTTGCACCACCTGGCCGAAAACCAGTTGCTCAATAACCTCTGGCGGGATCTCGCTGCGAGCCAGCATCTCCCCCACTACCATTTTTCCCAGATCGACTGCCGGTATACCGTGAAACGCGGTTGCCTGACGCGCAAACGGCGTACGTAACCCGCTGATAATGGCAATGCGGTCACCGTGTCGGGTGATAAGCGGTAATGCCTGACTCATAACACTCCCCTGTAAAAAAATTTTGCGCGCACATTAAGTGGTCTGACCTGATAACAGTCTTAACTATTTTTTTACATTGAGCCAATCGGGGAAGCGAAAAATTGCGAGCTAAGGCACAGAGAAGAAAAAGAAAATGCCCCTGCATGGCAGAGGCATTTGTGAGATTTGTTGCCGGGTTGCGGCGTTGCCTTACCCGGCCTACACGATCATAGGCCCGTGCAAAAAGTATTAACGCAGGCCTAACTGGAAGATCAGCGTTTCTGCTTCGCAGGCGAACACAAAGTCGATATCCAGCTGCACGCCGCCTTCTACTTCCGTGAAGGTGGATTTGATTTCACACGGATCGGATTCGACTTCACGCGCGCGCTGGCTCAGCGCGGCCAGCGTCTCTTCCGCTTCAGCACGGTTAGGGAATACGCGGCTGTAAGAGGCGGTGCAATCGGTGTTGTCCATAATGGTGCCAACATCCATACAGCAGCAAACCGGGGTTTCATCAGCACTGCATTTACTCATAGCTCAATTTCCTCTGTATTCGCGCAGGGCGCGAGATAAACACGATGCGTCTATTTTACGCCCCCGGACGAGCCCCCTCCAGCCGTTAATGGCGCAAAATCGGATAAGTGAGCAATATCACACTAAAAAATGATCTAAAACAAAATTCCCCTTTTCAGAGGAATCGCACTGGTCACAATTTTGCCAACCAGATCTCGTTTCAAGAAACATATCTGAAAATATTAATAAACAAACTTGCAACATCCCAGCTGGTCAGACCTATACTCTCGCCACTGGTCTGATTTGTAAGTCATACCTCAGACCCTACACTTCGCGCTCCTGTTACGGTATGTAACAATTATTGAATAAAAATAACTCAATGAGGTTATGGTCATGAGCCAGAAAACCCTGTTCAAACAAACTGCTTTAGCAGTTGCAGTGGCAATCGTCTCAACGTCCGCCTGGTCAGCGGGCTTCCAGTTAAACGAATTTTCTTCCTCTGGCCTTGGCCGTGCGTATTCCGGGGAAGGTGCGATTGCCGATGACGCAGGCAACGCGAGCCGTAACCCGGCGCTGATCATGATGTTTGATCGCCCTACCTTCTCTGCCGGTGCGGTTTACATCGATCCTGATGTCAATATTTCTGGCAAATCTCAATTCACCGGCGCAGATCTGAAGGCGGATAACATTGCGCCGACCGCGTGGGTGCCTAACCTGCACTTTGTTGCGCCAATCAATGAACAGTTTGGTTGGGGTGCCTCTGTCACCTCTAACTATGGCCTGGCAACGGAGTTCAATAACAACTATCCGGCCGGGGAATACGGCGGTAAAACCGACCTGACGACCTTGAACCTCAACCTGAGCGGCGCATATCGTCTGAACGATAACTGGAGCTTTGGTCTGGGCTTTGATGCTGTTTACGCCGATGCAAAAATCGAGCGTTACTCCGGGGAGCAAACTGCTGCGCTGCCGAAAAACAGCAATAAAATTGCCAGCCTGAAAGGCGATGAATGGGGCTACGGCTGGAACGCCGGTATCCTGTATGAACTGGATAAAAACAACCGCTGGGGTCTGACCTACCGCTCAGAAGTGAAGATTGACTTCGATGGCGATTACAAAAGCGGCATCCTGAGCCCAGTCAACGGTATGGTACCGGGCGCAGGCACCACCATTCCATGGGGTACCTCGAATCAAACCGTACCGGGTTCACTGTCACTGCATCTGCCAGAAATGTGGGAAGTGTCAGGTTATAACCGCGTTGCGCCGCAGTGGGCTATTCACTATAGCCTCGCGTATACCAGCTGGAGCCAGTTCCAGGAGCTGAAAGCCACCGGCAGCAACGGCCAGACGCTGTTCTATAAAGACGAAAGCTTCCACGATGCTTACCGTATCGCACTTGGTACGACCTATTATATGGATGACAACTGGACGTTCCGTACTGGCGTGGCATTTGATGACAGCCCGGTACCGGCAGATAAGCGTTCTATCTCCATTCCGGATCAGGACCGTTTCTGGGTGAGTGCGGGGGCAACCTACGCGTTCAACGAGAATGCCTCTATCGACGCGGGCGTGTCGTACATGCATGGACAGAAAGTGACCTTCCAGGAAGGCCCTTACGAGTTTACCTCTGAAGGTAAAGCCTGGCTGTTTGGTACCAACTTCAACTACGCGTTCTAATTCCAACACGATTAAAAAAGGTGAGCATCGCTCACCTTTTTTATTTATTCCGAATCGATATCTTTTAATTCGTTCTCGATGGCTTTCGCGTTCGGATTATCTTCCGGCTTCAGCTTACCGCCGTTGGCTATAAAGTCATGGTTCTGGAAGTAGGCCTCGCGGACCATGATGTACGGATCGGAAGACTGACGCAGCAGACCGTCAGAGTCCAGCAGTTGCGCACGTGTTTCAATTCCTTCCACGGTCCATTTACCAATCGACAGCGGCCAGGTGAGCCATGACAGCACCGGATACAACGTATCCACCATGTCGCCGCCATCATCACGCACGGTAAAGCTGCCGTAGAATGGCAGGTGCACATACGGCCCATAACCTACGCCATAATGCCCCAGCGTGCTGCCGAAACGGTGCGGCTGTTCACGCTGTAATTTCGGGTTCGCCATGCCCGCGACATCAATTAAGCCGCCCATACCCAGCAGGGAGTTCAGGAAGAAGCGGGTGAAATGCACCATCCCCTGATACGGGTCGCCCTGGAGGAAGTAGTTGACCATAACCGCTGGCTCTTCCAGGTTACTGGTAAAGTTGCTCAGCCCGTTACGCGCCGGCTGCGGAACGTAGTCACGCCATGCCACGGCAACCGGACGAACCAGATACGGATCCAGCACATTATAGTTAAAGCTGTACATTGAACGGTTAAATCCTTCGAGAGGATCGGAGCGTCCCGTTTGCTCGCCAGAGCTGGCGCAGCCCACAAGCATTGTTACGCCCAGCGCAAGCGCCGACAGCCGAAGCTTCATAAATTTCTCCCTGTTCAATATGGCTATCGTTGAATGCCATCTGTGACGGAGCCGGTGATGCTCCGCCTGAAACGTGCAAGTGATTGTAACAGCACGCTTACCGATGTCTACGAGGACAATGACGACCCGCTCGCGTCATCACGCTAATTTCAGCATAGCCTGTCTTTCAGAATTCGTTTCGCTGGCAATTTTATATTGGCTTTGAAAGAGATGTCTCACCTTTATTGCCATTTACAGCAATTTAAGAGCATCCCCACGGGCAAGGCGCTAAAAGCCGCTACGCTTAAATGAGCAATTACCCCGAAGGAGCTGTTATGAAAGACATTAACGAAGAAAAAATTGGCGAGAACAATGAAGAACTTGAGATTGAAAGTGAGGAGAAAGACCGGGGAGAAGAGATAGAAGTCGATGAAGATCGCCTGCCGTCACGCGCCATGGCTATTCATGAGCATATTCGCCAGGACGGGGAAAAAGAGATGGAGCGCGACGCGATGGCCCTGCTGTGGTCAGCCATTGCAGCCGGTCTGTCAATGGGCGCCTCTTTGCTCGCCAAAGGGATATTTCACGTTCAGCTGGAAGGCGTACCGGGCGGGTTTTTGCTGGAAAATTTAGGCTACACGTTCGGCTTTATTATCGTCATTATGGCGAGACAGCAGCTTTTTACGGAGAATACCGTCACTGCCGTACTGCCCGTCATGCAAAATCCGACCCTCGGTAATTTCGGTTTACTGATGCGCCTGTGGAGCGTCGTGCTGCTGGGGAACCTCATCGGTACGGGTATAGCCGCCTGGGCGTTCGAGTATATGCCAATATTTGATGAACCGACCCGCGACGCATTTGTGAAAATTGGCATGGATGTGATGAAAAACACGCCGGTTGAAATGTTCTCTAATGCTATAATTTCCGGCTGGATCATCGCCACTATGGTGTGGATGTTCCCCTCAGCGGGCAGCGCGAAAATCGTGGTGATTATCCTGATGACCTGGCTTATCGCACTCGCCGATACCACGCACATTGTTGTCGGAACCGTTGAAATCCTTTATCTGGTATTTAACGGCACACTCCACTGGAGCGACTTTTTCTGGCCGTTCGCCCTGCCAACCCTCGCAGGCAACATTTGTGGCGGGACCTTTATCTTTGCGCTGTTGAGCCATGCGCAAATCCGTAACGACATGTCCAACAAGCGTAAGGCCGAGCTTAAGGCTCAGGAAAAAAAGGATAAAACTGCCGAAAAATCGGCGTGAACGGTGACTCTTTGACCAGTCAGGCGGCAATGCGCTTAACGAAAAGTGTAAATAACGCTATACTCTTGCCGCTTCGTCCCCTTAGTTAAATGGATATAACGAGCCCCTCCTAAGGGCTAGTTGCAGGTTCGATTCCTGCAGGGGACACTTCTGTCTTTCCTTACGCCCCCTTCCAAAGCTCCACGCAGTTTCGGCCACGCCGTTTCGCGCCGTATAAGGCTTCATCCGCCGCCTGAATCAATCGCTCGTAATCGGGATGCCCGTTGAACATCGCCACGCCTATCGAGAGGGAGAGCGGGATAATATCGCCGGTTGGGGAGTTAACCTTGATTTTTTCCACCCGCCTGCGGATACGCTCGGCGATTCGCAGCGCGTCCACCTCTGAGATTTCCGTTAGCACAATCAGAAATTCATCGCCGCCGTAGCGAAAAACGTAATCACAGGTTCGCACGTTGTCGTAGAACGCGCCGGAGACTTTTCGCAGGATCTCGTCCCCGGTATTGTGCCCCCAGGTATCGTTGATTTGTTTAAATTTGTCGACGTCAATCAGCAGCGTCGAGAGCTTTGTTCCCGCCCGGGTGGCGTGCAGGATTTCGCGTTTGAAGATGGTTGGCAGGAAACGGCGATTCAACAGGCGGGTCAGGACATCAACCCCCACCTCGTGTCGCGACACTTCGTCAAACAGTTCGCGCAAAAGCGTGATGATTTGCGAGAGCGTATTACGCATTCGCTGCAAGAATTTATCCCGCTGCGCTTTATCACTCAGACCCTGCCCTGAAAGACGGACCTCGTTAAAAAGGTCATCGAATTCCTGAATCAGACGAGAGATATGACCAGCCTCAGCGATCCCGCTGAAATAGTGCCGACCTTTATGGCTAAACCACAGTCCAAATTCAGACTGCCCCAGCGGCAGACTGTTGCCGATACTGGAATTAAGCGTGATCTTATACAGAAGCACCATTTCCCATGACAGCAGCGCCGCGGTCTGTCTCTCCTTCTCCTCTTCTGCGTTCTCCATTAAGGAAAAGATGCGGTAATTTTCGTCCTCTTTCGCCGCATTGTTCTCGCTAAATACATAGGCCCGCGACATCACTTCCATGGCCAGATCGATACTGTTAATCGCGTAGTGATAAATATGCAGCTTCACCTCAGGCGAATGGGCGCTGGTAGTAATGACAGGTAACAGCAGCTTTTTCAGAACACGGAAGCCCATTTCAACTAAATCAACCGAAATACCAATACGGGCATGAACATCCGCAGCGCGCTGCTGCGCCCGCATCTGCTCTTCAACCTGCTCCACACGGCATGAGAGCACATCAATAAGCCAGCGACGAAGCGCCTCCTGAAGCTGCCTCTCCACCTGTTCGGTGGTCAGGAATTCAGCTGCCGACGGATCTGCCAGCACAACACGATAGAATTCAGCGACCAGGGGCGTTGCGTTGTCCCTGGCAAGCTCAGTCGCAAGCCGATGCACATCGGGATCGGTTTCATTAATTAGCTTCACCCACTCTTCTTTCACCGTTTGCAGGTAGGTTTCCATGGTCTGCACCTTCAGGAGGCATGCGGGAACGCAGATTTAACAATAGCAAAATCAAACCACTCCGCAATTGCCGCTTTTTTAAACAAAAACGAGTGATAGCTCATAATGTATAACGGTGCTACATTATGCCGCCCACCCAAGTCAGCAATGGCCAGGCAACGTCGTAAAGAACGGTAAAGCCTGCAACCATGACCTCGTCCTACGGTCTTAATGGCACGTGGTATCGCGAAGTCTGCGCTACCTTCACAGGCTTTACATAGGTTCCACTATTTTGTCTCAATCCAAATTTCAGCGGGCGTTTCTGCACCCGCGCTACTGGTTTACGTGGTTTGGCCTTGGCGTACTTTGGCTGCTGGTTCAACTTCCTTATCCCGTGATCCGTTTCCTGGGTTCGAAGCTCGGCAGCGCATCGCGTCACTTCCTTAAGCGTCGTGAGTCCATTGCCCGAAAAAATCTCGAACTTTGCTTTCCGCATTACAATGCGCAGCAGCGCGAAACGCTGATTGCGGAAAACTTTAAATCTATCGGTATGGCGCTGCTTGAAACCGGTATGGCCTGGTTCTGGCCAGACGAGCGTGTCCGTAAATGGTTTGACGTGGAAGGTCTGGATAACCTGAAACGTGCCCAGATGCAAAACCGCGGCGTGATGGTTGTGGGTGTGCATTTTATGTCGCTTGAGCTGGGTGGCCGCGTTATGGGCCTTTGTCAGCCGATGATGGCAACCTATCGCCCGCATAACAGCGCGCTGATGGAATGGGTACAAACGCGGGGCCGCATGCGTTCAAATAAGGCGATGATCAGCCGTAACAATTTGCGCGGTATGGTTGGCGCCCTGAAAAAAGGTGAAGCAGTCTGGTTTGCCCCGGATCAGGACTACGGTCCTAAAGGCAGCAGCTTTGCCCCTTTCTTTGCGGTTAAAGATGTCGCTACGACGAACGGTACCTTTGTGATTTCACGTCTCTCAGGCGCCGCGATGTTGACGGTGACCATGGTCAGAAAAGCGGATAAGTCAGGCTATCGTCTGCATATCTCCCCAGAGATGGCGAACTATCCTGAAGATGAGAGTGAAGCCGCGACCTTTATCAATAAGGTGATTGAGTTTGAGATTATGCGTGCGCCTGAGCAGTATCTGTGGATGCACCGCCGCTTTAAAACCCGTCCCCTGGGCGAAGCCTCACTTTATATCTGACCCCTTTCGAAGGTTAGTTTCGCTAAGAAACTAACCTTTTCAAACACCTGTAATCACAGTGCGTAACGGCTTTTATCGACCGTCGCTCAACAGGCATTTATTGCGTACCGAAATCAAACTGTCGCCGTTCCACGACACTCGTAAGTGTCGGAAATTATTTAAAAAAATGCCTCTTGTCACTCCTGAAATTTAGGCGTACATTAGCGCCGTCTGGCGACAGGAAAGCACAGAATTCAGAGCTGAAGTTAGCGACGTAACGGGATAATTCCGATTTCCCCTTTCGCATGATTTCAACTCTCTATACTCAGTTGGACTCTGTTTTTTTAATGCGTACCGGAAGATACGCGGAGCGATGAAACGTGAAATATTTCTTTATGGGCATTTCGGTTATTGTTTTAGTTTGGGCCGGAACGTTTGCTCTGATGATCTAGTTAAGAAAATGCAGTCAAAAAAACAGGCGCCGTTGGCGCCTGTTTTTTTTGGGGTCTGTTACGACTCGGGTTGTTCCGCAACGCTCTTCGCTGCAAGCAGGCCATCCGCACGGAACATGCTTTTAATGCCCCGCACTGCCTGACGAATACGGTCGCTGTTTTCAATCAGCGCGAAACGCACATGCGTGTCACCGTAGTCACCAAAGCCAATGCCTGGAGAGACGCAAACCTTCGCATCCTGAAGCAGTTTTTTGGCAAATTCCAGAGAACCCATCGCCGCATACGGCTCGGGGATTTTCGCCCAGACGTACATGGAGGCTTTAGGCATTTCCACCATCCAGCCTGCTTCATGAAGCCCTTTTACCAGCACATCACGACGGCGTTTGTACTGAGCGGCAATATCGAGCACGCACTGCTGATCCCCTTCCAGCGCCGCGATGGCCGCGACCTGTAACGGCGTAAAGGTGCCATAGTCATGGTAGCTTTTAATACGCGCCAGGGCACTCACCAGCGTTTTGTTTCCCACCATAAAACCAATTCGCCAGCCCGCCATGTTGTAGCTTTTCGACAGGGTGAAAAACTCAACCGCCACATCACGGGCACCCGGTACCTGCATAATTGACGGCGCTTTCCAGCCATCATAAACGATATCGGCGTAGGCGAGATCGTGTACCACCAGCACGTCGTAACGCTTAGCCAGCGCGACCACTTTCTCGAAGAATTCGAGTTCAACGCATTGTGCCGTTGGGTTTGACGGGAAACCGAGGATCATCATTTTCGGCTTCGGATAGCTTTCACGAATCGCCCGTTCCAGCTCGTTAAAGAAGTCGACGCCTTCCACCAGCGGGACAGAACGCACCTGCGCCCCGGCAATCACCGCCCCATAGATGTGAATCGGGTAGCTCGGATTCGGCACCAGTACGGTATCGCCGTGATCCAGCGTCGCCAGCATCAGGTGGGCCAGCCCCTCTTTGGAGCCAATGGTCACAATCGCTTCATTTTCAGGATCGATATCGACCTGATAACGATCCTGATACCAGCGGGAGATCGCCCGACGTAAGCGTGGAATGCCGCGTGAGGTGGAATACCCATGGGTATCGGGACGCTGGGCAACCGTGCAGAGTTTCTCAACAATGTGCGGCGGCGTTGGGCCGTCAGGGTTACCCATACTGAAATCGATAATGTCTTCGCCGCGCCGACGCGCAGCCATTTTCAGTTCAGCAGTGATATTGAAAACATAAGGGGGGAGACGATCGATACGCGTAAAACGGCGTTCAGGACTGAATTCAGCCATAGATTCCTCAGAGTCACGTTAGCGCCCGGACCGTCCGAGCGACGCTGCCACCCGTGTGGCATGCTTAGAAAATAACCTGAAGAAAAAGACGCTGTCGAGAGGATAACGGCAAAACAATATTTTGCGCTAAAACGGGAATGCGATTGCAGTGAAAAGCGGAACTCCTATCGCGAACAGGCAGTTTTAAGCTCTACAATTTAACACAATATTTTCAGTATCGTTACTTGACGTTTCTCCCCAAACGGAAAAGCGCCGGCTTTTAGTCAAAAGCCAGCAATCCCCTTTGAGAATTATGGTTTTCCCCATTTGATAAATCTGATGGATAGCTGGTCATCAGGCCCTATGTTTTCTATCATAGATTTTTCCCGTTTTCCCAGGCCTGACCGTGCACGAAATCTTCAATATGCTCCTCGCGGTGTTCGACCGCGCGGCATTAATGCTGATCTGTCTCTTTTTCCTTATCCGCATCCGCTTGTTCCGCGAACTGTTGCATAAATCTGCCCATTCGCCAAAAGAGCTGCTGGCCGTCACGTTTATCTTTTCGATGTTTGCCCTGTTCAGCACCTGGTCCGGGGTGCCGGTAGAAGGCTCGCTGGTGAACGTGCGCATCATCGCCGTCATGTCGGGCGGGATCCTCTTTGGTCCCTGGGTCGGGATTATCACAGGCATTATCGCTGGCACCCATCGATACCTGATTGATATTGGCGGCGTGACGGCAGTTCCCTGCTTTATCACCAGCATTATTGCCGGGCTGCTCTCGGGCTGGATTAACCGCAAAATCCCGAAAAAGCAGCACTGGCGTGCGGGGATTATCGCGGGGATGGTCTGCGAAACGCTGACCATGATCCTGGTCATCGTCTGGGCGCCAACCGTTGCGCTGGGGCTGGATATCGTCTCGAAGATCGGTATTCCGATGATCCTCGGGAGCGTCTGTATCGGTTTTATCGTGCTGCTGGTGCAAAGCGTGGAAGGTGAAAAAGAGGCCAGCGCCGCGCGTCAGGCCAAGCTGGCGCTGGATATCGCCAACAAGACGCTGCCGCTTTTCCGGCACGTTAACGCCGAATCTTTACGTCAGGTTTGCGATATCATCCGCCGTGATATTCATGCCGATGCGGTCGCTATCACCAATATTGATCACGTGCTGGCTTACGTTGGCGTCGGTGAGCACAATTATCGCGACAGCGACGACACCATCAGCCCAACCACCAGACAGGCGATTAACTACGGAAAAATCATCATTAAAAACAATGACGAAGCCCACCGGACGCCAGAGATCCACTCAATGCTGGTGATCCCGCTGTGGGAAAAAGGCGTGGTCACGGGGACGCTGAAAATTTACTACTGTCATGCGCACCAAATCACCTCCTCGCTCCAGGAGATGGCGATTGGCCTGTCGCAGATCATCTCCACTCAACTAGAGGTTTCGCGTGCAGAGCAGCTGCGAGAGATGGCAAATAAGGCAGAGCTGCGCGCCCTGCAAAGCAAGATCAATCCCCATTTTCTGTTTAACGCGCTGAACGCTATCTCCTCTTCCATCCGTCTGAATCCGGACACCGCGCGGCAGCTGATATTTAATCTGTCGCGCTATCTTCGCTACAACATTGAGCTAAAAGACGACGAGCAGATCGACATCAAAAAAGAGCTGTATCAAATCAAGGATTACATCGCGATCGAGCAGGCTCGCTTTGGCGATAAGCTGACGGTCATTTACGATATTGATGAAGAGGTCAACTGCGTGATCCCAAGCCTGCTGATCCAGCCTCTGGTGGAAAACGCCATTGTTCACGGTATTCAGCCGTGTAAAGGCAAAGGCGTGGTAACAATTAGCGTAACGGAAAGCGGTAACCGCGTGCGTATCGCCGTGCGCGATACCGGGCACGGCATCGATCCGAAAGTTATCGAACGCGTCAAATCAAACGAAATGCCGGGCAACAAGATCGGACTGCTGAATGTGCATCACCGGGTCAAACTGCTGTACGGTGACGGGCTGCATATTCACCGCCTTGAGCCGGGCACCGAAATTGCCTTTTATGTTCCGAATGAGCGAACGCCCGTGAATGCCCCCATATCCTTGTTGCCGTAGGCCGGAGTAACAGATGAAAGTCATCATCGTAGAAGATGAATTTCTGGCTCAACAGGAGTTGAGCTGGCTTATCAAAACCCACAGCCAGATGGAGATTGTTGGCTGTTTTGAGGATGGTCTGGACGTGCTGAAATTTTTACAGCATAACCGGGTCGACGCGATATTCCTCGATATTAATATTCCGTCGCTGGACGGCGTCCTGCTGGCGCAAAATATCAATCAGTTCGCCCACAAGCCGTTTATTGTGTTTGTCACCGCGTGGAAAGAGCATGCCGTGGAGGCCTTCGAGCTTGAGGCGTTTGACTATATTCTAAAGCCGTACCAGGAGTCGCGTATTATCAGCATGCTGCATAAGCTGGAAGCCGCGTGGCAGCAGCAGTCCTTACCCGCCAGTGCCAGCCCGGCAGCGCGGGAAAACGACACGATTAATCTGGTGAAGGACGAACGGATCATCGTCACGCCTGTCGACGATATTTACTATGCCGAAGCGCATGAAAAAATGACATTTGTCTATACGCGGCGTGAATCCTACGTCATGGCGATGAACATCACCGAATTCTGCAATAAACTCCCGGCCGCCCACTTCTTCCGCTGCCACCGCTCGTTCTGCGTCAACCTGAACAAGATCCGCGAAATCGAACCCTGGTTTAACAACACCTATATATTGCGGCTGAAGGATCTGGATTTTCAGGTGCCGGTAAGCCGCAGCAGAGTGAAAGAGTTCCGCCAGCTCATGCACCTGTAGCACGTTCCCTCTCCCGCAGGAGAGGGAAATGAGCGTCAGAGGATCTGACCAAGAACCTGACGCAGATGCGCGCCGGATCCCAGTAAGCCTGGGTTGTCGTGGACAATCAGGTAAACAGGAATGTCCTGGACATAGCTCCTGAAGCGGCCTTTGTCTTCGAAGCCGCCACGGAAGCCGGAGGCGGTAAAGAAATCGAGGAAGCGCGGCACGATCCCGCCCGCAATATAGACCCCGCCAAAGGTGCCAAGGTTCAGCGCCAGGTTGCCGCCAAAACGCCCCATGATGACGCAGAACAGCGACAAAGCACGGCGGCAGTCAATACAGCTGTCGGCCAGCGCGCGTTCGGTCACATCTTTCGGTTGCAGATTTTCCGGCAGACGACCGTCTGATTTGACAATCGCCCGATACAGGTTCACCAGACCCGGACCAGAAAGCACCCGCTCGGCCGACACGTGACCAATCTCGGCGCGTAGCTCCTCAAGAATAATGCCCTCTTCTTCGCTGTTCGGCGCAAAATCCACGTGACCGCCCTCGCCCGGCAGGCTGACCCAGCGTTTGTCGACGTGGACCAGGTGCGCCACCCCCAGACCGGTTCCCGCGCCGTAAACGGCAATCGGTTTGCCTTCAACCGGGGCCGTACCGCCGAACTGAATCAGATGCTCTGGTTTAAGCATTGGGATAGCCATGGAAACCGCAGTGAAGTCGTTGATAATTTCAAGGTGCGAGAAGCCGAGGTTTTTCCGCATTTCGGCAATTGAGAAGGCCCACGTGTGGTTGGTCATCGCCACCCAGTCGCCGGTGATCGGACAGGCGATGGCGATACAACCGTCTTCAACGCTCACTTTATGCTCTTCCAGATAGACGCGAACCACCGCTTCCAGGCTTGGGTAATCCAGCCCTGAATAGGTTTTCGCCTGAGAAATTTCACCGCTGTTCACATCGCACAGGGCAAGGCGCGCGTTGGTGCCGCCTACATCACCTACCAAAGCATACTTTGTCATTCTTCTACTGCTCCGCTAAAGTCAGAATAAATCTTTGGGACACTGTAAATTCAAGGCGTGATAACAACAACGACCAGAAGGTGACTGCCCATGGATTATCGATCTTCGTCACATAATAACTTTACCGTTTCAGCACCTTTTGCACTATTGCCACAATGCTGATTGTGCAAAGTAACGTTAAGCCGTTTTGTACAAGGAAATCATCATGCTCCATCCGCGAGCCAAAACCATGCTGTTATTGGCTGTCCCGGCGCTGATTATTGGCGTGGCGTCGAGCCTGGTGCTCATCGTCGTCATGAAAGTGGCGGCGGTGCTGCAAACGATTTTATGGACCGCGCTTCCGGTAAAACTCGGCATCAGCAGTGACTCGCCGGGCTGGATCATGGTGATGCTGACCCTGACCGGGATTGCCGTAGGGCTGGTGATCCGCTATAGCCCGGGCCATGCCGGGCCGGACCCGGCACTGGAACCCTTGATTGGCGCGCCTGTCTCTCCCTCGGCTCTGCCGGGGCTTATCATCGCGCTGATAATCGGTCTTGCGGGCGGCGTAAGCCTCGGGCCTGAACATCCCATTATGGCGGTGAATATCGCGCTGGCGGTCTTTCTGGGGGCGCGTCTTTTCCCGCGCGTTGGCGCGCTGGACTGGACGATCATGGCCTCCGCTGGCACCATCGGGGCGCTGTTTGGCACTCCGGTCGCGGCTGCGCTCATTTTTTCGCAAACGCTCAGCAGTGATCATGAGGTGCCGCTTTGGGATAAACTCTTCGCGCCGCTAATGGCCGCCGCTGCGGGAGCCCTCACCACCAGCCTGTTTTTCCATCCCCATTTTTCACTCTCCATTCCCCACTACGGCCAGATGCAACTCACCGATATTTTCAGCGGCGCCGTCGTCGTCGCGATCGCCATTGCGTTGGGGATGGTCGCGGTGTGGTGTCTTCCTCGCCTGCATCGCCTGATGCACAGGCTGAAGCATCCGGTGCTGATTCTGGGCATGGGGGGTTTTATTCTGGGCGTTTTAGGCGCTATCGGCGGGACGGTTACGCTGTTTAAGGGTCTGGACGAGATGCAGCAGCTGGCCTTCAGCCAGGTCTTCAGCGTCTCAGATTATCTGCTGTTCGCGCTGGTGAAACTGGCGGCGCTGGTGGTCGCGGCGGCCTGTGGTTTCCGGGGAGGTCGTATCTTCCCGGCGGTATTTGTTGGCGTCGCGCTGGGGCTGATGCTGCATGAGCACGTTGACGCTGTCCCTGCGGCGATTACCGTCTCCTGCTCCATTCTGGGGCTGGTACTGGTGGTCACGCGCGATGCGTGGCTGAGCCTGTTTATGGCGGCCGTTGTCGTGCCGGATACCACGCTTCTGCCGCTGCTCTGTATCGTGATGTTGCCCGCCTGGCTCCTGCTGGCGGGCAAACCGATGCTGATGGCATGGCGAAACGACAGGTAATCAGGAGTTATTGCGCGCCTCCAGCGCTTTGGTCAGCGCGCTCAGCAGCGGCGGAATATCGGCTTTCGGCAGCATGACCTCGATCAGCGAAAGCCGCTCATGGTGTGCCACTTTATCCAGCACCTCCGCCAGCGCTTCCGCTTCGCTGACGCGCCAGCACTCTGCCTGAGGCGCCAGGCTCAGCGCCTGCGGTATCTGCGTCCAGTTCCAGAGGGCAATATCGTTATAGCGCTGCTCCGGCCCGTGGATGGCCCTTTCCACCGTGTATCCTTCGTTGTTAAGCACCAGAATAATCGGGCGCTGCTTGTCGCGCAGCATGGATCCCAGCTCCTGAATGGTCAACTGCGCGGCGCCGTCGCCCGTCAGGACAATCACGCGTCGATTCGGACACGCCGTTTGCGCGCCAAACGCCGCCGCCAGCGTGTAGCCAATCGATCCCCACAGCGGCTGGACGATAAAGTTCACGTCCGCCGGTAAACGCAGATCGATAGCGCCGAAAGCAGACGTCCCCTGGTCAGCCAGAATAATGTCTCCGGGGCGAATAAACGTTTGCAGGGTGCGCCAGAAGCTCTCCTGAGTCAGCGCCCCTTCAATAGTCGGGAACGAAAAGCCGCTGTGATCCGATGGCGCTCGCGTATCACGAACATAGGTTTTACACAGCGCTGTCAGCGTTTCAATGGCCTCCCTCATCGGGATACCCGTAAACCAGACGTCGCCGACGCGGGACGCGTGAGGCTGAACCTCTATCGTCTGGTCTGGCGTAAGCTGGTGGGTAAATCCGGCAGTGAGCGTATCGGTAAAGCGCGTGCCAATGCACAGCACCGTATCAGCACCCTCGATGGCCTCTTTGACCGGCGCGGCGCTCGCCGATCCGCTGTAGGTGTCGTAAAAACCGCTCTGTCGTTCGTCAAAAATGCCCTTGCCCATCAGCATGGTGGCGTGTGCCATCGGCACCTCTTTCACCCAAGTCTGAAGGGCCGCGCGCAGACCGTGGCGGAGTACCAGGAAGTCAGCTAACAGCGCGGTGCGTTTGCTCGTAGACAAGCGCTTTTCGGCAGCCTCACGGAACGCCTGCAAGCAGGCTGAATCGGCCGGTGCGGGGTTAACAGTGAGAGCGCTTACAGGAGGTGTAGCGGCTTTTTTCGCCACATCGGCGGGCAGCATCAGATAGCCCGGACGGCGCTCCCGCAGCATGGTGGTCAGGACTCTGTCAATTTCATAGCAGGCGTTTTGTTCCGTAAGCACCGCCTGCGCAACGGTGATGGGTTCGCTCATATGATAGAAGTGGCGGAACTCGCCGTCGCCCAACGTATGGTGCAGTAACTCTCCTCGCTGCTGCGCCGCCATACCCGGGGCCCCTACAATATGGAGGACGGGAACATGTTCGGCAAAGCTGCCCGCCACACCGTTCATGGCGCTTAACTCCCCAACGCCGAATGTCGTCAGGAGTGCGGCAAAGCCCTTACAGCGGGCATAGCCGTCTGCGGCGTAGGACGCGTTCAGTTCGTTGGCACAGCCCACCCAGCAGATGTCCGGGCTGTCTATCACGTGATCGAGAAATTGCAGGTTATAGTCGCCCGGCACGCCAAACAGATGATCGGCACCACAATCTGTTAGTCGGTCCAGCAGGTAATCGGCGACGCAATAGGGGGTACGCATATTATAAGTGTCCTTCTGACGTTGACCTCACTCTGAGTATTAAATAAGCGTGAAGCGTGTCCAGAATTGACGACAATCAGGGGCTGGAAAGAATGCTTTACGAAAAAAGCTGCGCTATGCTCATTTTCTTCAGATTAGTGTAAACGTATACACGGATGTTTCTTTCCAGCGCCAGAGGTCTCACAAATGGGTTATCAGCCTGACAAAAATCGTTATCAGACAATGCAATATCGCCGCTGTGGGCAAAGCGGTCTTAAGCTTCCCGCCATCTCGCTGGGGCTGTGGCATAATTTTGGCGACGCGACGTTGCTCGAAAACAGCCGTCAACTTTTACAGCGTGCTTTCAATTTGGGTATTACGCATTTTGACCTTGCCAATAATTACGGCCCGCCTCCTGGTTCGGCCGAACGTAATTTTGGGCGCATTTTGCTGGAGGATTTCCTGCCCTGGCGCGATGAGCTGATCATCTCCACTAAAGCGGGCTACACCATGTGGGACGGGCCTTATGGTGACTGGGGCTCGCGTAAATATCTGATCGCAAGCCTGGACCAGAGCCTCAAGCGTATGTGGCTGGAGTATGTCGATATCTTCTATCACCACCGCCCGGATCCACACACGCCGCTACGTGAAACCATGAAAGCGCTTGACCATGTGGTGCGTCAGGGCAAAGCGCTGTACATCGGTCTGTCCAACTACCCGGCAGAAATGGCACGGCAGGCGATTGAAATAATGGAGGATCTGGGCACGCCATGTTTGATCCACCAGCCGAAGTACTCCATGTTTGAACGTGCGCCTGAAGAGGGGTTGCTGGACGTGTTGCAGCAAAAAGGGGTGGGATGTATCCCCTTCTCTCCCCTGGCGGGCGGACAGTTGACCGATCGCTATCTGAACGGCATCCCAGCGGATTCTCGCGCAGCAAGCGGCAGTAAGTTCCTTAATCCGGAACAGATCACCGACAAAAAGCTGGAAAAGGTACGTAAGCTGAATGCGCTGGCGGAAAAACGGGGGCAAAAGCTGTCGCAAATGGCACTGGCCTGGATCCTGCGCCACGATGCGGTGACATCCGTGCTCATCGGCGCAAGCAAGACCGGACAAATTGATGATGCAGCAGGCGTGCTTGAAAATTGTCGGTTCACGGCAGAAGAGCTCAAGACGATAGATACGATCCTGTCCAGTTCAGATTAAAAACACTTTTAGCAAAAAGTGCTCTCGTTCATGATTTAGGAGTTGAGGCGATGAAACGAATGTTTACCAACTCGTAAAATTGCGTTAACAGGTCGCACAGCGGCCCCGATCGTGAAGGAGAAGAGTATGTTCAGGTCACTGATTCTTGCAGCGGTATTACTGGCTTCGGCCCCGCTGGTCGCCAATGCGGGCGAAATCACCCTGTTGCCATCGATTAAATTACAAATTGGCGATCGTGATGACTACGGCAGATACTGGGACGGTGGCTACTGGCGCGACCGTGACTACTGGCATCGCCATTATGAATGGCGTCAAAACCGCTGGTGGAAACACGATAACGGCTATCACCGTGGCTGGGATAAGCGTAAGGCTTACGAACGCGGCTACCGCGAAGGCTGGAAAGATCGTGACGACCGCCGTGGCGGCTGGGGTCACGGAAAAGGCAGAGGCCACGGTCACGGCCATCACCATTAACAACAAAAAGGAGCCTTCCGGCTCCTTTTTCTTTTACAGGCCTGCGGCTGTGCCTATCAGCAACCACAAGTTTAACGCCACCACCACGACCACAATGGCCCACCCGGCGCGTTTCACCCACGTCGAATTCACCAGATCGCCCATCAGTGATTTGTTGCTGGTGAAGATCAGCAGCGGCACCAGCGCCAGCGCAATCCCGAAACTCAGCAGCACCTGACTCATCACCAGAATGCGGGTCGGATCCAGTCCCATCAGGATCACAACAAAGGAAGGCAGCATCGTGACCGAGCGGCGAACCCACAGCGGAATATGGAAACGTACGAACCCCTGCATCACCACCTGCCCGGCCAGTGTCCCCACAACCGTAGATGAAAGGCCCGCAGCAACCAGGCTTAAACCAAAAATAGTGGCAGCGGCATGACTCAGCAACGGCTCCAGCGTCAGGTAAGCCTGGTCAAGATCGGCAACCCCGGTATGCCCGTTAAAGTGGAACGCGGCGGCGGCGGTGGCCATCATCGCCAGATTCACAAATCCGGCAATGGTCATCGCGATAGCCACATCCCATTTCGAGGCGGAGTAGCGCTCTTTACTCGTCCCGCCATGCAGATTCTGGGTTAATGAAGAGTGTAGATAAATGACGTGCGGCATAATTGTCGCCCCCAGCACCCCGGCAGCCAGAAAAACGGCTTCAGAAGTAGGTAACGACGGGATCACCATCCCTTTCGTCAGCTGCGCCAGATTCGGCTGGGAGAAAATCAGCTCAACAATATAGGCGGCAGCGACGAACAGCAGCAGGCCGCCGATGACTTTCTCCAGCGGTTTTTGCCCCCGCCGCTGGAGCATCAGAATCAGGAAAGTGGCGATCCCGGTCAGCACGGCCCCCTGAAGCAGAGAGACGCCCAGAATAAGCTTAAAGCCGATCGCCGCCCCGATAAACTCGGCGAGATCGGTGGCCATGGCGATAATTTCCGCCTGAACCCAGTAAAACCAAACTGCCGGACGTGGATAATGATCGCGGATTTGCTCCGCCAGGTTTTTTCCGGTAGCAATACCCAGCTTCGCGGAGAGCATCTGAATCAGCATCGCCATCAGATTGGCCCAGACCACAACCCACAGCAGTTTATAGCCGAAACTGGCCCCGGCCTGAATGTTGGTCGCAAAATTACCCGGATCGATGTAGCCAATCGCGGCAATGAATGCCGGTCCCATTAATGCGAGCCGCAGCTTGCGTGCCGCTCTGCCGCTGCTACTCTCTACGCGAATATTCGTCATTTCTGCCTCTGGAAATATAGCCTTTGCTATGTTTTATGCTATCAAAATGAGAATGATTATCAAGTTCATTTGAAATGGTTAACATGATTTCTCTGATAGCCAGGAACGATAGACAGGCAGGTGGAGCAAGGTCACAGAATGTGAAAATGCGCAGACATTTGTGAAGCGTAGCACACAAACTTAACTTTTCACTCATTTACCTAACATAACAAAAATGTATTGTTGATCACTATTTTTGAGACTCGTCACAGGATGTAACTATAGTGTGGGCTTGATCTCGTTTTCTTTGTGCTTGTTACATAGAATGTGCACGGAAATTAAACCTGCCTCATATTTGGAGCAAATATGGACCGCGTCCTTCATTTTGTCCTGGCACTTGTTGTCGTTACTGCACTTGCATTGCTGGTCAGCACAGACCGCAAAAAAATTCGTATTCGCTATGTTGTCCAGCTGCTGGTCATTGAAGTTTTACTTGCGTGGTTCTTCCTGAACTCCAACGTAGGCCTCGGCTTCGTGAAAGGCTTCTCCGAAATGTTCGAAAAACTGCTCGGATTTGCCAACGAAGGGACAAACTTCGTCTTTGGCAGCATGAACGATCAGGGTCTGGCCTTCTTCTTCCTGAAGGTACTCTGCCCTATCGTCTTCATCTCTGCCCTGATCGGTATCCTTCAGCACATCCGCGTTCTGCCGGTGGTTATCCGTGCGATCGGCTTCCTGTTATCGAAAGTTAACGGCATGGGTAAACTGGAATCCTTTAACGCAGTCAGCTCACTGATCCTCGGTCAGTCTGAGAACTTCATTGCGTATAAAGATATCCTCGGCAAGATGTCCCGTAACCGCATGTACACCATGGCGGCGACAGCAATGTCTACCGTTTCCATGTCTATCGTGGGCGCGTATATGACTATGCTGGAACCTAAATACGTGGTTGCGGCCCTGGTTCTGAATATGTTCAGCACCTTTATCGTTCTTTCGCTGATTAACCCGTACCGCGTGGATGCCAGCGAAGAGAACATTCAGATGTCTAACCTGCACGAGGGACAGAGCTTCTTCGAAATGCTGGGTGAATACATTCTGGCGGGTTTCAAGGTTGCAATTATCGTTGCCGCGATGCTGATTGGCTTTATCGCGCTGATCGCTGCGCTGAACGCCCTGTTTGCGGCCGTACTCGGTATCTCCTTCCAGGGCATTCTGGGCTATATCTTCTACCCGGTTGCCTGGGTGATGGGTGTACCGGCTCACGAAGCGTTGCAGGTGGGCAGCATCATGGCAACGAAACTGGTATCCAACGAATTCGTGGCGATGATGGATCTCCAGAAGATTGCCAGCACACTCTCCCCACGTGCGGAAGGGATCCTGTCCGTCTTCCTGGTCTCCTTCGCGAACTTCTCTTCCATCGGTATCATCGCTGGCGCGATTAAAGGCCTGAACGAAGAGCAGGGTAACGTGGTTTCTCGCTTTGGCCTGAAGCTGGTTTACGGTTCAACGCTGGTGAGCGTCCTGTCTGCCTCTATTGCAGCACTGGTTCTGTAATTCATACCGCGTAATAAAAACCGGGAGTCCTCGCTCCCGGTTTTTTTATGCTTCCAGCGCCGCCAGAGGCTGGGGTTTACCAATCAAATAGCCCTGCAAATAATCTACGCCAAATCGCAACAACATCTCGCGTTGTTCAGCCGTTTCCACATATTCAGCCACCACACACAGCGATTTCGTTTTTGCCATGTTGCAAATGGACTGCACGATCATCGCATCCATGCTGTCGGTGCAGATATCTTTCACGAAGCAACCATCGATCTTAATGATATCGGCCTCCAGCCGCTTCAGGCGCTCAAAGTTGGCATAGCCGGTACCAAAGTCGTCTATGGCAATGCGGAAGCCGTAATCACGCAGCTGCTGGATATTTTTGATGCTGCTTCCCGAGTCTGAGAAAGCCTGTTCCTCGGTGATCTCAATGATGATATTTTGCGGCGCGATAGCGTAGCGTTCAAAAAGCGCGATGATCTCAGCCGCAATCTCATTTTGCATCAGCGTCAGCGGCATCAGATTAACGGAGAAGCGCGTTCCTGCACGTCCGGACGGATGGCTGCGCATCCACATCAGCAATTTTTCCAACACGTTCAGGTCAAACCGGTGACTCAGGTTGAACTGAGCAATCAGCGGAATAAAGCGGTCAGGGGTGATGATCTCGCCATCGCTTTCCAGCCTGGAGAGGATTTCAAAGTACCCTTCCCCGCGCGCGTTGTGAATTGGCTGGGCGTAAAGGTGAAGACCGCCGATATCAAGGGCGCGTTTTATGCGGGCCAGCATTAGCACCCTGTCCGTCGTCTGACCAGAGACATCATCCAGACTGTTGGTTAACGCCAGAACGTTATGCCCGCCACAGGATTGCTCGGACAGCCAGCTCAGCTGACCCAGCGTGTGGTGCAGGCTTTCCCCATCCGGTACTTCGCCCCAGGAGGCGCCAAACTCAATGTCGAGCTCAGTCTTGTTCCAGACAATCTTACGGCTGTTCAGATGATCAACCATATATTGCAGACGTTCAGCCGTGCCCGGCCCCAACAAGACCACCACCAGCTCACTGCCTGGCAACTGAAAGAGCTTCTCGTCTTTTTGCAATAACGGTTGCAGCGACGCGGTGATCATCTTTTTACAGTGTACACGCATGAGGATGCCGTAATGACGGCTCAGAAATTCCAGATTATCCAGGCGCAGGCAGCAGATTTTGGCTTCGGGATGGTGCTGTAAAAACACTTCCAGCGCACGAATGTTAGGCAGACCGGTGAGCGGATCGGTAAGCGCCCTCTCCTGCCACCCCTGTTTCAGCCATTCACTTTTCTGATAGATCCGCGACATGTAAAGCAGGCAGATGGCGAAAGAGATCAGTACCGACAAGATAAAGGAGAGCGAGTGGCCCGATTCAACGCCATTAAGAAAATTATAATTGTAGGTCAACAGCATGAGCGCCGAGGCCGCCCAGAGTAAAGAGATGAGCGCATAGCTCAGACGACCAATCCCCAGGGTAAAAAGAATAAAAACGATTGGCATCAAATAACCAGCAATAAACTGTGACTCGAAAGGCGCGCACAAAATAGCGATCATCGAGACCAACAGCATCAGCCACACAACGATAATTAACACTTTTTTGTGACAAAAGAGGGGCTTCACGCTTCGCCGCCAGAATGTTCGGGCATACCGGGGATTAATTATCATTCTTAACGGGTAGTAGAACATCATGGTGAAAATCAGGGCGGCACAAATCAGGCTTTGAATATCGATAACGTTATAAATTGCAGAGCCTTCGCCGAAATAGGAGGAGATTGTCACCGGAAAATCAAATAAATATCCCGCCAGATACATCGATAATTTGATGCCTACAGGAACCACAAATCCGAGCCAGAAAATACGTATACCGATGTACTTATTCGGGATGCTGTGTCGCCAGCGTTTGCCCAGCATCAGACGGATGACGCCACAGGCAGCGAAGACGGCAAACGTCTGACAAATTAATAACACGGAAGATTGTAGTAATGCTAAATCAAAGTAATAAATGTTAGTAACGCTAAATCCAATCAGTAAAGGAATGATTGCCCGACGTCCAAATAACAATACGATGGCGAGCATGGCGCTTAAGGGCAACCACGCTAAATAAACATCATTTTCGTTGACGATAGCGCGCGGGGAGATATAACGGGAAAAGGGGATCGTAATCAGGCTTAACGCCAGGACAATCATAAATATTTTTACATTATTGTAAATTTTTCTATTCATTAATCCGTGTGATCTATTTAACCATCGTCTTATTGACCGGATGGATAATAGGTTTATTAATTGCACGAATCAAGTTCAGGTCTATTTATAGACTTGTTTATTGATTTGGATTGAGGTGATGTATAGAAAACGACATTGCTGGCAACAAAAAGAGTCTAAACATTTTACAAGATATAAAAAAACCCCCGTCTTGCGACGAGGGTTTAAATTTTGGTGGAGCTAAGCGGGATCGAACCGCTGACCTCTTGCATGCCATGCAAGCGCTCTCCCAGCTGAGCTATAGCCCCACATGTTACTTTACCTACCGCACTCTGTTGGGTTCAGAGTTTGGTGGAGCTAAGCGGGATCGAACCGCTGACCTCCTGCATGCCATGCAGGCGCTCTCCCAGCTGAGCTATAGCCCCGTCGTAAAGCTGTCATGTTGACGGGCGGCATAATATGAATTCCGCCGCAGAGTGTCAACGGCAAATTCAACCTCCGCCTTTCAACCGCCGAAAAATCATGCAAATGAATCACTTTGCGAGCCTGCTCGCAGCCAGGAGTTAAGCTTGTCACGTTTTCACGTAAAACGGTGCTATAAAATGAACCACTAATTAACCCCACAGATATTCAGGAAATTGTATGATCAAGGAACGAATGACGCCAGAAGAGATAGCCCTGCTGACTGGCTATAGCCGACAGACCATCAATAAATGGGTACGCAAAGAGGGTTGGATTACATCGCCAAAGCCAGGCGTTCAGGGTGGCAAGGCGCGTCTGGTACACGTCAATGAAAAAGTGCGCGACTTTATTCGCAGCGCGCGCAGGGCAACAGAGACGCCGGAACTGCCAGATACGTACCACGAGGGCTCGCTTCATGCCCTGCTCCTGACGCTGGCGAATGAAATGACGCCGGAAGAGCAAAAGCAGATGACATCGCTGTTACTGCGGGAAGGGATTACCGGCTTGTTACAACGTTTAGGGATTCGCGACCAACGCTGATATGAAAAGATTACGCAGCAAAATGACCACGGAAGAGCTGGCGGACAGTCTGGGCGTAGCCCGACAAACCGTTAATCGCTGGATACGACAGAAGGGATGGAAAACGGAAGGTATCAACGGTGTAAAAGGCGGAAGAGCGAGGGTGATATGTATTGATGCGCACGTTAAGGAGCACATCATTAGCCTTCCTGCCATTCGTAACCGTCGGGCTGTTTACCATGTGGCGGAAAGCCCTTCCCATTACGGCGTGGCAACCTCATCCAGCCTGCTTCCACAAATTATCGACTCGCTGGAAAACATGACGACTGTCGAACAGGAACGTTTGCACAAGTTGCTCGCTCGTGAAGGGTTGCAGGGTTTTCTCACGCGTCTTGGTATTGCTGAATAACAGGCATAAAAAAACGGCAGGTTACCCTGCCGTTTTTTGTATTACACGAGCATTACTGCTGGCTTTCGCGCTCAGCAATAAAGTCCAGCGCTTTGTTGATACGCGCAACGCTACGTGATTTGCCGATGGCATGAACGGTCACGTCCAGCGCCGGAGACTGGCCTGCCCCCGTCACCGCAACGCGCAGCGGCATACCGACTTTACCCATGCCAATTTCCAGCTCATCAGCGGTAGCCTGAATCGCGTGGTGAACATTTTCCGCAGTCCATTCGGTAATGGCTTCGAGTTTGTCACGCACCACTTCCAGCGGCTGACGCGCAACCGGACGCAGGTGTTTCTTGGCCGCGTCGGCGTCGAACGCGTCAAACTCTTCATAGAAGTAACGGCAGCTTTCAGCAATTTCTTTCAGCGTTTTGCAACGCTCGCCAAGCAGCTTCACCAGATCCGCCAGTTCAGGGCCCGTACGGGTATCGATGTTTGCCTGTTCAATGTGCCATTGCAGATAAGTCGCTACATATTCTGGCTGCATGGTATTGATGTAGTGATGGTTCAGCCACAGCAGTTTGTCAGTGTTGAACGCGCTGGCTGATTTGCTCACCGAGTTCAGAGAGAACAGCTCGATCATCTCTTCGCGGCTGAAGATCTCCTGGTCACCATGAGCCCAGCCCAGACGCACCAGGTAGTTCAGCAGCGCTTCCGGCAGATAGCCGTCATCACGGTACTGCATCACGCTCACCGCGCCATGACGTTTGGACAGCTTTTTACCGTCGTCACCGTTGATCATTGATACGTGCGCATACACCGGTACAGGCGCGTTCAGCGCTTTCAGAATGTTGATCTGACGCGGGGTGTTATTGATATGGTCTTCACCACGGATCACGTGAGTGATTTCCATATCCCAGTCGTCCACAACTACGCAGAAGTTATAGGTTGGCGATCCGTCAGTACGACGAATGATGAGGTCATCCAGCTCCTGGTTGCTGAATTCGATCGGACCACGGATCTGGTCATCAAAGATAACAGAGCCATCCTGCGGGTTAGCAAAACGCACTACGCAAGGCTCATCAGCAGCATGCTCGCTGTGGTCATGGCGGCAACGACCGTCATAACGCGGTTTTTCGCCTTTTGCCATTTGCTCTTCGCGCAGCGCATCCAGACGCTCCCTGGAGCAGTAACACTTATAGGCCGTGCCTGCCACCAGCATCTCGTCAATTACGGCGTTATAGCGGTCAAAACGTTTGGTCTGGAAGTATGGGCCTTCGTCCCACGCCAGATTCAGCCAGTTCATCCCATCCATAATGGCTTCAATTGCTTCCGGCGTTGAGCGCTCCAGATCGGTGTCTTCAATACGCAGCACAAACTCACCGTTGTTGTGACGTGCGAAAAGCCAGGAGTAGAGAGCGGTACGTGCACCACCGACATGCAGATAGCCTGTCGGGCTCGGCGCGAAGCGAGTTTTGATTTTCATGAAATGGCCTTACGTTATAAAGATGCCGGTAATCGGCAAATTCCGGGAAGAAAACAATGGGCAATATTCTATCACTGTGGGCCGATTCCTCAATGTCGATCACTTTATCCGGTTCGAGATTGCTGTTTTTGTTTATAAATCATGCGCCACAGTCCGTTTTGCGATCGTTTTGACTAATTTTACGACGAACGAATAAAAACTTTAGAAAATGCGTTGACTCATTTTCAACTCTCCCTATAATGCGACTCCACACAGCGGGGGTGATTAGCTCAGTTGGTAGAGCATCTCCTTTACACGGAGGGGGTCGGCGGTTCGAGCCCGTCATCACCCACCATCTACTTCGGTAGACTCGCAGTGTAGATAAGAATTGAGATTGGGCGATTAGCTCAGTTGGTAGAGCATCTCCTTTACACGGAGGGGGTCGGCGGTTCGAGCCCGTCATCACCCACCATCTACTTCGGTAGACTCGCAGTGTAGATAAGAATTGAGATTGGGCGATTAGCTCAGTTGGTAGAGCATCTCCTTTACACGGAGGGGGTCGGCGGTTCGAGCCCGTCATCGCCCACCATTCTCACCTTATCGCAGCAGTTCCGAAATGGGCGATTAGCTCAGTTGGTAGAGCATCTCCTTTACACGGAGGGGGTCGGCGGTTCGAGCCCGTCATCGCCCACCATTTCGGGTCGTTAGCTCAGTTGGTAGAGCATCTCCTTTACACGGAGGGGGTCGGCGGTTCGAGCCCGTCATCGCCCACCATTTCGGGTCGTTAGCTCAGTTGGTAGAGCAGTTGACTTTTAATCAATTGGTCGCAGGTTCGAATCCTGCACGACCCACCAATGTAAAAAAGCGCCCTAAAGGCGCTTTTTTGCTATCTGCGACATAGCACATCCCCATTGCAGCCAGACCGCTTGTTTTACTCAAGCTCACGCCTTCTTTGCCGATACCTCTATTTTATGGCGAAAAGGATCTCAATATGACAACTCTTAAGCCCGTTTCTCTGTCGGCGATGGAAATCGGCAGCGTAGATAACAGCTCCGGCGGAAACGACATTGCTTCTCAAATCACCCGTCTGACCAAACAGATAACGAAAGTCACTCAGCAGCTCAAAGAAGTGGCCATGGGTGATGCCACAGCAGAAGAAAAGCAAAAGCAGCAAGAATTACTCGAATCTCAGCTGGCTATGTTGCAGGCACAGCTGGCGCAATTGCAGCGTCAGCAGGCCGAAGAGGCGATGCCAAAGCAGGAAAAAGGTGAGGCAGTCGCGGAAGGCATCAATAAGCCCTCCGCAGAACATAAGATTAATATCTACATCTGATTATTGGTTTCGTTAAAAAGTGGATCGCGTGTGCGGGCCTCCATCAAACGTTCGGCCTGCATACGCACCACATCCCAGCAGGCATGCGCCGCGCCGGAAAGAGACCTGTTTTTACGGCGTACCAGCATCAGCTGGCGTTCGACACAGGGTACGAAACGCTTCACGGTTAAACGACTCCCCTGCGGCAGTGGCAGCGCCAGCGCCGGCAGAACGCTGATGCCAATCCCCGCTTCGACCATGGGGAACAGCGTGGCAGGATGCCCGATCTCCTGCACAATGGTTGCCTTAACACCCTGCGCGGTCAGTGCGGCATCTATCAGCGGGCGGCTGCCTGATGCATAATCCTGTAACACCAGGTTTGCCCCCTGCAAGGCCTGCCAGGCCACCTGCGGCAGCGATGCCAGAGGATCATCATCGCGGCAGAGCAATAAAAAGGGCTCCGAGAGTACCACTTCACATTCCAGGTCGCTTACCGCTCCGGGATCAATAACGATGCCAAAATCCACATCCCCCTGACGGATACTCTCAAGTACCCACTGCTGCGGCCTGTCATGCAAAACAAAATCAATATCCGGATAGCGGTGATTACTTTCAGCGATGCACTGGGGAATAAGATGCGCCGAAATCGTCTGGCTCGCCGCCACTCTCACGGTGCCGGAAAGCTGTTGTCCGAGCCGGCCGACATCCCTGAGCGTACTGTTCAGTTCATCCAGCAGCCTCTCCAGACGCATTGCCAGCTGCTGTCCCGCTTCGGTGAGCACCACTTCTCGCGTCGTGCGGTCGAGCAGCTTCACGCCCGTTTGCGTTTCAAGCTCCTTAACGCTATGGCTCACCGCCGACTGGCTGAGGCCAATGATCTCCCCTGCCCGGCTAAAGCTGCGGGCCTGTGCGACGGTGACGAAAACGCGAAGCTGACGTAACGAATAATTCATCTGTTTAATTCATGAATGGATGCAATAAATCAATTTTATTTCTCAAAGGGAAGAAAGCACAATAGCGGCATCTGTTTTCAGGAGTGATTATGAAACTTTTTCGTATCCTTGATCCGTTTACGCTGACCCTGATTGGTGTCGTCTTGCTGGCCTCGTTCTTCCCGGCGCGGGGCAGTTTCGTTCCGGTTATTGAAGGACTGACCACGGCAGCCATTGCCCTGCTGTTCTTTATGCATGGCGCCAAACTCTCCCGGGAAGCCATTATTGCAGGCGGTAGCCACTGGCGACTGCATCTGTGGGTAATGTGCAGCACTTTTATCCTCTTCCCGGTTCTGGGCGTGCTGTTCGCCTGGTGGGCGCCGGTGAATGTCGATCCGGCGCTGTATACCGGTTTCCTTTATCTGTGCATTTTGCCGGCCACCGTGCAGTCTGCAATTGCCTTTACCTCGCTGGCGGGCGGTAACGTCGCGGCGGCGGTTTGTTCTGCTTCCGCTTCCAGCCTGCTCGGGATCTTTGTTTCACCGCTGCTGGTCGGTCTGCTGATGAACATGCACGGGGCGGAAGGCAATCTGGAGCAGGTGGGTAAAATTTGTCTGCAACTGCTGCTGCCGTTTGTGCTCGGACACTTATCCCGTCCCTGGATTGGGGAGTTTGTGGCGAAACATAAAAAATGGATCGGGAAAACGGACCAAAGCTCCATTCTGCTGGTGGTTTACACGGCCTTCAGCGAAGCCGTGGTGAACGGCATCTGGCACAGGGTGGGTGCTGGATCGCTGCTGTTTATTGTGGTGGTAAGCATCGTTCTGCTGGCCATTGTCATCGCGGTTAACGTCTTTGTGGCCCGCAAATGCGGCTTCAACAAGGCCGATGAAATCACCATTGTATTTTGCGGATCGAAAAAGAGCCTCGCCAACGGGATCCCGATGGCCAATATCCTGTTCCCGACGTCTGTCATTGGGATGATGGTGTTGCCGCTGATGATTTTCCATCAGATCCAGCTGATGGTGTGTGCGATACTGGCGCGGCGTTACAAGGCGCAGACTGAAAAGCTGGCGCAGGAAGAGACCCACGCCGCGAAAGTTTAAGGACGTTTCAGGGGCTGAACCAGCTGGGTCAGCCCCTCTGTTTTGATCAGTAACGTGATAGCCATCAGCTCGCCCAGACGCCCGGCGGGGAACTCATCCTTACGGGCAAACCACAGCAGATACTCTTCCGGTAAATCAATCAGCCTGCGACCCTTATATTTACCGAACGGCATCTCCGTATTGGCGATCTCAACGAGCTGCTCTTTTTCCACGTCACTCTCCTAACAGGCGCATCATTTCCGCTTCGTCGATTACCTCGATGCCAAGCTCCTGCGCTTTTGCCAGCTTCGAACCGGCCGCTTCCCCGGCAATCACCAGGTCGGTTTTCTTTGACACGCTTCCTGCCACTTTTGCCCCCAGCGCCACCAGGCGCGCTTTCGCATCATCGCGCGAGAGCTGGCTCAGGCTGCCGGTCAGCACCACCGTTTTACCGGCAAACGGGCTGTCGATCTCTTCGGCATTAACCACTACCGGTGCGGGCCAGTGAATGCCCTGTTCCAGTAATTTACCGATCACTTCACGGTTGCTCTCTTCGGCGAAGAAGTTGAAAACGTGGGTGGCGACCACAATGCCGACATCAGGAACTTTCTGTAGCTCGTCGATGGTGGCTTTCTCCAGCGCGTCCAGCGTGCCGAAATACGCCGCCAGCCCTGCCGCCGTCGCCTCTCCGACTTCACGAATGCCGAGCGCGTAAAGGAAACGGGCAAAGGTGGTGTTTTTGGCCGCCTCGAGCGCGTTAACGATGTTCTGGGCAGATTTCGGTCCCATACGCTCAAGACCGGTCAGCTTACCTGCCGTCAGGGTAAAGAGGTCCGCAGGCGTATGGACGTACTCTTTCTCAACTAGCTGGTCGATAATCTTGTCACCCATTCCGTCCACGTCCATCGCCCGGCGGGAGACGAAGTGCTTCAGGGACTCTTTACGCTGCGCGCCGCAGATTAACCCGCCCGTACAGCGCGTTACCGCTTCACCTTCCACGCGCTCAACGTCAGAACCACATACCGGACAGTGGGCTGGAAACTCGATGGCACGGGTGTCGGCAGGACGTTCAGACTCCACAACGTTAACCACCTGTGGGATCACATCACCCGCGCGGCGAATCACCACTTTGTCACCAATTCGCAGCCCCAGACGCGCAATTTCATCGGCGTTATGCAGCGTGGCGTTACTTACCAGCACGCCAGCCACCTGCACAGGCTCCAGACGCGCCACAGGCGTAATGGCCCCCGTACGTCCGACCTGAAACTCCACGTCGCGAACGAAGGTCATCTGCTCTTGCGCCGGAAACTTAAAGGCCACCGCCCAGCGTGGCGCACGGGCCACAAATCCCAACTGTTCCTGCAACGCCAGCGAATTAGCCTTGATCACCACGCCGTCAATATCAAACCCGAGCGTGGGACGAGCTTCTTCAACCTTGTGATAGAACGCCAGCACCGCCTCCGGAGAGTCGCAGAGCTGCACACGGTTGCTTACCGGTAATCCCCACTCTTTGAACTGCATTAAACGCCCCAGGTGGGTATCTGGCAGATCACCGCCTTCCAGGATCCCGACGCCGTAGCAGAAGAAAGTAAGCGGTCGCTTCGCGGTGATACGCGGATCGAGCTGACGCAGCGAACCTGCCGCCGCGTTACGCGGGTTAGCAAACACTTTCCCGCCGGTACGACGCGCTTCTTCGTTGATCTTCTCGAAGCCCGCCTGCGGAAGGAACACTTCCCCGCGCACTTCCAGCCGGGCGGGAATGTTATCGCCACGCAGTTTCAGCGGGATCGCACGAATAGTGCGCACATTGGTGGTGATGTCTTCCCCGGTAGTGCCGTCGCCGCGCGTTGCGGCACGCACCATCACGCCGTTCTCATAAAGAATACTGACGGCCAGACCATCCAGCTTTAGCTCGCAGCACCAGCTCAGATTGTCGACGCTCTTCAGGCGATCCTGCACGCGCTTGTTGAAAGCCAGAAAACTCTCTTCATCAAACACGTTATCCAGCGACAGCATCGGCACTTCGTGGCGCACCTGGCTGAAAGCGCCCAGCGGTTCCGCACCGACGCGCTGCGTTGGAGAATCGGGCGTAATCAGTTCGGGGTGCTGCGCTTCCAGCTCGCGCAGTTCACGCATCAGGCGGTCATACTCCGCATCCGGCACTTCCGGTGCGTCCATAACATGATAGAGATATTCATGATGGCGAAGCGTGGTTCGCAGTTCAGTAAGTTGTTGTTCGATTGAGTCCATATCGCACCATCAATGAGAAAAACCCCCGACAGGCGGGGGTTGAGGAGGAGTTAAGTTAACGCGACGATTACGCGTTCGCTTCCTTAACTTCGCGGATGCGGTCCTGATACTCGCGCAGTTTCTGCGGCGTCATCATTCGACGCTGATCGTCGAGCACCACACCGCCCACTTCGTCGGCGATGTGCTGAGCGGACTGTAGCATCAGCTTAAAGTTTTGCAGCTCGTCACCGTAGGACGGCACCTGCATAAAGATCGTAACGCCTGGCGTGACGAAATCACCGGTCATTTCCGGGTCAAACGTGCCTGGATTGACCATATTGGCCAGGCTGAACAGCGCCGGACCGCTGCCGTCAGGACTCAGGTGGCGATGGAAAATATTCATGTCGCCGAACTTGAAGCCTGCCTGTTGGATGCTGTTAAGCAGCACATCACCGTTCAGATGGGTGCCATGATGAGCAGCCACGTTCATAATGATCACCGCTTCTTTACGCTGCGGCTTTTCAACAACCGGTTCTGGCTCTGCAACCGGCTCTGGCTCAGCGCGCGGGGCGGGCTGTGGCGCAGGCGGTTCAGGCTGCGGCTGCGGTTGTTGTACCGGCTGCGGCTGCTGAACAGGCTGTGGCTGATGCACTGGCTGCGGCTGCTGAACAGGCTGTGGCTGATGCACTGGCTGTGCAGGCTGTTGGACAGGTTGCGGCTGTACAGGCTGTGGCGCAACGGGCTGCTGTTGCACAGGCTGGTGCGGCGGATGACGAACAGGTTCTTCCACTGGCGGCGGCGCTGGCTGGCGCGGCTGGGCAGAGGCATACGGTGGTTGATACTGGTGCTGCGGAGCGCGGGGGGCTTCATGCTCTCCATGCGCTGCGCCGGGCGCAGTATTGACCCGATGAACACGAACTTCACCCACGCCGTCGTCGTCAAGACCGTCGATGTCGTCTTCAACGTCATCGTCGTCACGACTGGACTTCATGCGCTTCAGTGGACGATCGCGAAACATAGAGGAACGCTCTTTACGGCTGGTCCAGAAACCATGTACCAGTAAAGCGATTATGGCGATCGCGCCAACAATGATTAATATCAGACGCAAATCCTGCATCATTATATTCTCTGTTGTTCTAACACCTTGCCACCACGGCAA
The DNA here is from genome assembly GCF_049238425.1 of Enterobacter cloacae complex sp. IR5401. Lineage (NCBI taxonomy): Bacteria > Pseudomonadati > Pseudomonadota > Gammaproteobacteria > Enterobacterales > Enterobacteriaceae > Enterobacter > Enterobacter cloacae complex sp. IR5401. The sequence goes on along the minus strand of NZ_JBMKHN010000001.1, from coordinate 147,031 downwards.
ACATTTACTCACTAAGAGTATTTGCCGTTTACGTCAAGTGCAAGTGTATGCAGAGCATTCACAGCATAAAGATGAACTAAATCGTGCTTTTTGCTGGTTTTTCGAACATTTCCGAACTGGTCATTGGCCCGTAACTGGATAATATAGGCGGGCAATTCCACTGGTTGTGTAAAAAGGAGTACAGCCTGGTATGGTTTCAACATCTTCTTCTGCCCCACGCAGCGGGGTCTGGTACTTTTCTCAGGGCTGGAAACTGGTCTCCCTGCCGGGCATTCGACGCTTCGTTATTTTGCCGTTACTGATCAACATTATTCTGATGGGCGGGGCCTTCTGGTGGCTGTTCACCAGACTGGAAACGTGGATCCCTTCCCTGATGAGCTATGTGCCGGACTGGTTACAGTGGCTAGACTACCTGCTCTGGCCGATTGCGGTTATCTCCGTGCTGCTGGTTTTCGGCTATTTCTTTTCGACGATAGCAAACTGGATAGCCGCGCCGTTCAACGGTCTGCTGGCCGAACAGCTTGAAGCGCGCCTGACCGGTGCGACGCCACCTGACACGGGCGTATTGGGGCTCGTGAAAGATCTCCCCCGCATCATGAAGCGTGAATGGCAGAAGTTCGCCTGGTACCTGCCGCGGGCGATTGTGCTGCTTATCCTTTATTTTGTACCCGGGATTGGCCAGACGGTCGCGCCCGTGCTGTGGTTCCTGTACAGCGCCTGGATGCTCGCTATCCAGTACTGTGATTATCCGTTCGATAACCACAAAGTGCCGTTTAAAGAGATGCGCACTGCCCTGCGCACTCAGAAGGTTGCCAATATGCAGTTTGGCGCGCTGACCAGCCTGTTCACCATGATCCCTTTCCTGAATTTGTTCATCATGCCCGTTGCCGTATGCGGCGCGACGGCGATGTGGGTGGACTGCTACCGCGCTAAGCACGCGTTATGGAAGTAATGCAAAAATGTGTAAAAGAGGGGTGGCTTATGCCGCCCCTTATTCCATACTGATCCCCATTATTTCCTTGCAGCATATAGATATGCGATTTCCTTACTTCCCCATACCTGTTCAACAGGTATGCTGGGTCGGTATCCCAATTTCATACAGTTAAGGACAGGCCATGAGTAAGATTTATGAAGACAACTCGCTGACTATCGGTCATACGCCCCTGGTTCGACTGAACCGTATCGGTAATGGACGCATTCTGGCGAAGGTCGAATCTCGTAACCCAAGCTTCAGCGTTAAATGCCGTATCGGTGCGAATATGATTTGGGATGCTGAAAAGCGTGGCGTGCTGAAACCTGGCGTTGAGCTGGTTGAACCCACCAGCGGCAATACGGGTATCGCTCTGGCCTATGTTGCGGCGGCGCGTGGCTATAAGCTGACGCTGACTATGCCTGAAACCATGAGCATTGAGCGTCGTAAGCTGCTGAAAGCGCTGGGTGCGAACCTGGTCCTGACCGAAGGCGCGAAAGGCATGAAGGGCGCGATTCAGAAGGCCGAAGAAATCGTCGCCAGCGATCCTGCAAAATATCTGCTGCTCCAGCAGTTCAGCAACCCGGCCAACCCGGAAATTCATGAGAAAACCACCGGCCCGGAAATCTGGGAAGATACCGACGGTCAGGTTGATGTGTTTATCTCCGGCGTAGGCACCGGCGGTACGCTGACCGGGGTGTCTCGCTATATTAAAGGCACGAAAGGTAAAAAAGATCTGATTACCGTTGCCGTTGAGCCAACCGACTCGCCGGTTATCGCTCAGGCGCTGGCAGGCGAAGAGATCAAACCAGGTCCGCACAAAATCCAGGGTATCGGGGCTGGCTTTATTCCAGGCAACCTCGATCTGAAGCTGATCGATAAAGTGGTCGCCATCACCAATGAAGAAGCCATCTCTACGGCGCGTCGCCTGATGGACGAGGAAGGCATTCTGGCGGGTATCTCTTCCGGTGCGGCGGTTGCGGCAGCGCTCAAACTGCTGGAAGACGAAACCTTTACCAATAAGAACATTGTGGTTATCCTACCGTCTTCGGGTGAGCGTTACTTAAGCACAGCACTGTTTGCCGATCTCTTCACAGAGAAAGAACTGCAACAGTGATGCCAGCATGTTAAAAACGCGTAAAAAAGCACCTTTTCAGGTGCTTTTTTGTGGCCTGCTTCAAAGTTTTACCCCTCCTGGCATTGCTTCACCCCGTTGGGTCTGGTATTTAAACCAGCAATTATTTTGATGCGCGAAATTAATCGGTGAACGAAATAGCGCTGCTGAATCGATTTTATGATTTGGTTCAAGTCTTGCTTTCACTGCATAATGTTTAATGACGATTGAAACGTCAGCGCTAACTATACAGGCTAAAGTTAAGTCGCCAGGCTAGACTTTAGTTCCACAACACTAAACCTATAAGTTGGGGAAATACAATGTTCCAGCAAGAAGTTACCATTACCGCTCCGAACGGTCTGCACACCCGCCCTGCTGCTCAGTTTGTTAAAGAAGCGAAAGGCTTCACTTCTGAAATCACTGTGACTTCCAACGGCAAAAGCGCTAGCGCAAAAAGCCTGTTCAAGCTGCAAACTCTGGGCCTGACTCAGGGTACCGTTGTTACCATCTCCGCTGAAGGTGAAGACGAGCAGAAAGCAGTTGAGCATCTGGTTAAGCTGATGGCTGAACTCGAGTAAGTTTACCGGGTTCTTTTCAATATCAGTCACAAGTAAGGTAGGGTTATGATTTCAGGCATTTTAGCATCCCCGGGTATCGCTTTCGGCAAAGCATTGCTGCTGAAAGAAGACGAAATCGTCATTGACCGGAAAAAAATTTCTGCCGACAAGGTTGATCAGGAAGTTGAACGTTTTCTGAGCGGTCGTGCCAAGGCATCTGCGCAACTGGAAGCGATTAAAACTAAAGCTGGCGAAACTTTCGGTGAAGAAAAAGAAGCCATCTTCGAAGGGCACATTATGCTGCTCGAAGATGAGGAGCTGGAGCAGGAAATCATAGCCCTGATTAAAGATAAAGGCATGACGGCCGACGCGGCTGCGCATGAAGTTATCGAAGGTCAGGCATCTGCCCTGGAAGAGCTGGACGATGAATACCTGAAAGAGCGTGCGGCTGACGTACGTGACATCGGTAAGCGCCTGCTGCGCAATATCCTGGGTCTGGCCATCATCGATCTGAGCGCGATTCAGGACGAAGTTATCCTAGTTGCCGCTGACCTGACCCCGTCTGAAACCGCACAGCTGAACCTGAACAAGGTGCTGGGTTTCATTACTGACGCAGGTGGACGTACCTCCCACACCTCAATCATGGCGCGTTCTCTGGAGCTGCCAGCCATCGTGGGTACCGGTAGCGTTACCTCTCAGGTTAAAAACGACGACTATCTGATTCTGGATGCCGTAAACAACGTGGTTTACGTCAACCCAACTAACGATGTGATCGAGCAACTGCGCGCCGTTCAGGAGCAGGTTGCTACCGAGAAAGCGGAACTCGCTAAACTGAAAGATCTGCCAGCCATCACGCTGGACGGCCATCAGGTTGAAGTGTGCGCTAACATCGGTACCGTACGTGACGTTGACGGCGCTGAGCGCAACGGCGCGGAAGGTGTGGGTCTGTATCGTACTGAATTCCTGTTCATGGATCGCGACGCTCTGCCAACGGAAGAAGAGCAGTTTGCAGCGTACAAAGCGGTTGCGGAAGCGTGCGGCTCGCAGGCGGTTATCGTCCGTACCATGGACATCGGTGGCGACAAAGAGCTGCCGTACATGAACTTCCCGAAAGAAGAGAACCCGTTCCTGGGCTGGCGTGCCGTGCGTATCGCCATGGATCGCAAAGAGATCCTGCGTGACCAGGTTCGCGCTATTCTGCGTGCCTCCGCTTTCGGTAAACTGCGCATCATGTTCCCGATGATCATCTCTGTTGAAGAAGTGCGTGCACTGAAGAAAGAGATCGAAATCTACAAACAGGAACTGCGCGACGAAGGTAAAGCATTTGACGAATCCATTGAGATCGGCGTGATGGTGGAAACACCGGCAGCCGCGACCATTGCGCGTCATTTAGCCAAAGAAGTTGATTTCTTTAGTATCGGTACCAATGATTTAACGCAGTACACCCTGGCAGTTGACCGTGGTAATGATATGATTTCACATCTCTACCAGCCAATGTCACCGTCCGTACTGAATTTGATCAAGCAAGTTATTGATGCTTCTCATGCAGAAGGTAAATGGACTGGCATGTGTGGTGAGCTTGCAGGCGACGAACGTGCTACACTTCTGTTGCTGGGTATGGGTCTGGACGAATTCTCTATGAGCGCCATTTCCATCCCGCGCATTAAGAAGATTATCCGTAACACGAACTTCGAAGATGCGAAGGTGTTAGCAGAGCAGGCTCTTGCTCAACCGACAACGGACGAGTTAATGACGCTGGTTAACAAGTTCATTGAAGAAAAAACAATCTGCTAATCCACGAGATGCGGCCCAATTTACTGCTTAGGAGAAGATCATGGGTTTGTTCGATAAACTGAAATCTCTGGTTTCTGATGACAAGAAAGACTCCGGAACTATTGAGATTGTTGCTCCGCTCTCCGGCGAGATCGTCAACATCGAAGACGTGCCGGATGTAGTGTTTGCTGAGAAAATCGTTGGTGATGGCATTGCTATCAAACCAACTGGCAACAAAATGGTTGCTCCAGTTGACGGCACCATCGGTAAAATTTTTGAAACCAACCATGCGTTCTCTATCGAATCCGATAGCGGTATCGAACTGTTCGTTCACTTCGGTATCGACACCGTTGAACTGAAAGGCGAAGGCTTCAAACGTATCGCGGAAGAAGGCCAGCGTGTTAAAGTTGGCGACCCGGTAATTGAATTCGATCTGCCACTGCTGGAAGAAAAAGCCAAGTCTACCCTGACGCCGGTTGTTATCTCCAACATGGACGAAATTAAAGAACTGATCAAACTGTCTGGCAGCGTTACCGTGGGTGAAACCCCGGTTATCCGCATCAAGAAGTAATTCTTGCCGCACGGTAAAATGGCGCCTTCGGGCGCCATTTTTGTTTATGCAGGCAGGATAAGCTCGTCATAGCCTTTCGACTGCGTATAGATCATCACGTCAGTCACCCTGTCGCCCGCCATGCGAATGGCGTCGGCCACGGTTTTACCCCCGACGATACCGCTCACCAGCTCCGAACAGAACAGATCCCCCGTCCCTTTCAGATCCGTCTCTACGCGCGGGTGCGCGCTAACGGTAACACCTTTTTCGCTCACCAGCACGACGTGGATATTCTGCGGATCGTCAGCCACTGGCGCACTAGTGATAGCCACCCATTTCAGCGAGTTGGACAGCAGCCCCTGCGCGGCGGCAATGGCGCTCTCCGGCGTACGGCACGGTTTGCCGCTCAGCACTTCCAGTTCATACACGTTGGGCGTAATGCCCTGGGCCAGCGGGAGCAGATGTTCACGGTAGGCTTCAGGAATATCCGGCTTCACGTACATCCCGCTGTCGATATCCCCGATTACCGGGTCAACCAGCACCAGCAGATCGGGATGTTGCACTTTGATCGCCTTCAGCCACTGCGCCAGCAGCACGATCTGGCTGGCACTGCCCATATACCCGGTTGTCACCGCTTTTAACTCGCGTAAAATCTCACGCTCTTCCAGCGCCTTCAGGTAGCCGCTGAACCACTCGTCCGGGATCACCCCGCCGTAGAAGGTGTCGTAGTGTGGCGTATTGCTGAACAGCACCGTCGGCACGGCGGTAACGTTCAGCCGGTGGGTGCGAATATTCGGCACCGCGATGCTGTTTCCCACGCTGCCGTACACCACCTGCGACTGTACGGCGACAATATCGGTTTGCTGCGCCCGGGTGTTATCCCGGAATAAAATCATCTCCATGACGCTTAAATCCCCGCCCCCTGCGAATAACTCTCTTCACCAAAGACGCCGGTAGACAGGTAACGGTCGCCGCGATCGCAAATAATCGCTACGACCACCGCTCCCGGCGTGGACTCAGCCACCCGGATCGCGCCCGCTACGGCACCGCCAGAGCTGACGCCGCAGAAGATGCCTTCACGTACGGCCAGCTCACGCATGGTATTTTCCGCCTCGCGCTGATGAATATCCAGCACCTGGTCCACAAGCTGCGCATTAAAGATGCCCGGCATATACTCCGCCGGCCAGCGGCGGATGCCCGGAATACTGCTCCCCTCTTCCGGTTGCAGGCCGACAATCGTCACTGGCTTATCCTGTTCACGCAGAAAGCGTGACACACCGGTGATCGTGCCCGTGGTCCCCATGCTGGAGACAAAGTGGGTGATGCGCCCGTCGGTTTGCTGCCAGATTTCCGGGCCGGTGGTGGTGTAGTGCGCGTACGGGTTGTCCGGGTTATTAAACTGGTCGAGCAGCTTGCCTTCCCCGCGCTCCGCCATCGCTAACGCTAAATCTCGCGCCCCTTCCATCCCCTGCTCTTTGCTCACCAGAATCAGCTCGGCCCCGTAGGCACGCATGGCGGCACGGCGCTCCTGGCTCATGTTATCCGGCATCAGCAGCTTCATACGATAGCCTTTCAGGGCGGCTATCATCGCCAGTGCGATACCGGTGTTACCGCTGGTGGCTTCGATCAGCACATCGCCGGGCTTTATCTCGCCGCGCTTTTCGGCCTGAACAATCATCGACAGCGCCGCCCGGTCTTTCACCGACCCCGCCGGGTTATTGCCTTCAAGTTTGACCCAGATTTCGCTGCCGTTGTCACACCCCATGCGCTGAAGTTTGACCAGAGGGGTGTTGCCGATGGTGTGTTCGAGTGTATTCACGATTTTTACTCAATAAAAAGCCCGGTAAGCATCACGCCACCGGGCGAAAAACATACTCAATAACCTATCAGGCTGACACCGCCAGAGCAATATCCTCGCGCGTCTCGATGCGCTCGTTGCCGTGATAAATGCGCGCGTGTTGCAGCCCCACAAACAGGCGTTCCCCCCGGTGCGGCGGCTCGTCGTCACGCATAACCACGGTCAGCGGCTCGGTGTACCAGCCCAGGGGCTGTACCACCAATTGGGTGTAGTGGCCTTTAGGGCTAGCTTCCAGCACCTGCACCGGAAGCGGTGAATCCAGGCTGGTACGGCGGCTGACGTCCACTTCCCACGGACGCAGGAACAGATCCACCGGCCCCTGATGCGCGGAGGTATACCCCAGCGGCCAGCGGTGCGCGCCAACGTGGAACTGACCGCCGCGAATGGTGCCCTGAAGGCGGTTTACTTCTCCCATAAACTCCAGCACAAAGCGGGTCGCCGGTTCACGCCAGAGCTGCTCTGGCTCGTCAACCTGCTCAATGTTGCCCTGACTCATTACTACCACGCGGTCGGCCACTTCCATCGCCTCTTCCTGATCGTGGGTCACGAAAACGCTGGTGAACTGGAGTTCCTCATGCAGCTGACGCAGCCAACGGCGCAGCTCTTTACGCACCTGCGCATCCAGCGCGCCAAACGGTTCGTCCAGTAGCAGGATTTGCGGTTCAACGGCTAACGCACGCGCCAGCGCCACGCGCTGCTTCTGCCCGCCGGAAAGCTGAGCCGGGAAGCGGTCCGCCAGATGTGCAAGCTGCACCATCTCCAGCAGTTTGGTCACTTTCGCTTTGATGGCGGCGGCATCTGGACGTTCACGACGCGGCAGCACGGTCAGGCCAAACGCAATGTTGTCAAATACCGTCATGTGGCGGAACAGCGCGTAATGCTGGAATACAAAGCCCACTTTACGGTCGCGGGCATGCAGGCGGCTCACGTCCGTACCGTGGAAGCGGATATGTCCGCTGGTCTGGTGCTCAAGCCCGGCGATAATACGCAGCAGCGTGGTTTTACCGGAGCCAGACGGCCCCAGCAGCGCCACCATTTGTCCGGAAGGGATATCCAGCGAGATATCATTCAGCACCTGGGTGCGACCAAAAGACTTCTTAATATTGGCAATCTCAATGCTCATGATTTCCCTCCTGATGCTGACGTTTTTCCTGATTCTCTAAACGCCACTGCACCACACTCTTCAAAAACAGGGTCAAAATGGCCATCAGCGTCAGCAACGCTGCGGCCGTAAAGGAACCGACGGTGTTGTAGTCCTGTTCCAGTAATTCAATCTGTAACGGCAGCGACAGGGTTTCGCCGCGAATCGAGCCGGATACTACCGACACCGCGCCAAACTCACCGATCGCACGGGCGTTGGTCAGCACCACGCCGTAAAGCAGTGCCCAGCGGATATTCGGCAGCGTGACGCGGCGGAACATCTGCCAGCCGGAAGCGCCGAGCAGCACCGCGGCTTCATCTTCATGGCTGCCCTGGCTGAGCATCACTGGCACCAGCTCGCGCACCACGAACGGACAGGTGACAAAGACGGTCACCAGCACCATCCCCGGCCAGGCGAACATGATTTGCAGGTCGTGTTCATCCAGCCAGCCGCCCAGCGGGCCATTGGAGCCGTAGAAGAGCAGATAAACCAGACCCGCCACCACAGGAGACACCGCAAACGGGATATCCAGCAGGGTCAGCAGCAGCTGACGCCCCGGGAAGTTAAAGCGCGTTACCAGCCAGGCCAGCAATACGCCAAACACCAGATTCACCGGGACAGTGATCAGGGCAATCATCACCGTCAGCCAGATGGCGTGGAGCATGTCCGGATCGGCCAGATTTTGCAGCGCGGGCATAATCCCTTTGCTGAAGGCCTGTACGAAGATGTACACCATCGGCACGACGAGAATGAATGCGGAGACCAGCACGCCGGTACCAATCAGAAACCATTTGCCCCAGTTGATGCGGGGCGCGTCATAGCGCTTCAATTGCGTAACTTCCGCCATCAGTGACCTACCACACGTCGACCAAAGCGACTTTGCAGAGTGTTAATCGAAAACAGTAGCAGCAGCGACGCGGCAAGGATCACCGAGGCAATCGCGCTCGCGGCCGGATAATCAAACTCCTGCAAACGGACAAAAATCATCAGCGAGGTCACTTCGGTTTTCCACGCGATGTTCCCGGCGATAAAAATGACCGCGCCAAATTCACCGAGGCTGCGGGTAAAGGAGAGCGCCACCCCCGCCAGCAAGGCCGGAGAAAGTTCCGGCAGAACAACCTTACGGAAACTCTGCCAGCGCGTGGCGCCCAGGGTTTCCGCGGCCTCTTCGTATTCGGGTCCTAACTCTTCCAGCACCGGCTGCACGGTACGCACCACAAACGGGATGCTGGTAAAGGCCATCGCCACCGCGATACCGAGCCAGGTATAGGTCACTTTGATATCAAACTTCGCCAGCCACTCACCGTAAAAGCCGTTCACGGAAAACAGCGACGCCAGCGTCAAACCGGCCACTGCCGTCGGCAGGGCAAAGGGCAGATCCATCAACGCGTCGAGGAGCGTGCGGCCCGGGAAGCGATAGCGGGTTAAGATCCACGCCATCAGCAGGCCAAACACGCCGTTAAAAATCGAGGCCACGAACGCAGACAGCAGCGTGACCTTATAGGCCGCCACCACCTGAGGGTTGGTGACCACTTCCCAGTACTGGGACCAGCTCATCTCAGCGAGCTGCATCACCAGAGCGCTGAGCGGTAACAATAAAATCAGACAGACGAACAGCAGGCTGGTCCCGAGGCTTAAGGTAAAACCCGGCAGCACACGTCTTGTTGATCCTGCAAACATTACTTACGCCCCGCCGCCAGCAATTTGTCTAACTCACCGCCGCTGGCAAAATGCGTTTTCATCACCTCAGGCCAGGCGCCGAAATGATCTTCCACGCGGAACAGCTCGGTCTGCGGGAATTTGTCTTTCAGCTTGCTCATCACGTCCGGGTTGTTGACACGGTAGTAGTAGTCGGTGATAACGGTCTGCGCCTGCGGGCTGTACAGATAGTTCAGGTAGGCTTTCGCCGCCTTTTCTGTGCCGTTAGCCTTAACGTTTTTATCCACCCACGCCACCGGGAACTCGGCCAGAATGTTGGTTTTCGGGATAACCACTTCGAAGCCCTGCGCTTCGTACTGTTTACGAATATTGTTCACCTCGGATTCAAAGCTGATCAGCACGTCGCCCAGCCCGCGTTCGGCGAAGGTAGTGGTTGCGCCACGACCGCCGGTATCAAACACCTCGACGTTTTTCAGGAACTGGGTCATAAACTGTTCGGTTTTCGCTTTATCGTTACCGTCAGCTTTGTCCGCCGCGCCCCACGCCGCCAGATAGGTGTAACGTGCGTTGCCGGAGGTTTTCGGATTCGGGAAGATCAGCTTTACGTCTGAACGCACCAGGTCGTTCCAGTCGTGGATGTTCTTCGGGTTGCCCTTGCGCACCAGGAAGCCCATGGTGGAGTAGAACGGCGAACTGTTGTTCGGCAGGCGGCTTTGCCAGTCCGCCGGGATAAGCTTGCCTTTGTCGTGCAGGATCTGCACATCCGTGACCTGGTTGTAGGTCACCACATCGGCTTTCAGCCCCTGCAAAATGGCCAGCGCCTGCTTGGATGAGCCAGCGTGCGACTGTTTGATGGTCAGCTTGTCGCCGTTGTTCTCTTTCGCCCACTGCTGTTCAAATGCGGGATTAAGGGCGGCAAACAGCTCGCGCGAAACATCATAAGAACTGTTCAGCAACTCGGTTGCCTGCGCCTGCGCCACCAACAGTAAACCTGCCAGTGCCAGCGATCCTTTTTTCAGTACAGTAACGGCCATTGCGCACCCTTATAAATGTGATGACTATCTTATAGTCATAATATTTATAACGGAGTCTAAAGGAGTAACGGTTTTATATACCGTTTGGTGATTTAGAAGCAGAAAAGGGAATAAGGGTGCGAGAGAAATTGCCGGGTGGCGCTAACGCTTACCCGGCCTACGAATGGAGAGCGATTTACAGCGCCAGCAGGCGCTCAACGGACGGCGCAAAGTAGTAGCCGCCAGTCACCGGACGGGTGAAGCGCAGCATGGCGTCACGCTTGCCGTCGGTATCGCCAAACATGCTCAGCAGCTGCTGTTCAATGTTGTAGAGGCGCGCGCAGTAAGCGCAGAAGTACAGGCCGTGCGTACCGCTCGCGGTGCCGTACGGCAGGCTCTGGCGAACAATCTTCAGCCCCTTACCGTCTTCTTTAAGGTCAACGCGGGACAGGTGGGACGTGACCGGACGCGCATCGCCGTCAATCTCTCCATTGGCGTCTTTGGTGCGGCCAATCATCATCTCCTGGTCATGCACGCTCATGCGGTTGAGCTGCCTGAGGTTATGCTCCCAGCGCTGGACGAACACGTAGCTGCCGCCCGCGTCAACGCCATCCTTGATTACAGCCACCTCGCGGCGCGTCTCTTCCCCGGCCGGGTTTTCGGTGCCGTCGACGAAGCCGCTCAAATCGCGCTCTTCCACCCAGCGGAAACCGTGGATCTCTTCCTGCACGTCGATGCTGTCACCAAAGGCCTCAATCGCTGCCTGAGCGATGGAGAAGTTCACGTCGTGGCGCAGGGAGAGGATATGGATCAGGACGTCATACTGGGTGGCAGGCGCAAGACCTTTGCCATAAGGAATAAAATCTTTCAGCTCTTCTGCGCCTTCGCCGCCGCTCAGCTGACGCCAGACGGTATTGCCAAAGGCAACCACCGCGCCCAGATGGGCTTCGGGGAATTTGGCCTGGAAGGTGGCCAGTTTATCAACGAAAACTTTGCTGGCCGCGCGCAGGGCATCCACATCCCCTTTGACGTTGGCTTCAATCCAAATCGCCGCGCGGCAATGTTCTGGCAAAATGCCACTCTGAACCTGAGACATCGCTCCTCCTGAAAAAAAGATGCCACGACTGCGTGGCATTGATGGCGGCTATTATACCTGGATTTCAGCGAGGCGGCTTGCTCAGGCGCAAATTACTGCTTCCAGATAATTTTGCTCACTTTCCACTTTTTCAGGGTGTCGTCAGACGGCATTAACCCTTCCGGACCGTTCCAGGTGCCGCTGAATACATAGCTAATGTGCTGGCTGCCGTCGGCCTTACACTCGACCGCCACGCTCTCCTCCGACGGCACACTGGCGCAGTGGCCAAACGCTTTCTGATAGAGTTCGCCAAACGGCGTTCCCACCTTCACGCCACCTGAGGTCGGGATCTCTTCATCCATCACCGCAATGCGGTTGACCGTACCTTTATCGCCGTTGATGACCATTGCCACCTTGTCATCTTTCAACGCTTCGAAATAGCGCACGATGTTGCCGTTCTCGGTTTTCATGCCGCTGCGCAGGCGATAATCACTGCCGATGGCATCCTGAATGGCATCCTGATCCAGCGCCGTCGAGGCGGTAATTTTGCCCACGCCCTGCTCGGTCACTTCCGTTGAGGATCCAAACCAGTTCCACGGATAGGCCGCAGACCAGTTGATGGATGAGAGCGTGGAACAGCCGGTTAACGCCAGCGGGAGAGCGCATAAAAGTAAACGCAGCGATTTCATTGAGACGTCCTTACGTAGTAAATCAACGCTTGTTGGAGTGCAGTATCGGCAAAAAGTGCCGTTTTAATCTGACTCTTGCGTAAAAAAGGCGCGTAAACGGGGATTCGTGACCAGCCACAGCAGCGCGACAATATCCGCCACCACCAGCGCAATCCCGATACCTGATAGCGGCTCGCCGTACAGCCAGAGCACGGGCTGCCAGACCAGGAGCACAACCTGCGCCAGAATCAATAGCCAGCGAAGTGCGCGCCAGAAGCGCGGGAGGAACTGCCGCCGTCCGCTGCACAGGAACGCCAGCACCGCCGGTACACCGGGCAGTAACCCCAGCCAGAACGCATCGTGATCGGGATAAAAGAGATTCAGTAGCGTATCGCCCTGCCCGCGCGACGCGCCAGCCATCACGAACAGCACCCAGGTGCGGGCCTGCAACAGCAAAACGCACCAGAACAAAAAAGGCAGACGCAGACGACCGTGAACGTCGTAGTCGCCAGGGTGGAACTCAGTACTCTTCATCTTCGATCAGGCGCTTACCCAGCGTCAGTACATCCGCATGCTCGTAGCCCAGACGTTCATACATGCCCAGCACCACGTCGTTATCTTCCCGGACCATAATCTGGATTTTCGGGCAGCCACGGGCGATCAGCTTCTTTTCCAGACGGTTAAGCAGCGCGTTGGCGATGCCGCGCGCGCGGTATTCCGGGTGCACGCCCAGATAGTAGGCCGAGCCGCGGTGGCCGTCGTACCCGCCCATCACCGTCCCGACTACTTCGCCGTTGACCTCAGCGACCAGAAACAGACTGACATCGTGATTCACCTTCCGTTCGATGTCCATCTCCGGATCGTTCCACGGACGCAGCAGATCGCAGCGCTCCCAAAGGGTGATCACCTCTTCGAAATCTTCCTGGCGAAAAACGCGTATCTCCATGGTATTAACCGCCTTTTCGGGTTTAAAAACAGTGATTATGGCGTGAACAGGGCATTTAGCCAATAACCGGGGAAAAACTCGCCAAAATTTGGCATAATGTCACTTTGTCACGTATTGAAATGAAAAGTAAAACAATTCTCAATAAGGACTGTCGTAACGGGAAACACGATACGATATAACACCAGGACCCCAATTTTTACAATTCAGGCCGCATGAGCACATTCAAACCATTAAAAGCACTCACATCGCGTCGTCAGGTTCTCAAAGCGGGGCTGGCGGCCTTAACGTTAACGGGCATCGCAAAGCAGGCTCAGGCAAAAGAAGAGAGCACGCTTAAAACCAGTAACGGACACAGCAAGCCGAAAACCAAAAAAGCCGGCGCAAAGCGTCTGGTCATGCTCGATCCAGGCCACGGCGGGATCGACACCGGCGCCATTGGCCGAAACGGTTCGAAAGAAAAACACGTCGTGCTGGCAATTGCAAAAAATGTGCGCGCAATTTTACGCAGCAACGGTATTGACGCCCGCCTGACGCGCACGGGCGACACGTTTATCCCACTGTACGATCGCGTGGAGATTGCCCACAAGCACGGCGCAGACCTGTTTATGTCCATTCACGCGGATGGCTTCACAAACCCTTCCGCCGCAGGCGCCTCGGTGTTCGCTCTCTCCAACCGTGGCGCCAGTAGCGCCATGGCGAAATACCTCTCCGATCGTGAAAACCGGGCGGATGAAGTGGCCGGGAAAAAAGCTACCGACAAAGACCATCTGTTACAGCAGGTTCTGTTTGATCTCGTGCAGACCGATACCATCAAAAACAGCCTGACGCTCGGCTCGCATATCCTTAAACGGATTAAGCCCGTGCACCGTCTGCACAGCAAAAGCACCGAGCAGGCCGCGTTTGTGGTGCTGAAGTCCCCGTCCATACCGTCCGTGCTGGTGGAAACCTCGTTCATTACCAACCCGGAAGAAGAGCGTTTACTCGGCACTAAGGCGTTTCGTCAGAAGATCGCGAACGCCATCGCCTCCGGGGTCATCAGTTATTTCAACTGGTTCGATAATCAAAAAGCGCACTCCAGGAAACGTTGATGAAACCGAATGCACAGCTGGTCAAAACTTTCCTGATGCAGTTACAGGACGCGATTTGCCAGAAACTTTCCGCCGCAGACGGCGGTGAATTCCAGGAAGACACCTGGCAGCGCGAAGCGGGCGGCGGCGGGCGCAGCCGCGTGCTGCGTAACGGCGGTATTTTTGAACAGGCCGGGGTCAACTTCTCCCACGTCCACGGTGATGCAATGCCAGCGTCCGCCACGGCGCATCGGCCTGAACTGGCGGGCCGCAGCTTCGAGGCGATGGGCGTCTCGCTGGTAGTGCATCCGCATAACCCGTTTGTGCCAACCAGCCACGCCAACGTGCGCTTTTTCATCGCGGAAAAACCGGGGGCCGATCCGGTCTGGTGGTTTGGTGGCGGTTTCGACTTAACGCCTTACTATGGCTTCGAAGAGGACGCCGTGCACTGGCACACCACCGCGCGCGACCTCTGCCTGCCGTTTGGCGAAGACGTTTACCCGAAATACAAAAAATGGTGCGATGACTATTTCTATCTGAAGCACCGCGACGAGCAGCGCGGCATCGGCGGACTGTTCTTTGACGATCTCAACACCCCGGATTTTGATACCGCATTCAGCTTTATGCGCGCGGTGGGTGAAGGCTTTACCAACGCCTATATTCCGATTGTCGAACGCCGCAAAGACACCGACTACGGCGTGCGCGAGCGTGAGTTCCAGCTTTACCGCCGCGGGCGCTACGTGGAGTTTAACCTGGTATGGGATCGCGGGACGCTGTTTGGCCTGCAAACCGGTGGGCGCACGGAGTCCATTCTGATGTCGATGCCGCCGCTGGTGCGCTGGGAATACAGCTACGCGCCAAAAGAAGGCAGCCCGGAGGCTGCCTTGAGTGAGTTCCTTAAAGTACGCGACTGGATTTAACTGCCGGATGGCGCTGCGCTTATCCGGCCTACTCAATCCGTAGGTCGGGTAAGCAAACGCGCCCTTACAGCGGCTGCGTCTGTGCCTCAACCACCGCCAGCGCCACCATGTTGACGATACGACGCACGGAGGCAATCGGCGTTAACACATGCACCGGTTTTGACACCCCCATCAGCACTGGCCCTACGGTCACCCCTTCAGAACTCGACACACGCAGCAGGTTATAGCTGATACGCGCCGCTTCTACGTTCGGCATAATCAGCACGTTCGCCGAGCCTTTCAGCGGGCTGTCCGGCATACGTTCATTACGAATGCTCTCCACCAGCGCGGCGTCGCCGTGCATCTCGCCGTCGATCATCAGCTCCGGCGCACGCTCGCGCACCAGGTCCAGCGTCTGGCGCATTTTGCACGCCGCCGCGGATTTGGATGACCCGAAGTTAGAGTGCGACAGCAGCGCCACTTTCGGCTCGATACCAAAGCGGCGCACGGTTTCCGCCGCCATCACGGTGATTTCCGCCAGTTCCTCCGGGGAAGGATCGTCGTTGACGTAGGTATCGGCGATAAAGGTGTTACCGCTTGGCAGCAGCAGCGCGTTCATTGCGCCGGCAGTATGGACGCCCTCGCGATAGCCGAAGATCTCCTGCACCACGCTGAAATGCTCATGGTACTCGCCGATGGTGCCGCAGATCAGCGCATCCGCCTCACCGCGATGAACCATGATCGCGCCGATCACCGTGGTATTGCTGATCACCGCCCGCTGCGCCTGCTCCTGGGTGATCCCGCGACGCTTCATGATCGAATAGTATTCGTTCCAGTACTCTTTGAAGCGCGGATCGGATTCGTTATTGACGATCTCAAAGTCGACGCCCGGCTTAATTTGCAGGCCCAGCTTCTGAATACGCATCTCGATCACGCTCGGACGACCAATCAGGATCGGTTTCGCCAGCCCTAAGGTGATCAGCTCCTGCGTGGCATGCAGCACGCGCGCCTCTTCCCCTTCCGCCAGCACCACGCGCTTCGCGTCAGCGCGCGCCTGGGAGAAGATCGGCTTCATAAACAGGTTGGTTTTGTAGACGAACTCGGTGAGTTTATCGACGTAGGCATCGAAATCTTCAATCGGCCGCGTCGCCACGCCGGAGTCCATCGCCGCTTTAGCCACCGCTGGCGCGATCTTCACGATCAGACGCGGGTCAAATGGTTTAGGGATAATGTAGTCGGGGCCGAAGCTCAGATCCTGATCGCCGTAGGCGGAGGCCACCACTTCGCTCTGCTCGGCGTGCGCCAGCTCTGCGATAGCATGAACGGCGGCGAGCTTCATCTCTTCGTTGATTGCCGTAGCGCCGACGTCCAGCGCACCGCGGAAGATGAACGGGAAGCAGAGCACGTTGTTCACCTGGTTCGGGTAGTCCGAACGTCCGGTACAGATGATCGCGTCTTCACGCACCGCCTTCGCCAGCGGCGGCAGAATTTCCGGCTCCGGGTTCGCCAGGGCCAGGATCATTGGCGCGCGCGCCATCTTCTGCACCATCTCCTGGGTCAGTACTTTCGGGCCTGAACAGCCGAGGAAAATGTCGGCACCTTCAATGACGTCTTCTAGCGTGCGCTTGCCGTCGTCTTCCACCGCATAGGCCGCCTTGGTTTCCGCCATGTTTGGCTCGCGGTCTTTGTAAATCACGCCCTTGGAGTCGCAGACCACAATATTGTGCTTCTGCATGCCCAGCGCCACCAGCAGGTTCATACAGGCGATGGCCGCGGCGCCTGCGCCGGAGACCACCATGCGCACGTCGGAGAGATTTTTCTCTACCACGCGCAGGCCGTTCAGAATGGCGGCGGTACTGATAATCGCCGTGCCGTGCTGGTCGTCATGGAACACGGGAATGTTCATACGCTCGCGCAGCTTCTGCTCGATATAGAAACATTCCGGCGCTTTGATGTCTTCCAGGTTGATGCCGCCGAAGGTCGGCTCCAGCGCCGCCACCACGTTGATGAATTTATCCGGATCCAGTTCGTCCACTTCGATATCGAAGACGTCGATACCGGCAAATTTCTTAAACAGAACGCCCTTCCCTTCCATCACCGGCTTACCGGCCAGCGCACCGATGTTCCCTAACCCCAGCACCGCCGTACCGTTAGAGATAACGGCCACCAGGTTGCCACGGGCGGTGTATTTGTACGCTGCCAGCGGATCTTTTTCGATTTCCAGGCACGGAGCAGCCACGCCTGGCGAGTAGGCCAGCGCCAGATCGCGCTGGGTCGCCAGCGGTTTGGTCGGGGATACCTGGATTTTACCCGGAACAGGAAACTCGTGAAAATCGAGAGCGCTTTGTTTTAACTGATCATCCATCTTGTTATTCCTTTCACGTTTCGGTCAAAAAGGGTGATGTTGACGTTCCTATGCACACCCTGGTGTGCCGCATAGTATCGCCGCAGGCAGGCTCCTAAACTTTGAAGGCTGCCAAACTCTCACCATTGCAGAATAAAAATTGTTATCAATTTATAACAACCATGTTACCCGTCTCAGACAGCAATGCCTCCCCCGTCTGCTATGCTTTTTTGTTAAGTCCATCATGATTTTCTCAGAAGTGTGAACTAACGCACTCGACTAACTCTTTTATTTCCAAGGAGTAATTATGAACCAGCTAGACGGCATCAAACAATTTACCACCGTGGTTGCAGACAGCGGCGACATCGAGTCGATTCGTCACTACCAGCCGGAAGACGCGACCACCAACCCCTCGCTGCTGCTCAAGGCGGCCGGTCTTGCGCACTTTAGTCATCTGATTGATGACGCCCTTGCCTATGGCAAACAGCGCGGGCAAACGCAGGAGCAGCAGGTCGCCGAGGCCAGCGACAAGCTGGCGGTCAATATCGGTGCGGAAATTCTTAAAAGCATACCGGGACGCGTCTCCACCGAAGTGGACGCCCGCCTCTCGTTTGACCAGGAAAAGAGCATCAACAAGGCTCGCCGCCTGGTGGAACTCTACCAGGAGCAGGGGATCGATAAGTCACGCATCCTGATCAAGCTTGCGTCTACCTGGGAAGGCATCCGCGCGGCGGAAGTGCTGGAGAAAGAGGGGATCCACTGCAACCTGACGCTGCTGTTCTCCTTCGCCCAGGCGCGTGCCTGCGCCGAAGCGGGCGTGTTCCTGATTTCACCGTTTGTCGGACGTATCTACGACTGGTATCAGGCGAAACAGCCAATGGATCCGTACGTGGTGGAAGAAGATCCTGGCGTGAAATCGGTGCGTAATATCTACGATTATTACAAGCAGCACCGCTACGAAACCATCGTGATGGGGGCCAGCTTCCGCCGCACCGAGCAGATCCTGGCGCTCGCGGGCTGCGACCGGCTGACCATCTCCCCTGACCTGCTGAAAAAGCTTCAGGAGAGTGAAGAGACGGTGATCCGCAAGCTTGTGCCGACCTCTACCGTTCTGCCAAAACCAAAACCCATGACCGAAGCGGAATTCCGCTGGGAGCACAATCAGGACCCAATGGCCGTGGAAAAACTGGCGGACGGCATCCGTCAGTTCGCCGTCGACCAGCGCAAACTCGAAGATCTTCTCGCTGCCAAACTTTAACCTTGCCACGGAGTGAACTATGTCCCGTAAAGAGCTCGCCAACGCCATTCGCGCCCTCAGCATGGATGCCGTACAAAAAGCCAATTCCGGCCACCCTGGCGCCCCCATGGGTATGGCTGATATTGCCGAAGTGCTGTGGAACGACTTCCTCAAGCACAACCCGACCGATCCGACCTGGTACGATCGCGACCGTTTTATTCTCTCCAACGGTCACGCATCGATGCTGCTCTACAGCCTGCTGCACCTCTCCGGCTACGATCTGCCGCTTGAGGAGTTAAAAAACTTCCGCCAGCTGCACTCCAAAACGCCGGGCCACCCGGAGATCGGCTATACGCCGGGCGTTGAAACCACTACCGGCCCGCTGGGCCAGGGGCTGGCGAATGCCGTCGGCCTGGCGATTGCAGAGCGTACGCTGGCCGCGCAGTTCAACCAGCCCGACCACGAGATTGTCGATCACTACACCTATGTCTTTATGGGTGATGGCTGCCTGATGGAGGGGATCTCCCACGAGGTCTGCTCGCTGGCGGGCACCCTGGGCCTGGGCAAGCTGATTGGCTTCTACGATCACAACGGTATCTCCATTGACGGGGAAACCGAGGGCTGGTTTACCGACGACACGGCAAAACGCTTTGAAGCCTATCACTGGCACGTGGTGCACGAGATCGACGGTCACGATCCTGAGGCGGTGAAAAAAGCGATTCAGGAAGCGCAGAGCGTGAAGGACAAACCGTCCCTGATCATCTGCCGCACCACCATCGGCTTCGGCTCGCCGAACAAAGCGGGCAAAGAAGAGGCGCACGGCGCGGCGCTGGGTGAAGAGGAAGTGGCGCTGACCCGCCAGAAACTGGGCTGGAAACACCCGGCCTTTGAGATCCCAAAAGAGATCTACAAGGCCTGGGATGCTCGCGAAACAGGTGAAAAAGCGCAGCAGGCCTGGCACGAGAAGTTTGCCGCTTACAAAAAAGCGTATCCGGATCTGGCGGCTGAGTTTACCCGCCGCATGAGCGGCGGCCTGCCGGAAGACTGGGAAGAGAAAACCCAGGCGCTGATTGAAAACCTGCAATCCAACCCGGCGAAAATTGCCACCCGTAAGGCATCACAAAACACCCTGAACGCAATTGGCCCAATCCTGCCCGAACTGCTGGGCGGATCGGCGGATCTGGCGCCAAGTAACCTTACCATCTGGTCCGGCTCTAAATCCCTGAAGGAGGACATTGCCGGGAACTACATCCACTACGGCGTGCGCGAGTTCGGGATGACCGCCATTGCCAACGGCATCGCCCACCATGGCGGCTTCGTGCCGTACACCGCTACCTTCCTGATGTTTGTCGAATATGCCCGTAACGCGGCGCGTATGGCGGCTCTGATGAAGGCGCGGCAAATCATGGTGTACACCCACGACTCCATCGGACTGGGTGAAGATGGGCCGACGCACCAGGCGGTAGAGCAGCTGGCGAGCCTGCGCCTGACGCCAAACTTCAGTACCTGGCGTCCGTGCGATCAGGTTGAAGCGGCAGTGGGCTGGAAGCTGGCCGTAGAGCGTCATAACGGACCCACGGCGCTGATCCTGTCGCGCCAGAACCTGGCGCAGATCGAGCGCACGCCGGAGCAGGTGAAAAATATCGCCCGCGGCGGGTACATCCTGAAAGACAGCGGCGGCAAGCCAGACGTGATCCTGATTGCCACCGGTTCAGAGGTGGAAATCACGGTAAAAGCGGCGGAGAAACTAACCGCCGAGGGTCACGCGGTGCGCGTGGTTTCCCTGCCTTCAACGGATATCTTTGATGCCCAGGATGAGGCGTACCGCGAATCGGTGCTGCCTTCAAACGTCGCGGCGCGCGTGGCGGTTGAAGCTGGCATTGCCGACTACTGGTACAAATATGTGGGTCTGAAAGGGGCGATTGTCGGCATGAAGGGTTACGGTGAATCCGCCCCGGCCGATAAGCTGTTCCCGTACTTCGGCTTTACCGTTGAGAACGTAGTGGAGAAGGCGCTGAGCGTGCTGTAGTGCGATCTGCGTTGCCGGGTGGCGGCTGCGCCTGACCCGGCCTACAAATCGGCAAAACCCTACCTTGTGATCCACAGCGTGGGCCAGGCATCTGGCCCATTCCAGTTATCACAGCTTGGCTCTTCCGCGTAGCGTACCAGACGGAAGCGCTGGCCGTTAAAACGCCAGCGGGTCTGGATCCCACAGTCGCCAATCCCGCGTCCCAGCGCCAGCGTGGTCAGCTCGCGCGTTTTTTCATCGAAGCTGGCATTCATCAGCTCCATGTCGCTACTCTGGCTGGAAGGGGTAAACGGCAGACGCAATCTCACGCTCCTGGCCGCAAACGGTTTTTTACGCGACACCAGCCACGCCAGGTCGACGGTGTTGTACGCCCCCGCCTCACAGCTGATGATCATCAGCGCTTTGTCATCGGTCAGCGCGGTCACGCGCACCTCACGCCGGTTCGGATCGAGAGAGCACTGGCTGTGGTTCATGCGCCAGTTACCGTAATCCAGCAGATCGTTCAATTCGTTATGCGTCAGCGGCGTTGGCGTGGGGTTCACCACCGCCACCTTTTTCAATGCCGGCGCAGGCGGCACGCTCAGCGGTGGACTATCCCCTTTTTTAATCCATGCCGTTTCACTTCCGACGCGTTTTTGCTGGGCATCGATAAACAGCAGCGCCGCTTTCAGCCCGGCCAGAGAGATTGTCTGCTTCCCCCCGCGCAGAGTCAGCGCCTGACCTTCCTGAATGGTCTTCAGAAACGTGGTGATGGTGCCCGTATCGTCTGTTTTAAGATGCCAGGGGGTTAACTGCCAGTGTTGCGACGTGAGTTTAAGCGGCACATTGTCGAGCAGCAGGCGCGGGGCGATGTCAGGCTCTTTCACCGGAGGCACCGAAAGCCCGCCGAGATCGATGCGCAGGCTGGCGTCCGTTTTTGCCCCCGCACTGCGGCTCAGCGTCATGACCAGACCGCGATGCTCGCCAGTGTTGCGCGCTACGCAGAAGTTCTGGTTATTGCAGGTCACCTGCCAGTCAGAAAAAGACTGCTGCGCAGGCGCAGCCCACACCCGAGGTGCGGGAAGCACGCAAATGAAGAAGAGAAGAAAAACGCAGTAGCGCATGAACGGCACAGCCCCGCAAACGAATAGGTCAATCTGGGGCGTATCTTCGTGCCCTGGGCGGGCTGGCTCAATCGGATTTATCGGATAGATTTATCTGAAATACAACTTATCGCGCTACCGCCGCCGCATTCATCAGCCCGCTGGTTTGCAGATATTGCAACAGGATCACCGCTTTACCGTCGCGGATCTCGCCGCGTTTCACCATGTCGACAGCCTGCGCGAAAGGCATTTCCAGCACTTCAATGTCTTCATCGTCCACGCCGCCGCCCCGGTGCGTGCGCTGGGCATCGGTATATTCCGCAATGAAGAAGTGGATCAGCTCGGTAACCCCGCCAGGGGACATAAACAGCTCAAAGACTTTCTGCACCGTCCCCACCTCAAAACCCGTCTCTTCAATGGCTTCTTTGCGGATACACACTTCCGGCTCATCGTCGTCCAGCAGACCTGCACAGGTTTCAATCAGACGTCCGTCCGCGTTGCCATTGACCCATGTCGCGATGCGAAACTGGCGGATCAGCACTACGCTTTGCTTTTCACGGTTATACAGCAGAATGGTTGCACCATTGCCCCGGTCGTAGACTTCGCGTTTATGGCGAATGACGTCCCCGTTCTTACGGGTGAGATCGTAAGTGATGTTACGCAGGACAAAGTAATTTTCAGAAAGGATTTTGTCTTTAATAACGCTAATGTTCGGGGACATACGGGCTCCACGGCAAAATGAGTCTGTTTATACTACGCCGTGAAGCCCGCTTTGTCGCCCGTCTGCGTTAATGCATGTTGCGCGGCGGCACGCCAAGCCAGTCCATGATCCCCTGCGCGGCATGGCGCCCTTCCGCCATCGCGGTGACCACCAGATCCGCACCGCGTACCGCATCACCGCCAGCAAAAATCTGCGGATTCGAGGTCTGGTAGCGATAACGGCTCTCCACGGAGGCCCTGATGCGCCCCCAGTCGTCGGTGTCGACGCCCTGCGCCTGAAGCCACGGCATGGCGTGCGGATTAAACCCAAACGCCATGATCACCGCATCCGCTGGCATGACAAACTCACTGCCCGCCACCGGGACAGGACGACGCCGCCCCTGCGCATCCGGCTCGCCCAGACGGGTGCGCAGCATCCGGATACCGTTGACCTTCCCGTCGGTATCCAGCGTGAGCTCAACCGGCTGGACATTAAATTCAAAGGCCGCGCCCTCTTCTTTCGCGTTTTTAACCTCTTTCTTTGAGCCCGGCATGTTGGCCTCGTCCCGCCGATAGGCGCAGGTGACTTTCGCCGCGCCATGTCGCAGCGCGGTGCGCACGCAGTCCATCGCCGTATCGCCCCCGCCCAGCACCACCACGTTTAACCCCTGCGTGTCGATAAACGGCTCGTCTGCGGCAGGGTCAAGGCCCATCACGTTCCGCGTGTTCGCCACTAAAAACGGCAGCGCGTCGTACACGCCCGGCGCGTCTTCGTGAGGGATACCCGCTTTCATGGAACGATAGGTCCCTACGCCGATGAACAGGGCATCGTAGTCGTTTTGCAGTTGGGCCATCGATACGTCTTTTCCCACCTCGCAGTTCAGCTCGAAGCGGATGCCCATCGCGCTGAATATCTCTCTGCGCCGCGCTAGCAGGGATTTATCCAGCTTGAAGGCCGGAATACCAAAGGTCAGCAATCCGCCGATTTCCGGATGGCGATCGTAGACCGTCACACCGACGCCGCTGCGCACCAGTACGTCGGCGCAGGCCAGCCCTGCCGGACCGGCACCGATGATGGCGACGCGCTTACCGACCGGCTTAACGTGGCTGACGTCCGGCGTCCAGCCCATCGCCAGCGCCCGATCCGAGATATACCGTTCGATATTCCCGATGGTTACCGCCCCTGACGCATCCCGCAGGGTGCAGGCGCCTTCACATAATCGATCCTGTGGACAGACGCGGCCGGTAATTTCCGGTAAACAGTTAGTCTGGTGAGAAAGCTCAGCCGCACCGATGATATCCCCCGCCCTGATCCGCTCAATCCACTGTGGAATATGGTTATGCAGCGGGCAGGTCCACTCGCAAATGCTGTGGTCGCCACATTTCAGGCACCGGGATGCTTCGCGCTGCGCCTGTTCCGGGCGAAACGGCAGGTAGATCTCGTTAAAATGACCTGCGCGCGCGTCGGGGCTGAGCTTATCCGGCTCACCGCGCGCCGGGGTGTTTTGCATCTGTTGCCGTTTGGTTTGCGGAGGGACTGACTGAACCGCCTCGCTGTGCCACGGCAGCGCGTCCAGCCTTGCGCTGCGCTGTCGGCGCTGCTTAACCAGCTTATCCAGCACGGCTGGGGTGGCAAGCGTAAGCACCTCTGCCGGGCAGTTTTCAACGCAGGCCGGGCCTTGCGGCCTTTCCAGGCAGAGGTCGCATTTGTGCGCCGAGGCCTTTACGCTGTCGTTTTCCAGCGGGGCGATCAGCATGTCCATCGTGCCAAACGGACAGGCCACCACGCAGGCTTTACAGCCAATGCATTTTTGTTGATTGACCTGTACGCTGTCGCTGTGTTGCGTGATGGCTCCGTTCGGGCAGCTTTGCGCGCAGGGCGCGTTTTCACAGTGGTGGCAGGTCACGGGGCTTTTTCGCAAGCCTGAGGTAAGGACCGTAATGCGGGGATGAAAATGGCGCTCGCTCAGCGCGTGCTGCTCCCCGTTGTGCGCCATCACACAGGCAACTTCGCAGGTGCGACAACCGATACACTGTTGAGCGTTGGCCATAATAAAACGATTCATAACAACACCTGTTTTTGGTTCAATAACCTTATTCTTTCTATTGTTATCGTATTTACCCACAGCGGCATGGCGACGCAATGTTCAAATGCCCTGGAAGGCGAACTATTTCCAGTGAACCTGTGGCAGATCAATTTAATTCAGGAAGCCGATGAGTGACCGTTAAACGCCCCGTATCGGGAAGCCTGGCTCGGGCTTTCTTTTCGATGATTGTCTTGTCCGTTCTGATCAGCGCCATTGCGCTGGTTACGCTCGCCAGCAGCCAGCGCGACGCCGAGGCGATTAACATTGCCGGTTCGCTGCGTATGCAGAGCTACCGCCTGGGCTACGAGTTGCAGCGCGCCAGCCCGTCGCTGGCGGAGCACCGTGCGTTCTGGCAGAAAACGCTGAGCGCGCCTGCGTTGCAGAAGCTAAACCGCTGGTACGTGCCAGAGGACGTCAAACAGCGTTACCAGCAGTTGCACCTTGGCTGGCAGGAGATGGACACGCGAATCGCCAGCGGCGATACCGGGTGGTATCAGAGCCACATTGAGGATTTTGTGGGCCGGATAGATGCCTTTGTGCTGGCGCTACAGCACTACACCGAACATAAAATTCAGCTGGTGATTTTCATGTCGCTGACGGGCGGCCTGGGCATCCTGCTGCTGGCGGTGGTGACCCTGCGGCGCATCCGCCGTCAGGTTGTGCTGCCGCTGAATAATCTGGTGGCGGCGAGCGAACGTATCGAACAGGGGCAGTTCGACACCCCCGCACCGGATATTATGCTTCCCAACGAGCTGGGCCAGCTTTCCCGCGCCTTCAACCATATGTCGGCGGAATTACACACCCTGTACCGTTCCCTGGAGCACTCCGTTGCCGAAAAAACCCGCCACCTGAATGAAGCGCATCAGCAGCTTGAAATGCTGTTCAAATGCTCACAGGCGTTGAATACCGGGCAGATAGACAGCCACTGCTTCCGGCATATTTTGCAGATTGTGCATGACTATACGCAGATGAATTACCTGCAATTGCGCACCAGTGACGACTGGCAGCTTTACGAAGGACAGGAGTCCCCGGGCGAGAAAATGCACAATTTACCGGTGTTAATGCAGGACACCCTGTACGGCGAACTGCGCTGGCAAAGCGCGACCGGGGATGTTCCGCTGCCGCTCATGGAAAGCGTGGCGACGATGCTGGGCCGGGGGCTCTATTTTAATCAGGCGCAGAAACATTATCAGCAACTGCTGCTGATGGAGGAGCGCGCCACCATCGCGCGCGAGCTGCATGATTCGCTGGCGCAGGTGCTCTCCTATTTGCGTATTCAGCTTACGCTGCTGAAGCATGCCGTGCCGGGCGACAATGCCCCGGCGCAGGCCATCATTACGGACTTCTCCCGCGAGCTGAATAACGCCTGGCATCAGCTACGCGAGCTGCTCACCACCTTCCGCCTGACGCTCAATCACGCCAATCTTCCTGCCGCGCTACAGGAGTCTCTTGACGGGTTGCAAAGCCAGACCAGCGCGAAGTTGGTGCTCGACTGCCGTCTCTCATCGCTGGCGCTGGACGCGCAAAAACAGGTGCACCTCTTACAGATTGTGCGTGAGGCAGTGCTGAATGCGATTAAACATGCCGACGCGAGCGAGATTGTGGTCAGCTGCGTCACCACCGCGGACGGCACTCACACAGTCACGATCCGCGACAACGGTATTGGTATCGGCGACGCCAGTGAACCGCCGGGGCATTACGGGCTGAATATCATGCGCGAACGCGCGGGACGGCTCGGCGGGACATTACACTTTTCTCAGCCGCCACAGGGTGGGACACAGGTCAGCGTAACGTTCCGGACGCCTGCGGCGCAGGCTGAAAAATAGTGGGAAAGAAGGCGCGCTGAAAAAAGCGCATGATAATTTACATTATCTCCTTTATTTCTCCACGTTTGACCTGGGCCTTACCGCTAAAGTTAGGCGGGCAATAAACAATAATGACGTGCAGCAAAACGAGGTCACACTTTAATGGCGAATTTTTTCATCGATCGCCCCATTTTTGCCTGGGTGCTTGCAATCCTGTTGTGTCTGACGGGTGTCCTGGCGATTACTTCCCTTCCTGTTGAGCAATACCCCGACCTCGCGCCCCCCAACGTGCGTATCACGGCGAACTATCCTGGCGCCTCGGCACAGACGCTGGAAAATACCGTCACGCAGGTTATCGAGCAGAACATGACGGGTCTTGATAACCTGATGTACATGTCCTCGCAGAGCAGTGCCACGGGCCAGGCGACGGTAACCCTGAGCTTTACGGCGGGCACGGATCCGGATGAAGCGGTGCAGCAGGTGCAAAACCAGCTGCAATCGGCCCTGCGTAAACTGCCTCAGGCGGTGCAGAACCAGGGGGTGACCGTGCGTAAAACCGGTGACACCAATATTTTGACCATCGCGTTTGTTTCAACCGATGGCTCGATGGATAAGCAGGACATCGCGGACTACGTCGCCAGTAATATTCAGGACCCGCTCAGCCGTATCAACGGCGTGGGGGATATCGACGCCTACGGCTCGCAGTACTCCATGCGTATCTGGCTGGATCCCAACAAGCTGAACAGCGTGCAGATGACCGCCAAAGATGTCACCGACGCTATCGAATCGCAGAACGCCCAGATTGCCGTGGGGCAGCTCGGCGGTACGCCGTCCGTGGATAACCAGGCGCTTAATGCCACCATCAACTCCCAGTCGCTGCTCCAGACGCCTGAACAGTTCCGCGATATTACTCTGCGCGTGAATCAGGACGGTTCGGAAGTGCGTCTGGGGGATGTCGCCACCGTGGAAATGGGGGCGGAAAAATATGACTACCTGAGTCGCTTTAACGGCAATGCCGCGTCCGGACTGGGGGTAAAACTGGCCTCCGGCGCCAACGAAATGGCGACCGCGCAGCGGGTGTTAGAGCGTCTGGATGAACTGTCGCATTACTTCCCGCACGGACTGGAGTACAAAGTCGCCTACGAAACCACCTCATTCGTAAAAGCCTCCATCGAAGATGTGGTGAAAACCCTGCTCGAAGCTATCGCGCTGGTGTTCCTCGTGATGTACCTGTTCCTGCAAAACTTCCGCGCCACGCTGATCCCCACCATTGCGGTGCCGGTGGTGCTGCTGGGAATCTTTGCGGTGCTGTATGCCTTCGGTTACAGCATCAACACCCTGACCATGTTCGCCATGGTGCTGGCCATCGGCCTGCTGGTGGATGATGCCATCGTGGTGGTGGAAAACGTCGAGCGCATTATGAGCGAGGAAGGGCTTTCGCCCCGCGAGGCCACGCGCAAATCGATGGGACAAATTCAGGGCGCGCTGGTCGGTATCGCCATGGTGCTGTCGGCGGTATTTATCCCGATGGCATTTTTTGGCGGCACCACGGGCGCGATTTATCGCCAGTTCTCGATCACCATCGTCTCTGCAATGGTGCTCTCCGTACTCGTGGCAATGATCCTTACCCCTGCCCTGTGCGCGACGCTGCTCAAACCGCTGCATAAGGGCGAACACCACGGTCAAAAAGGCTTCTTCGGCTGGTTTAACCGCATGTTTAACCGCAATGCGGCGCGCTATGAAGCTGGCGTGGGTAAAGTACTGCACCGCAGCGTGCGCTGGATGGTGGTTTATGTCCTGCTGCTCGGCGGCATGGTGTTCCTGTTCCTGCGGCTGCCAACCTCGTTCCTGCCGCTGGAAGATCGCGGCATGTTTATTACCTCCGTACAGTTACCGAGCGGCTCGACCCAGCAGCAGACCCTGAAAGTGGTGCAGAAGGTTGAGAACTACTTCCATACTCAGGAGAAAGATAACGTGGTCTCCGTCTTCTCCACCGTCGGCTCTGGCCCCGGCGGTAACGGGCAGAACGTGGCGCGTATGTTTGTGCGCCTGAAAGACTGGGACCAGCGCGACAGCGATACCGGCTCCTCCTTTGCCATCATTGAGCGTGCAACCAAAGCGTTCAACAAAATCAAGGAAGCGCGCGTTTTCGCCAGCAGCCCGCCCGCCATCAGCGGCCTGGGCAGCTCAGCCGGGTTTGATATGGAGCTTCAGGATCACGCGGGTGCCGGGCATGACGCGTTGATGGCTGCTCGCGATAAACTGCTCGAGCTGGCCGGGAAAGATCCGCAGCTTACCCGCGTTCGTCATAACGGTCTGGATGACAGCCCTCAGCTACAGGTGGATATTGACCAGCGTAAAGCGCAGGCGCTGGGCGTCTCCATCGACGACATTAACGACACCCTGCAAACGGCATGGGGCTCAAGCTACGTAAATGACTTTATGGATCGCGGCCGCGTGAAGAAGGTCTACGTTCAGTCTGCCGCCAAATACCGCATGCTGCCGGACGATATCAACCGCTGGTATGTGCGCAATAACACCGGCGGCATGGTGCCGTTCTCGGCGTTTGCGACGTCACGCTGGGAGACCGGTTCGCCGCGTCTGGAGCGTTACAACGGCTATTCGGCGCTGGAGATTGTCGGTGAAGCCGCGCCGGGCGTCAGTACCGGTACCGCAATGGACATTATGGAAAAACTGGTTCAGCAGTTACCGACTGGCTTTGGCCTGGAGTGGACGGCGATGTCCTACCAGGAACGGCTTTCCGGCGCTCAGGCGCCTGCCCTGTATGCTCTTTCGCTGCTGGTGGTATTCCTTTGCCTGGCGGCGCTGTATGAAAGCTGGTCAGTGCCG
Organism: Enterobacter cloacae complex sp. IR5401; assembly: GCF_049238425.1. Classification (NCBI taxonomy): domain Bacteria; kingdom Pseudomonadati; phylum Pseudomonadota; class Gammaproteobacteria; order Enterobacterales; family Enterobacteriaceae; genus Enterobacter; species Enterobacter cloacae complex sp. IR5401. The sequence goes on along the minus strand of NZ_JBMKHN010000001.1, from coordinate 117,608 downwards.
TTCTCGGTGATGCTGGTGGTGCCTCTCGGGGTCATCGGCGCGCTGCTGGCAACCTGGATGCGCGGCCTGGAAAATGATGTCTATTTCCAGGTCGGACTCCTCACCGTGATCGGATTGTCGGCAAAAAACGCCATTCTGATCGTCGAATTTGCCAATGAGATGAATGCCAAAGGTCACGAACTGATGGCCGCCACGCTGCACGCCTGTCGTCAGCGCCTGCGTCCGATCCTGATGACCTCTCTGGCGTTTGTGTTTGGCGTCCTGCCGATGGCCACCAGCTCCGGCGCAGGCTCCAGCAGCCAGCACGCAGTGGGTACGGGCGTTATGGGGGGAATGATATCCGCGACGATACTGGCTATCTATTTCGTACCGCTGTTCTTTGTGCTGATACGTCGTCGTTTCCCGCTGAAGGATAACCCGGAATAACCCGTTGAAATAAAAAAAGGCGGCTTTACAGGCCGCCTTTTTATTGTGTGATTCTTTCACACTATGGTTATTTTAGTTAATTAAGTGCTCTTGCATTTCTTACCGGAAATTCATTTACGAAGCATGCCTTCGATAAAATCTTTCCAGTTCCCCAGTTCACGTTCAATCATAACAACCTCTCTTATTATTATGCGCATTCTACGAAAACGTATCATCATTGTGAAGCCACTTTAACCGATTGCTGTGATTGAGCCCCGCTGTACTGGTAGGTTTAGGATCACTATGAGCGTTGCCGGTTAAATTTTATGTGACCTACAGCAATATTTTGAAATAGTCGGAAAAATGACAGCATTTTTAATTTCCCCCTGAGTTTATTGGCAATTTAAACAGGGTGGACAACTATGCTTAAAAGATGAAAGACTATTCAGCTTACAGCTGTTCGTTGAATTATGGAGAATTGTAAATCCCGAAAAATTCCGAATGTGTTATATTCCACTTAAGGATATATCTTCGAAAATATTGAACATTAAATCCACAAAAGAACAAAAGGATTCACTATGGTTGTGATGTACGGCATTAAGAATTGCGACACGATTAAAAAAGCCCGCCGCTGGCTGGAAGCACACAACATCGACTATCGGTTCCACGATTACCGTGCCGACGGGCTTGACCCCGCGTTTCTCCATTCCGCCATCAACGAACTGGGATGGGAAGCGCTGCTGAATACCCGCGGGACCACCTGGCGAAAACTGGATGAATCTCTCCGGGCCACGATCAACGACGCCGACAGCGCAGCCAAATTGATGCTTGAAATGCCGGCAATCATCAAACGCCCATTGCTCTGCAAGCCAGGTCAGCCTATGCTGCTGGGTTTCAGTGAAACCCTTTATTCAGATTTATTCGTTGAGGTGTAGTCTATGTCATGCCCGGTCATTGAGCTGACTCAGCAGCTTATTCGCCGTCCTTCCCTTAGCCCGGACGACGCAGGTTGTCAGGCATTAATGATTGAGCGCCTGCGTGCCATCGGTTTTACCGTGGAGCACATGGATTTTGGCGATACGCAGAACTTCTGGGCATGGCGCGGTCAGGGGGAGACGCTGGCGTTTGCCGGACATACTGACGTAGTTCCCGCGGGCGACGCAGACCGCTGGATCAACCCGCCTTTTGAGCCGACCATCCGCGACGGCATGCTTTTCGGACGCGGCGCTGCGGACATGAAAGGTTCCCTGGCTGCGATGGTCGTGGCGGCAGAGCGTTTCGTCGCCCAGCATCCGAACCATAAAAACCGTCTTGCGTTTTTGATTACCTCCGACGAAGAAGCCAGCGCCCATAACGGCACCGTGAAGGTCGTTGAGGCGCTGATGGCGCGCAATGAACGTCTGGACTACTGTCTGGTGGGCGAACCGTCCAGCACCGAAGTGGTGGGCGATGTTGTGAAAAATGGCCGCCGTGGATCCCTGACCTGCAATTTGACTATTCATGGCGTGCAGGGCCACGTTGCCTATCCGCACCTGGCGGATAACCCGGTACACCGCGCCGCGCCGATGCTGAACGAACTTGTGAGCATTGAATGGGATAAAGGCAATGAATTTTTCCCGCCAACCAGCATGCAGATAGCCAACATCAAGGCTGGCACCGGCAGCAACAACGTCATTCCCGGCGATCTCTTCGTCCAGTTTAACTTCCGCTTCAGCACCGAACTGACTGACGAGATGATCAAAGCGCGAGTGATTGCGCTGCTCGAGAAATATCAGCTGCGCTATACCCTCGACTGGTGGCTGTCTGGCCAGCCGTTCCTGACGCAGCGCGGTAAACTGGTGGATGCGGTAGTGAACGCCATTGCGCACTATAATGAAATTAAGCCACAACTGCTGACAACGGGCGGCACGTCTGACGGACGCTTTATCGCCCGCATGGGCGCACAGGTTGTCGAACTGGGTCCGGTTAACGCGACGATTCACAAAATCAATGAATGCGTGAACGCTGCCGATTTACAACTGCTGGCCCGCATGTATCAACGTATTATGGAGCAACTCGTCGCCTGACGGGTGCTTAAAGAGGATTAGCGAATGGACTGGCTTTCAAAGTACTGGTGGATTCTGGTGTTGGTATTTCTGGTAGGCGTGCTGCTTAACGTGATTAAAGATCTCAAGCGCGTTGACCACAAAAAGTTCCTTGCCAACAAACCGGATCTTCCGCCGCATCGTGATTTTAACGACAAGTGGGACGATGAAGACGACTGGCCGAAGAAGGACCAGAAGAAGTAATTGTACACACCCCTCACCCCCGGCCCCTCTCCCCAGAGGGACGAGGGGGGTTTTGTTCCCTCTCCCTTTGGGGAGAGGGTTAGGGTGAGGGGAAATGTTTAAATAAACTCGACGATATCATCGTCATTCGGCTTCGCGCCGCTGAGCGCTTCATCAAAGTAGTGCTTCGGTACGGTATAACGCAGATGATCGAGCGCGAACTGCATGCTGCGATCGTCAATGGCATGCCCCAGATCGTCTACGATATCCAGCGTCACATCTCCGCCCTCGCGCATCAGCGTCTCCTGGGCGGCTACTGCATGCGAAAGCTCAATTACCCGGTCTTCACCCCCATGAATGAGATGGATCGTGGTCTGCGTGGTCGCGCTTTGCGGTAACGTCGCAAAACGCCCGTTAAAGGCAATCACGCGGGACACCAGTCCGGGCTGCGCTTTTACGCTTTCCAGCGACATGATTGAACCCTGAGAGAAGCCAATCAGCGCCGTTGCGTCGGCGCCTACGCCGCTCTGCTGCTGCCAGTAACGCACGGTATCGATAAAGGCTGGCATAACGGCATCAATACGCGCCTGACGATTCTCCTCCGTCACGCCCTCGACGGAAAACCACTGCCGACCGTCCGGACCGCACGGCTCCACGCCGCCGATGCTGACGATCAGCGCGTGTGGGAAAACGGGTGCAAACCAGCTGCCAATCTGTCCCATATTGACGGCATTGTCGCCCACGCCATGAAACAGAAGCAGGAGCTGTTTAGCAGGCGTATCCGGGCTTTGCACAACAAAATGGTCATGTTTCATGGCGATCTCCTTAATTGATAAGCAGGATTTTACGCCTCTGCGGGGTAATGACCATGCCACTTTACTGAAGAAGTCATTGAAAAAATTGCCATTGCAAAATGTCGGCTTTCAGCTGCTGGCTACGGGAGTAATCAAGCCTTTCAAGCGCGCGTGCGGTTTCCTCGCGTAGCTTCGCCAGCAACGCTTTGCGCCCGAAATCGTGCGTATTCCCTTCCATTTTCCCGCGCAGCGCCGGGAGTGGGATGTCCACGGCTAACACCAATCGCGTTAGCGCCGCAACCGAGGTTGAAAACGCCCGGTGAGCAAAGGCAAACCCCGCCAGCTCCAGCCAGTCATCACTATTAAGGGTAGCTTCCCATGCATCCGTCACTGGGATCTTTTCGCCATTCCAGGCCGACAGGACGCGCATATCACGACATAAACGCTGATGCGCCTGTTCGCAGAGCTGATGCCCCGCCTCGCTCAGCGGCAGCAACGCCATCGCCGTATAGCACCCGCTGCTGGCTTCCCGGTGGCTGCCCATCCGCACCAGCACAAACCCGCACTGCCGCCAGAAACGCCACAGCTCGTCGGTATAGCCAAAGCTGACCGAGAGATAATCTTCTCCGCTGGCACTGCGGATCAGCCGCTGGCCGATGCCTTCCCGCTGGCGATGGGGATGAACCGCAATGCGGCTGACGCGTCGGCCTTTCAGCGTCGCCGCGAGCGGCGAACCGCCGTGCGCCGCCAGCGACTGCGCCACCAGATTTCCACGCGGCCGACGAAACCCCGCCCATACTGCGCGGCTAAGTTCAGGGGGTAATCCCCCCTCCTCCACCAGCCAGAGCGCGCCCGCGATCTCCGCGCCCGCCTGAGCAACAGCAAAGTGCTGGCCGGGGGCGTCCATCATCCGGCGTAAATCGAGGGGGGACGTTCGGTAGTGCGCGGCACACAGCAGTTCATACACGCCTGCCCCGCGCGCCGGATCGTTCTCCCATATCCCGGGCTCCAGCGACGTTAAACGTACCTCCCCTGCCGGTTTGCGATCGATAAGCGCATCGTCGAACAGCAGCGCGTTCGCCACTATCCGCTCAAGGGGGCATCCGGCAGCCCAGCGAACTGGCGTGGATAAGGTATAACGCCGCAGCCCGCTGAACCGGGCGCAGAACTTCAGCAGGAATCCCCTGCCCGTGCCTTCATAACCCTGCACCGTGGTGGTCAGCAACACGCGGGGAAAGCGCGACACCAGCTTCTCCAGCAGCGGGCCGGGGATGGCGGCTGCCTCATCGACAATCAGCCAGTCAGCTTCTGTGGTGGAGGCCAGCAGCGCATCCGGGGCCATAAAGTGAAAATGTTCCCCGGCGAAACGCGCGATGACATCCGTCGCCCCTTTTGCCGGTGCCGTCACTACTGCACTCCCCTGAATGCCGCTCAGCAACATGCCCGCCAGGGCGGACTTTCCCCGTCCGCGCGGCGCCGTCACGGCGGCCACGCCCGCAGGCATGGTCAGAAGAGCGTCGAGGATTTCAGCCTGCTCGCGCTGCGGTTCACCGCTGGCGGGCTGCCAGGCGGGTAAATCTGGCGCAACGGGAAGGCACAGAGGACGATGTTGATGCCAGACGATGGCATCTGAATCGGCGGCAAGCATCCGGCAAAAGTGATGAACAAAGTGCGGGGTGGCGATCGGCTCTGCGCTGTCGCTCCAGCGCAGAGAATCCCTGTCGGGCCTGTCAGCCCAGACGGAGAACGGCGGCACCAGCAGCACCAGAAGGCTTCCGGCGCGCAGGGTCCCGCTGAGGGCGGCGAAGGCCGAGACGTCAAACCCGTCTCGCGCGTCAAAAACGGCGTGCAGGTATTCACGTCCCAGCAGGCCGCTGATGGCCTTAGAGGGGTTTTCCTCCAGCCACAGCCAGTCTCCTGGTAACGTATCGCGCAGATGGGTCGCCTGGCTCAACGTCCACGCTTCATCGCCGCTGAGCACCACCAGCCGGCGGTGCCCGGTACGCTGAAGCTGGTTAACCAGCTGTTCAAACCCCAACATCACATAGCTTTGCCGAAGGTATTACACTGCGACGGGTTGCCGCTGTCGAAGCCACGCTTAAACCAGCTGTAGCGCTGCTCTGAGGTGCCATGGGTAAAGCTGTCCGGCACAACGCGCCCCTGGCTCTGCTGCTGCAAGCGATCGTCACCAATCGCCTGTGCGGCATTCAGGGCCTCTTCCAGATCGCCTGTTTCCAGCACGCCCTGCTGCTGCATGCTGTGTCCCCAGACGCCAGCGAAGCAGTCGGCCTGAAGCTCCATGCGTACGGACAGACGATTCACCTCCGCCTGAGACGCATTCTGCTGCATCTGACGCACTTTAGGCTCAATGCCGAGGAGCTTCTGCACATGGTGGCCGACTTCATGCGCGATCACGTAGCCCTGGGCAAAATCGCCGTCGGCGCCCAGCTTGCTTTTCATGTCGTCATAGAAGGAGAGATCGATATAGACGGTGCTGTCCGCCGGGCAGTAGAACGGCCCCATAACGGACTGCCCGGTGCCACAGCCGGTGCGGGTTGCGCCCCGGTACATCACCAGTTTTGGCGGCTGATAAGTCCGCCCCATTTTCTCGAACTGCTGACCCCAGGTATCTTCGGTCGTCGCGAGAATAACGGAAGTAAATTTCGCCGCTTCATCTTCATTTGGGCTGATGGAGCGCTGAGAATACTGCTGCTGTTGCCCGGTTTCACCGGTCATCAAACCGGTCAGGTCGACACCGTAGTAGCCCGCCACCAGCACGACGACCAGCAGAATAATGCCGCCCTTGCCGCTGGGTAACCGGAAACCTGGCCCGCCCATAGACGGACCACCGCCACCACTGCTGCGTCTGTCTTCTACGTTGTCACTTTCACGACGCCCTTGCCAGCGCATAAACACCTCGAACTATTCCATTTATAATAGCTATGATCGTAGGCGGTTAATGAAAGGATTACCATAGTAAACAAGGATAAGACGCCAAAGGATGCCAACATCCTTTGGCAAATGCGCAGTTTAGTCGAGCTTAACGCCTAAACGGTGAGCAACCGCTTCGTACGCTTCGACCACGCCACCCAGACTCTGGCGGAAACGGTCTTTGTCCATTTTATCCAGCGTCTCTTTGTCCCACAGGCGGCTGCCGTCCGGAGAGAATTCGTCGCCCAGCACCACTTCGCCTTTGTACAGACCGAACTCCAGCTTGAAGTCGACCAGGATCAGGCCCGCGTCATCAAACAGCTTTTTCAGCACGTCGTTGGCTTTGTAGGTCAGTTCCTGCATGCGCGCCAGGTTCTCTTTGCTTACCCAGCCGAAGGTTTCACAGTAGGATTCGTTGACCATCGGGTCATGCATGGCGTCGTTTTTCAGGAACAGATCGAACAGCGGTGGATTCAGTTCGATACCTTCTTCGATGCCCAGACGCTTCACCAGGGAGCCTGCGGCACGGTTACGGATCACGCACTCAACCGGCACCATATCCAGTTTTTTTACCAGACATTCCGTATCGGACAACAACGCTTCCATCTGAGTCGGGATACCGGCTTCGGCCAGTTTGGTCATAATGAAGTGGTTGAACTTGTTGTTCACCATGCCCTTACGATCGAACTGCTCAATGCGTGCGCCGTCTCCTGCTGACGTATCATTGCGGAATTCGAGCACCAACAGATCCGGGTTTTCCGTGCTGTATACGGTTTTCGCTTTGCCACGATACAACTCAGCTTGCTTCTGCATCTTCATTACTCCTGGTGTGATGATTTGTATTCAAAACTGGCCATATTATGCCACGCACACGTTTGCGTAGCACGAAAATAAAAAGGGCTGGAATAACCAGCCCTCACTATTATTTGCTGAATGCGGCCTGGAAGGCAGCGACCAGCGCATCGTTCTGCGCCTGGGTCAGCGTGTGTCCTTTCGGATCGATAAATTGCAGGCTGCTGCGGTTATCGAGGTCGCCGACCTGGATTTTGTAGTCACCGGAAGGCAGCTGTGGATCGCTTGCCCCCAACTCCTGCCAGGCGCTATCAGACAGCGGCTTATAGGTCGCTGTGATACTGCCCGTTGAACGGGTGCTGTCAGTCACCTTCATGCCCACTTTTTCAAGCGTTGCTGGCAGACGCTGCCAGGTCTGGTTAAACGGCGCACGCACCACCAGCATCGGCAGACCGGTATCGTCTGCACCGCTCTGCACGTCAAAGGTTGAGCCGTTACGGTTCTGCGCGGCGTTTGCGGCATCGGTAGCGTTCTTATCCAGACCCGCTGCAATCACGTTCAGCATTTCAGTGCTGTAGCGCTGCATGGCGGACGGATCGGCAACCGGTTTACCTGCCTGCTCAAGATTCAACAGCTTAACGGTAACCGCCTGCTGATAACCCTGCGGCTTAACGGAGACTTGATAACGACCACGGTACTGCTGGTCTTCATCGAGACGGTTCCACTCAATCCAGTCGGTAGTTAAAGCTTGGCTGGCGTCGTCGCGTTTATCAATCGTATAGTTTTTCGACTGAATGACGCTTACAACCTGCGGCCACAGCGTTGTACCGCGTGCGCTTTCCACCAGCAGAGAAGCTGTATCACCGGTGAACTGCGTGCGCGCGCCGCTCACGAGCGCCAGAGGCTGAGCTGGCGGACGAATATCGAGCGCTTTACCCACCAGGCCGCTGCCGTTGGTAACCGGAATATTATAATCACCGTTCTGGATCGGCAGGATCATGCCGGCAGGCGCGTGAAGTTCAGCAAGCGGCGGCGCATCCAGATAGGATTCATCACCGCTCACCTGGCGCTTGTAGCGCGAGTCTGAACTACAGGCAGCGAGGAGCATAACAAGCGAAACACCCGCAACCTTCGCCAGGCGCGACTTCTGTACTGAATAAGCCATCAAATCTCCCTAAACTTTACAGCAAACCGGCATGCTTCAGCGCGCCAGCGACAATTTCACGACCGTGGTCGGTAATCGGTGTCATTGGCAGACGCAGCGTGTCGGTTGCTACAAGCCCCAACTCCTTACATGCCCATTTCACTGGGATCGGATTGGGTTCGACAAATAATTTATTGTGCAACGGCATCAGACGCTGATTAATCACGCGAGCTTCATCAAAGTGACCGGCTGCGGCCAGTTTGCACATGTCAGCCATATCGCGCGCCGCCACGTTCGCCGTCACGGAAATCACGCCGTTACCACCGAGCTGCATAAAGTCCAGCGCGGTCGCATCATCACCGCTCAACAGGATAAAGTCGTCTGAAACCAGCTCTTTGATCTGATGAACGCGGCTTAAGTTCCCTGTCGCCTCTTTAATCCCGATAATATTTTTTACTTTCGAGAGACGGCCAACGGTTTCCGGCAGCATATCGCAACCGGTACGGGACGGCACATTATACAGAATTTGTGGCAAGTCAGTATGTTCAGCGATGGCTTTGAAATGCTGGAACAAACCTTCCTGAGTAGGACGGTTGTAATAAGGGGTCACCGTCAGACAGCCGACAATGCCGCTGTCGTTAAAACGTTGGGTCAGACTGATAGCTTCTGCGGTTGCGTTTGCGCCCGTCCCCGCGATGACCGGAATACGCCCGTCCGCCAGTTCCAGGGTCAGCATCACAACGTCGCCGTGCTCTTCGTGGCTCAGCGTAGCGGATTCACCGGTAGTCCCTACCGAAACGATCGCCGAGGTTCCATTGGCGACATGGTAATCAATGAGCTTCTTCATGCTTGACCGGCAGACATTACCTTTTTCATCCATCGGTGTAACAAGCGCGACAATACTTCCCGTGAACATGAGCCATCCTCTGTGCGAACAAGAGCCTCAATGTTACGTTTGGAACTGTAATAAAAGCAAGCGACCTGAGGCTCTCAGGCGGTTGTATGCATGTTTTTTTTATGCTTTCCTTAGGAAGACTTAACCACGCAAAGGAAGAACAGGTTTGACAACCTCATCACAACATTACCTGGTTATCACTGCGCTGGGTGCTGACAGGCCGGGTATCGTGAATACCATCACTCGCCACGTGAGCAGCTGCGGCTGCAACATCGAAGACAGCCGGCTGGCTATGCTTGGCGAAGAGTTCACGTTCATCATGCTGCTTTCCGGAACATGGAATGCCATTACCCTCATCGAATCTACCCTGCCGCTGAAAGGCGCAGAGCTGGATTTACTGATTGTGATGAAGCGCACCACCGCGCGCCCGCGTCCGGCTCTGCCTGCCACGGTCTGGGTACAGGTTGAAGTGCCTGATTCACCTCATCTGATTGAACGTTTTACGGCGCTGTTTGACAGCCATCAGATGAACATTGCCGAACTGGTTTCCCGCACGCAGCCGGGCGATGAAAACGCAATCCCGACGCTGTTTATTCAAATTACCGCACACAGCCCTGCCTCGCAGGATGCGTCAAATATCGAGCAAGCGTTCAAAGCCCTCTGTACAGAATTACACGCGCAAGGCAGTATAAGCGTCGTCGATTATTCGCAGCACGAACAGGATGGAGTTGAGTAATGAACCCACTGAAAGCCGGTGATATCGCACCGAAATTTAGCTTACCGGATCAAGACGGCGAGCAAGTAAATTTGACCGACTTCCAGGGACAGCGTGTTCTGGTCTATTTCTACCCGAAAGCCATGACCCCGGGCTGTACCGTACAGGCCTGCGGTCTACGCGACAACATGGATGAGTTGAAAAAGGTCGGTGTGGAAGTGCTGGGCATCAGCACCGATAAGCCAGAGAAGCTGTCACGTTTTGCGGAAAAAGAGCTGCTGAACTTCACGCTGCTTTCCGATGAAGACCACCAGGTTTGCGAGCAGTTTGGCGTCTGGGGTGAGAAGTCCTTTATGGGCAAAACGTACGACGGTATTCACCGTATCAGCTTCCTGATTGGCGCTGACGGTAAAGTTGAGCACGTGTTTGATGATTTCAAAACCAGCAACCACCACGACGTGGTGTTGAAGTGGCTGAAAGAGAACGCGTGATCATTTTAGTGCCGGGTGGCGCTGCGCTTACCCGGCCTACAAGGTATATGCAAAACGGTAGCGCATGCTACCGTTTTTAGTGTTTGCCCCCCTCTCCCCGTGGGAGAGGGTTGGGGTGAGGTCATCAGCCCGCACTAAATCTACTTATCTTCCACCGCCGGCACATCCGGCCACGCGTGGACCACGGCTTTAATCAGCGTCGCCAGCGGAATGGCGAAGAATACCCCCCAGAATCCCCACAGCCCGCCGAAAATCACCACTGACAGGATAATCACCAGCGGATGCAGGTTAACGGCTTCTGAGAACAGCACCGGTACCAGCAGATTTCCGTCCAGTCCCTGAATAATCAGGTATACGGCGAAACAGCTCCAGAACTCCGTACCCAGACCAAACTGGAACAGCGCCACCCCCACAACCGGAATGGTCACCACAAACGCGCCGATATACGGGATCAGAACCGAGAATCCGACCAGCACCGCCAGCAGCAACGAGTAGTTCAGCCCGAAGATCACGAAGCCAATCCAGGTCGCCACGCCCACCACAATCATCTCCAGCACTTTGCCGCGAATGTAGTTGGTGATCTGCTGGTTCATCTCCTGCCAGACCTGACCGGCGAGACCGCGATTGCGCGGCAGCACGCGGCGCACCGCGTTCAGCATCTGCTCTTTATCTTTGACCAGGAAAAACACCATTAGCGGCACGAGAACAAGGTAAACCGCCAGCGTCAGCAACCCCACCAGCGAGGCCAGAGAGTATTTCACCACCGAATCACCCATGGTCATGATGCGGGCGCGCATGTTTTCGGCCATCGCATCGATAATCCCGGCGTCCATCAGCGCAGGATAGCGGCGCGGCAGCGTGGCGGCAAAATCAGACAGTTTATTCAGCATGCCGGGCATATCACGGATCAGGTAGATCCCCTGTTGCCAGGCGATGGGCATCACCACGAAGGACATCAGCAGCAGAATACCGACAAACAGCACCAGGACAATGCTGGTCGCCCAGCGGCGGGAACAGCCGATATGTTCCAGACGCGCGGTGGGCCACTCCAGCAGATACGCCAGTACAATCGCCACCAGTAGCGGTGCCAGCAGGCCACTAAAGAAGAACAGGATACCGAATCCGGCAACCAGAATGACCAGCAAAGCAATGGCTTCCGGGTCGCTAAACCGACGCCGATACCACTGCATTAACATTTCGAGCATACAACCCTTCCCTGAATCGAATGGCGGGAGTGAGACGGTGAATTGTATCTAACTGTCACAAAAAAGACTTTCCTTTTTGTTTCACTGTCAGGTTTCGCAAAACCCTGATGAATGGGATTTTCTTCATCTCTTAACACGGCTACACTCGCAGAGTAGCGGAGATGAACGTTATGCGGGTTCATCGGTCAAATTAGCACATCCAAAATACAGGACAGTGGTTATGTTCAGGCAGTTGAGAAAAACACTGGTTGCGACACTGATTGCCGCCGTGACGGTGGGTCAGGTGTTGCCCGCTTTCGCTGACTCGTCCGATTCATTGCCGGACATGGGCACCACGGCAGGAAGCACGCTCTCCATCGGGCAGGAGATGCAGATGGGTGATTATTACGTACGCCAGCTGCGCGGCAGTGCTCCGCTGATTAACGACCCTTTGCTGGTGCAGTACATCAACGGTCTGGGGATGCGGCTGGTGGCGCACGCCGACTCGGTAAAAACGCCCTTCCACTTCTATTTAATCAATAACGACGAAATCAACGCCTTCGCCTTCTTTGGCGGGAACGTGGTGCTGCATTCGGCGTTGTTCCGTTATTCCGATAACGAAAGCCAGCTGGCGTCCGTCATGGCGCACGAAATTTCGCACGTCACCCAGCGCCATCTGGCGCGTGCGATGGAAGATCAGAAGCGTAACGCCCCCCTGACCTGGGTGGGCGCGCTGGGTTCCATTTTGCTGGCGATGGCCAGCCCGCAGGCCGGGATGGCGGCGCTTACCGGGACGCTGGCGGGGACGCGTCAGGGGATGATCAGCTTTACCCAGCAGAACGAGCAGGAAGCAGACCGCATCGGCATTCAGGTTTTACAGCGTTCCGGCTTTGACCCGCAGGCCATGCCGAGCTTCCTGGAAAAACTGCTCGACCAGGCACGCTACTCGTCGCGCCCGCCTGAAATTCTGTTGACCCACCCGCTGCCGGAAAGCCGACTCTCGGATGCCCGTAACCGTGCCAACCAGATGCGTCCGGTCGTGGTGCAGTCTTCGCAGGATTTCTACATGGCCAAAGTGAGAACGCTTGGCATGTACAACTCCGGACGTAATCAGCTCACCAGCGATCTGCTGGACGCGCTGGCGAAAGGCAACGTGCGCGAGAAAAACGCGGCGCAGTATGGTCAGGCGCTCCAGGCGATGGAGGCCAGCAAGTACGATGAAGCGCGTAAAGCGCTACAGCCGCTGCTGGCGTCGGCGCCTGACAATCCATGGTATCTTGACCTCGCCACCGATATCGATCTGGGGCAGAAAAAAGCGACCGATGCGATCAATCGTCTGAAAGGGGCGAAAGACATTCGCAACAATCCGGTATTGCAGCTTAACCTGGCGAACGCCTACTTACAGGGCGGCCAGCCCGGCGAGGCGGTGATCATTCTGAACCGCTACACCTTTAACAATAAAGATGACCAGAACGGCTGGGAACTGCTCGCCCAGGCCCAGGGGCAACTGGGTAACCGCGATCAGGAGCTGGCCGCGCGTGCGGAAGGCCTGGCGCTGGCGGGTCGCCTCGATCAGGCCATTTCCCTGTTGAGCAGCGCCAGCTCACAGGTGAAGCTTGGCAGCCTGCAACAGGCCCGCTACGATGCGCGAATCGACCAGCTGCGCGGCCTGCAACAACGCTTTAAGCCGTACGAGAAGATGTAATAAAGGAGAAGTCATGACAGACGCGGTAAAAATTTACCATAACCCTCGCTGCTCCAAGAGCCGCGAGACGCTGAATCTGCTGAAGTCTAACGGCATCGATCCGGAAGTGGTGTTGTATCTGGAGACGCCGCCGGATGCGCAGACGATCCGCCAGCTGCTGAAGATGCTTAACATGGGCAGCGCACGCGACCTGATGCGTCAGAAAGAAGATCTGTATAAGTCGCTTAATCTGAACGATACCAGTCTCACAGAAGATCGGCTGATTCAGGCGATGGTCGACAATCCAAAGCTGATTGAGCGCCCGATTGTGGTGGCGAACGGCAAGGCGCGTATCGGCCGTCCGCCGGAAGACGTGCTCGGGATCGTCTAATCGTTACGCCGCAGCGCTTCCAGAAACGCCTGCGGCGTACGCTCTCCCAGCTTTTTCTGCGCTTTTCCCCGGTTGTAAAACTCACACAGTTGGATCAACAGCGCTTCCGCCGGTTCACTGTTCACCCGCGGAATGATCTCACGTAACGGCACGGTGGCCTGAAGGGCAAGATAATACTGTGAATGCACTTTTACGGTGACGTTATGCTCCGGCAAGTTCACTGCCAGCCCAAAAGTCTCAACAGATTGAATATCAGCCGGACAGGCAGCCAGCACCTCGTTCGTCCAGCGGGTCAGCAACTGCGGCGAGACACCGGCATAAAGCCGGGCGTAGCACCAGCCGCTAACGGGTTCACGCGCCCAGAGCAGGTGTTGCTCCCCACCGTCGTCCATATGCAGCGATAGCGGCTGATGATGCAGAAGTAGCTTCTGCGGCATGATACCGGCCTTCAGCGCCTTTTTGCCCTGCAACGACGCCCCCTTTTGTCTTACCGAAGCCGGTTTGAGGTAGCGGTTCAGGGTCGCGCGGGAAACGGCGATCCCGAGTCCGTCATTCACCAGCAGCAGCAGTTCATCCAGCGGTGCACCGGTGATATCACGCAGAGCATTTATCAGTGCTGCCTGCTCTTGTCTCAACGCTTTATGTATCACTTTTGGCGTGGTGTGGTTATCCGAAACCTGGTCGCGGTTGCGCCAGCGCCTGACGGTGGTGACCGAGATACCCAACTCAACGGCAAGCTCTCTGTCGCTTTTATCTGACTGCTGAAGATAACGACGGATACGCGGTGTGGTGGTGGCGTTGGCATGCAGTTTGATTTCCATCGCGTCTCTCTCCGCAACTAATCTTATGAGATTTATATCAGAGCAGCGAATGCTTTGTGACCGATTTCACCTTTCGCTCGCCGCGCTTCACTGATAATCCACAGACATAACATAAACAACACCTCTCAATCTTGTACGGAGTTCACAATGAACAATGTTCTGGGATTTCTTGAAGCAAAACTGATGCCGCTGGCGGCGAAAACGGCCCAGCAGCGTCATCTTGGGGCCATTCGTGGGGCCTACGTTTCATTCATGCCGTTTATCATCGTCGGCTCCATCCTGCTGGTGATCTCCTCCTTCCCGAATCAGGCCTATCAGCAGTTTATGTCTCAGGCCTTTGGTGAGAGCTGGAGTGCGATTATAGAGATCCCGTTTAACGCGGTGTTCTCAACCATGTCGCTGTTTATCAGCTTCCTGGTGGCCTACCGCCTGGCTGAGCATTATGGCGAGGACCGCATCTCCTGCGGCATCCTGGCGCTGGTCGCGTTTCTGATCCTGACGCCCTTTATCAAAGTGGCGGAAAACGGCGGCATTACCGTGATGCCGGTGGAGTGGATTGGCAGCAAAGGGCTGTTCGTGGCGATGATCGGTTCCCTGCTGTGGACGGAACTGTTCTGCTGGCTGAAGCGCAAAAAGCTGGTCATCAAAATGCCGGACGGCGTGCCTCCTGCGGTGCAGGAGTCGTTCGCGGCCCTGATCCCGGCCCTGCTGGTGATGATTCTGGTGCTGCTTATCCGCATCATCTTTGAAAACACCCACTACCACACCATCCACCAGTTTATTTATGAAGTGGTTGCCACCCCGGTGCGCCACTACGGCACCTCTTATTTCGGGGCGCTGATGACCGTATTCAGCATCACCATTCTGTGGTCAGTGGGCATTAACTCAGGTTCGATGATCAACGGGATTATTCGTCCGCTGTGGATGGAGAACCAGACCGACAACATCGCCGCGATTCAGGCGGGAACGACGCCGCCGCACATCATCACCGAACAGTTTTTTGACATGATCTGGATGGGCGGCGCGGGCGCCACGCTGTCGCTGGTGATTGCGATGCTGATTTTCGCCCGCAGCAAAAACATGCGCGAAGTGGCGCGCCTCGGTGCGGGTGCCTCGGTGTTTAACATCAACGAACCGATCCTGTTTGGCCTGCCGGTGATCATGAACCCGATCATGCTCATCCCGTTCAATCTGGTGCCGCTGGTGCTGGTCACCGTGCAGTATTTGGCGATGAAAATTGGTGCGGTCGCCGTCACCACCGGGGTGTTTATCCCCTGGACGCTGCCGCCGGTCATCAGCGGCTTTATTGTTACCGGGCACCTGAGCGGCAGCGTGATGCAGCTGATCAACCTGCTGATTGGTGCCATGCTCTACCTGCCTTTCATGCGTATCCTGGATAAACAGTACCGCGCGGCGGAAATAGCCAGCGTTACGCAAACCGACACCACCCTTGCAAAACAGGAGTAAAGCATGTGGGGAATTATCGCAACCTGGCGAATGGCGCTTGAAGGGGTAACGGAATCCGCGTCTGCCCTGGCTGCGGGCAAACCTGTCGCTGCGGCGGTAGTGGATGCCGTCGCCGCCGTCGAGGACTTTCCGTTTTATAAATCCGTCGGCTACGGCGGGCTGCCCACCGAAAACGGCGAGGTAGAGCTGGACGCGGCCTATATGGACGGCGACACGCTGGCGTTCGGCGCCGTGGGGAATCTGGTGGATATCGCCAACCCAGTGCGCGTGGCGCACGCGCTCAGCCGCCAGCGCTATAACAGCCTGCTGGTCGGCCAGGGCGCGCGCGAATGGGCGCTGAGTCAGGGCTTTGCCGATAAAACCATGCTCACGGATCGCGCCATGCAACACTACCGTAAGCGCTGCCGCGAAACGCTGGATAAGGGGTTAAGCCCCTACGACGGACATGACACCGTCGGCATCATCGGCCTCGATAAACAGGGCTCGATGAGCGTCGCCACTTCCACCAGCGGCCTGTTTATGAAAAAACGCGGTCGCCTCGGTGACTCACCCATCATCGGCTCCGGCTTTTACTGCGACAGCGAAACCGGCGCGGCCACCGCCACGGGCGTCGGTGAAGATCTGATGAAGGGCTGTACCAGCTACGAAATCGTTCGCCGGATGGCGCAAGGCATGACGCCGCAGCAGGCGGCGGATTCGGTCGTGTTCGAACTGGAAGAGAAACTGATGTCGCGCTTCGGTCGCGCGGGCGATCTCTCCGTGGTGTGCATGAACAGCAAAGGAGAATTTGGCGCCGCGACCAACATCAAAACCTTCTCGTTCGTGGTGGCGACGGCTCGCCAGCCCCTCACCGTTTTCCGTACTGAACGCCTGCGGGAGAAAACGCACTATCACGCGGTAGATGAGGAGTGGATGCAGGCCTATGCCGCGCGGATCCGCGCACCGATTGAGGAGTTATGATGATCACGTACCAGTTTATCAACGCACTATCAGACGCGAAGCCGCAGAGCCATTTGATTGCGCGCGCTGACAGTTCCCTGTTACCGGATAGCGCTCTTATCGCTGAAATGCGCCAGCAGAGCACCGTCGCGGACGCGCGCTTTGGCTGCGCGCCGTTTGCCCGCATCACTCTGTTGCCGGATGCGCTCTGGCATGACGCCCTGACCGAAGGGTTGATCACGGCCCTGCGACCGCTGCTTACCGCCCCCGCCAGCGCCGAACTCGTGCTGGACGTGACGGATATCGACGATGTGGTGCTGGCGCAGGTACTGCGTTTTCTCTTTAATCAGGCGCACAGGCTCAGTGACCTGAAGCTGAAGAAGACGGACGAAGCGCTGCGCCTTACCTGCATCACTGCCCTCTGCCTGCCGGAACAGCAGGCGAAGCTGGAGACGACCTTCCGCCAGCAGCAGGCCATTGCGCTCGGCATGGTTGCGGCACGACGTCTGGCGGATATGCCATCCGACCGCTGTACGCCGCAGTTTGTGGTGGAAGAGGCGCAAAAACTGTGTGCCGCCAGCCCTGCTCTGCGCTGCGAGGTGTTGGATGAAAAGCAAATTGTTGAGCAGGGGATGGGGCTACTGCACGCCGTTGGCAAAGGGGCGACCTGCCCGCCTCGCCTGCTGGCTATTCACTATAACGGCGTGTCTGATGGCCCGGTGCGCTGCTTCGTGGGAAAAGGCATTACCTTTGACACCGGCGGCCTGTGGCTGAAGGAAGGCGCGGGCATGTACACCATGAAATATGACATGTGCGGCGCGGCTAACGTGCTCGGGCTGATGCTGACCGTTGCGGAGCTGAAATTACCCGTGCGCATCATGGGCGTGCTGGCGCTGGCGGAAAACGCCATCGGCCCCGACGCCATGCAGCCCGGCACGGTGGCAACAGCCTGCAACGGCATTACGGTGGAAATCAACAACACCGATGCCGAGGGCCGGCTGGTGCTGGCAGACGCTATCGCCTGGGCGAGTCAGCGCCATCCGCAGGCGCATTATATTATTGATATGGCGACCTTAACCGGAGCGGTGGTGAAAGCGCTGGGGTATGAGCTGAGCGGGCTGATGACCCAGGATGAGCCGTTGCGTCAGGCACTGACGCTCGCGGGCAAACGGAGCGGCGACGAGGTGTGGTCCCTGCCGCTGGATGCGAGGCTGAGAAAGCAAACCGACAGCGCGATTGCCGATCTGTGCAACACGCCGACCAACAATGCGGCGATCAGCGCCTCGGCGGCGTGGCTGCTGCACCATTTCTGCCCGCCGACTATTCCGTGGGCGCATCTGGATATCAGCGGGACGGCGCTGTGGCGAGAAAACGGACGGAGCGTGGCGTCGGGAAGACCGATTCCGCTGCTGGTGGAGCACTTGTTGGGGGATCTTTAGCCGGGTGGCGGCTGCGCCTTACCCGGCCTGCAAGGTATGACGGGTTTTCGTAGGCCTGGTAAGCGCAGCGCCACCGGGCAAAAAACTCAAAGCTTAAGAATATCTTTCACAAACGGAATGGTCAGCTTGCGCTGGGCGGTGATGGAGGCGCGATCGAGCTGATCGAGCGTATCAAAGAGCGTGCGCATCTCCCGATCCAGACGCTTGAGCAGGAAGCGCCCTACGTCTTCCGGCAGTTCAAATCCGCGCAGTCTGGCGCGCAACTGAAGTGCCTGGAGTTTGTCTTCATCCGACAGCGGTTGCAGCTTGTAGATTTGCCCCCAGTCCAGACGAGACGCCAGATCCGGCAGCCCCAGATTGAGCTGGCGCGGCGGACGATCGCCGGTGATCAGCAGCCGGGTTTTGCCCGACTCCAGAATGCGGTTGTAGAGGTTAAAGATCGCCATTTCCCACGGTTCGTCCCCCGCCACGCATTCGATATTATCAATGCAGACCAGGGAGAGATGTTCCATGCCCTCCAGCACCTCAGGCACAAACCAGGTGCGTTTATCCAGCGGCACATAGCCTACCGCGTCACCGCGCGCAGAAAGCTCCGCACAGGCGGCATGAAGCAGGTGGCTGCGTCCCGCGCCTTCGCGTGACCAGATATAGATGTATCCGCTGTGTTCCTGGCGCAGCACGTTTTGCAGTGCAGCCAGTAAAGAGGGGTTATCACCCGGCCAGAAACTCGCGAAAGTTTCATCGTCAGGGAGATAAAGTGGCAGAGAGAGCTGTGCCGGTCCGTTCAGAAATACCTCAACCAGAGATCTTACATAAAATCGGAATGGAGTTTAACACGGAACCTGCAAGGAGAGAACCGGGCGATCCTTCGCCCGGCATGACGATCAATGTGGCGCTTTTTCGCTTTCGTCCGCGTCCAGCACTACCTCTTCCGGGCGGATCACCGAGATCAGCTTGAAAATCAGGCTCAGGCCGACGCCGACGATGGTCGCCAGCGCCATCCCCTTCAGCTCTGCCGCGCCGATGTGCACCTTCGCGCCGCTCACGCCGATAATCAGGATAACGGAGGTCAGGATCAGGTTCTGCGCCTTGCTGTAATCCACTTTGGATTCAATCAGCACGCGAATACCGGAGGCACCGATCACCCCGTACAGCAGCAGAGAAACGCCACCCATCACCGGCACCGGGATAATCTGGATCGCTGCCGCCAGTTTACCAACGCAGGAGAGCAGAATGGCGATGATCGCCGCGCCGCCGATAACCCAGGTGCTGTAGACGCGGGTGATCGCCATTACGCCGATATTCTCACCGTAAGTCGTGTTTGGCGTGGAGCCGAAGAAACCAGAGATGATGGTGGAGAAACCGTTGGCAAACATGGAGCGATGCAGGCCCGGGTCGCGGATCAGGTCGCGCTTCACGATGTTCGCCGTCACCACCAGGTGGCCGACGTGCTCAGCAATCACCACCAGCGCAGCAGGAAGAATGGTGAAAATGGCGAACCATTCAAAGCGCGGGGTGTAGAAGGTTGGCAGCGCGAACCAGTGCGCCTCGGCAATCGGGGTGGTATCCACAACGCCCATCACGAAGGAGAGCGCGTAACCCGCCAGCACGCCGATCAGGATCGGGATAATCGCCATAAAGCCGCGGAAGAGGACGGAACCGAATACCGTCACGCCCAGCGTCACCAGCGAAATAATAATGGTTTTAGAATCCGGTGACTGACCGTCCGCAGGCAGCAGCCCAGCCATGTTCGCCGCCACGCCCGCCAGCTCCAGGCCGATGACGGCAACGATGGCCCCCATTGCCGCAGGCGGGAACATCACGTCCAGCCAGCCGGTACCGGCTTTCTTCACGATGAAGGAGACCAGGCAGAACAGCACGCCGCACATGATGAAGCCGCCCAGCGCGACCTCATAACCCAGCGGCAGCAACAGCAGTACCGGGGAGATAAACGCGAAGCTCGACCCGAGATAGGCCGGGATTTTGCCTTTACAGATGAAGAGGTAAAGCAGCGTACCGATGCCGTTAAACAGCAGCACGGTAGCCGGGTTAATGTGAAACAGGATTGGCACCAGCACGGTTGCGCCAAACATGGCGAACAGGTGCTGCAAACTAAGCGGGATTGTCTGTAAAAGCGGCGGTCTTTCACTCACCCCGATAGCACGGCGCGTCATAGTGTTTTCCTCTGAGTGTCATTGTTGGTTTTTATTCAAAAAAAAGCCGACTATCAAAGTCGGCTTCTTTATCGTTATTCGATTATTTAGTACCAAAAATCTTATCGCCGGCATCGCCGAGCCCCGGGATGATGTACCCGTGCTCGTTCAGTCCCTGGTCGACAGACGCGGTATAGAGTTCAACGTCCGGGTGCGCTTTTTCCAGCGCCGCGATACCTTCCGGCGCCGCAACCAGTACCAGCACTTTGATGCTGCTGCATCCCGCTTTTTTCAGCAGGTCGATGGTGGCGATCATCGAACCGCCGGTCGCGAGCATCGGGTCAACCACCAGCGCCATACGCTCATCAATGTTAGAGACCAGCTTCTGGAAGTACGGGACCGGCTCAAGCGTCTCTTCGTTACGGTAGATACCCACCACGCTGATACGCGCGCTTGGGACGTGCTCCAGCACGCCTTCCATCATGCCCAGACCCGCACGCAGGATTGGCACCACGGTAATTTTTTTACCTTTGATCTGCTCAACCTGTACCGGGCCGTTCCAGCCTTCGATGGTCACTTTTTCCGTTTCCAGATCAGAGGTCGCTTCGTAGGTCAGCAGGCTACCCACTTCAGAAGCCAGTTCGCGAAAACGCTTCGTGCTGATGTCATGCTCACGCATCAGGCCCAACTTGTGTTTAACGAGTGGGTGTTTCACTTCCACAATCTTCATTCTCTTTCTCCTCTGAGGTGGCATCCGCAAAAAAATCGCGGGATTATACCGCTTTTTTCGGATTGCGCCATACCCATCTTGCTTGACATACATCAATCAAAAACAAAAAAGCCGGAGGCGAGGCTCCGGCTTGGGGGCGGGATTCTGCCGGGTGGCGCTAACGCTTACCCGGCCTGGACATCCCGTAGGCCCGGTAAGCGCAGCGCCACCGGGCAATTATAGCTGCTCTCCGTTGCTGGCAATCACCGGCTTATACCAGTCGAACGATTTCTTCTTGCTGCGGTTCAGCGTACCGTTACCTTCGTTATCTTTATCGACAAAGATAAAGCCGTAGCGTTTCTTCATCTCGCCGGTGCCGGCAGAGACCAGGTCGATACAGCCCCACGGCGTGTAGCCCATCAGATCCACGCCGTCTTCCACCACCGCTTTTTTCATCTCGCGGATGTGGGCGGAAAGGTAGTCGATGCGGTACTGGTCGTTCACCGTGCCGTCGCTCTCCTGCACGTCGATCGCGCCAAAACCGTTTTCCACAATAAACAGCGGCAGCTGATAGTGATCCCAGAACCAGTTCAGGGAGTAGCGCAGCCCGACAGGATCGATCTGCCAGCCCCAGTCCGATTTCTGCACGTACGGGTTAGAAACCAGGCTCTTGCTCTCGTCGTAATCCAGCGTCGGATTATCCGCCGTCGCTTTGGTAGCGAAAGACATGTAGTAGCTGAACCCGATGTAATCCACGCAGCCCTGCGTCAGCGCCACTTTATCTTCTTCGGTAATATCCAGCGCGAAGCCGCGACGTTCAAAGTAGTTGAGCAGATGCTGCGGATACTTGCCGCGCACGTGAACGTCGGTGAACCAGTAGCGGCGATGCATGGCGTTCATCGCCATCATCATGTCGTCCGGGGCACAGGTCAGCGGATAGATGGGGCACATGGCAATCATGCAGCCGATTTGCAGTGACGGGTTGATCTCGCGCCCCGCCTTCACCGCCAGAGCACTGGCCACCAGCTCATAGTGCGCCGCCTGGAACATCACCGGCTCGCGATCTTCTCCCGGCGCATATTTCAGCCCGGAGTTGGTAAACGGCGCAAAGTCTTCGTGGAAGTTGGCCTGGTTGTTGATCTCGTTAAAGGTCATCCAGTACTTCACTTTATGCTGGTAGCGCTCAAAAACGACCTTCGCGAAGCGGACAAAGAAGTCGATCAGCTTACGGTTGCGCCAGCCGCCGTATTCCGTCACCAGGTGGAAAGGCATCTCGAAGTGGGAAAGCGTGATCACCGGCTCGATGCCGTGCTTCAGGCACTCGTCGAACAGATCGTCATAGAATTGGAGTCCCGCTTCGTTCGGCTCCAGCTCGTCGCCTTTCGGGAAGATACGCGTCCAGGCGATGGAGGTGCGAAAGCATTTGAACCCCATTTCGGCAAAGAGTTTGATGTCTTCTTTATAGCGGTGATAGAAGTCGATGGCTTCGTGGTTTGGGTAATTTTTCCCCTCCATCACGCCGTTGGTGATTTCACGCGGTACCCCATGGGCACCTGCCGTCATGACATCGGCAACGCTCACGCCCTTGCCGCCCTCTTTCCAGCCGCCTTCAAGCTGGTGCGCCGCAACGGCCCCACCCCACAGAAAACCTGCTTTAAATCCTGACATTCGCTATCCCTCATTCTGCGTTATTTTCTGCAAAAACAGTTACAGAAACCGGTTTCAGTTTGATGATGTGCAAAGGGGATTGCCGTTGCAAGCAGATCGCCGAAACCGGTTTCATTTTCGTGAACAGAGTCAAGTTTGTTGCCCTGTACAGGCCGCACAGAAAAAAAGATCCCCACGCCGAGAATAGGCTCGCAAACGTTTGCCTGGACTGTTAGAATTGCGCCGATTTTTCTTACTAGCTATGCAATCGCGTGGGGATTTAAGCCGTGACCAACAAAACTTCTCTCAGCTACAAAGATGCCGGTGTTGATATTGACGCAGGTAATGCGCTGGTTGACCGAATCAAAGGTGTGGTGAAAAAAACCCGCCGCCCGGAAGTGATGGGTGGCCTGGGTGGATTCGGCGCACTGTGCGCGCTGCCGCAAAAATATCGTGAACCTGTGCTGGTCTCGGGTACGGATGGTGTCGGTACAAAACTGCGCCTGGCGATGGATCTTAAGCGTCACGATACGATTGGTATCGATCTGGTGGCGATGTGCGTCAACGACCTGGTGGTACAGGGCGCTGAGCCGCTGTTCTTCCTGGATTACTACGCGACCGGCAAGCTGGACGTGGATACCGCAGCCAGCGTCATTAACGGTATCGCCGAAGGCTGCCTGCAATCCGGCTGTGCGCTGGTCGGCGGTGAAACCGCAGAAATGCCTGGCATGTATCACGGTGAAGATTATGACGTCGCAGGCTTCTGCGTCGGCGTGGTAGAAAAATCAGAAATTATCGACGGCAGCAAAGTGGCTGACGGCGATGTGCTGGTTGCGCTGGCCTCCAGCGGTCCGCACTCCAACGGCTACTCTCTGGTGCGTAAGATCCTCGAAGTGAGCGGTTGCGACCCGCTGACCACCGAGCTGGACGGCAAACCGCTGGCCGATCACCTGCTGGCCCCGACCCGCATCTACGTGAAAAACGTGCTGGAGCTGATTGAGAACGTTGACGTGCACGCCATCGCTCACCTTACCGGCGGCGGCTTCTGGGAAAACATTCCGCGCGTGCTGCCGGATAATACCCAGGCGGTGATCGACGCCTCCTCATGGCAGTGGCCGTCCGTCTTCAACTGGCTGCAAACCGCAGGCAACGTGAGCGAGCATGAAATGTACCGCACCTTTAACTGCGGCGTGGGCATGGTTATCGCCCTGCCCGCCAGCGAAGCGGATAAAGCGATTAAGCTGCTGACAGAAAAAGGTGAAAACGCGTGGAAAATCGGTACGATTAAAGCTTCCGATTCCGAACAGCGTGTGGTCATTGAATGAAAAACATCGTGGTGCTCATTTCCGGCAACGGAAGCAATTTGCAGGCAATCATAGACGCCTGCAAACAGAAGAAAATCAATGGCACCATTCGGGCAGTATTCAGCAACAAGGCCGATGCATTCGGCCTTGAGCGCGCGCGGGAAGCGAACATTCCTGCGCACGCGCTGGAAGCCAGCCAGTTCGCCGGGCGTGAAGCCTTTGACCGTGAGCTGGTGCAGGAGATTGACGCCTACGCGCCTGACGTGGTGGTGCTGGCAGGCTACATGCGCATCCTGAGCCCGGCTTTTGTTGCACACTACGCCGGACGACTGCTCAATATCCACCCTTCCCTGCTACCAAAATACCCCGGTCTGCACACCCATCGTCAGGTGCTGGAGAACGGCGATGAGGAGCATGGTACCTCCGTGCATTTCGTTACCGACGAGCTGGACGGCGGTCCGGTCATTTTGCAGGCAAAAGTACCGGTCTTTGACGGTGACAACGAAGACGACGTGACCGAACGTGTACAGGCTCAGGAACACGCCATTTATCCGCTGGTGGTAAGCTGGTTTGTTGACGGCCGTCTTGAGATGCGCGACGGCGCAGCCTGGCTGGACGGAGTGAAGTTGCCCCCGCAGGGTTATGCTGCCGAAGAGTAGTCTGTTTGAATTGCCCGGCGGCGCTTCGCTTGCACGGGCCTACGGTCCCGTAGGTCGTGGTAAGCGCAGCGCCACCCGACATCCCCTCCCCCAACCCTCTAAATTCCCCAATAAAAAAATAACTGTCATACTTTTCTGGCACTGTTGGACATATCGTGGAAATGCTCGCCATAATAAGGACGAGACGGATTTACCACGTCCTGTGATTGAACTGGAGTGTGAGCTGTAATGGGTCAGGAAAAGTTATACATCGAGAAAGAGCTAAGCTGGTTAGCATTCAACGAACGTGTACTTCAGGAAGCGGCCGATAAAACCAACCCGCTGATTGAACGTATGCGTTTTTTAGGCATCTATTCCAACAATCTGGATGAGTTCTACAAGGTTCGCTTCGCCGAACTGAAACGCCGAATCATCATCAGCGAAGAACAGGGCTTAAACTCCCACTCGCGACATCTGCTTGGAAAAATCCAGTCTCGCGTCATGAAAGCCGATCAGGAATTTGATGGCCTCTATAACGAGCTGCTGCTGGAAATGGCACGCAACCAAATCTTCCTGATCAACGAGCGCCAGCTCTCCGCGAATCAGCAAAACTGGCTGCGCCACTATTTTAAACATTATCTGCGCCAGCATATCACCCCGATTCTGATCAACCGTGAAACCGATCTGGTGCAGTTCCTGAAAGATGACTACACCTATCTGGCGGTAGAAATCATTCGTGGTGAGACCATTAACTACGCGCTGCTGGAAATACCGTCTGATAAAGTCCCACGCTTTGTAAACCTGCCGCCGGAAACCCCGCGCCGACGTAAGCCGATGATCCTGCTGGATAACATCCTGCGCTACTGCCTGGACGATATCTTCAAAGGCTTCTTCGATTACGACGCGCTCAACGCCTACTCGATGAAGATGACCCGTGACGCCGAGTACGATCTGGTGCATGAGATGGAGGCCAGCCTGATGGAGCTGATGTCTTCCAGCCTCAAGCAGCGCCTGACGGCGGAGCCAGTGCGGTTTGTCTATCAGCGTGATATGCCGGACGCAATGGTGGAGATGCTGCGCGATAAGCTGACCATCTCCCGCTACGACTCCATTATTCCCGGCGGGCGTTACCACAACTTTAAAGATTTCATTGGCTTCCCGAACGTCGGCAAAGCCAATCTGGTGAACAAACCGCTGCCGCGCCTGCGCCATATCTGGTTCGATAAGTTCCGCAACGGGTTCGACGCCATCCGCGAACGGGATGTACTGCTCTACTATCCGTATCATACCTTTGAGCACGTGCTGGAATTGCTGCGTCAGGCCTCATTCGATCCGAACGTGCTGGCGATTAAAATCAATATTTATCGCGTGGCGAAAGATTCCCGCATCATCGATGCGATGATCCACGCGGCGCACAACGGCAAGAAAGTGACCGTGGTAGTTGAGCTCCAGGCTCGCTTCGACGAAGAGGCCAACATCCACTGGGCACGCCGACTGACGGAAGCGGGCGTGCACGTCATCTTCTCCGCGCCGGGGCTGAAAATTCACGCCAAGTTGTTCCTGATCTCCCGTAAAGAGGGTGACGAGGTGGTGCGCTACGCCCATATTGGTACCGGGAACTTTAACGAGAAAACCGCGAGAATCTACACCGACTATTCGCTGCTGACTGCCGATGCCCGCATCACCAACGAAGTGCGTCGGGTGTTCAACTTCATTGAGAACCCGTACCGCCCGGTGAGCTTCGATTATCTGCTGGTGTCACCGCAGAACTCACGGCGCCTGCTGTACGATATGATCGACAAAGAGATTGCCAATGCGCAGAACGGCTTGTCGTCCGGCATTACGCTGAAGCTCAACAATCTGGTGGATAAAGGGCTGGTGGACCGCCTGTACGCGGCCTCCAGTTCTGGCGTTCCGGTAAATCTGCTCATTCGCGGCATGTGCTCGCTCATTCCGGAACTGGAAGGCATTAGCGATAACATCCGCGTGATCAGCATTGTGGATCGCTATCTTGAACACGATCGCGTCTATATTTTCGATAACGCCGGTGATAAGCGCGTATACCTCTCGTCCGCCGACTGGATGACGCGTAACATTGATTACCGTATTGAAGTGGCGGCACCGCTGCTGGATCCTCGCCTGAAGCAGCGTATCCTGGACATTATCGAGATCCTGTTCAGCGATACGGTGAAAGCACGTTATATCGACAAAGAACTCAGTAATCGCTATGTACCGCGCGGCAATCGCCGTAAAGTGCGCTCGCAGCTGGCGATTTACGATTACATTAAATCACTTGAGCAACCCGATTAACCTATGCCAATAAACGATAATACCCCACGCCCGCAGGAGTTCGCTGCGGTCGATCTTGGCTCAAACAGTTTCCATATGGTCATCGCCCGCGAGGTGGATGGCGCGATGCAGATCATCGGTCGTTTGAAGCAGCGTGTGCATCTGGCCGATGGTCTCGACGCGCGTAACATGCTGAGCGAAGAGGCTATGGAGCGCGGGCTGAACTGCCTGTCGCTGTTCGCAGAACGTCTGCAAGGCTTTTCACCGTCCAGCGTCTGCATCGTTGGAACGCATACGCTACGCCAGGCGCTGAACGCGCCGGAATTTCTTAAGCGCGCGGAAAAGGTTATCCCCTACCCGATTGAGATCATCTCGGGTAACGAAGAAGCGCGCCTGATTTTTATGGGCGTGGAGCATACGCAGCCGGAAAAAGGCCGCAAGCTGGTGATTGATATCGGCGGTGGCTCCACGGAACTGGTGATTGGCGAAGACTTCGAGCCGCGTCTGGTGGAAAGCCGCCGTATGGGCTGCGTCAGCTTCGCGCAGATGTATTTCCCGGGCGGCGTCATCACCCGCGAAAACTTCCAGCGCGCGCGCATGGCCGCCGTACAAAAACTGGAAAATCTGGCCTGGCAATACCGTATTCAGGGCTGGAACGTGGCGCTGGGCGCATCAGGGTCGATTAAAGCGGCCCATGAAGTGCTGCTGGCGATGGGTGAAAAAGACGGGTTTATTACGCCTGAGCGCCTGGTGAAACTCACCGAAGAGGTGCTTAAGCATAAGAGCTTCGACGCCCTGAGTTTGCCGGGTCTGTCCGACGAACGTAAAGCCGTGTTCGTACCGGGGCTGGCGATCCTCTGCGGCGTGTTTGACGCGCTGGCGATCAAAGAGCTGCGCCTCTCTGACGGCGCCCTGCGTGAAGGCGTGCTGTATGAGATGGAAGGACGTTTCCGTCATCAGGATATTCGCAGCCGTACCGCGCAGAGCCTGGCCAACCAGTACAACATCGACCGTGAACAGGCGAAGCGCGTTCTCGAAACCACGGTGCAGATGTACGAGCAGTGGGAGGAGCAAAATCCTAAGCTGGCGCATCCGCAGCTGGCCGCACTGTTAAAATGGGCCGCCATGCTGCACGAGGTGGGGCTGAACATTAACCACAGCGGAATGCATCGCCATTCAGCCTATATTCTGCAAAACAGCGATCTGCCTGGCTTCAACCAGGAGCAGCAAACCATGATGGCGACGCTGGTCCGCTATCACCGCAAGGCCATCAAGCTCGACGATCTGCCGCGCTTTACGTTGTTTAAGAAAAAGCAGTTCCTGCCGCTCATTCAGCTGTTGCGCCTGGGCGTATTGCTCAATAATCAGCGACAGGCGACCACCACGCCGCCGACGCTGAAGCTAAAAACGGATGACTATCACTGGACGCTGAGCTTCCCGCACGACTGGTTCAGCCAGAACGCGCTGGTACTGCTGGATCTGGAAAAAGAGCAGCAGTACTGGGAAGCGGTCACCGGCTGGCTGTTGAAGATTGAAGAAGAGAGTTCTGAGGCGGCAGCGTAACGGCTCAGGCGCTCTCCTGAGAAGGCTCCGTGTCGAGCAACGTATCAAGCTCAGCCGGCAACCCAATCAAATAACCCTGCACATAATCGATACCTAGCGCGTGCACCGCGCTACGTATCTCTTCTGTTTCCACATATTCCGCCACCACCAGCATTTTCTTCATCCGGGCCAGATGGCAAATAGAAGCCACAATCTGGTAATCCAGGCTGTTGCTGACAATATTGCGAATAAAACCGCCGTCGATTTTGAGGATGTCGGCGTCCACGCTTTTTAACCGCGCATAGCTGGCGTAGCCGGTGCCAAAATCATCAATGGCGATCCGGATGCCCATTTTTTGTAATTTCCTGAGGGTAGACGCCGCCAGATCCGCATGACCAAAGGCGCTGCTTTCGGTCACTTCAAAGATCAACTGCCATGCTTCAACGGCGTATTTAGCTAACAGGCGGCTCACTTCAAGCGGGAACTGCGCCCGGTAGACGGTAGAAGGTGCGAGGTTGATCGCAAAGCGCTGGCCCGGCAACCGCTGGCGGTGCTGTGCCAGGAAACTCAACGTACGCTCCAGTACCCATAAATCGACACGCGACGATAAACCAAACTCCTGTGCTATGGGCAGGAACTGTTCGGGAAAGATCAGCGCCCCATTATCATCACGCATTCGCAGCAGCACCTCGTGATAACAATCGCCGCGCAGCCCGCGAACGGGTTGAACCAGCAGGGTAAAAGCGTCCTGCTCCAGCGCGGCCTGTAAACGGCTCATCATCGCGACCTTATCTTTCAGGCTACGCTGCAAGTGAACAGCCCCGCGCTGCTGAAGATTTTCCGGGTGGTTGGTAGAAAGGGAGAGATCGGCCACGATGCCCAGCTCCCCCAGCACCAGATAGAGGTGATTGACGGGTGAGCGCACATAGCAATAGCTTATGCCGACCTGAGGCTGTACCGGCATACCATCCCAGACAAAAACGAACTGCTTGATATGCTCGTCCAGCGTCTCAATGCGCTGTTGATGCGACTCCGCATCCAGACGCACCGCCATGTCATACCCGGTGAGGTGATAGACTCGCTCATTGGGCTGTAGAGTGCCGTTTATCCATTGCGCCAGCTGCTGTTTATACTGGATCCGCAGCATCACGCCGTAATTGCGTCCCAGTACCTCCAGCTCGGGCACGCGCAGTAAACAGAGCGCTGACCACGGATGACTGGCCAGCTCGCGCGACAGCGCCCGCAGGTTGGGCATATGCACCACCGGATCGAGAAAAGCCTGACTGCGGGAGCGAATATTGATGGCGCGCTGGCGTGTCGCCAGCATCGACATGTACGTCACAACGAAGGAAAAGACCAGATAGCTGGATGAGGTGATCGCCAGCTGAATGCCATACCCCTCTTGCACCGGAATGTAGTGATAAAAAAAGTGAATCGACACCAGCAGGACCGGCGTCCAGATGAGTGACATCAGCTTGTAGCCAAAGCGCATCGCCCCCCAGAGCATCACGGGCATCAGCAGGGACAAGGTGTAGTTGGTACTGAAAATGGAACTGTTTGCATTCATGGGCAGCAGCAGCATGACCAGCAACCCGCCCAGGGCTAAAAACCACACCACAAACTCAACGGCCGTCACCTTTTTGTCTATTTGCGCGCGGAGCTGGGACATCAGTCCCTTGATATAGCGCGGATGCCGTATCAGGCGGATCAGCAGGTAGCTTAGCGGCACGCCCGTCAGCCCGCTCACCAGTAGCCCCTGATAGTTAATAAGTGTCCGAATATTGAGGGGATTTAGTCCCGCGAGGCTCTGGCGGCTCTCATAAATGCCGAGATAAACCGCAAACTGAAACAGCACCAGAAAAAGCGTTGCCGGACAAAATACCTGCCAGAAAATACGCTGCCCCATCAGGCGTATGTCACCGTAAGCGGTCATATTACGCCGGGGCGCAAATACGCGATAACCGCCCCAGCTGAGCACCAGAGGAACGATAAAATGCAGAATGCCAGCCACGGTTTCAAATAACCCAACGGAGGGGTAATAACGTAAAAATAGCGATACCACCACCCCGGGGAGGGCTTCCAGGCCAAAGAACAACATCAGCGCCAGCAGAAAAGAGAGCGGGAGATAATAGAGCGCAACGATACCGTCGCCCAGCTGCGTTAAGGTATTAGCCACACTTAGTACCGGGAGTAACACGACGGGTAAAATAAGAGGAAGTGCCCACCAGCGGTCTTTATTTTGCTTCAGGATGTGGTGAATATTCATAGATGCTCGTTTACAACCCTTGCGCTCCAGAGGGTAAAGGAAGACAGGCATCCAACCTGACGTACACGTTGCCCGGAAAATTCCTGGCAAGCACAGTGGAGGAGGGATTTTAAATATCAACGACGGGATGCGGTTGACCTAAATCAAATTAATTTATCTGAATAAACCTTTCTTACGTTTTTTTTGAATATTTTTCCTGTAATTATCAATGCGATAAATAAAATCGTTGTTTTTAATAACATAAATTA
Source organism: Enterobacter cloacae complex sp. IR5401 (assembly GCF_049238425.1). NCBI lineage: Bacteria > Pseudomonadati > Pseudomonadota > Gammaproteobacteria > Enterobacterales > Enterobacteriaceae > Enterobacter > Enterobacter cloacae complex sp. IR5401. Next base: position 86,453 of record NZ_JBMKHN010000001.1, on the reverse strand, counting down.
ATGTAAGCATTGACGGTATTTTACATTTCGCCGAATTGACCCAGACTTGCGGCTGTGCCTTAATAGCCGTATCGCCCAAAAGGGTATACTCAGGAAAAGAAAGTGAGTCAGGCTACGCGTATGCGAAAACGACATCGATTTAACACCCGGATGACCCGCATCATACTGCTCATCAGTTTCCTGTTTTTCTTTGGCCGCTTTGTTTATTCCTCCATTGGCGCCTGGTATCACCATCAGGACAAAATTCAGTCGCAGCAATCAGGCCTCGTAGTGGATTCGCCCGAGCGCTAACGTTCATGTTCACGCTGTAACAGCCGAATAATCACTGTCATCCCTTTGCTGAGGATCTTATCCTGACGCATCACTATCGCCAGTTGCCGGCGCAGAACGGGCGTTAACGATTGAACGCGTAATCCCTCCCGGTCGTCGGCATGCTCCACCGCCATTCGCGGCACAATACTGTAGCCCAGCCCTGCACGTGCCATGCGTTTGATGGCCTCAATACTGCCAAGCTGCATAACCGGTGAGACGGCTAGTCCGCGGGCTTCAAACCAGCCGTCAATCAACGTTCGCGTACCGCTGCCCGACTCAAACGCAATGAGCGGCTGAGCGTATAAAGAGTCTGGCGTAAACTGCTCCCCTTCTTCCGGCTGAACCTGCGCGCCAATCCAGACAAACTCTTCCTCCATCGCGTGCATAATCGCCAACGTACGACCGCTCGCCGGTAGCGTGACCAGCCCCATATCCAGCCGATTCTCCTCAATCGCCCTGACGATATCTGGCGTATTTCCCGTCGTCACTCCGATCCGTAACAGGGGATACTCCTCACGAAGCTGCTGCAACAGCGCTGGAAGCAGATGAATACAGGCCGTCGCGCCCGTGCCAAGCGTGATGGTGCCGCTCACTTCCTGATTGAATGCGCTAACCGAACGAATTGTCTCCTCAACCGCCAGTTCAAGACGTTCACCGTGCACCCGTAGCGCCTCACCGGCAGCAGTGGCTTTGATTCCACGCCCCGTACGTTCGATCAGCCGCGTCTGAAGAAACTGCTCCAGCTGGCGTATTTGCAGGCTGACGGCGGGCTGGGAAATACCCATTACATCTGCTGCCGCAGAAAAGCTGCCGCGTTGAACGACCAGACGAAAAGTGGCGAGGTGTCCCAGATTGAGCGTCGTCATGCAAAGTTTCTCTTATAGGGTGAATAAGGATACGGCTCTGCCAGCACAATACCGCGCCCTGTATGCTCGGGACAACTGCCTAACGGAATGAAAAATAATGGAAACACCTGCACTCCCTCGCCGTCTTGCGCTCACTGCGGGATGTAATCAACTCATTAACTGGGGGATCTCCTTTTACATGCCGGGAACCTTTGCTCATGCCATTACAGCAGACCGAAGCTGGTCGTCCCCCGAAATCTATCTCGGCCTGACGCTGGCCATGCTGGTTATGGCTATTGTCTCGCCGTTTGTCGCTCCTCTGCTGGCGCGTTTTGGTGGACAAAGGGTGGTAATGAGCGGGACCTTGCTGATCGCCGTAAGCTGTCTGTCAATGGCCTTTACGCCCACACTTTCAGGCTGGTATGGCGCCTGGTTGCTGACCGGCATCGGGATGCGCCTGTCGCTGTATGATGCGCTTTTCTCCGCTCTTGTGAACCTATACGGACCGCAGGCACGCAGGACAATCTCTCGTGTCACCCTGGCGGGCGGGCTGGCGTCCGCTGTCTTTTGGCCGCTGGGAGACGCCTTACTGAACGTGATGGGTTGGCAGGATGCGCTGAAGATCTACGCCCTGTTCGGTCTGCTCAGTGCCCTGCTTCTTCGGCGCTTCCCGCGCCAGCGCTTTACGGTCAAGCCCAAAGCATGTACGCAGGTTTCCCCTCTTGACAGGCGTAATGGCTGGCTTTATGCAACCTTCATTGCTCTCATCACCTTCGTCTCTAACGGCACCTCTACACACCTTCCCGAATTTATCGCCAGCTTCGGCCTGCCGGTCGCCGTCGGCATGCTGTGGGGAATGGGGCAGACCGGTGCGCGCCTTATGGAGGTGCTGGCAGGGGCGCGCCTCACTCCGCTAAAACTGACGCTTTTCACTGCGCTCGCCATGCCGCTTTGTTTTCTCATCGGACTGAGCAGCGACATGCTGGCCTGGTGTGCCGCCGGATTTGTGTTCGGCTTTGGTGCCATTAACGGGCTGGTGACTATCGTCAAAGCGACGCTACCCCTGGAACTGTTTAGTACAGAGCGCTATGCCAGCCGCACGGGGCTGCTGCTTATTCCAGGCCAACTGATGGCAGCCGCCTCTCCGTTTGCGTATGCGTGGCTGAATAAGTCGCTGGGTATAACAGGCGGAATGTGGGTTTCCGCAGGACTGACGCTGGTCATTGCGGGGTTCGCAGTGGCGCTCGTGCGCAGCCCAGGCAAACAAACTGTATCGCACTGTATCCCGAGCGCTACGCTGACAAACCGGTACAAAACGCCCGCAGAAGCAAACATCCCCGATACATAAAAATGGTCTTCTGTATCCCTCGCCATAATAAACTGATGAGGAGAGACACAGATGATTCGTCGATATTTCCTGCTTCCTGTATTTGCGCTGACGTCCTTTGCTGGCGCACTGGCCGCACCGTTAGATGGCCTGAGCGCTGCTGATGTTAATGGCCCGGCCGCCGTAGCGCCGCAGGAAAAACCCCAGCCGCCAGCAAAACTGATCGTCGACCCACCGCTGGCGGGACCGCTGAGTAAAGGTGCAGTCTTTATTCAGTACCGCGTCGAAAACCTGCGCATTGAACCTGTATTTGGACCCGACGCGCTGAAAGTCACTCCGCGTATCGGCCATATTCACGTTGTGGTGGATGACGCGCCCTGGCACTGGGCTGATACCAGCGGCGAGCCGGTGATCCTGGTCGGGCTGCCCGCCGGGAAACACAAGGTAACCATCATCGTTGCCGACCCGACGCATAAGCCCATCGACCATAAAACCGTTGAATTCACCGTGCCGCCACACCCCGCGGTTCACCACTTTTAAGGAGCCTGTTATGAAAGCATTGTCTGTATTAACAGCGGCGCTGCTGGCGGTTTCCACCAGCGCGCTGGCAGAGACGAAAGCCAGCGTGGTGCTGGTGCACGGGGCGTTTGCCGACGGCAGCAGCTGGAATAAGGTGATTACCCGGCTGCAAAAACACCATACCGAGGTCATTGCGGTACAACTTCCGCTCACGTCTCTGAAAGATGATGTCGCCGCCACGCAGCGTGCTATCGCCCGGACTCATGGCGACGTTGTGCTGGTCGGGCACTCCTGGGGCGGGTCGGTAATCAGCGAAGCGGGCAATAATGCGCGGGTGAAGTCTCTGGTTTACGTTGCCGCTTTTGCGCCGGATTCCGGCCAGTCGACCGCAGATCTGGCAGACAGTTATCCTGCTCCGCCAGGGAGCGCCAGCCTCGCTAAAACGTCAGAGGGGTATTTATATCTGCCGACAAAAGCGGTCAGCGAGAATTTTGCCCCTGACGTGAAGGACGTTGAGCGCAGCGTGATTGCCGCGACGCAAAGCCCTATTAAGGCCGATGCGTTTGGGGAGAAAGTCGCGCATGCCGCCTGGCATGACAAACCGAGCTGGTATGTGATCAGCAAAAATGACCGGATGATCAATCCTGAGCTTGAGCGCGCAATGGCGAAGAAAATCAACGCCAACACCACGGAGGTAGCGGCAAGCCATGTATCGATGGTCAGCCAGCCGGACGTCGTTACCCGTACGATTGAACAGGCGTTATCGGGTCAACAGTGATAAAAAAGCCCGCATGATGAACGGTCCGACTTCGGGCCACGCCATCCTGCGGGCTTTATGCACTTCTGGCTTCTGCAACGGGGTTATGTGCGGTTTTGTCACAAACGCGCCTTCCCCCTCTCTTAACCATCAGAAGCTGTACGTCACCTTCAAACTTCCCACAGGAGACGTTTTTCGCTGAACAATTGGGCTATCGCCAGCCTCTCCCGTCAGCTGCGTAACGCCAGCTGCGGCAAGCAGGCTCCAGCGGGAGGTGAGCTTATGAGTCCAGTCCAGGTTCAGCGAATACGCATATAGTCCCGATCCGGCATCGTGTCGGGCAAAACCCGATGCGGCCGACTGGGCGGCATTCACCCCGTAATAGGTTTGCACGTACTTACTGGATCCCCAGCTACCGGTCAGCGCCAGCGTTAACGCATTTTTCGGAGATGTATAGAACGGGCTGGCAATGCCGAAATGCACAGCCTCACCATTGTCTCTCTCAGAAACCGGAACCTCTGCCTGCAACTGCACGGTCAGCCAGTCAGTCACCCTGTACCCCAGCCCTGGCACAACGATAGCTGAGCCTTTAATGTCACCCATTCCCCGCAGGTCGTCGCTGCCGGAGGCGATCGAATCGCTGCTTACGTCGCGATCCTTACGTCCAGCGCGATAGCTCAGCGCTGCGTTGTAGTCCAGGTTACCAAAGCTGTTGCCGTAGCCGATCCCCCGCGTGGTGCTGACAAAAAAACCATTTGCCATCGCGTAATCAACCACCTGAGCCGCAGAGACCCGGCTCTTGTCCGAACCGGAATAGCGTGGCGCAACATCCACGCCGCCTCCCAGGGTTAACACGTTGCCCTGGCGCTGATCTGCCGCCAGGGCCGTGGTAGCCAGTAACGCCAGGACGGCCCCCGGCAAGATGCTTTTCATGCTGCGACCGATGCGTGAACGGGGGAAACTATGACGCAGTGTGATGTTTCTCATTAAAGAAGCCCTTTGGATTCAGATAATTGCGATACAAGCGGTGTTAAACGCCAGAGCGCTCATTCTGAATACTCACCTTAAGGTTCTTATGAGCCGTAAATGAAGAAATGCTGAAGCAAGTGAAGGTTCTGTAAACCCTGAAGAATTCCTGATACCGTTTTTTCTTCAGTTGTTCTTCATGCACTGTTGATACAGTTACCAATGTGAAAATTCTACTAATTGAAGACGACCTGGATCTCGGCAATGGCGTACGTATCGCCCTTGCAGATCAAGGATTTGATGTCATATGGGTACGCCGCAAAGAGGATGCGCTGCATCAGCTTGGGATCTGCGTGCCGGAACTTATTTTGCTAGACCTGGGGCTGCCCGATGGCGATGGCATGAGCCTGATGACGCGCCTGCGTCAACAGCTTAAGGGCGTCCCCGTCATCATCCTGACGGCGCGAGGCACGCTACAGGACCGCCTGTGCGGTCTGGATGCAGGCGCAGACGATTATCTGGTCAAACCTTTTGTTCTCGCCGAACTGCTGGCGCGCGTGAGAGCCCTTGCGCGGCGCAGTTACGGTTTTGAAAATGAGGCAATAGAAATTCGCGGTTTGTCGCTTCATATTCCGACGCGTCGCGTAACGGTGAGCGCACGCCACGTTGAGCTGACGGCAAGCGAATATGCGCTGCTTGAAACGTTAATGCTGCGCGCCGATCGCGTGCTTACGCGACGGTATCTGGAAGAAAGGTTATTTGGCACGAAAGAAAACCTCAGCAACGCACTTGATGTGCATATGGGTAACCTGCGGCGAAAAATTGGCGATGGCTTTGTGCGAACGGTGAGAGGCGTTGGGTATGTCATTGATACCGTACCCGTTCAGAAGGCGGCAGGTTGATGCGTAATTTTTGGCACCACCTCAGGCTTCCCACACTGGTCAGGCGAATGCTGGTCGCCCAGATGCTGCTGCTTACGTTGCTCTGGTGTCTCTTTTTAACCTTCATTTTGCTGGAAGACCTGCGTAGTCCTCCCATACTGACGGGCAATGAGACTTACGAAACCGTTTTTTCCCTGGTAGAGAGCATGGACGATCGCCCGCAGGCGCGTAATGCCGTGCTGGCAGCGTTCAGCAAGGCGCTGCGGGAGGGCTATGGCGGCGGTGAAGACCCGGAGCTGTCCATCAACCTCATTGTTCGCAAGAATAACGAGATTATTTTTTCTTCGGATGGTGCGCCAACGGGGGTAAAAAATAGCCGTCTGGGGGTCATGCAGCATGTCCAGAGTGAGGACCATACATGGACAAGCCGTACCCTCAAATCCGCGCACTCCGACGTGGAGGTCACCCTTTTTACCCCTGCCGGTAGCTGGAATTTCTTTATCTATCTGAACTCGCGCGGCTACTACGTCATGCCGCTGATGATATGCATCCCTTTTCTTCTGTTCCCCGCGTGGCTGTCCATCCGCATCGCGATGCGCCCCTGGAACAAGGTGGTAGATGAAATTTCATTGCGCACGCCGGACGATCTCTCGCCTTTAAAAGCCGTCCCCAGACACAGAGAGCTTCGCCAGACGGTCGACGCGATTAATGACTTTCTGGCCAGGGTGCGGGAAAGCGCCGAAAGGGAAAAAATGTTTATTGCCGATGCCGCTCACGAACTGCGTACGCCTCTGGCCGCGATGCGGATCAACGTCGAGGCATTGCAGTCCTGGGTCATCAGCGAAAGCCAGCAGGAACTGCTTGCGGGCATTGTTCGCAGCAATAGCCGTGCTGCGCGTCTCGTCAATCAGCTTCTGCTGATGATGCACAGCGAAGCACACATCAGCACGGTGATGTCGCCTGTGCCGCTGACAACGCTTATTCAGGAGCGAATGGCTGCCCTGGAACCGCTGGCGTCCGGACGCAGAATTGAGTTTGAATTCTTCGCCGACGATGAAATCCATGTCGCAGGCATTCGGGAACGTCTGGTGTCGCTGATCGACAATTTAATTGAGAATGCCGTGAAGTACAGCCCTGAGGGTGGACGCATTGAGGTACAACTGCAATCGCGTGATAAGTGCGCTCAGCTGCGCGTCTCAGACGCGGGCCCCGGTATCCCGATTGAACTGCGGGAGCGCGTGTTCGACAGATTTTTCCGCGATCCTAATCAGATCCAAAGCGGGAGTGGACTGGGGCTTGCCATCGTCAAAGCCGTTACGCAGCAACACAACGGCAGGGTCAATCTGAGTACGTCAGCCGAAGGTGGTCTTATGGTGACCGTTGATTTCCCGAATCCGGCGTTCGCATGAACGTAAACCCGGCGCTACACGTCCTGACATGTGTCAGCGCAGCGTTACTTCACGTATGCCGCAGATTGCTTCAATAAAATTACCGTATTTGTTATATTGTTACTTACTGATTATTCACCTCTGCGGTGCCAAAAAGAACAAGATTCACCGCAACCCAGGACAGAAAAATGTTAGATTACCGCTTCCCGACAGCTTTGCAGATGGTTCTCAGCGTAGCGATGGCGGAGCAATCGGGTGAACGTTCGACGAGTGCAATCCTGGCTTACGGCCTGGAAGCGAATCCGAGCTTTATCCGCAAATTAATGGTTCCTCTCGCCCGCGACGGCATTATCGTCTCCACGCTTGGCCGCAACGGCTCTATTCATCTTGGCCGCCCGGCTGAAGAGATCACCCTGCGTGATATCTACCTTTCCGTCACTGAAGATAAAAAGCTGTGGGCGTCCCGTCCTGACGTCCCGGCCCGCTGCGTGGTCAGCGCCAACGCCTGCTGGTACTTCAAATCAATCGCTGATGAAGCGGAGCAGGCTTCGTTAGCGGTTTTAGCGCGCCATACCGTCGCCAGCGCGCTGGAAGAGGTGAAAAAAGCCGATACCAGCGGGTGCGATCCGGTGCCGGAACTCTGTACGCAGCATAAAAAAGCGCCTTAATCCTGACAGACTGCGAAAAAAAAGCCGCCTTCATTGTGAAGGCGGCTTTTTGCTATCTGCTACGTCCTACGCAGGCAACACCTCTCTTTCCGCTTTGCCGCGCGTCACGAACTTACGCAGCGTCACGTAAAAGACCGGCGTCAGGAACAGACCAAACAGCGTCACGCCCAGCATCCCGGAGAAGACGGTGATCCCGGTGACGCCGCGCACTTCTGCCCCTGCCCCGTGACCAAGGATCAGTGGAATAGTCCCGGCAATAAAGGCGATAGAAGTCATTACAATCGGGCGTAAACGCAGGCGGCACGCCTCCAGCGCAGCCTCCATGATGCCTTTGCCCTGAATTTCCAGCTCGCGGGCAAACTCCACGATAAGTATCGCGTTTTTACAGGCCAGCCCCATCAGCACAACCAGCCCTACCTGCACGAAGACGTTGTTATCGCCCCCGGTCAGCCAGACGCCGAACAGCGCGGAGAGCATCGTCATCGGCACGATGAGGATCACCGCCAGCGGCAGCGTCCAGCTTTCATACAGCGCCGCCAGCACCAGGAACGCCAGCAGCACTGCGACCGGGAAGACGATCAGCGCCGTGTTGCCCTGGGTGGCCTGCTGGAAGCTCAGGTCCGTCCATTCAATATTCATCCCGTTCGGCAGGATCTGCTTAGACATAGCGTCCAGCTGCGTCATCGCCTGCGCGGAAGAGAGCACGCGCGGGTCGGCATCACCAATCAGATCCGCCGCCGGGTAGCCGTTGTAGCGGATCACCGGGTCCGGACCGTAGGTGGTCGTGATGTTCACCATACTGCCAATCGGCACCATTTCGCCCTGGCTGTTGCGGGTACGCAGATTCGCAATATCTTCCACGCTGTCGCGGAACTGCCCGTCGGCCTGCGCCATCACGCGCCAGGTACGCCCGAACTGGTTGAAATCATTGACGTACGACGAGCCCAGATAGGTTTGCAGCGTCCCGAAGAGATCGGTCAGCGACACGCCCTGCGCTTTCGCCTTATCGCGGTCAACCTGGACGTCCAACTGCGGCACGTTAGCCTGGTAGGTTGAGATGGGGAAATGCATCCCCGGCGTCTGCATAATCGCCCCGGACATGGTGTTCACCGCGTTTTGCAGCGCGCCATAGCCCAGACCAGCGCGATCCTGTATGTACAGCGAATAGCCCGACCCCTGACCCAGCCCTAAAATCGGCGGCGGCAGAATCGAGAAGCCAAAGCCCTGCTGGATTTGCGCGATTTTCGCGTTGATCTCCGCGTTAATTTCCGCCGCGGAATGTTTACGCTGGTCGAACGGCTTCAGGCCAAAAAAGACCGTCCCGGTGTTCGGCGTATTGGTGAACTGGAGCGCATTCAGGCCAGGAAACGCGACCGCATAATCCACGCCTTCGGTATTCATCCCGATTTCGCTCATTTTGCGGATCACCGCATCGGTACGCGCCAGCGACGAGCCTTCCGGCATTTTCACGCCGCCAATCAGGTACAGCTTATCCTGCGTCGGAATAAACCCGCCGGGAACGGCTTTAAACATCACCCCCGCAGCGCAAAGCAGCAGCAAATAAACCACAAACACCGCCCCGCGTCGGCCGAGCGTTTTGCTCACCAGCCCCTGATAGCCAGTCGAGCTGCGGTGGAAAAAGCGGTTAAACGGACGGAAAATCCAGCCGAACAGACGATCGATAAGCCGGGTCGGGAAATCTTTCGGGGCGCCATGCGGCTTCAACAGCAGCGCGGCCAGCGCTGGCGAGAGCGTCAGCGAGTTGATGGCGGAGATCACCGTGGAAATGGCTATCGTTACCGCAAACTGTTTGTAAAACTGACCGGTCACGCCGGAGAGGAACGCCATCGGAACGAATACCGCACAGAGCACCAGCGCAATGGCAATAATCGGCCCGGACACCTCACGCATCGCCTGATGCGCTGCCGCAAGTGGGGCGAGCCCCTCTTCGATATTTCGTTCGACGTTTTCCACCACCACGATGGCATCGTCCACTACGATACCAATCGCCAGCACCAGCCCGAATAGACTCAGGGTATTCAGCGAAAAGCCCAGCAGGTAGAGAATACTGAAGGTACCCACTACCGATACCGGCACCGCAATCAGCGGGATAATCGACGCGCGCCATGTTTGCAGGAACAGGATCACCACCAGCACGACCAGCACCACCGCTTCCAGCAGCGTTTGCACCACCGCGCGGATCGAGTCGCGTACAAATACCGTCGGGTCGTAAGGCGCCGCCCATTTCATATCGTCCGGGAATCGCGTCGACAGTTCGTCCATTTTGGCGCGCACCGCGTTAGACAGATCGATGGCGTTCGCCCCAGGAGACTGGAAGATACCAATCCCGACCGCATCTTTATTGTTCAGCTGGGAACGCAGGGCATAGCTCCCGGAACCCATTTCAATCCGCGCCACATCGCGCAGGCGGACGACCGTACCATCCTGCGTTGTTTTCAGGACAATATTGCCAAACTCTTCTTCGGTATGCAGGCGGCCCTGGGCGTTAATGGAGATCAGGAAGTCACTCTCTTTCGGCAGCGGCTCGGCGCCAAGTTGCCCGGCAGACACCTGCACGTTCTGCTCCTGCATCGCCGTCACTACGTCCGAAGCGGTCAGACCGCGGGCAGCCACCTTGTTCGGATCCAGCCAGACGCGCATCGCGTATTCACCCGAGCCAAAAATCTGGATCTGACCCACGCCGGGCAGACGCGCCAGCTCGTCCTTCACCTTCAGCGTGGCGTAGTTACGCATATACAGTGAATCGTACTTACCACCAGGCGAAAACAGATGCACCACCAGCGTCAGCGTTGGCGACTGTTTCTGAGTCGTGATGCCCAAACGCCGCACGTCTTCCGGCAGACGCGCCTCGGCCTGCGCGACGCGGTTTTGCACCTGAACCTGCGCCTGATCCGGGTCAGTCCCCGGACGGAAGGTCACGGTGGTCACCAGCACGCCGTCCGAGCCCGCGACGGATTTCATGTACATCATGTTTTCAACGCCGTTGATCGCCTCTTCCAGCGGTGTTGCCACGGTCTCAGCAATCACTTTCGGGTTGGCGCCCGGATACTCGGCGCGCACCTGCACGCTTGGCGGCACGACGTCAGGGTATTCGCTCACCGGCAGCAGCGGGATGGCGATTAATCCTGTGATAAAAATCAGAATCGACAGTACGGCGGCAAAAATCGGCCTGTCGATGAAAAAACGGGAAAAGTCCATGGATTGGATTCTCAGGTAAGGGATCAGTTGAGGGCGGCGCTGGCGGTCATGGCAACGGTTTTTGCATTAACCGGCATACCCGGCATAAACACTTTTTGTAAACCATCGACGATGACTTTATCCCCGGGATTCAGCCCCTGCTGTACGATACGTAAACCGTCGGCCAGACGCCCGGGCGTGATGTCGCGGCGCTGCGCTTTTCCGTCTTTATCCACGATATAGACGTATTTACGATCCTGATCGGTTAGCACCGCCTTATCGTCAACAAGCGTGGCTTTAAATTCCGCACTGCCCGGCAGGCGTACGCGGGCAAACAGTCCCGGCGTGAACTGACGCTGTGAGTTATCCAGCAGCGCGCGCATGCGGATGGTCCCCGTACCCTGCGTAAGCTGGTTATCCAGGAAATCCACTTTGCCCTGATGGGGATAGCCCTCTTCGCCCGTCAGGCCAATCTCCACCGGCAGCGCCGTGTGATTGCTTGACGCCCCCTGCCCGCTGCGGGCCAGTTTCTGATAGTGAAGGTAGGTTGACTCGTCCACGTCGAAGTAGACATAAACCGTCTTCTGCGAGACCAGGGTGGTGAGCACGCTGGCGCTGTCGCCCGCCGTCACCAGGTTACCGCTGGTGATCAGCGCCCGGCTGGCGCGACCGTCGATAGGCGCGGTCACTTTGGTGAAGTCAAGGTTAAGTTGCGCAGCGTCAACCGCCGCCTGCGCGGCGCGAATGTCGGCCTGCGCCTGAACGGCAGCCGAGCGACGCTGCTCCCACTCTTCCCGTGAGACCAGATGGGTATTGATCAACTTATCGGTACGGTTGGCTTCACTTTGCGCGAGGCTGGCCTGCGTTTTGGCTCTTGCCAGGTTCGCCTGCGCCTGTTCCAGCGCGGCGCGATAGGTTCGGTCATCGATGGTGAACAGCACCTCGCCCTTCTTCACTTCCTGGCCGTCGGTGTAATTCACTTTCTCAATGTAGCCGGACACGCGCGGACGCAGCTGAACGCTTTCCACCGCTTCAATGCGACCGTTAAAGCTGTCCCACTGGCTAATGGATTTCACCACCACGTCAGCAGCGCTGACAACGGGCGCTTGCGGCGCGGCATTTTGCGCGACGCTGTCATCGCACCCGACGAGAAGCACGGAGAGTAAAACCACCCCCATCGCGCTCAGATGAAAGTTACCCCAGGTTTTTTGCAGGCTCATTATTTTTATTCCGGTTATTGTAGCCGCCGGGCAAGACGCAGCGGGAGACGCCGCGCCACTTCCTTTGTCCGGTAGCTGGCTTAAGGCCATTTGTGTCGTTCATCGCCACAAAACTGTAACAGTTGCGAATACACTATTCGCGGCGATTGTAGGAAGGCGCTTAACTAAGTGCAAGAATAATTGTTGCACTTTATGTGCTATTTGCGGCAAAGGTAAATCACGTGTTTTGAGCAGGGATTTAAATGCAACAATAAAACTTGCAATTAATGTAAAAACGGGTCACCTTTAAGTGCAACAAACAAAGATGCTTTTTAATGCGTGGCGTAGGGGGAAGCAAGATGAACACGGGTGCATTCATTCACGATTTACTCGACTGGATCGACAACAACCTCGATAGCCGTCTGGACATTGAAACCGTCTCCAGGCGAGCCGGCTATTCGAAATGGCACCTCCAGCGACTTTTCAAAGAACATACCGGCTCCCCTCTCGCCGAATATATTCGCGCGCAAAAGCTGCAAAAATCGGTTGAGCGCTTAGCCCACAGCGATGAACCGATTCTGAACGTGGCGATCGCGCTGGGCTTTGACTCTCAGCAGTCCTTCAATCGCAGCTTTAAGCGTCAGTATGGTCAGGCGCCAGGGGCATGGCGACGCAGTATCGGCTGCCGTGGATCCCGGCAGATGAGCCAGTAGCTCACGTCCCGTTCGGATATCAGCTACAAAAGAAAAACCCTCTGTAAACAGAGGGTTTTATCAGTCTTACCTGTTTATAACTTCGCAGGAAAGGTTATGGGCTTACTCCCACTCGATCGTCGCCGGTGGCTTGCCGCTGATGTCATACACCACGCGGGAAATGCCATTGACTTCATTGATTATTCTGTTAGACACGCGGCCTAAGAAGTCATACGGCAGGTGCGCCCAGTGCGCGGTCATGAAGTCGATTGTTTCCACCGCACGCAGGGAAACAACCCAGTCGTACTTACGTCCATCGCCCATTACGCCTACAGAACGAACCGGCAGGAACACGGTGAACGCCTGGCTTACCTTGTTGTACAGGTCAGCCTTGTGCAGCTCTTCGATGAAGATCGCGTCCGCACGACGCAGCAGGTCGCAGTACTCTTTCTTCACTTCGCCCAGCACGCGTACGCCGAGGCCCGGGCCCGGGAACGGGTGACGGTAGAGCATGTCGTACGGCAGCCCCAGCTCCAGACCGATTTTACGCACTTCGTCTTTGAACAGCTCACGCAGCGGTTCCACCAGACCCATCTTCATCTCTTTCGGCAGGCCGCCCACGTTGTGGTGAGATTTGATAACGTGCGCTTTACCGGTTGCGGAGGCCGCAGACTCGATCACGTCAGGGTAGATAGTGCCCTGCGCCAGCCATTTCACGTCTTCCAGCTTCAGCGCTTCTTCGTCGAACACTTCCACGAACACGCGACCGATGATCTTACGTTTCGCTTCCGGATCGTTCTCGCCTTTCAGCGCGTCCAGGAAACGCTGCTCGCCTTCCACGTGAACGATGTTCAGACCGAAGTGGTCGCCAAACATGTCCATAACCTGCTTCGCTTCGTTCAGGCGCAGCAGGCCGTTATCCACGAAGACACAGGTCAGGTTTTTGCCGATGGCGCGGTGCAGCAGCATCGCGGTCACAGAGGAGTCCACGCCACCGGAGAGGCCGAGGATCACTTTGTCATCGCCAACCTGCTGGCGGATACGCTCCACGGCGTCGTCGATGATTTTTGCCGGGGTCCACAGGGCTTCACACTGGCAGATGTCACGCACGAAGCGCTCCAGCATGCGCATACCCTGACGGGTGTGGGTCACTTCCGGGTGGAACTGCACGCCGTAGAAACGTTTTTCTTCGTTCGCCATGATGGCGAACGGGCAGCTTTCGGTGCTGGCAACGGTCACGAAGTCGGATGGGATGGCGGTGACTTTGTCGCCGTGGCTCATCCACACGTCCAGCAGCGGCTTGCCGTCTGCGGTCAGGGAGTCTTCGATACCGCGCACCAGCGCGCTGTCGGTGACAACTTCAACCTGCGCGTAGCCGAACTCACGCTCGTTAGAGCCTTCTACGTGGCCGCCCAGCTGCATCGCCATGGTCTGCATACCGTAGCAAACGCCGAACACCGGTACGCCCGCTTCGAACACGTACTGCGGCGCGCGCGGGCTGTTCTCTTCGGTGGTGCTTTCCGGGCCGCCGGACAGGATGATGCCGCTTGGATTGAATTCGCGAATCTGTGCTTCCGTGACATCCCACGCCCACAGCTCACAGTAAACGCCCAGCTCACGCACGCGGCGCGCCACCAGCTGAGTGTACTGAGAACCAAAGTCCAGGATGAGAATGCGATGTTTATGAATGTTTTCCGTCATTGACGCTAATTCCGAGGCAAGTGAAACAAAACAAAGCGCCCGGCATTGAGCCGGGCGCGGAAATTTATCAGGAGCCCAGACGGTAGTTCGGGGACTCTTTGGTGATCGTCACGTCGTGAACGTGGCTCTCCTGGATACCCGCACCGCTGATGCGTACGAATTCCGCTTTGGTACGCAGCAGGTCAATGGTACCACAGCCGGTCAGACCCATACAGGAGCGCAGGCCGCCCATCTGCTGGTGAATGATCTCTTTCAGGCGGCCTTTATACGCCACGCGACCTTCGATACCTTCCGGTACCAGTTTGTCAGCAGCGTTATCGGTCTGGAAGTAACGGTCGGAGGAACCTTTGGACATCGCGCCCAGGGAGCCCATACCGCGGTAGGATTTATAAGAACGCCCCTGGTAGAGTTCGATTTCACCCGGAGATTCTTCGGTACCGGCCAGCATGGAGCCCACCATCACGGCTGCGGCACCTGCGGCGATCGCTTTGGCGATGTCACCAGAGAAGCGGATACCGCCGTCCGCGATAACCGGAATACCGGTGCCTTCCAGCGCTTCAACCGCGTCAGAAACCGCCGTGATCTGCGGCACGCCTACGCCAGTGACGATACGGGTGGTACAGATAGAGCCAGGGCCGATACCCACTTTCACCGCGCTGCAACCCGCTTCCGCCAGCGCGCGAGCGCCTGCGCCTGTTGCCACGTTACCGCCGATAATCTGGAGATCCGGGTATTTAGCACGGGTTTCACGAATACGTTGCAGAACGCCTTCGGAGTGGCCGTGGGAGGAGTCAATCAGCAGCACGTCAACGCCCGCGGCAACCAGCGCGTCAACGCGCTCTTCGTTACCTGCGCCCGCGCCAACCGCAGCGCCGACGCGCAGACGGCCATGCTCGTCTTTACAGGCGTTCGGTTTACGTTCTGCTTTCTGGAAATCTTTAACGGTGATCATGCCGCGCAGGTGGAAGTTCGCGTCCACAACCAGCGCTTTCTCAACGCGTTTTTCGTGCATTTTCGCCAGCACCACGTCGCGGGTTTCGCCTTCACGCACGGTCACCAGACGCTCTTTTGGCGTCATGTAGACGCTTACAGGCTGGTTCAGGTCAGTCACGAAACGCACGTCACGACCGGTAATGATGCCGACCAGTTCGTTGTCTTCAGTGACTACCGGGTAGCCTGCAAAGCCGTTACGCTCGGTCAGGGCTTTCACTTCGTGCAGCGTGGTGGTTGGCAGAACGGTCTGAGGATCGGACACGATACCGGATTCATGCTTCTTCACGCGGCGAACTTCTTCCGCCTGACGCTCGATAGACATGTTTTTGTGGATAAAGCCAATGCCGCCTTCCTGTGCCAGGGCGATAGCCAGACGCGCTTCAGTCACGGTGTCCATTGCTGCGGAGAGCATAGGAATGTTCAGACGAATGGTTTTCGTCAACTGCGTGCTGAGGTCGGCAGTATTCGGCAGAACGGTGGAGTGAGCGGGAACGAGGAGGACGTCGTCAAACGTCAGTGCTTCTTTAGCAATACGTAGCATGGGCAATATCTCTGACCTGGGTGGTTAAATATTGCCGTGGCATTATACAGAGCGTAACCGATTGCATCCACACTTTTTTGAAAAAAATGCTTGCGCTCACCTCTCAGCAGGTTACTATCGACTGAATAACTTGCTGATTTAGAATTTGATCCCGCTCACATGTTATCCTCTCAATCCCCCTCAATCTATACTGTCAGCCGCCTTAATCAGACGGTGCGTTTGCTGCTTGAGCAGGAAATGGGACAGGTCTGGATCAGCGGTGAAATCTCTAACTTCACGCAGCCTGCTTCCGGCCACTGGTACTTTACGCTGAAAGACGACACCGCTCAGGTGCGCTGCGCGATGTTCCGCAACAGCAACCGTCGCGTGACGTTCCGTCCTCAGCATGGCCAGCAGGTTCTGGTTCGCGCCAACATTACCCTGTATGAGCCGCGCGGCGATTATCAGATTATCGTCGAGAGCATGCAGCCCGCCGGTGAAGGCTTGCTGCAACAGAAGTACGAGCAGCTAAAAGCCATGCTTTCGGCTGAGGGATTGTTCGACCAGCAGTTTAAAAAACCCCTTCCCTCACCAGCCCACTGCGTTGGGGTTATCACGTCGAAAACCGGTGCGGCCCTGCACGATATTTTGCACGTCCTTAAGCGCCGTGACCCTTCCCTGCCCGTCATTATCTACCCGACTGCCGTTCAGGGTGACGATGCGCCGGGGCAGATCGTGCGCGCCATTGAGCTGGCGAATGCGCGTCAGGAGTGTGATGTCCTGATCGTCGGGCGCGGCGGCGGCTCGCTGGAAGACCTGTGGAGCTTTAACGACGAGCGCGTGGCGCGGGCAATCTTTGCCAGCCTTATCCCGGTGGTAAGCGCCGTCGGCCATGAAACGGATGTGACGATAGCGGATTTTGTCGCGGATTTACGCGCGCCCACGCCGTCCGCGGCGGCAGAGGTAGTCAGCCGTAACCAGCAGGAGCTGCTGCGTCAGATCCAGAACGGGCAGCAGCGCCTGGAGATGGCGATGGACTACTTCCTCGCCAACCGTACCCGCCGCTTTACCCAGCTTCACCATCGTCTGCAACAGCAGCATCCGCAATTGCGTCTCGCGCGTCAGCAAACTGTGCTGGAACGTCTGCGTCAGCGGATGAACTTCGCGCTGGATAACCAGCTTAAGCGGGCGGTATCGCGCCAGCAGCGCACGACGCAGCGTCTGAACCAGCAGAATCCGCAGCCGAAGATTTATCGCGCACAAACGCGGATCCAGCAGCTTGAGTATCGCCTCGCGGAAAATATCCGCTCACGCCTGAGCACCACGCGCGAGCGTTTTGGCAATGCGGTCACCCATCTGGAAGCCGTCAGCCCGCTCTCCACGCTGGCCCGCGGCTATAGTGTGACCACCGCGACGGACGGCAAAGTGTTGAAGCAGACGAAACAGGTCAAAGCCGGGGATGTACTCACCACCCGGCTTTCTGACGGCTGGGTCGAGAGTGAGGTGAAAGAGATCAAACCGATGAAAAAAACGCGCCAGCGTAAAAGCGGATAAATCTTCGCCGGTTACAAACTATACTGCTGCTATTGCCTTTTTTAATAAGGAGAGCAGCATGCCCCATCTTCATAGCGTCATCCCTCCGTATATTCTTCGTCGTATTATCGAAAGCGGGTCAGAGCCCCAGCAGCGCTGCGCCCGTCAGACATTAACCCATGTGCAAACCCTGATGGCGCATATGCCGGGCAAGCCCGCCGCGCCGCATGTGAATAAAGCCGGACAGCTTGAGCGTGACATCTACGATGCGAAACAGACCCAGGAGCTGCCGGGTACCCAGGTGCGCTATGAAGGCCAGCCCTCCAACGGCGATGTGGCGGTGGATGAAGCGTACGATTATCTGGGTATCACCCATGATTTCTTCTGGAAAGAATATCAGCGCGATTCACTCGATAACAAAGGACTGATCCTCACCGGCACCGTGCATTATGGTCGGGAATATCAGAACGCCTTCTGGAACGGCCAGCAGATGGTCTTTGGCGACGGTGACGGGGAAATCTTCAACCGCTTCACCATTGCCATCGACGTGGTGGCGCATGAGCTGAGCCACGGTGTGACGGAGACCGAAGCCGGGCTCATTTACTTTGAACAATCTGGCGCGCTGAACGAGTCGTTATCCGACGTGTTTGGTTCGCTGGTGAAGCAATACTATCTTAAGCAAACCGCCGACCAGGCAGACTGGCTGATTGGCGAAGGGCTGCTGGCAGCGGGGATTAACGGCAAAGGGCTGCGCTCAATGTCTGAACCCGGCACCGCCTACGACGATCCCCTCCTTGGCAAAGACCCGCAGCCCGCGCACATGAAAGATTTCATCAAAACGCGCGAGGATAACGGCGGCGTACACCTCAACTCTGGCATCCCCAACCGGGCGTTTTACCTGGCCGCAACGGCAATCGGTGGCTACGCCTGGGAAAAAGCGGGTTATGCCTGGTACGACACGGTTTGCGATCGCAACCTGGCGCAGGATGCGGATTTTGACGCTTTCGCAAAACTGACGATCGCCCACGGCGAGAAACGCTCCGGTAGCGACGTTGGGGCGGCCATTAAACAAGCCTGGGAACAGGTGGGAGTACTGTAATGCAGGTACCGGAACTGACGGATGACGCCGTGGTTGAGCTGGCCCGGGAAGGCGGCGTCGCCTTT
This sequence comes from Enterobacter cloacae complex sp. IR5401, assembly GCF_049238425.1. NCBI lineage: Bacteria > Pseudomonadati > Pseudomonadota > Gammaproteobacteria > Enterobacterales > Enterobacteriaceae > Enterobacter > Enterobacter cloacae complex sp. IR5401. The sequence goes on along the minus strand of NZ_JBMKHN010000001.1, from coordinate 67,790 downwards.
ATTCCTAAGCTGAGCGGTCAGCGCACGATCGCCCTCTCCACGCTCAACGAGGCGCAGCGTCAGCGCGTGGTGAATATTCTGGAACAGGCTATCCCGCGCGGACAGCCTCCGGGCCAGGCGTCGTCTCCGGGCAGCGGCGATCAGCGCTATTTTCGCATTCAGATAATCTGGACCCGGCACAATCAGGCGCAGTATACCGATATTATTGTGCTGGTTCCGGAGCAGGAAGCGCCGGAATCGCTGATCGAGCTATGGCAAAAAGGAGAAGGCTGCGTGTGCGATTAAGCCCCAGCCCTGACGAACTCGACGCGTTTTTTTGAGATCAGCCCGTGGCCGTTCTGACAGAAGTAATCCACCGCGCCGCAGGCCTTGAGTACCTGAAGCGGCTGATGGCAGTCAGGGCAGCGCGCTTCGAGGGGAATATCTTTATTGCAGCTGTCGCAGTGCGCGATACCGTTTTGCGGCTCGAGCGCTGCGTGGCAATCCGGACAGGTAATCGACATGCTCTCTCCTGTTGAGTTGGGCCGGGACAGGACAACTGCCCCGGCAGACTGAATAGTATCAGGCTTCGGTAGCCGGTTTAGTTTGCGCATTTTCCAGCATGCGACGCACCGGAACAATGAGGACGAACAGCACCGCAGCACAAATCAGCAGCGCGATAGAGCAACGGGCAAAGAGGTCTGGCAGCATATCCAGCTGGTCGGCCTTCACGTGACCGCCAATCAGCCCCGCAGCCAGGTTACCCAGCGCACTGGCGCAGAACCACAGGCCCATCATCTGGCCGCGCATTCTTTCCGGCGCCAGCAGGGTCATGGTCGCCAGACCAATCGGACTCAGGCACAGTTCCCCGAGCGTCAGCATCAGGATACTACCCACCAGCCAGAACGGAGAAACCCCTGCCCCACCGTTGCTCAGTACGTTCTGCGCCGCCAGCATCATCAGGCCAAAGCCCGCCGCTGCACACAGAATACCGATCACGAACTTGGTGATGCTGCTCGGACGAATGTTTTTGCTCGCCAGCTTCGGCCATGCCCAGCTAAATACCGGGGCCAGCAGAATGATGAACAGGGCATTAATCGACTGGAACCACACCGCCGGGATCTCAAAATCACCGATCATGCGGTTAGTGTAGTCGTTGGCGAACAGGTTGAAGGAGGTTGGCTTCTGCTCGAACGCGGACCAGAAGAACGCGGCGGAGACCAGCAGAATAAAGCACACCAGCAGCCTTGCGCGCTCTTTGCGATTCAGCCCGGCGAAGATGAACAGATAGATGAAGTAGAGCGCGACGGAGGCGGCAATCACATACACCAGCACGCTGGCGACCGCGACCGGATTAATCACAATCACGCCCTGGGCAATCAACGTAACGATGATTGCAACACCCACAGCCAGCGCCAGCAGCCAGGCGCCCACGCCGTTACGTTTCACTACCGGACTGTTCCAGGTGGAGTCCAGACCGACTTCGCTGTCGTAACGCTTCATGGCCGGAACGGCAAACACGCGGAAGATAATCAGGGCGACCAGCATCCCAATACCACCGATACCAAAGCCCCAGTGCCAGCCGTGGGTTTTAATCAGCCAGCCGGAAATCAGAGGGGCAATGAACGAGCCCATGTTGATGCCCATATAGAACAGCGAGAAACCGCCGTCACGACGCGCATCGCCCTTTTTGTACAGTGTCCCCACCATGACCGAGATACAGGTCTTGAACAGGCCGGAGCCGAGCACGATAAACATCAGGCCGATGAAGAACAGGTTGTCGCCCATGATGGCCGACAGGGCAATCGACAGGTGCCCAAGCGCAATCAAAATCGAACCGTACCAGACGGCCCGCTGCTGGCCGAGCCAGTTATCCGCCAGCCAGCCGCCCGGCAGCGCGGCGAGGTACATGGTGCCAGCAAAAATACCGACAATCGCCGAGGCGTTTTCACGCGCCAGGCCCATTCCGCCGTCATACACGGTGGCGGCCATAAACAGGATCAGTAGCGGGCGAATACCGTAAAACGAGAAACGCTCCCACATCTCGGTGAAGAACAGAGAACCGAGCGGATAAGGATGGCCGAAGAAGGTTCGGCTCTCTTTTTGATTAACAGAGGATTGCATAATTCTCCCGAAAAGGTATGTGTCGTGCTTGTAAACACCAGCATGTACGCCGAACGGTTACGTATCCGATCGATTTTTTACATGCGGCGAAATGTTGGTTAACCATTTGATAACCAGGCGCTAGTTTTGTCTAGTACCGAACCCTGGACTTTAAGACGAAAATTCGACGATTGTCTACTTTCTTAGATATAAACATGGTTCAAAGCGAATAGTGATTGACATCACACAGGGAAGGCGGGCCTTTTGAATGAGCGAAAAAAAACCCGCGACAGGCGCGGGTTTTAGTGAGATCGGTAAGGATTATTTGCTTTTCTTAATGTGCTTAATCAAACGCTTACGCTTACGCATCTGGTTCGGCGTCAGGGTGTTGCGTTTATTCGCAAACGGGTTTTCCCCTTCCTTGAACTGAATACGGATAGGCGTACCCATCACGTCCAGCGACTTGCGGAAGTAGTTCATCAGGTACCGTTTGTAGGAGTCCGGCAGATCCTTCACCTGGTTACCGTGGATCACCACGATAGGCGGGTTATATCCCCCGGCGTGAGCATATTTCAGCTTCACGCGACGACCGCGCACCAGCGGCGGCTGGTGGTCTTCAGCAGCCATGTTCATGATACGGGTCAGCATCGCCGTGCTCTGACGGCGGGTAGAGCTGTCATAAGCTTCACGAACGGATTCGAACAGGTTGCCGACACCACTCCCGTGCAGGGCAGAGATAAAGTGAACGCGGGCAAAGTCGATAAAGCCCAGACGGAAGTCCAGCGTCTCTTTCACCTGCTCGCGCACTTCATTGCTCAGGCCGTCCCACTTGTTGACGACGATAACCAGTGAGCGCCCACTATTGAGGATAAAGCCGAGCAGAGAGAGATCCTGATCGGAGATACCTTCACGTGCGTCAATAACCAGCAGCACCACGTTGGCGTCTTCAATCGCCTGAAGGGTCTTGATCACCGAGAATTTTTCCACCACATCGGTGATTTTCCCGCGCTTACGCACCCCTGCGGTGTCGATAAGTACGTACTCACGTTCATCGCGCTGCATTGGAATGTAGATGCTGTCACGCGTTGTGCCTGGCATGTCGTAAACCACCACGCGCTCTTCGCCGAGAATACGGTTAGTAAGCGTAGACTTACCCACGTTTGGGCGACCCACGATAGCCAGCTTGATAGGCAGATCCTGCGGGTTGAAGTCGTCTTCCGGCTCTTCCTCTCCTTCTTCTCCGGCTTCAAACTGCGCCCAGTATTCAGCGTCCTCGTCCACCTCTTCCGGTGGGTTTACTTCATCAACCCACGGCAGCAGAACGGTTTCCAGCAGGCTGGTGACGCCACGGCCATGCGAGGCCGCGATAGGATAGATATCGCCCAGGCCTAAAGACCAGAAATCCGCAATGGCCTGATCGGCATCGATGCCGTCAGTTTTGTTCGCCACCAGGAAGGTTGGCTTTTCGCGTGAACGCAGATGTTTAGCGATAGCAGAATCCGCGGGCATCAGGCCAGCGCGAGCATCCACCATAAACAGAACCACATCTGCTTCTTCGATAGCCAGCAGAGATTGCTCTGCCATGCGGGTTTCTACGCCGTCTTCCGTACCGTCAATACCCCCGGTATCGATACAGATGAACTCGCGTCCTTCCACCTCTGCACGACCGTACTTACGGTCACGCGTCAGCCCCGGGAAATCCGCAACCAGCGCATCACGGGTGCGTGTTAAACGGTTAAAAAGAGTGGATTTTCCAACGTTAGGGCGCCCGACAAGCGCGACCACAGGTACCATGTTTGAAGCCTCATAAAATTCAAAATAACGTCGCTTTCGCAGCGTTTTTAAAAATGTCAAAACGGCTCCTGAGTGAACAGGAGCCGTTTAGTATACTACAACCGCCGTGTAATTAACGCGTGATCGCGTACAGCGTGCCGTCTTTTGCCTGAATCAGCAGTTTGCCGTCAGCCACAACGGGCTCCGTCAGGAAGCCTGAGCTATCCACTTTCTGCTGTGCCACGAAGCGGCCATTCTCTGGATCGATCCAGTGCATATAGCCTTCGCTGTCGCCCACCACCAGGCTGCCGTTATACAGTGCCGGTGCGGTCAGCAGACGGTGCAGCAGATCGCTTTGCGTCCACAGCGTTACGCCACCTTCGGTGCTCAGCGCCAGCAGGCGGTCGTTCTGATCCACCATATAAATACGGTTGCCGTCGACGATGAAATCGTTCACGGAACCCAGCTCACGTTTCCACATGATCTGGCCGCTACGCAGGTTCAGCGCCGTCAGGTTGCCGTTATACGCCAGCGCGTAAACCACACCGTCGACGATAACTGGCGTGGTGTCCACGTCACTCAGACGGTCGATTTCAGTTGAACCGGTCGCCTGGGAAATACGCTGCTGCCAGATCATCTGGCCCTGCTGCATCAGTACCGCACTGACACGGCCGTTGTCACCGCCCACAATGGCGGCGCCAAATGCGGTCGCCGGAGCAGATTCACCACGCAGAGACAGCGCTGGCATATCCAGGTTAACCGTCCATTTTACCAGACCATCGGCTTCGTTCAGCGCCTGCAACTGGCCGTTGCTGGTATGGATCAGCACCAGGCCGTCGCTGACAACCGGACGCGACAAGGATTCACCGGCAACGGTGGTCTGCCATGCAACCGAACCGTCGCTGGCATTCAGCGCGTAAACCTGCGCTTTTTCGCTGCCCACATACACGTGACCGCCAGTAACGGTCAGGCCGCCAGAAAGCAGTGCAGGTTTACGGGAGAACCAGCCGTCTTTTTCCGCCAGGTTAATGGACCACACTTCTTTTCCGTCATCAGCGTTCAGCGCTTTAACGGTGCCTTTGCGATCGGCCGCATAGACAACGCCGTCAGCAAATGCCGGGTGCAGGTTGGAATAAAAATCGCCAATACCATCGCCTACGGAAGTGTCCCAGGCGGTGGATGGGGTGAACTGGTTTTCAACCGTCGGCAGCGGGGACATTTTAACAACGTCTTCTTCGCCACTGAACAGTGAACAACCACTCAATAACGTAACAGAAAGCAGTCCTGGCAGAAGTAATTTACGCAATTGCATTGGGTCCCTCTCAGACGGACAAATTATTTATTTTCATCTGCATCATTTCGCTCAGCGCAGGTGAAGCTTTACTATCCACGCCAGCTTGCCACGCTTTACGCGCGCCCGCTTTATCACCCTTACTCAGCAGTGCTTCACCGCGAAGATCGGCAACAATAGCGGCAAAGCCTTCGCCTTTAATGGTATCAAGCGTTTTGAGCGCGTCGTCGGCTTTTTTCTGCTGAACCTGGATACGCGCCAGACGCAGATTGATCACCGCTTTCAGATTATCGTCACTGGCAGCAGCAAGCCCCTGAGACAGTTGCGCAGCGGCTTTGTCCAGTTCGTTTTTATCAACATACTGCTGAGCCACTTCCAGCGCAGCCAGCGCGCCGTAGGTGTTTTTGTTGTCAGCGGCAAATTTCTCCGCAGCCGTCAGCGTTTGCGGCTGATCGGCACGGATTGCGCTAACGGTATTTTCGTAGTTCAGGGACGAACCGCGAGCAGAGTCAGCCTGATGATTGTTCCAGTAACGCCAGCCTACCAGCGCACCAACACCTAAAATAACCCCTACAACCAGTGCCTTGCCGTTTTCAGCAAAGAAGCGTTTAACCGCATCAACCTGGTCGTGTTCGTTCTCGTAAATTTCCACGCAGTCCTTCTCCTTAGCCCAATAGAGTGCGCAAGTGCGCCGCAACGCCATCCTGCGTTACCGTAGTTTGCTCACCAGAGCGCAGGTCTTTAACTACCACTTCGCCGTTGGCCACTTCGGACTCACCCAGCACCAGTGCGATACTTGCGCCCCACTTATCGGCACGAGCAAACTGTTTTTTAAAGTTGCCGCCGCCGTGGTTGGTCATCAGCTTAACGTCCGGCAGCGCATCGCGCACGCGTTCGGCAAGCTGCATTGCCGCAGACTGCGTATCCGCACCTGAGGCCACCAGGTATATATCGACAACAGGATCGGCTTTAAATTCCGGATTAACTGCCTGAACCAGCAAAACAAGTCGCTCAAGGCCCATCGCGAAGCCTACTGCCGGTGCTGCGCGACCACCCAGTTGCTCGACCAGACCGTCATAACGACCGCCAGCACAGACGGTGCCCTGCGAACCGAGGCTGGTGGTGACCCACTCAAATACGGTGCGGTTGTAGTAGTCCAGACCGCGCACCAGACGCTGGTTAACGGTATAAGCAATGCCCGCCGCTTCAAGCAGCTTGCACAGGCCGGCAAAGTGTTCGCGGGAATCCTCATCCAGGTAGTCACCCAGCGCTGGCGCATCATTCAGCAGCGCCTGTACGTCAGGATTTTTGGAATCGAGTACGCGCAGCGGGTTGCTGTACATACGACGCTTACAGTCTTCGTCGAGCTTCTCTTTGTGCTGTTCCAGGAACGCCACCAGCGCATCGCGATAGTTCGCACGCGCTTCCAGAGAACCGATAGAGTTCAGCTCCAGGGATACGTGCTCAGAAATACCGAGCGCACGCCACCAGCGGGCAGTAAGCATAATCAGTTCAGCATCGATATCTGGTCCTTGCAGACCAAACACTTCCACGCCAAGCTGGTTGAACTGACGGTAGCGGCCTTTTTGCGGACGTTCGTGGCGGAACATCGGGCCGATATACCACAGGCGCTGCTCCTGATTGTACAGGAGACCATGTTCGATGCCGGCGCGTACGCAACCCGCCGTCCCCTCAGGACGCAGGGTCAGGCTGTCGCCGTTGCGGTCCTCAAAGGTATACATCTCTTTTTCAACCACGTCGGTTACTTCGCCGATCGCGCGTTTGAATAACGGGGTCTGCTCTACAATCGGCAAACGAATTTCGCTGTAACCGTAGCTGCCGAGCACCTGCTTCAGTGTGCCTTCAATGCGCTGCCAGATGGCGGTTTCGCCAGGCAGATAATCGTTCATGCCGCGGATGGCTTGAATGTTTTTTGCCACGTTTATTCTCTTTCTATATACAAAAAAGAACCCAAAGAATGGGTTCAATCATACATGGGAAGCAGCCTGCTTCCCATCACGTTATTTTTCAACCTGCTGAACGCTGATGCGCTGCGCTTCGTCCATCATCGTCGCTTTTGCACGAATGCGGGCTTCGAGCTGGTCGATCATGTCACTATTATCCAGACGATCTTTACGAACGCCATCCTCATAGAGACCACTTTTCTTGTTACCGCCGGTCACGCCCAGCGTGGACACCAGCGCTTCACCCGGACCGTTCACCACGCAGCCGATGATGGAAACGTCCATCGGGGTGATGATGTCTTCCAGGCGCTGCTCCAGAGCATTCACGGTGCCGATCACGTCAAACTCCTGACGTGAACAGGTTGGGCAGGCGATGAAGTTGATCCCACGCGCGCGGATACGCAGTGATTTCAGGATGTCGAATCCGACTTTGATCTCTTCCACCGGATCGGCGGCCAGGGAGACACGTAACGTGTCGCCGATGCCTTCAGAGAGCAGCAGGCCGAGACCAATCGCAGATTTTACCGAACCGCTGCGCAGACCGCCCGCCTCGGTGATGCCAAGATGCAGCGGCTGATCGATCTGTTTTGCCAGCAGACGATACGATTCAACGGCCAGGAAGACGTCAGACGCTTTCACGCTCACTTTAAACTGATCGAAGTTAAGGCGATCCAGATGATCGACGTGACGCATTGCGGATTCGAGCAGCGCCTGCGGCGTCGGCTCACCGTACTTTTCCTGGAGATCTTTTTCCAGAGAACCAGCGTTTACGCCGATACGGATTGGAATGTTTTTGTCGCGGGCACAGTCAACCACCATGCGAATGCGATCTTCGTTGCCGATGTTGCCTGGGTTAATACGCAGACAATCGACACCGTATTCAGCGACTTTCAGCGCGATACGGTAATCGAAGTGAATATCGGCAACCAGCGGAACACTCACCTGCTGCTTGATCAGTTTGAACGCCTCGGCGGCGTCCATGGTAGGCACAGAGACGCGAACAATGTCCGCGCCGACGCGTTCTAATGCTTTGATTTGATTGACCGTCGCTTCTACATCCGTAGTACGCGTATTGGTCATCGACTGGACGGCGATAGGCGCCCCATCGCCGATTGGCACGTTCCCAACGTAAATCCGTTTCGATTTTCTACGTTGAATAGGAGCCTGGTTATGCATGTAAAATCTCCCGCATTGCCCGTCTGTTACTGTGCTGCTGATTGTTCGGCATTAACGGTAAGACGCGCAACCTGGTTAGTTCTGATAAAGCGGCTCAGATCGACAGGTTTTCCTTGATACTGGATCTGTACCGCTGCCGGTGCGCCGATTTTAAGCTTGTAAGGTGCCTGGCCCGTTAGATTTAACGTGCCATCTTTACGTTGCAGGCCGCTGAACAGCTTTTTACCTGTCGCGTCAGTCACTTCCAGCCAGCAATCAGCCGTAAAATTCATCACCAGCGCATTCGGGTCAACGGAAGGAGCCGCCGTGCCAGCCGGGTCAGTTGGCAGTGACGCCGCGGTGTTATCTGCCGGTGCCGTTGCCGCAGGGGCGGTATCAACATTGGCCTGAGAAGGTGATACGACCGCGTTCTGATCCTGGGTCTGGGTGGCTGGCGCTGTATTCGTCGTCGCTTCTGGCGTCGCCGCTGGCTCGGTTGCAGGCGTGTTGCTTGCTGCCGACTGAGGTTCGCTGGAGGTCGCCCCTTCGGTGCTCAACGGCACGCTTTGCGCGCCGTTATTACCAGACTGATTAAGCTCAGCGGAGGACTGATCGGCCATGGTGGTGATCTCTTCCTGCTGCGCTTTGTGGTTTTGCCACCACCATGCGCCCGTCAGGCCGACAACCACAAACAGGACCAGCCAGGTAAAGCTCATCAGCCAGCCATCGCGTTTTTTACGACGTTTACCCAGAGAGAAGCTTTGCATCGGCGCAACTTTTGCCGCACGCACAGGCGCCTGCTTCTCCATCATCGGCAGTAATTCGTCTTCAGGGATATGAACCAGTTTGGCGTAAGAACGGATATAACCGCGCAGAAACGTTGAAGCCAGATCGGCGGGTGCCTTATCTTCTTCAATATCGCGAACGGTGGAAACCTTCAGGCACAGGCGTTCTGCAACGGCTTGCTGGCTAAGTCCGAGTTGTTCACGGGCGTTGCGAAGACGAACGCCAGTGGAGAGTGCTGCATTTTGATCGTGAGTGGCTTCAGTATTCATTCGCTACAACTACTGGTACGTGAAAATAAGGGTTCAGGTGCCGGTGAGTCACAATGCCACCCGCACCGCGAAACTTTAGGTCAGTTAACCTGGAACAAACAGTATAAGACTGTCGGGCCGCAGATGACAGCGCTGGCAGGCCTTCACGCTAAACTGTTGTTACGTCGTTACATACTGCCCGAAAGTCGTATGAAACGCACCGTAATTATTAATCAGTCGTGATGATTGTGACTGAATATTCAGTAAATTAATGCTTCACGGCGCAAAAAATGCGCCGTGTCTGCATAATAATCAAACGGTTTTAACCGCGATTGACTCACCCTGCATACGCTTACGCAGCGTACGCTTGGTACGGTCAATAACGTCACCCGCCAGCTGGCCACAGGCTGCGTCGATATCGTCGCCACGCGTTTTACGTACGATGGTGGTGAAACCATACTCCATCAGCACTTTTGAGAAGCGATCGATACGGCTGTTCGAGCTACGGCCATACGGCGCGCCCGGGAACGGGTTCCATGGGATCAGGTTGATCTTGCATGGCGTATCTTTAAGCAGTTCAGCCAGCTCATGTGCATGCTCGGTACCGTCGTTAACATGATCCAGCATCACGTATTCAATGGTCACGCGGCCCTGGTTAGCGTTGGATTTCTCAAGGTAACGGCGCACGCCAGCCAGGAAGGTTTCGATATTGTACTTTTTGTTGATCGGCACAATTTCGTCACGGATGGCGTCGTTTGGCGCGTGAAGAGAGATGGCCAGCGCAACGTCAATCATATCGCCCAGTTTGTCCAGCGCAGGCACCACGCCGGAAGTAGAGAGCGTAACGCGGCGCTTGGACAGGCCAAAACCGAAATCGTCGAGCATAATTTCCATCGCCGGAACGACGTTGGTCAGGTTGAGCAGCGGTTCACCCATCCCCATCATCACCACGTTGGTGATTGGACGTGTACCGGTGACTTTCGCCGCGCCCACGATTTTCGCGGCACGCCAGACCTGGCCGATGATTTCCGACACGCGCAGGTTACGGTTAAAGCCCTGCTGCGCCGTAGAGCAGAATTTGCACTCCAGCGCACAGCCCACCTGAGAAGAGACGCACAGCGTGGCGCGATCGTCTTCCGGGATATACACGGTTTCAACGCGCTGATCGCCAACGGCAATGGCCCACTTGATGGTGCCATCTGAAGAGCGCTGCTCTTCCACCACTTCCGGTGCGCGGATTTCAGCCACTTCTTTAAGCTTATTGCGCAGCACTTTGTTGATGTCCGTCATGTCATCAAAGTTGTCGCTGCAATAGTGGTACATCCATTTCATGACCTGATCGGCACGAAACGGCTTCTCGCCCATCTCTTTAAAGAACTCGCGCATCTGCTGACGGTTCAGGTCCAGCAGGTTAATTTTTCCATTTTTATTAGGAACCGCAGGAATGGCGACTTCGGAGGTATTCACTAATTCAGACATAATTTTTTCCGGCCTCGTTGTTACACGTTGTGGCCCTTGGTGGGTTGAAAAGAAACGCCCCGGTAAGCAGTCTGCTCGTCCGGGGCGTTGCATTGTACAAAGTCTGGCGCAGGGATGCCACGTTTGCACGCGGCATTTACGAAATTATTAGCGAGTGCGCGGGCACACTTCGCCTTCAGCGAAGAAGAACGCGATTTCGCGCGCAGCAGATTCAACAGAGTCGGAACCGTGGGTGCCGTTCTCGGTGAAGCTGTCTGCGTAGTCGGCGCGCAGAGTACCTGCCAGTGCGTTGTCCGGGTTGGTTGCACCCAGCAGATCGCGGTGACGCTGTACCGCGTTTTCGCCTTCCAGTACGGATACCACGATTGGGCCAGAAGTCATGAACTCGACCAGACCGTCAAAGAATGGGCGACCTTCGTGCTCAGCGTAGAAGCCGCGAGCCTGCTCAACGGTCAGGTGCAGCATTTTGGTACCAACAATTTTGAACCCTGCAGATTCAAAGCGAGCGAAGATGCTGCCAATAACGTTTTTTGCCACCGCGTTTGGTTTGATGATGGAAAAAGTACGTTCAATAGCCATGATAACCTCTGTCAATGTTCTGTTGTTTTGCATACCTGAGTATGGTGTGGCGCGGATTATAAAGAGCTATAGCGCTATTGCCTATGGTTCTGCATAACATTTTTTTAAAATGAGACGAAGATTAGCAACAGTCCGGGTTTCGCATATCGTGTTGATGGTGAAAACAGAGCGGACACTGCTTTTCATCAGGCGTAAATGACCAGAAATGACGGTGGCACGTCAGGCAAACGGCTTCATATGCCAGTATGGCCACGTTTTTCGCTGTTCCTTCTGTTCGCGTCACTTTTATCGCCGCATGCTGGCATACCGCTTCGCAGCCACCGCAACCGGTACAACGTCCGGTTTCGACGACCAGTTCAGCGTTCTCAAACCGAATCGCGTTTTCCGTACAACTCCGCCAGCACGCGCCGCACAATACGCACGTTCCGGCGTCGAGAGCTATCTCTGCCTCACTAACCCCAGAAAACGCTCTGCGCAGCTCACGCTGACCGGGCACGACGCTACAGGTCCGGACATCCTCACGGGGAACGTGCATCAGCGCACGGCGGGCGATATTAACCTCGTTGACGGGTAAAAGTTTAAACGCCCATGCCGCTTCACCGCGTCGACGAAGCACAAGATTAAGCCGGGCAATCGCCAGCAGCCAGTCAGGATACTGCTCCACGTCGATACTGATAAAACGAACATGGTGCTGTGCATGCCAGAGCAGCAGTTCATTTACATCCGGCGCACGTTCAGTAAAAGGCCCGACAAGCGTATCGCCACACAAAAAGCGTTTTCGCGGCGTGATGCCGGTGATGGCCTCAGTGGGGCAAACAAACAGGCAGTCACCGCATTCAATACAGCGGTTCTCATCAACCGAGACGCCTGAGTCGGTAAAAGAAAAAGCCTGCACAGGACAGACGTCCGCGCAGGCGAGGCAGGAAGAGTGGCGAAAACGGCGACGGACGCACGCATGCGTCACGTCCATCGCCGGGGCAAAGGTCAATCCGCCCATCAGCCAATACTGAAGAAAACAAAGCGCAGCATCAGCTCACCGACAATCAGCAACGCGCCTCCCAGCAGTATGGGAGATCGCGCCGCTTTCAGACCGCCCGCAGCAAAGCACAGCATACCCGCAACGGATACGCACCAGCTCAGCAGATGAACGGTTCGCAGTTGCTCCAGCATCTGTAGCGGTGCATGAGGGAACGTCACCACGGTGTGGTCCATAGCCGTAATATCTGCCAGCCAGACGGGCTGCATCACCAGACGCACAAGCACCAGCAGCGTGATAATGACAATCGCCGCACGCACGGTTGACTGGGAACGCGTCCCAACGGCCATGCAGGCTGAGCCGATAATCCCCACCGAACCGATAAACAGCACCAGAGTGTTAACATGCTGCCATGTCACCACGGATGCGTGCATGTAGATCTGCGCCATGCAGAACACATCGACTAAACCAACCAGACCTGCCACAACCAACAGTGGCTTCCAGCCTGGCTTTTTGACAAACATCAGCAGCGTTGCGAAGCCAAGCGCCGCAAGATAAAGACTGGCAAAGATAATCTCACGGCTCAGCCAGGAGCTGGATACGTGGCGCAGCGCGTTAAAAGCATTAAGCGGATAGCCCATGTGCAGCGCGGAGGCGAGCAGCCCCAGGCTCGCCAGCACAAACGCTCCGGCAGCCGGCAGCAGCGCGCTACGTTGCGTGCTTCCGAACGCCAGCCACAGCGTAACGCCAACCGATCCTTGCAGGAACAGCGTAAAAATCAGTAGCGGTAACTCATGCATGACATTTCCCCTCTTTCTCTGCGCCCTGATGCGCTTTGATCACCAGGTTTGGTTTGGTGATGGAGGAATCAGGCAAGCCTTTCACATCACAGACCGCACCATACTTCGCCCGCAGTTCATCAATCGGCCCGAATTTAATCGCTTCGAGTGGACAGGTTGCCACACAGACGGGCTGCTCTCCCTTCGCCTGGAGATCCACGCAGAAATCACATTTGGACATCTGCCCGGTCTGCTCGTTGAGCTGTGGCGCGCCGTAAGGGCAAGACCACGCGCAGTAGCCGCAGCCGACGCACTTATCAGTATCAACGCGCACAATGCCGTCTCCCGGACGCTTGTGCATCGCCGTGGTCGGACAGTTTTTAGTGCAGATTGGGTCTGCACAGTGGTTACAGGAAATAGAGAGCGTGTAGGCAAACACATTGTTGCTGACGCCGCCCTGCCCGGTTGGGATGAAATTCCCGCCATTGACTTCATAAACGCGACGGAAACGACGTCCGACCTCAAGGTTGTTTTTATCTTTGCACGCCACCTGGCATGCCTTGCAGCCCGAGCAGCGAGAAGAGTCGATATAAAAACCCAGCTGTTTGTCGCTCACCGGTGCGTAATGTTTAAACTGACTCATGCTTTAGCTACCTCCACCAGCATGGTTTGATGGGAATTCCCTTTCGCAAGCGCGGTAATACGGGCGGAACTGAGCACGTTCGCGCAGCCGCCTTTATCGATACCCTGCTCGTCCGGCTGCCACCAGGCGCCTGCCTGCATGGCCACCACGCCTGGAATGATGCGCGGCGTGACCTCCGCCGGGATCTCGCAAATGCCGCGCGCGTTATGAATACGCACGGTATCCCCCTGCGCAATGCCGCGCTTTTGCGCATCCTGCGGGTTGATCCACAGCTTTTGCTGCTGCGCCTCAATTAACCACGGGTTGGCGTACTGGGTGGAGTTAGCGCGGTTTTTCCCTTTCCAGGTGATCAGCTGGAGCGGGAAGGTTTTCGCCAGCTCGTCTTCCGGCCCTTCATGGGCAGGCACGTAGTGCGACAGCGCCGGAATTTCCGGGTGATGCATGTCGTACAGACGCTTCGAGAAGATCTCAATTTTTCCGGACGGCGTCGGGAACGGATGATTCTGCGGATCGCGAATGTTGTCTTCAAAGGCAACGTACGGCGCGCTTTTGAAAAGATGCTGACGCGTCTTCTGTAGCGTCGCGAAGTCCGGCAGGTTTTCATCCGGCATGGACAGCCGCGTCTGCTCCCAGATGTGCTCAATCCACGCTTTTTCGTCACGGCCCTCGCTGAACGCTGGCTCGACGCCAAGCTTAGCAGCGACCTCCCGCAGCCAGTCGTAGTCTGAACGGCGTTCGAATTCAGGTTCAATGAGCTTTTCTGACAGGATCAGATAGCTTGCCGTGCCCCAGGTTTCGCCGATATTCCAGCGTTCCATAAAGCTGGTTTCCGGCAAAAGCAGGTCGGCGTATCTGGCGCTAGGCGTCATAAACAGATCGCTTGCGACGATAAACTCGATTTTCGACTCGTCTTCCAGGACACGGGTTGCCTGATGAAGATCCGGGTTCTGGTTAGCCAGATAATTGCCCGCCAGCGAGAACAGGATGCGGATATTGCTGTCCAGCTTCTCAGCATCCTTCAGGCCATCTTCCGCGGTTACCTTAGAAGCATCATCAGCAGCCTGCACCCAGGTCATGACCGAAATTTTGGCTTTGACCGGGTTGTCCGGCATCTCTGGCCCGGCCGCAAATTTGCGGTTTGCGCAGCCTCCATAGCCTGCTGCCCAGCCGCCTTTCACCCCAACGTTACCCGTCAGCGTGGCCAGTATCGTCGAGCCGCGCGCGGTGCGCTCGCCGCAGTTGTGACGCTGCGGTCCCCAGCCCTGGATCAGCGCGGCGGGTTTGGTGGTTGCGTAGTCGCGCGCCAGCTGACGAATAGTTTGTGCAGGCACGTGAGTGATTTTCTCTGCCCACTCGGGCGTTTTCGCCACGCCATCCTTTGCACCGCTCAGGTAAGCCATCAGGGATTCATTGGCCGGAACGCCTTCTGGCATGGCGTCTTCGTCAAAGCCCAGGGTGTAGCGTTGAATAAAGTCGCGATCGTGCAGATTCTCCGTGACGATCACATACATCATCGCGTCCATCAGGGCGTTGTCCGTGGCAGGAAGCAATGGGATCCACTGATCGGCAAGGGAGGAAACCGTATCGGAATAGCGTGGGTCAACAACGATAAAGCGCGTGCCGTTTTGCTTCATCTTCTGGTAGAAGTGGTTGCTGTGCCCGAAGATGGTTTCCGTCGGGTTATGCCCCCAGAGAATGACCAGTTTGGTGTCCAGCAGCGTGTCCAGAGAGCTGCCGCTGGCGGCGGTGCCATAGGTATACGGCGTTGCCGCCGCCGTGTTACCCATACTGACCGAGTGATAGCTTTCGAGATAGCCGCCGGTTAAGTTGAGCAGACGACGAACCATTTTATCGCCGGAAAAGGTCCCGCCGGACACCGCGGTGCCCACATGAACATAGCGTGACGCAGCACCGTATTTTTGCGTAATAGTTTTTAATTGATTCGCAATAAGGGTGGTGGCTTCATCCCAGGTAATACGTTCGAATTTTCCTTCGCCACGTTTACCCACGCGTTTCATTGGATATTTAAGCCGATCGGGATGATAAACAAATTTCCGATAAGCCCGACCACGAACGCAGGCGCGCATCACTGGCATCTGCGGATCCAGCGCGTTATCCGGTCGCGTTGAAATTCGGGTCACAACGCCATCACTGACGTGAGCACGAATATCACACTTGCCGCCGCAGTCAAACGTACTACAGGTTTGCACCACTTTTTCTTCAGGCGTAGCGTCTGAAACCGCCGCGTCCTGTGCCTGTACTTTGCCGGTTTTGACGACAAACGGCAGGGCGGCGAGCGCCGACCCTGCCTGAATAAAATGACGCCGGGATATGGCGGGAATAAGCCCTTCTCCCTGATGTTTATTTTTTTTCATTGCTCGTTCCTTCAAATAAAAACGCATTCTCGTTTTTTTTCAGGAACGAATATTGATAATTATCAAGCTAACTCTTGAGGAGTAACACTTAGCGATCTAATTCAAAATTCACCGTCACCGTTTGTCCTGTTTCATCTAATACAATTAATTGATATTTACCAGGCAAATATAATTGCAGTGAATAATTCTTCTGATGCCCGTCCAGCGGTTCGCCATTCAAAAACCACCATCGTTGCCCCTCCCCGCCGCTGGTTGAAACGTTGAGGGTAATATTTTTCTCACCTGGAAGACGTTTAATTACCGCCCCTTCTCTGACGCCTGACAACATCAGCGGCGCCGCATTATGGTTATCCAGCGGAGGGCAAATCGCTGAACGGGCGGGGAGACGAGCAGCCCGTTTTTCGGCAGCAGGCAGCCAGGGCTCCAGCGGCAGCGGCCAGACATCCAGCACTTTTTCTGTCGCATCAGGACAATCCGCCGCAACGCGTTTGCCTTCTTTATCCAGCCAGACCGGGAAACGGATCCCGCGAATACCTTCCTGTTCCGGCAGCAGCAGCGTAGGCGGTTCACTGCCTTCCAGCAGCCAGGTTGACAGCCGACGCCGACAGTTTTCGCTCCCTTCAGGCAGGGACTGGCCCCCCGGCCAGCAAATCACGCCCCGTCCTACGCTTGCGGGACGCGGATCGCGCGGCAGGCGCGCTTCATCCACCATCGAGCGGGACTGAAGCATGTTATTGACCTGATTCAGGAGCGGTACCGCGCTGGCGAAACCAAACTGCCCGGCAACGGGCGTGCCGTCCGGGCGTCCGGTCCAGATTCCGATGACATAGCGGGCATTCAGGCCGATGGCCCAGGCATCCCGGTAGCCATAGCTGGTGCCCGTTTTCCACGCCAGCGGCGCAACCTGGGGCAGCGCACTGTCCGGCAGGGGCTGTGCTTCATTAGCGAGAATGCGACGAATAATCCACGCCGCCCCCTGCGATAACAGCGGACGTTCGATCAGCGGATCGCCCGGCTGTAAACGCAGCCGGCCCGCCTTACCCTGACGCGCAAAGGCGCTATAGGCGGCAGCGATATCAGCCAGGCGTGCGCCTGCGCCCCCCAGGATCAGAGAGAGGTTGGGCTGTGCCCCCGCAGGCAGAATGAGCGGTAATCCCGCGTTGCTCAGCATTCCGGCAAAACGTTTTGGGCCGTACGCTTCCAGAACCTGCACCGCAGGCAGGTTGAGGGAACGCACCAGGGCTTCGCTCATACTGACCGGCCCATGGAAGCCGCTGTCAAAGTTGCCGGGACGATAATCCCCCGTTTTTCTTGGAACATCCTGTAATAACGAAGCGGGATGGATCAGACCATCGTCCAGCGCCATGCCATAGATGAATGGTTTGAGAACCGATCCCGGCGATCGGATCGCATTGACCATATCTACGTGGCTGAAACGGCTGTCATCATTGATATCTACCGAGCCTACCCAGCCACGCACTTTCATGGATGTATGATCCACGACGATCATCGCCAGCGAACTGCGGGCGGGCAGGCGTGATTTCCAGTTCATTGCCAGCTCTTCAAGCTGTCGTTGCAATGCTGCATCCAGCGTGGTGACTATTTTTGTGTCACGACTTTTACTCAGCATCATGCGGGAAAAGAGCGGCGCCAGCTGCGGCATCTGCCGGGGGGCCAGCCAGACCGGCTCTTCACGGGACTCTTTCACCTGCTTCTCAGACCAGACGCCCTGAGTCAGCATGCGGTCGAGTACTTTGTTCCGCGCCGCTTCGGCACGTTCCGGCCAGCGGTCCGGGCGCAGACGGCTGGGTGCTTGTGGTAGTACAGCCAGCAGCGCCGCGTCGGAATAGCTCAGCTGAGACGGCGGTTTGCCAAGGTAAGTCCAGCTTGCCGCGCCCACGCCCTGCAACGTGCCGCCAAACGGGGCACGGTTCAGATACAGCGTCAGGATTTCACGCTTGGAGAGATGCCACTCCAGCTGCATCGCCCGCCACAGCTGACGAATTTTACCGCCAAAGGTTCGCGAATGCGGATCCAGAAGGCGTGCCACCTGCATGGTAAGCGTGCTCCCGCCAGAAACCACTCTCCCGGAGGTGAGATCCTGCCAGGCGGCACGCACTACAGAAAGCGGATTGACGCCCGGGTGATCCCAGAACCAGCGATCTTCATACTGGATCAGCGCCTCGAGATAGCGTGGGGAAACCTCTTTAATGGTAACCGGATAGCGCCAGATGCCTTCGCTGTCGGCAAAACGCCACAACGGAACACCCTGCTCATCCACCACCACTCGCGCAGGGTTGACCTCTTTCAGGGGCAACGGCCACACGCGGTCAGCGACGACAATCAGCCCCCCTGAAACGAGAAGCGCTCCCGCCAGCCACAGCCAGCGGGAGCGAATCAGGCGTGCTATCCGCATCTTACGGAACAACGATCAGCGGGCCACTGGCCGCTCCCGTTGCCCGCCACTGCGGAACGTACATGGACTCGACCATCGGAACAGGCACCTGGTAGGTTCCCGGCGTAACGGCACGGGCCAGGTAAACCAGCGTGACCGGCTGACCTTCATTGACCGGCACCGCGGCCACAAAGCGATCGTCGCGGAATTCCATGTGCTGAATATCAGACTGTTGCATCTGATTCAGCAGGTTTTGCACTTCACTGCCGCTGTCTTGCAAGCTGGCGCTGCTGCTCGCCAGATTCTGGTTTTCCAGCTCCAGACCTGCCGGGAGCAGATCCACCACCAGCGCATCCGGCACGTTCTGGCTGGCCTTCACTTCCAGCCATACCAGAACCAGTTCACCGCTCTTCAGAGAAGAGAGCGACTTGCTGCTGCCATCTGTCGCCAGGATATGACGTTCAATCTGCAAGACATTCGAGGATGGCTGAGGCGCATACTCCGGATAGCCAGTAGTGTCCAGTCGTACCCACAGCGGCGTAGTGCCGGTATTCGTCATCTGCAACGCACCAATCTGATCGCCGTTCAGGTTTTCTACCTGCGCTTTATCACTGCTCTGGGTCTGTTCAGAGAGGGAGGTCGTTGCCTGCCACGCACCTGACAAGGTTTGCAGTGATCGTCCGGCCAGGAACAGCGCATTGCTCTCCTGGGTAGACAGCCAGCGCTGGCTGAACGCGTCTTCAGATAACGCGTTCAGCAGCCTGTTTTGCGCATCCGGCAGCAGCTTGTACTCTTCCAGCAGGGAGAGCATCAGGGCATTATCACGCAGCTGGCTGCCGTAATCCGCCATCCAGTTTCGGCTGTCGTTACGGGGTGTTTTGAGAGCCAGATCCAGCGCCTGCTGGCTGCGCGGTGCATCCCCCATCAGTTTGAGTGCCATGCCCAGCTGCATCAACGGAAGCCCGGAAGCAGCCTGACCGTGGCGCTCCCAGATTTCACGCAGCGCACCGAGCGGCGCTTTTTGCTGACGCGCCAGCACCAGCGAAGCATACGCCTGGACAGCAAATTTGCTGGCCTGGGTGTCGTCGCTGTAGCGGATGGACATCATGCCCGGATCCTGTAAATAGCGCAGCAGTCGGCTGTTGGCGTTATTCACCGCCTCGGCAGGCACGCTGTAACCCTGCTCCCCTGCCCGCACCAGGAAGTCCGTGACATAGGCGGTCAGCCAGTACTCTTCCGGGCCGTTTTTATCCCACAAGGCAAAACCGCCATCGTCACGCTGCATTTGCAGCAGACGGGAGATCCCGATATCAATGGCCGCACGGCGTTTATCGTCGGTATCGCCTTTAATGCCCAGTGCCTTCAGCTGTGCCGCGTTGGTGTAGAGGGACGGGAACAGGCCGCTGGTGGTCTGCTCAAGACATCCATACGGATAGGCCTGAAGTTCACGTATGTAGCGCGCCAGGTTCAAAGGTGGTTTACCGCTGAGCAACAGCTGCCCCTGTAGCGTGGCAGGCGAGAAACCGTCGATATGCTGTGCTGGCGCACTCCAGGATTCGCCAGGATTCAGCATCGTGCCCGTATTCACGGTTTGCGCCGGGAATGCGGGACGCACGCCAATTTTCCAGCTCTTCTGCTGCGGCGCAAACGTCTCACCTGGGAGCTGAAGGCCCGTCACCTGAACAGTCACTTCCCCATCGCCATAGCCCTCCAGGGCACGCACCGGTATAAACAGGGTGCTACGTGCGCCTGGCGGCAGCTTAACCGGCTCTGGCTGAGCACCTTCGAGCGACAACTTACCGGCTGCGGTTAACGCAATGCTCAGCGTTTGCGGCTGGTCAGTCAGGTTAGTCAGGTCCAGCGTCAGGCGGAAGGTATCGCCACTTGCGAGGAACCGCGGCGTGTTAAGCTCGGTGATAATCGGAGCCGCCACAATGATTTTGCTTTCGCTGCTGCCGAAATCGTCTTCCGTCCAGGCCTGCGCCATCAGACGCAGTTCACCGTTGAAATCGCCAATCGGCAGCGTGATGGTGCCTTCGCCGTTGGCATCAAGCGTAACCGGCTGCGCCTGCTGGGCAATAATGGTGACATGGTTCACCGGTGGCTTACCGCCGCGTTTCAGTTCATCGCCGTCTCCGCCAAAGCGCAGTGCGGCCAGACGTCCCTGACCTTCAATCACCTGGCCGTAAACATCATAGATGTCCGCGCCATAGCGCTTCTGACCGAAGAAAGCTTGCCACGGATCCGGCGTGACGTAGTCGGTAATGTTCAGCACGCCGCTATCGACAGCCGAGACCAGCACGTTCACCTTCTGTGGCACAGCCCCCTCTTTTACGCTGGCTTTCACTTTCACAGAAAGCGTCTGGTTCGGACGCATTTTTTGCGGGTCATCCAGTGCGATGTTCAGGCGACGATTTTCGTCCCCCATTGGCAGATGCAGCAGGCCAACCGCCCGTTTTGGCGTGGCGGATTTTGATTTATCGCCAGGACGAACCACCAGCGTGCTGAGATAGAGATCGTGACGTTTCCAGGCCTTGTCGACCGGGATAGCGAGATCCAGACCGTTAGCCGGTACGTCGATCTCTTTCCACCACAGCGGCCCTTCACTGGACTCGATCATCGCATAGCCCTTGCCTGCGGCCGGCGCGGCGATGTGCAGTTGGATGGTATCGCCTGGCTGATAGGATGGCTTATCCAGTTTCAGCGTCACGCGGTCAGGGCGCGCGGCCCCGGTGCCGTCGCTGTTATCCTGCCAGCTGTAGCCTGCCCAGAAGCGCACGCTGCTGACCATGTCATCAGGGGCTTTCACTTCCAGACGGTATGAGCCCCACTCCACCGGGAAGGTGACTTTACCGGTTTCATCGGCCTTGAGGTTTAGCTCCTGCTCGCCCTCAACCAGATCTTTTTGATCAAACTGAGACTGCCAGCCCTCACTCTCGGACCAGTTCCAGAAGTAGTCACGACGCTCGCGAATCAGTCGTACCTGTAATCCGGAAACGGCCTTTTTGGCTCCGCTGGCATCGGCATAGACGATGTCGAAGCTGGCGTTGCCGTTCTCGTCGACGATCGGCTGGTTGATGGTAGTATCGGTGCGGTAGTCGTAAACCGCCTTGCTGGCGAACTGAGGGCGAATACCCGGCAGCTCAGCCGCCGGCCAGATGGACTGCTCAGCACGACGCGTCACCGGACGCCCACCTGATTCCAGCAGGCTGGCCTGCAAAATCAGTTGCAGCGGCGAGTGCACCTCTTTCCACTGGCTTTCGGTGGTAACCTGTCCGCGCCCCTGTTCGTCCAGCGTAAGCTGTACTTCATCCAGGCTGCGGCTCAGGTTCTCCTCGGCAATATCACCGAACTGGAAGCCAGGCAGCCCAGGCACCGCGTCACGTAGCGGACGCAGGAAAAGCTGGCCTTGCAGAGAATTGCCGTTAGCTGGCGCGCCGTACAGGTAATAGCCCACAACGTTAAAGTCCACATCCTCCTGCGGGGAAACCGGCGTTTTTTGCCCGGTCAGATTCAGCGCCATACGCTCAGGCATAAAATCTTCGACGTGGAAATCCCACATGCGCTGTTGGTTATCCCCCGTATTCGCGCGAATATGCCACATGCCGGTCTGGGCGCCGCTATCAAGCGAATAGTTGAAGCGATAAAGGCCGTTCTCAGGTTGCACAACGACCGTACGCGCTACCTGGCCGTCCGGACGCAGCACGTCAAGTTTTACCGGCTGCTCGGGAAGCGGTTTGCCATCGCTGTCGCGAAGCAGGCCGTTCAGGATCACCGTTTCACCCGGACGATAGAGATCGCGCGGGCCAAACATAAAGAACTGTTTGCTGTAACCCGGGTTACCGGCGATATCAAACTCCGCCAGATCCAGCGCCGGAAGTTTGAGATCAAGAAGCGTGGTCTGGCCATCTTTACTGGCCAGGATCAGCGCGGCTTCTTTATCGGTTTCCAGTTTCGCATGACCATCGGCGTCGCTGTTCGCCTCGGCCAGAGTCTGCCCTTTATCGTTCAGAAGGGTAATGGTCACGCCTGACTGCGCCGCACCGTTTTCAAGACTCTGGGTGAAGATGTCCAGGCGGTTATGATAACGGTGAGCGGACAGCCCAATATCACTTAAGGTAAAGAGCGTCGCGGCGTTACTGTAGTTATAGTGACCAGCCTGATTCATCACGGCGATATAGACGCCAGACTGCTGGAGCGGCTTAATATCTTTGAGCGGCAGGAGCAGTTTTTCACGCGTGTTGCGCGCCGGGTTGAGGTCGAAACGGCCGGTGTAGACCAGTTCCGCCATCTTCAGCAGATTGTCAGATTCCCAGTTGGTCAGCGAGTTACGGTACTCCCACTGGCTGACAAACGAGGCCAGCGACTCCGGCTTAACGCGGTAGAAGTTCACGTCCACATTGTTGACGTTGAGCGCCATCACCGGCAACCCTTCCACCACTTTACCCGGCAGCAGCGATCCGCGGCTGGCGAATCCGACCGTCGGTTCAACATCCCGGGTGGTGATCGCTTTTTCATAGTCAATGCCGAATGTCGCTTTGTTCAGCGCCAGCAAATCACGTTCGACGGTGACAACCAGATTACGATTCGGCTCCAGATGGCGCAGGCGCAGCTCTTTCAGATTGGGGGCCAGTTCCCAGGCGCCGTCCACTTTGCCGCTTTTTTTATCCACCACATGTACCGTTTTCGCAAAATCCTGGCTGGGATCCAGCGGTACAGAGAAGGTCAGAACCAGCGTCGCGGCGCCGTCGAGTTGCACTTCAGAGGCATCCAGCAGCGTCAACGCCTTACCCTGACTCTGCGCGGCCAGCTTAGCCAGCTTTTCAGGATCCGGTGTTGCCGGGGTTTTCTTTTCTGATGCAGTAGACGCTGCGGGGGCAGCGGCCTGAGGTTTGTCGTCGCTGTTATCACAGCCGACAAGCGTAAAGGTGGTGAGCAGCGCGAGAGAGATCGCAGCTAAGCGAAACGGTTTCATCCTGTATCCCTGGCCTGAGGGGCCTGTTGGTCATCGTCCGGATAAGTATTATCCGCAAGTTTCGTTAATACAAAAAGTCCAATTTTATAATCTGGAAAGCACCTCGCAGAATGGCATCACGCCGCTACGCCGTGATGGAACCGCGATCACAGCGCATAACGTCACATGTTACCTTTCACGTCATTTGTTTTTAAAACAAGAAGATAGCTGGATAAGCTCGCATCAGGCCTGCTAGTTTTATGACCATGACGCACCCTGAGTGCGCGGTTCAATAAGAGAGAAAGCCATGAAACGAGCCGTGAACGCCCTACAAAATTTCGGAAAATCACTTTACGGACCTGTACTTATCTTACCCATCGTAGGCCTGTTTATCGCCTTTGGGAATGTGCTGGGTAACGGCAATCTGGCCGAGTACCTGCCGTTTCTTGGCCACCCGCTGATCCAGAGTGTCGGCCAGCTGATCGCCAAGTCTGCCGTGTCGGTGCTGGTCAACCTGGCGCTGGTGTTTGCCGTTGGTATCCCCATTGGACTGGCAACCCGAGACAAAGGCTACGCGGCGCTGATTGGGCTGGTAACTTTTATCGTGTTTATCAATGCCATGAACGTGACGTTACAGCTTCAGGGGGAACTGGCCCCTGCGGAACAGATGAAAGCCGCCGGACAAAGCATGGTGCTGGGCGTCCAGGTGCTGGAAATGGGCGTTTTCGCCGGGATCCTGACCGGGGCGCTCTCCGGTTATCTGTACAACAAATATTCCGGTGTCCAGTTTAACGGCGCGATGGCGATTTACTCCGGCCACTGCTTTGTCGCGATTGTAATGCTGCCTGTCTCTATGCTGCTTGGCGTGATCATGAGCGAACTCTGGCCGTACGCACAGCATGGAATAAGCGCCCTGGCGCTGGCGATCAAAGGGTCCGGTCCGTTTGGCGTGGCGATCTACGGTTTCCTTGAACGCATTCTGGTGCCGACGGGCCTGCATCATCTGGTCTATACGCCGTTCCTGTATACCGAACTGGGCGGTACGCAGGAGGTGTGCGGTACGGCTTACCAGGGCGCGCGCAATATCTACTTCGCCGAGATGGCCTGCCCGGACGTGAAGCAGCTCAGCAGTACCGTGGTGTGGGATGCGCGCGGCATCAGCAAAATGTTTGGCCTGCCTGCCGCGGCGCTGGCGATGTATATGACCGCCAGGCCAGAGCGTAAAGCGGCGGCGAAAGCGATTCTGATCCCGGCGGCGCTGACCTCGCTGCTGGTCGGCGTAACCGAGCCGATTGAGTTCTCCTTCCTGTTTGTCGCCCCGCTGCTGTTCGTGGTGCATGCGGTGCTGACCGGTATCGGCATGATGCTGTTCTCGCTGTTTGGCGTTCACGCCATCGGCGCCAACGGGATTATCGATTTCATCCTCTACAACCTGCCGCTCGGCACGGAGAAGTCCAACTGGCCCATGTACATCGTGGTCGGGCTGATCATGTTCACTCTTTATTTCGTGGTATTCCGCTTCCTGATCCTGCGCTTCAACATGAAAACGCCGGGGCGTGAAGATGAGGACCAGGAGACACGCCTTTACAGCAAGCAGGAGTACCAGGCGAAGGGCAATAACGACGGGCTGGGCGAATCGATCGTTGTGGGTCTGGGCGGTCGGGAAAACATAGAGGTGGTGGATAACTGCTACACCCGCTTACGCGTCACGGTGAAGGACGTCGCCATCATCGACGAACCGCGCCTGAAAGCGACCGGCGCGAAAGGGATTATCAAACAAGGTAACAACGTTCAGGTGGTCTACGGGCTGCATGTCAAAAAAATGCGAGAAGCCGTTGAGACGTTTCTCTGAAAGGAGCTAAAGATGTTTACACCCCCATTTATTCTGTCGATTGCCGGCGGCGGTAGCACTTACACGCCAGGTATTGTGAAAAGCCTCATGGTGCGTCTGCACGATTTCCCTCTGGCAGAGATCCGCCTGTATGACATTGACGAGGCGCGCCAGAACACCATCGCGCCCGTGGTGGAGAAGGTTATTCGCGACCACAGCCAGAGCATCAAATTTACCGTCACCAGTGACCCGGAAGTGGCCTTTAGCGGCGCGCATTTTGTCTTCGCCCAGATGCGCGTCGGCCAGTACAAAATGCGTGAGCAGGATGAGAAGATCCCGCTGCGTCACGGCGTGGTGGGCCAGGAGACCTGCGGGCCCGGCGGGCTGGCATATGGCCTGCGCACGATCCTGCCGATGGTGGAGCTTATCGATCTGGTCGATCGCTACGCGCACGAGAAAGCCTGGATCGTGAACTACTCCAACCCGGCGGCGATCGTCGCGGAAGGCGTGCGCCGCCTGCGTCCGAACGCGAGGGTGCTGAACATCTGCGATATGCCGGTTGCCGCGATGCGCAATATGGGCGCCATTCTGGGCGTGGATCGTCATAAACTGGAAGTGGACTACTTCGGCCTGAACCACTTCGGCTGGTTTACCCGCGTGCTGGTGGACGGCGAAGACAAGCTCCCGGAGTTGCGTAAGCATATCGCGAAGTTTGGCCTGCTGACGGAAGATGCGGCTAAAACCGATCCGCAGCATTCCGATCCGTCGTGGGTGAAAACCTGGCGCAATATCAAGCCGATTATGGATAACTTCCCGGAGTACCTGCCGAACCCGTATCTACAGTACTACCTGATGCCGAACCAGATTGTGGAGCATCAAAACCCGGACTATACCCGCGCCAACGAAGTGATGAACGGGCGCGAGAAAAAGCTGTTCGCCGCCGCCGAAGAATATCAACGCACCGGAATTTTACCGGATGCCTTCCACGTGGGCGTCCACGGTGAATTTATCGTTGACGTCGCCTGTTCGCTGGCGTTCAACCTGCGAAGCCGCCATCTGGTGATGGTGGAAAACCGCGGGGCGATTACCAACCTGCCGTACGATGCGGTGGTGGAAGTGCCTGCTTATATCACCTCCGAAGGGCCGGAGCCCGTCCGCGTGGGTCAGGTGCCGCTGTTCCACCAGACGCTCCTGCAACAGCAGCTGGCCTCTGAACAGCTGCTGGTTGAGGCAACCATCGAAGGCAGCTACGAGAAAGCGTTGCAGGCGTTCACTCTGAACCGCACCGTGCCGACCATGGAGCACGCGAAAGCGATTCTGGATGAGATGATCGAAGCCAACCGCGACTACTGGCCTGCGCTGCAAAAGGCCTGGCAGGACGGTGAAGCGGTGAAAAAATAGGGGCTTGCTCGCGAGTTGAACGTGGTGAGCTTGTCGGTGTCAGAAAAAACACCGACAATCCTTTTTTACGGAAAAGAATGGAGGCAACCATGTCCACCTCATATTTTGTCGCTGCCGACTGGCTGATTGAGCACGGCGACGACCCGGAAGTTCAGATTATCGACGCGCGCATGGCCCCTCCGGGCCAGGAGCATCGTGACGTTCCCGCTGAATACCGGGCAGGGCACCTGCCTGGCGCGGTATTTTTTGATATCGAAGCCCTCTCCGATCACACCTCTTCCCTGCCGCACATGCTACCTCGCCCGGAAGCGTTTTCCGTGGCGATGCGCGAGCTGGGCATCAGCAAAGATAAACATCTTGTTGTTTACGATGAAGGTAATCTGTTTTCCGCGCCGCGAGCGTGGTGGATGCTGAAAAACTTCGGCGTGGAAAAGGTATCGATTCTGGCGGGCGGACTTGCAGGCTGGAAGCGCGACGAACTACCGCTTCAGCAGGGTGACGTCACGCTGCCGGAAGGGGAATTTGATGCCACGTTTGACGCTAATGTGGTCAAGCGCCTGACCGACGTGCTGGTCGTGAGCCACGAAAACACGGCGCAAATCGTCGATGCGCGTCCCGCTCCACGTTTCAACGCAGAAGCGGACGAGCCGCGACCGGGACTGAAACGCGGCCATATCCCGGGGGCGCTGAACGTGCCGTGGGGCGATCTGGTGTTTGAAGGCGAGCTGAAAACCACCGATGAATTGCGTGCCATTTTTGAACGTCAGGGCGTGGATTTGCATCGTCCGGTTATTGCCAGCTGCGGCTCCGGCGTAACGGCCTGCGTGGTGATCCTGGCGCTGGCAACCCTTGACGCAAATGACGTGACCCTGTACGACGGCGCCTGGAGTGAATGGGGTGCACGAGACGATCTGCCGGTTGAACCGGCGAAATAATGGATAACCGCCTGGCAACGCTGTTAACGCGCGGGTCGTCGCTGACCCGCGCGGAGTATCGCGTCCTCGCCCACCTCACTGAGCATCCATTGCTGGTGGGCAACATCACGGTGCGCGAGCTGGCGCAGGCGACATTTGTCTCTACCGCGACGATTATGCGGCTGTGCCAGAAGCTGGGGTTTAGCGGCTTTAGCGAGTTTATCTGGCACTGCAAGCAGCTGCTTTCTGACACGCCGCATATCACCGTACAGCCTGAGCAACATGCGGAAATGCCCGCGCTTTTTACCCGGTTCGTTGCCAACTATCAGCAGACCTTCCAGTGGGTCACTCAGGACAAACGCCAGCAGTTTGCCAGCCTGCTGCGCCAGAAAGAGAGCTTCTTTCTCTACGGTGCCGGGTTTTCGTACCTTTTTGCCGAGTACCTGACCAAGAAGTTGCAGGTGCTGGGAAAAACGGCCTTCATCTCCGGGGCGGGAGACAGCCGGAATATTTTTCTCAGCAACGCCGCGCGCTATCAGGTGTTTATTGCCGTTTCACGCAGCGGCGAAACGGAGCAGGTACTGGATAAAGCGCGGATCGCCAAAAACGTCGGCATGACGATCGTCGCGTTTACCCGCGCGTCGGCCAATACGCTGGCGGGTATGGCGGACGTGCATTTTGCTCTCTATGACGAAGCGGTACATTTCGCCGCCGAAGCCGCAGGTGTGACGTCGTTTGAGTCGAATCTGGTGCTGCTGATGGATTTACTGCTGCTGGAAGCAACGGGGTGAAGATCACCCCGCCGTAATCAGATAATGCGGTTGGTCTTGAGATCGCGCAGGAAGCCACCCCAGCGACGCTCGTAGAACGGAGTGATGTGCTCGGTAATAAAGTGGCTGATCCCCTTCTCACCTTTCTTCACCTGACAGATATCAATCGGCTCATCGCCCGGCAGGGTGTCGGTTGCCACGCTTCCCGCCGCCTGGATGATCTCCTCAACATCGCCGTCAGCCTCGATCCCTATCAGCAGAACAGGCTTTTCGTCAGCGCTCTCTTTGATGGAGCAGAGGAACGCGCGTTTCACCGGCTTGATGGTTTTAAACAGCGTGGTCAGGGAGTCAATCATCTGCGCGGGCGGCTCGGCCACTTCAGACAGCAGCAGCGTTTCGCCCCCTTCCAGCACCTCCTGAGTGCTGAGCGGGTTGCCCTCGTCACCAATCAGGTGGCTGATTTCGCGCGGAGTAAACTCTTTCCCGGTCGGCAGTTTGGCGTTGAGGAACAGCGTCTGCCCCAGGGTCATTTCGAACAACGTGCGCACCGGCATCACCACGAACGCCTGTTCGTCTTCTACCGCTTCCTGCAAGGCCTCGAGCGAAGTAAAGAACGGGATCACCGACGTGCCGTCGTCTTTCTCCCAGTGCAGCAGATCCAGCGCGCTGTCTTCGACAACCTGCTCCCCTTCCGCTGCGGTGCCCGGCACCCAGACGGTGGATTCCAGCAGCGTGCGGAAAAAGGCCGGACGGTGGGCGGGCTCGGTCGCCGCCTGCTCCAACAGGTTTTCTAATTCGTTTTTGGTTTCTGACATAACAATTCCAGATGTCGAATTTCCCCCTCACCCCTGCCCTCTCCCATGGGGAGAGGGTTAGGGTGAGGGCAAAGAGCATTACTCAGCCGTCAGCAGGTTCGCTACGGTACGCACGCCCAGACCGGTCGCACCCGCAGACCACTGCTCAACCGCCGCTTTACGGTAGGTTGCGGAGCAGTCAATGTGCAGCCAGCCTTCATGGTAGTTCTCAACGAAGTGAGACAGGAAGCCTGCTGCGGTGCTTGCCCCCGCCGGGTACGCTGCGCTCGCGGTGTTGTTCAGCTCGGCGAAGTTAGACGGCAGCTGGCTGCGGTGGAACTCGGCCAGCGGCAGACGCCAGAACGGTTCGTTTTCCGCCGCCGCGCTGGCCAGCAGGCGAGCGGCCAGCTTGTCGTCGAAGCTGAACAGGGCGTGATAGTCGTTACCCAGGGCAGTTTTCGCCGCGCCGGTCAGGGTCGCCATGTCGATAATCAGCTCCGGCTTCTGCGCAGAGGCGTCGATCAGACCATCGGCCAGCACCAGACGGCCTTCGGCGTCGGTGTTCATCACCTCAACGTTTTTACCGTTGCGGTAGCGAATGATGTCGCCCAGCTTGAAGGCGTTGCCGCTCACCATGTTGTCCGCGCAGCACAGGTAGAGCTTCACGCGCTTGTTCAGGCCGCGGGTGATGGCGAAGGCCAGCGCGCCGGTAATGGTCGCCGCGCCGCCCATGTCGGACTTCATGGAGTCCATGAATGCGCTCTGCTTCAGGCTGTAGCCGCCGGTGTCGAAGGTGATGCCTTTCCCGACCAGACAGGCAAAGACCGGGGCTTCTTTGTCGCCGGTTGGGTTGTAATCCAGCGCCAGCAGGACCGGAGGACGCTCTGAGCCACGGCCCACGGTGTGGATACCCATGTAGTTCTGCTCGCGCAGGTCTTCCCCTTTAGTGATGCGGTAGGACATCTTTTCGCCCGCCACACCGCACAGCAGGTCAACGGCGCGCTGCGCCAGCTGTTCCGGCCCCAGCTCTTCCGCCGGTGCGTTAATGGTGTCGCGCACCCAGTCGATAATGTTCAGGCGGCTTTCCAGCTCTTTCTGACCGGCTTCGTCGAGGTTCGCCCACTCAATTTTACGGGTGCCTTTCGGCCCTTTGTAGCCTGCCCAGAACGCCCAGCTGCGGTCGGTGTCCCAACCTTCCCCTTCCAGCGACACATGCTTAATGCCAAGGCCGTCAATCTTACGCGCGGCGCGCTGGATCAGGCCCAAATCATCGTTGCCCGTCAGGTGCAGGGTAATGCCGTCGTTATTAATGCTGTAGGTGGCTTTCTCGCCCCAGCGCGCGTCGGCAGGCTGATTCGAGAGCGTAATCTTCATCGCTTCGGTCATTTTATTTTTCCTTATTAGCAACTAGCAAACGGGCCGCCTGAAGGCAGCCCGTTTTGTTATTTATTCTGCTTCATCTAACCAGACTAACAGAATCGCCTCCAGAATTTTTTCATTGGATGCGTTGGGATCGTCGTCGAAATCCTCTAAATCGCAGATCCACTGATGCATGTCGGTGAATCGTACGGTCTTCGGATCGAGATCCGGGTTCGCGTCGTAGAGCGCTTCGCCGATTTCACGGCTGTCTGTCCACTTCAGTCCCATATTAATGCTCGCGTGCGTGGTTGATGGTGTAGCGTGGGAACTCCACGACCAGATCTTCATCGGTCACCGCGGCCTGGCAGCTTAAGCGGCTGTCTGGCTCCAGACCCCATGCTTTATCCAGCATGTCGTCTTCGTCTTCGGTGCTCTCGGCGAGAGAGTCGAAACCTTCACGCACGATGCAGTGGCAGGTGGTGCAGGCACAGGATTTTTCACAGGCGTGTTCCACTTCGATACCTGCACGCAGGGCTACATCGAGAATGGTTTCACCGGTCTTCGCTTCCAGAACAGCGCCATCCGGACAGAGGTCCGCATGAGGCAAAATTACAATCTTTGGCATATTAAACCTCGTCCACGGACTGGCCTTTCAGCGCGACGCGGACAGATTTGTCCATGCGGCGAGCAGCGAAGTCCTGGGTTTGTTTATCAACGTTTTTAATGGCTTCTTCTATCGCGTCAGCGTCATTGCCTTCGGCCACGGCGCTTAAGCGCGCGGCAGCGTCGTCAATCACCTGGCGCTCAGCGGCGCTTAACAGCGCGGCGTCGGCAGCGAGCGCGCCGTTCAGGCTTTCCAGCACGCGTGCGGCTTCAACTTTTTGTTCCGCCAGCATACGCGCCTTCACATCCTGCTCGGCGTAGCTCATTGAGTCCTGAATCATGGAGGCGATTTCGCCATCGGTCAGGCCGTAGGACGGCTTAACCTGAATAGACGACTCGATACCGGTCGATTTTTCCATCGCCGTGACGCTCAGCAGGCCGTCCGCATCCACCTGGAAGGTGACGCGAATATGCGCCCCGCCCGCAGGCAGCGCTGGAATTCCGCGCAGCGCAAAGCGCGCGAGAGAGCGGCAGTCCTGCACCAGCTCACGCTCGCCCTGCATCACGTGGATGGACATCGCGGTCTGGCCGTCTTTGAAGGTGGTGAACTCCTGCGCGCGCGCCACCGGAATGGTGGTGTTACGCGGAATGACTTTCTCCACCAGGCCGCCCATGGTTTCTAAACCCAGAGACAGCGGGATGACGTCCAGCAGCAGCATTTCGCTGTCCGGCTTGTTGCCGACCAGGATATCGGCCTGGATAGCGGCGCCGACGGCAACCACTTTGTCCGGGTCGATAGAGGTCAACGGCGTGCGGCCAAAGAATTCCCCCACGCGCTCGCGTACCAGCGGCACGCGGGTTGAGCCGCCAACCATGACCACTTCCAGCACCTCGTTAGCCTCAACGCCTGCATCCTTCAATGCGCGACGGCAGGCCAGCAGGGTACGCTTAACCAGAGGCGCAATCAGTTCGCTGAACCGATCGCGGGTAATCTCACCCTGCCAGCCTGCGACGTTCACGCTGACGGACTGTGCATCGCTCAGGGCGATTTTGGCGTCGATGGCCGCATCCAGCAGTTCACGCTGCACGTGCGCATCGCTGCGATCGCTGATGCCCGCCTGCTCGCGGATGTAATCTGCCAGCAGATGGTCGAAGTCATCGCCGCCGAGCGCGGAATCTCCGCCGGTCGCCAGCACTTCGAACACGCCGCGACTCAGGCGCAGGATAGAAATATCAAAGGTGCCGCCGCCCAGATCGTAGACCGCGATCACCCCTTCCTGACCGGAGTCGAGGCCGTAGGCAATCGCCGCCGCCGTCGGTTCGTTCAGCAGACGCAGCACGTGCAGGCCCGCCAGACGCGCGGCGTCTTTGGTGCCCTGACGCTGTGCATCGTCGAAATAGGCCGGAACGGTGATCACCACGCCGTCCAGATCGCCGCCGAGCGTCGCCGTGGCGCGTGCCGCCAGCGCTTTAAGGATGTCAGCAGAAACGCGAATCGGGTTCAGCAAACCGGCTGACGTCGCGATCATCGGCAGGCCGTTTTCGCTGGCCTGTAGCTGATACGGCAGATGCGGGTAACGGGTCTGGATATCAGCCAGCGAGCGGCCCATCATGCGCTTAACCGAGCTGATGGTATTGGCCGGATCGCGCGCGGCGTTAGCGCGGGCATCAACCCCGACCGCGTGACCCTGCTGTTGGTAGTGGACTACAGAAGGCAGCAGATGGCGCCCCTGCTCGTCAGCCAGCGTTTCCGCCTGGCCGCTGCGCACGGTCGCCACGAGGGAATTGGTGGTGCCCAGGTCAATACCGACCGCCAGACGACGCTGGTGCGGTGCGGCACTTAAGCCAGGCTCACTAATTTGTAATAAGGCCATAATTGCTTCCGAAATTAAAAATCGAGCAGCTTTTCTTCGAGTTGTTCAGCACTGCTTCGCAGTTTATCGAGAAAACGGAGTTTGCGCACAGTGTCTGCCGCCACGTCCCAGGTCTCGTTGTTCAGTTGCTCCACCATCTGCTGATGGCGGGTATCGAACATACCCTTTACGCGCGTGATAAAGCTTTCCAGGCGCGCTTCGTCTTTAGCCTGTTCAATTTCATCCAGCTCTTCGCGCAGCTCCAGTTGTTCCATCAGAAAGGCGGTGTCGCGCACGGTATGCTGTTCGCTCGCCAGATCGAAACCGTGAAGCGAGAGCAGATATTCTGCACGCGCCAGCGGATGACGCAGCGTTTGCCAGGCCTGGTTGATGGTGGCGGAGTGTGATACCGCAGCCAGTTGCTCTGCCTGCGTCCCGCTGGCGAATTTATCCGGATGGTACTGACGCTGGAGATCCTGAAAACGGACCGTCAGCGCCTGGAGATCGATCGGGTATTGAGCGGGTAGTCCGAAGAGAGTGAAGTAATCCATAACAATCTCAGGGGTAGCCTGTTAGAACAAACCCCACGCGTAGCAAAGCCACGGTGGGGTTTCGGATGACGCGCGGTTAAACGTGGAAGCTTTCGCCGCAACCACACTCGTCTTTGACGTTCGGGTTCGTGAATTTGAACCCTTCGTTCAGGCCTTCTTTTACGAAGTCCAGCTGAGTGCCGTTGAGGAATTGCAGGCTTTTGCCATCGACCACCACCTTCACGCCCTTGTCTTCAAACACGGTGTCATCAGACGCCGGTTCGTCAACAAACTCCAGTACGTAAGCCATACCAGAACAGCCGGAGGTACGTACGCCCAGTCGCAGGCCAAAGCCTTTACCACGGTTCGCCAGAAAAGAGCTTACTCGCGCGGCAGCGCTGTCGCTAAGGGTAATCGACATACTCAAACCTCAATTATTTTGCTTCACGTTTGCTTTTGTAATCCGCAATGGCGGCTTTGATCGCGTCTTCTGCCAGAATTGAGCAGTGAATTTTCACCGGCGGCAGTTCGAGTTCTTCAGCAATATCCGTGTTCTTGATTGCCTGTGCTTCGTCCAGAGACTTGCCCTTCACCCATTCGGTGACCAGGGAGCTGGACGCGATAGCAGAACCGCAGCCGTAGGTCTTGAAGCGCGCGTCTTCAATGATACCTTCATTGTTGACTTTGATCTGCAACTTCATCACGTCGCCACATGCTGGTGCACCGACCATGCCGCTACCAACAGATTCGTCGCTGTTGTCAAAAGAGCCAACGTTGCGCGGGTTTTCGTAATGATCGATGACTTTTTCGCTGTATGCCATGATTGAATTCTCCTTATGTACCGATTAGTGATGTGACCATTCAATGCTGTTCAGATCCACGCCCTGCTTGAACATTTCCCACAGTGGAGAAAGGTCGCGCAGACGGCCGATGGAGTTACGAACCAGCTTGATGGTGTAGTCAATCTCTTCTTCGGTAGTAAAACGACCTAAAGAGAAACGGATAGAGCTGTGTGCCAGCTCGTCAGTCATACCCAGCGCGCGCAGCACGTAGGATGGCTCCAGGCTTGCAGAGGTACAGGCAGAGCCGGAAGAAACGGCCAGGTCTTTCAGCGCCATGATCAGCGACTCGCCTTCAACATAGTTGAAGCTGACGTTGAGGATGTTCGGCGCGCCCTGCTCGAGATCGCCGTTCAGATACACTTCTTCCATATCTTTCACGCCGTCCCACAGACGGTTACGCAGCGTGCGCAGGCGTGCCATCTCGGTTTCCATCTCTTCTTTTGCAATGCGGTAGGCTTCGCCCATGCCCACGATCTGGTGAACAGGCAGCGTACCGGAACGCATGCCGCGCTCGTGACCGCCGCCGTGCATCTGTGCTTCGATGCGGATACGTGGCTTACGACGAACGTACAGCGCGCCGATACCTTTCGGACCATAGATTTTGTGACCGGAGAAGGACATCAGGTCCACTTTCAGCTGGCTCAGGTCGATAGGCAGTTTGCCCACGCTCTGGGTCGCGTCCACGTGGTAGATGATACCGCGCGCGCGGCACATTTCGCCGATGGTCGCGATGTCTTGTACCACGCCGATTTCGTTGTTGACGTGCATGATGGAGACCAGAATAGTGTCATCACGCATCGCCGCTTCGAGCTCTTTCAGATCGATAATGCCGTTGCTCTGTGGCGCCAGATAGGTGACTTCGAACCCTTCACGCTCCAGCTGACGGCAGGTGTCCAGCACGGCTTTGTGTTCGGTTTTGCTGGTGATGATGTGCTTGCCTTTTTTCTGATAAAAGTTGGCTGCACCCTTAATCGCCAGGTTGTCGGATTCGGTCGCACCGGAGGTGAAAACAATTTCACGCGGGTCGGCACCGACCAGGTCAGCAATCTGATTACGGGCGATATCAACCGCCTCTTCAGCATGCCAGCCAAAACGGTGTGAACGGGAAGCTGGGTTACCAAAGTTTCCGTCCAGGGTCAGACACTGCATCATTTTCTCGGCAACACGCGGGTCCACCGGCGTGGTTGCGGAGTAATCGAGATAAATCGGTAATTTCATTGCTCTATAAACTCCGTACATCGCTTCAATGCAAGGAATCAGGCAACCGGCTGGATGTACGACCGAGTACGCGGGGTGTGACCACCCCGGCCTGATTCTGAATACTTATCTTTTTAATTACGCGCGCAGTTTAACGTCGATGGCGTCCTGCGTGCGGGTGCTGCGCTGTGAATCCTGACTATGCTGACGACCAGAGACATCCAGAACTTCCTGGTTATTCACCAGCTCACCGAGGGTGATGTTGTTCAGGAAGCCGGTCAGACGGTCGCTCAGATCGCGCCACAGCGCGTGGGTCAGGCATTTATCGCCGCCCTGACAGCCGCCTTTACCCTGGCAACGGGTCGCGTCAACGGATTCGTCAACCGCGCTAATCACTTCACCAACCGCAATACTGCCCGCGTCTTTACCCAGCAGATAACCGCCGCCCGGGCCACGAACGCTGGACACCAGTCCATTTTTACGCAGTCTGGAGAACAGCTGTTCCAGGTAAGAGAGGGAGATCCCTTGTCGTTCAGAAATATCAGCCAACGGAACCGGGCCCGCTTCGGAGTTGAGCGCAACGTCCAGCATCGCGGTCACGGCATAACGCCCTTTAGATGTCAGTCTCATGTCTTACTTAACCTCAAACTCGCCCCTGCCCGGGGTTTTTTATTGTAAAATGGGGGTATTGCATAGCAGGGCCAAGTCTGACATTCCTGACTAAATTGGTCAACTATTTACTTGACTGTTTTAGTCAGGTATTTAACCTTCTGTGCCTTCATAATATAGGTGCGGCCTGATGCCCTCACCCCAGCCCTCTCCCACGGGGAGAGGGGGAAATCGACACTACGCTTTGTTCTTCTGCTCAATCGACGCCAGAATCCCGCGCAGAATGTTCAGCTCCTGGCTTTCCGGGCGGGCGCGGGTGAACATACGGCGCAGCTTGTTCATCACCTGACCCGGGTGGCCTTCACGGATAAAGCCGGTTGAGAGCAGCGTCTGCTCCAGATGACCGTAGAAGCGCTCCAGATCGTCCACCAGCGGGTAGGCCGTCTCTTCTTTAGGTTCGACCGGTTTCTCCTGCGTCGCCAGCCATGCCATGCGCACTTCGTAGGCAATGACCTGCACCGCCATCGCCAGGTTCAGCGAGCTGTATTCCGGATTGGCGTCAATCGCCACGTGGTAGTGACACTTCTGTAGTTCCTCGTTGGTCAGGCCAACGCGTTCACGACCAAACACCAGCGCAACCGGCGCCTGTTCCGCTTCTGAGATACTTTTCAGGCCGCATTCGCGCGGGTCCAGCATCGGCCAGGGCAGCGTACGGGAGCGCGCGCTGGTCCCCACCACCAGACTGCAACCGGCCAGGGCTTCGTCCAGGGTGTCCACGATCTGCGCATTCCCGATCACGTCGCTGGCGCCGGCCGCCAGAGCAATAGCCTGAGAGTCTGGTTTCACCAGCGGATTAACCAGCCACAGGTTCGTTAAGCCCATGGTTTTCATAGCGCGGGCCACAGAGCCCATGTTGCCGGTGTGCGATGTTTCGACCAGCACGATTCGAATGTTTTGCAGCATAATTTTTAGATGTCTGGACTCAGTGTCTGAAGAATATTCGGGCATATTATCATAAACGAGAGACATAATCCGATCCCGCTGCTATACTCTGCGCCGATTTTCCTGTTCTTTAACATCCAGTGAGAGAGACCGATGCATCCGATGCTGACCATCGCCGTGCGCGCAGCGCGCAAGGCGGGTAATGTAATTGCCAAACACTACGAAACCCCAGACTCCGTAGAAACCAGCCAGAAAGGCAGCAATGATTTCGTGACGAACGTCGATAAAGCCGCAGAAGCGATTATTATCGAAACGATCCGCAAATCTTACCCGCAGCACACCATCATCACCGAAGAAAGCGGTGAACATGAAGGTACCGATCAGGATGTTCAATGGGTTATCGATCCACTGGATGGCACCACCAACTTCGTCAAACGCCTGCCACACTTCTCTGTGTCTATCGCAGTACGCATCAAAGGCCGTACTGAAGTCGCCGTTGTTTACGATCCAATGCGTAACGAACTGTTCACCGCGACCCGCGGTCAGGGCGCGCAGCTGAACGGCTACCGTCTGCGTTGCAGCAATGCACGCGATCTGGACGGCACGATTCTGGCGACCGGCTTCCCGTTCAAGGCGAAGCAGCACGCAACCACCTATATGAATATCCTGGGCAAGCTGTTCACCGAATGCGCGGACTTCCGTCGCACCGGCTCTGCTGCACTGGATCTGGCCTACGTGGCGACCGGCCGCGTTGACGGTTACTTTGAGCTGTCACTGAAACCGTGGGACTTTGCGGCGGGCGAGCTGATCGCACGTGAAGCTGGCGCGATTGTTTGCGACTTCACCGGCGGCCATAACTATATGTCTACCGGCAACATCGTTGCTGGTAACCCGCGCGTTGTTAAAGCCATGCTGGCAAACATGCGTGATGAACTGAGCGATGCGCTGAAGCGTTAATTCAGTCTGTTAAGCCCGGTGGCGCTACGTTTACCGGGCTTACAACACGCCTCAGGTACGGCTAGAAAGGCCGCAACCCCCTTCCCACCGGCACCGCGCTCATCCACATCGTGACCGCAGCCACCAGCAGAATCACCCCGCCCGCCAGCGCCAGCGTCGTCCAGCCAACCTGTCGCCACAATACCGGCGTTTTATTGCCGCTGAGTTTTACCGCCAGCTGACGGAAGCTGTGCACCAGCAGGGCTAACGAAGAGATCGTCAGAGACGTTCCCGCCGCCATCGCCAGCGCCGAGAGCATGCCCCAGCCAAATACGCCTGTCACTTTGCTGAACAACAGCACCATGATTGCGCCCGAGCACGGACGCATCCCCATTGAGAGCACAATCATCAGACGCGCACGCCAGTCGTCACCATTCTGTAATTGTTCCTGCGTCGGCAGATGCTGATGCCCGCACCCGCAGTTTTCATGGTGAACGTGATGCGGCGTAAAGGCTTTGAATTTTGGTTTTTGCAGCAACGCGCGCAATTTTTTCAGCGCCCGCCAGCAGAGGATCAACCCCAGCACGCCTACCAGCGCGTAACTCCCCTTCTCCAGCCAGAAGCTGCTCATATGCAGCTGGCGAGCCGGCAGCTGTAGCAGCGAGAGGACGACCACGACCAGCGCAATCGCCACACCGCCCTGAAGTAAAGAAGAAGCCAGCGTCAGGCCGATACTCGATTTCAGCTTCGACGGATGCGTGGCAAGCCAGGTCGTGATGACAATTTTGCCGTGCCCCGGCCCCAGGGCATGCAGCACGCCATAGATAAAGCTGAACGCCAGAAGAGCGCCGCCCGCTTTGGTCGGATTTTCCGCCACGGCTTTCAGCAGCACGCTCATCTGCTGATTAACTTCCCGCTGCCAGAGGACGCTTTTCACCATCACCTGCGGCCATGCCTGCCACAGCCAGAGCGCGCCGCCAACCGCTAACAACAAAAAGAGCGCCAGAGGCCAGAGGTGCAGCCAGCGACGCGGCTTACTGACGGGAGAGGAGATCACTGACATTGTAACGTCACCTCCTGCGCGAACTGTTTACCCAGCTCCATGTCCTCAGGCGGGGCATCTGCTTTATCCAGCGAGATCGCAAAGTTCAGCGTCTCTTCGCTGGGTTTAGGGGTGTGCACGCCAATTTTGCAGCTTTTTTGCAGCGCGTCCGGCAGCCGTACGTCGCTGTCTTTGTCATAGCGCATATCGACATAGTAGGTAGGGTCAAACGTGGAAAACGTGTACTTCTGCCCGGCCAGCGGCTGAGGATGCGCCAGCGGAAGCACGAACGTCAGCACCGCCTGATGACCTTCGCGGGTCATGCCGTACTCCGTGGGACGGTTAAGAAATTTCACCTTTTGTCCGTTGTGCCAGAA
Source organism: Enterobacter cloacae complex sp. IR5401 (assembly GCF_049238425.1). NCBI lineage: Bacteria > Pseudomonadati > Pseudomonadota > Gammaproteobacteria > Enterobacterales > Enterobacteriaceae > Enterobacter > Enterobacter cloacae complex sp. IR5401. Next base: position 28,311 of record NZ_JBMKHN010000001.1, on the reverse strand, counting down.
CTCGGTGAAGTAGTGCTGACCCAGCACGTTGGCCATCACCTCCGCCGCCAGCTTTTTCCAGATCTCATCGCCGGGCTTTGCGTTTCCGGCATCGTACAGCAGGTCGGCGGAGGTGATTTCATCCATCGTCCAGTGCATCTTCAGGCCACTGAGCTGCGTGCCGTCCGTCACCAGTTCGGTTTTCAGGCTGATAAAACTATGAGGATGTGCGCCGGCGGCGAAAGTGAAAACCGCCAAAAATAACGCTACCGCGCTTTGTTTAACTATTTGCATCTGTTCCTCACGTCAAAAATTCTGTGATGTTCGCCAGCAATCCTGAGTGAAAGGCCTGCCGGTGCGCTTTTCAGCGCCCATCCTTTAGCTATTCTTATCAAACATTCACACTGGATACCCGACAGATGATGACGACGCTTGAAATTCCATCTGTGCTTTCCAGTTCGCAGCGCCGCTGCCAGGTGCTTTTGATGCTTTACCTGCCCGATGCTGCCGTCACCGCACAGAGCATAATCGCTGCCAACGGCGTGGACGACGTCATGGCACGGCAAGATATAGCCGAGACGCGCGATGAAATCCAGCGCTATCATCGGCTTGATATCGTCACGCACCATGATGGCTGCTACCGAATTGAGGGTTCCGCCCTTAATCAACGTTTGTGCCTGCTGCACTGGCTGCGCAGGGCGCTTCGGCTCTGTCCACATTTTGTCGCCCAACAGTTTACCCCTGCCTTAAAAACCGCGCTCAAACAGCACGGCATTGCCCGCCCGCTTTATGACGATGCGAACCTTCGGGCGCTTATCAACTTTTGTGCGCGCAAGCTTCAGCGCCAGTTTGAGTCCCGCGACGTACAATTTTTACAGCTCTATCTGCAATATTGTCTGATTCAGCATCATCTGGGCAATACGCCGGAGTTTTCGCCCGTTCAGCGCAGCTGGACGCAGTCCCGAGGGGAATACTTTACGGCGCAGGAAATTGTCCGCCACTGGAAACGGCGCGTCCCGCAGGGAACGCACAGCGATGAACAGCTGTTCCTGGCGCTGCTGTTTATGATGCTTCGCACACCCGACCCGGTGATGGATAAACACCAGCAGGATCAGCGCCTGCGTCGCGCCATCGTGCGTATGATTGCCCGTTTCCGGGCACAAACCGGGATGAACTTCAGCGATGAGCAAGGTCTGACCGATCAGCTTTATATCCATCTGGCTCAGGCGCTAGACCGCTCCTTGTTTGACATCGGCATCGACAACAGTCTGCCGGAAGAGATCCACCGTTTATACCCCCGGCTGCTGCGCACCACTAAAGAGGCGCTGTCTGAGCTGGAAGCCGAATTTGGTCTGCGATTCTCCGGTGAAGAGATGGCTCTGGTGGCGGTGATTTTTGGTGCCTGGCTGATGCAGGAGACCGATCTGCATGAAAAACAGGTGGTCCTGTTAACGGGGGAAAATAAAGCCTGTGAAGAGTTAATTGAGCAGCAGCTTCGCGAGCTGACGCTGCTGCCGCTCAATATTCGTTATCTTAGCCTGGAGGCGTTTAAGAAGGAGGGCGCGCCCCGCGAGGCGGCGCTGGTTATTACGCCTTATCCAACCGCCCTGCCGCTGTTCTCGCCGCCGCTCATTCATGCCGTTGAGACCCTGAACACGCAGCAGCAGGAACACATTCGCGTAATGCTCGAATCGTAGTTACGTGCGAGCAGCGACTTTAGGGCGAATAACGATGGCCGGTAAAGCGACCAGCGCCATCACCCAGAACACACCGTGCCCCAGGTGCTGATAGAGGAAACCGGCAAATACGGTCATCACCGCAATACTGCCGCCCATCGCCACCGCTGAATAGACCGCCTGAAGACGAATAACGTCCCCACCCTCTCGCGCCGCGATGTAGCGCATCGCCGCCAGATGGCAGACGGTGAAGGTTCCGCAGTGCAGAATTTGCGCCACAATCAGCCACGGCAGCTCCGTCGTCCAGCCCATGATGCCCCAGCGTGCCACGCCGCACACGGCGCAAAGCAGCAGCAGGTCACGCGCCCCGAAACGACGGAACAGTTTTTGGCTCAGCGCGAAGATAATAACCTCCGCCACCACGCCGAGCGACCACAGGTAGCCTACCGCAGAAGCCGAGTAACCCGCCCCCTGCCAGTAGATGGCGCTGAAGCCATAATATGCCGCATGCGCCCCCTGAAGCAGACAGACGCAGGCCAGGAAACGCCAGCTTTGCGCCACCAGCGAGCGCCAGGCGGGCCAGCCGGCGCTCTCCTGATGGCGGCTTTCGCCCTGCGGCATCACCGACGGACGCAGCAACATACCGAGCAGCATTGAGGCGATGCCGAGCGTTAGCAGCGCCAGAATGGCACGATAGTCATAGAGGCTGACCAGTTTCCCGACCAGCGCAGAGCCGATCACGAAGGCAATCGATCCCCACAGGCGCACGCGGCCATAGTCCATGGTGATCTGCTTTTGCCAGGTGTTCGCCAGGGCATCCGTCAGCGGCACCAGCGGGGAGAAGAACAGATTAAAGCCAACCATTACCACCATCAGCCAGGCAAACTGGTGGCTAACCCAGAAGCAGGCGGCAAAGACCAGCGTCAACAGGGCCAGAATTCGCACCGCTTTAATCAGTAAGGAGGGATCGCTGACGCGGGGCGCAATCAGCAGACTACCCAGGAAGCGTGCCACCAGCCCCGCGCCCAGCAGGATGCCAATGGTCTCAGGCGTCAGACCAATTCCCTTGAGCCAGACGCTCCAGAAAGGCAGAAAAATACCGTAACTAAAGAAATAGGTGAAATAGCTGAGCGCCAGCCAGCGCGTGGAATGCAAGACCATGAATCCCTCCCGAAATGGAGGCGATAGTCTGGCGTTAATCCCTGACTTTAGCAAGTCGTTAGCGCGCTATAAATTAACTAAAAATTAACATCATCACCAGCCGGACAGCGTATGGCGAGAGCGGTAAAACTGTATTACGTTTATAAGACATCGCCTGAAGAGGTCGTTTGCCATGAACAGCTTACGTTATTTCGATTTCGGCTCCTCTCGTTCTCTCCTGCTTTTAATTGCCCGCATTGCTATCGTGGTCCTGTTTATTATTTTCGGTTATCCCAAGCTGACGGGGTTTAGCGGTACCGTTCAGTATATGACGTCGCTCGGCGCCCCCATGCCCATGCTGGCCGCGATTATTGCGGTGGTGATGGAAGTCCCCGCCGCGATTCTAATCGTGCTGGGCTTTTTCACCCGCCCTCTCGCGGTGATCTTTGTCTTCTATACGCTGGGAACGGCGGTGATTGGTCACCACTACTGGGATATGACGGGCGATGCGGTCCTGCCAAATATGATTAACTTCTACAAAAATGTGAGTATCGCTGGCGCATTTATTTTGCTGGCGATTACCGGGCCGGGGGCCATCTCCCTCGATCGACGTTAGCCCATAAAAAAGGCCGCATGAGCGGCCTTTTTCAGTTCTGCAACGCAGAGAATTATGCGTACACCGGGAAGCGTGCGCAGATGTCCAGCACTTTACCTTTAACGCGCTCGATAACCGCGTCGTCATTGATGTTGTCCAGAACGTCACACATCCAGCCCGCCAGCTCTTTTACTTCCGCTTCTTTAAAGCCACGACGAGTTACGGCCGGAGAACCGATACGGATACCGGAGGTCACGAACGGGCTCTTCGGATCGTTTGGCACGCTGTTTTTGTTCACGGTGATGTTGGCGCGGCCGAGGGCTGCGTCAGCTTCTTTACCGGTCAGGTTCTTATCAACCAGGTCCAGCAGGAACAGGTGGTTTTCAGTCCCGCCGGAGACCACTTTGTAGCCACGATTCAGGAACACTTCCACCATCGCTTTGGCATTTTTAGCAACCTGCTGCTGATAAACCTTGAACTCTGGCTCCATCGCTTCTTTCAGCGCGACGGCTTTCGCGGCGATAACGTGCATCAGCGGGCCGCCCTGGGCGCTTGGGAATACGGCGGAGTTCAGCTTTTTGTACAGCTCTTCGTCACCGCCTTTCGCCAGGATCAGCCCACCGCGTGGACCCGCCAGGGTTTTGTGGGTGGTGGTGGTCACAACGTGCGCATGTGGAACCGGGTTCGGGTAAACGCCAGCGGCAATCAGACCGGCAACGTGCGCCATGTCGACGAACAGGTACGCGCCGATGCTGTCAGCGATTTCACGCATTTTTGCCCAGTCAACGATGCCGGAGTAAGCAGAGAAGCCACCGATGATCATCTTCGGCTTGTGCTCTTTGGCCTGCTTCGCCATGTCTTCGTAGTCAATTTTACCGGACTCATCAATACCGTAAGGGATGATGTTGTACAGTTTGCCAGAGAAGTTAACCGGGGAGCCGTGAGTCAGGTGGCCGCCCTGCGCCAGGTTCATACCCAGAACGGTATCGCCCGGCTGCAACAGCGCGGTATAAACAGCGAAGTTAGCCTGAGAGCCAGAGTGCGGCTGGACGTTAGCGTAGTCAGCGCCAAAGAGTTCTTTCGCACGGTCAATAGCCAGCTGCTCAACGATATCAACGTATTCGCAACCGCCGTAGTAGCGCTTGCCCGGATAACCTTCAGCATATTTGTTGGTCAGCTGAGAACCCTGCGCCTGCATCACGCGCGGGCTGGTGTAGTTTTCGGAGGCGATCAGTTCGATGTGCTCTTCCTGACGTACTTTTTCCTGCTCCATAGCCTGCCACAGTTCGGCATCATAATCGGCAATGTTCATTTCACGCTTTAACATCCGCATCTCCTGACTCAGCTAACAAGTAAATTTTTGGCCTGAAAAGGCAGTCCTGTTGGACGACGGGCAACAGTATAACTGAATAGTTCTGCGATAACAGGTCTTGACAAACGATTTTACGCAAACGTTTACCTCCACGCCACGCAAGGGTTTGAGCAATAAAGCTCTCACCATTTTCAACGGATTTCTTTTCAGCTTTGTGATGCATATTTTTCACGATGCAAAGAACCATTTACATTGCAGGGGTATTTTTATAAGATGCATATAAAATACATCATTAAAGTAACATCAGAAGGAAGCTGCTATGCTCGACGCCCAAACCATCGCTACCGTGAAAGCCACAATCCCCCTGCTGGTTGAAACGGGTCCTAAACTGACCGCCCATTTCTACGATCGCATGTTCGCGCATAACCCGGAGCTCAAAGAGATTTTCAACATGAGCAACCAGCGTAACGGCGATCAGCGCGAAGCGCTGTTTAATGCTATTGCCGCCTATGCCAGCAACATCGAAAACCTGCCGGCTCTGCTGCCTGCGGTGGAAAAAATCGCGCAGAAGCACACCAGCTTCCAGATCAAACCTGAGCAGTACAACATCGTCGGCAGTCACCTGCTGGCGACCCTGGACGAAATGTTCAGCCCGGGCCAGGAAGTACTGGATGCCTGGGGGAAGGCCTATGGCGTACTTGCAAACGTATTCATCAACCGTGAAGCACAGATCTACAGCGAAAACGCCAGCAAGAATGGCGGCTGGGAAGGCACGCGCGCCTTCCGCATCGTTGAGAAAACCCCGCGCAGCGCACTGATCACCAGCTTTGAGTTTGAGCCAGTTGATGGTCAGCCAGTTGCCGATTACCAGCCGGGCCAGTATCTGGGCGTCTGGCTGAAGCCTGAAGGCTTCCCGCATCAGGAGATTCGCCAGTACTCCCTGACCCGCAAGCCAGACGGCAAAGGCTATCGCATTGCGGTTAAACGTGAGGAAGGTGGTCAGGTATCCAACTGGCTCCATAACGAAGCCAGCGTGGGCGACGTGGTCCATCTGGCGGCACCGGCGGGCGATTTCTTTATGGCCGTTGAAACGAATACCCCGGTGACGCTTATCTCCGCAGGCGTGGGTCAGACGCCAATGCTGGCGATGCTGGATACGCTGGCGAAAGCAAACCACAGCGCGCAGGTTAACTGGTTCCACGCGGCGGAGAACGGTGATGTTCACGCCTTTGCGGACGAAGTGAAAGCGCTGGGAGCGGGTCTGCCACACTTTACCGCGCATACCTGGTATCGTTCACCCACGGAAGCCGACCGCGCAGCGGCTCGTTTCGACAGCGAAGGCCTGATGAATTTAGGGCAGCATGAAGGGGCGTTCAGCGCACCGGGGATGCAGTTCTACGTTTGTGGGCCGGTAGCGTTTATGCAGTATGCCGCGAAGCAGCTGGTCGACCTGGGCGTGAATAAAGACAACATTCATTACGAATGTTTCGGCCCGCATAAAGTGCTGTAATGCAAAAAGCCCCTCAACGAGGGGCTTTTTTTTCGCCGGGTGGCAGCTGCGCCTTACCCGGCCTACCAAATCTTTTTTAAATCGCCGCGTCGTCTTCTTCGCCGGTACGGATACGGATCACGCGCGCCACGTCAAAGACGAAGATTTTCCCGTCGCCAATTTTACCGGTCTGCGCCGTGCGGATGATGGTATCCACACAGGTATCGACGATATCATCGCTTACCACGATCTCGATTTTCACTTTCGGCAGAAAGTCCACCATGTACTCTGCGCCACGGTATAGCTCGGTGTGGCCCTTCTGACGACCAAAACCTTTCACTTCAGTTACGGTCATCCCGGTGATGCCTACTTCTGCCAGCGCTTCACGTACATCATCCAGTTTGAAAGGTTTAATAATCGCATCAATCTTTTTCATGGTGGGTCCTTAAACTCTTGCCAGTAAGCAGCCTCGTAATCGGTTGCTCACAGTATCATATTCAGGCGAATTTTGCGGTATTACTCTTTAAAATCGTTCGCTTCCAGCTCGTGGCGTGAGAGCAATTTATAAAACTCGGTACGGTTACGCCCGGCCATGCGCGCCGCATGGGTTACGTTGCCTTTGGTGATTTGCAGCAGCTTGCGCAGATAGTTCAGCTCGAACTGGTTTCGCGCTTCCGCAAACGTCGGTAAGGCCGTGTTTTCCCCCTCGAGCGCCTGCTCCACCAGCGCATCGCTGATCACCGGCGATGACGTCAGCGCCACGCACTGCTCAATCACGTTCACCAGCTGGCGTACGTTGCCCGGCCAGCTTGCTGTCATCAGGCGTTTCATCGCATCGGTGGAGAACGCGCGCACGAATGGTTTGTGGCGGTCAGCGGCCTGGCGCAAAAGGTGATTTGCCAGCAGCGGGATATCTTCCGCACGCTCGGCCAGCGCCGGGATTTTCAGGTTGACGACATTCAGTCGATAGTAGAGATCTTCGCGGAACTCGTTGCGCGCCATCACCTTGGGTAAATCGCGATGGGTAGCGGAAATAATGCGCACGTTGATATCGATATCGCGGTTGCTGCCAAGCGGACGCACTTTCCGCTCCTGCAACACGCGCAGCAGTTTGACCTGCAACGGCGCGGGCATATCGCCAATTTCATCAAGGAACAGCGTGCCCCCCTCTGCCGCCTGGAACAGCCCTTCACGGCTGCTCACCGCGCCGGTAAAGGCGCCGCGGGCATGGCCGAAGAGCTCAGACTCAAGCAGTTGTTCCGGCAGCGCGCCACAGTTGATGGCAATAAAGGCATTTTTACTGCGTGGGCTGGCGTTGTGGATCGCCTGGGCCAGGATCTCTTTCCCGGTCCCGCTCTGGCCGTTGATCAGCACGCTAACGTCGGATTGCGCTACCATCCGCGCCTGTTCCAGCAGGCGCAGCATCACAGGGCTACGCGTCACGATGGATTCACGCCAGCCGTCGTCGCCGGATGGCGCCGCGTGCTCAAGAGCGCTGTCGATCGCTTTATAGAGGGCGTCTTTATCCACCGGTTTGGTGAGGAAGCTGAATACCCCCTGCTGCGTCGCGGCCACCGCATCAGGAATAGATCCGTGAGCGGTGAGGATAATCACCGGCATCCCGGGCTGCTGCTTCTGGATCTCCGTGAACAGTTGCAGGCCATCCATTTCATCCATGCGCAAATCGCTGATCACCAGATCGATTTTCTCGCGGCTGAGCACTTTCAGCCCCTCCTGCCCGCTTTCAGCGGTGACCACGCTGTAGCCTTCGCTGACCAGACGCATCCCCAGCAGCTTTAACAGCCCGGGATCGTCATCCACCAGTAACAGATGGGCAGGTTTACGGCTTGTCATGGCTTCACATCCTCTTGTTTCGGCGTCTCACTGTCTGGCGTCGTGGCAGAGTTGCCTTTCGACCCATCGGGCAGATAGCTGCCTGCCGGCTTACGCGTCGAGAGCTGTCTTTCGATATCGGTCAGATTTTCGAGCTTGCGGGTGGTGGTTTCCAGCTGCTCGCGCAGCGACTCCTGCTGCTGGCGAAGCGCATCAAGCTCGCTGTCGCTTGACTGCTGCAATTTGCTGTAGCGGAAACGCTCTTCGGACAGCTGTAATTGCAGGGTTTGTCCGTCCCGCCAGAGCTGATAAACCGGGCGCACCTGGAGGGGAATATTGATCACGTAAGTATCCAGCCGCGTCACGTTGGCGCGGCGTTCGACAGGCGTGATTCTGGCATCCGCCATCACGATCCCGCGTTTAAACGCGTCCTGCCAGGTATCGTCCATCAGCATCGCCGCCTGGGCACGGGCCTCGGCGGGCGCCAGTCGCTGGGCGCAGTCTATTCCGCGCAGCCAGAACAGCGGATTGGATTCAACATCACGCCCCGACAGGCTCCAGATATCATCGCAACGTGTTGAAAGGAAATCGGCCAGCTGTTTTTGCGGCCATTTATCTTCCTGTTTGTGGCTAATCGCACTTTTTGGTGCATGGGTTACACAGCCGGCCAGCAGTAAGCAGGGCAGGCTGAGGCGCACATTTTTGCTGGAAAACACCGCGCGCAGTGCGCGGTAAAAGACGTGTGACATACTCACCAGGTTGTTATTCATTTCATTGATTTTTCCGGCTCAAGAGGCAGTTCGATACGAAAACAGACATCGGCGCGTTCATCACTCACGATGTTAAGCTCACCCTGCATGCGTCGTATGCAGTCGCGGGCAATACTCAGCCCCAGACCACTTCCTTTTACCGCACCTTTTCGCTGATGACTCCCCTGGAAGAAGGGCTCAAAGATCATCGTTTTTTCATCATCCGGAATCGGGCTTCCCGTATTCGCTACGTCAATAAATACCCGCGAACCGTTGTTATTGCTTCTGATATAAATGGTACCGGATTCAGTACCATAGTGCACCGCATTGGAATAAAGATTATCCAGTACGCTCATTAGGAGCATCGGCTCTGCCAGGCATGATGGCGCATTGAGATCCACCTGGGTATGCATCATTTTAGCTCTTGCTGGCAGGCTATGGGCGGAGATCACCATGTCCACCAGCGGTTCAATCTCAACGCTTTCAAGCACCACAGCACCATCCGCCAGCTTGCGGTTATAGTCCAGCAGTTGTTCAATAAGTTTTTGTAAATTGCGGCTACTGGCATCCAGAATCGCCACGATCTCTTTTTGCTCAGGGGTTAACGGCCCCGCTACTTCGTCTGCCAGCAGCTCCGTGCCTTCACGCATACTGGCCAGCGGTGTTTTGAGTTCGTGTGAGATATGGCGCAGGAACTGGTGACGCTGCGATTCCAGCCACGCCAGGCGTTCAGAAAGCCAGATGATGCGCTGACCGACCGAGCGCAGCTCGCGCGGGCCTTTAAAAACAACCGTATCCCCGAGAGATTTGCCCTCCCCCAGGCGGTTAATCATCCGCTGGATCCCCTTTACCGGGCCGATGATCATGCGGGTAAAGAGCAGTACCAGCCCCAGGCTGACGAGGAACAGCACCAGCGCCTGCCAGCCGAAGAACTGGCCGCGCTCGGCAATCTCCTGCTGGAGTTGTTGACCACGGGAAAAGATAACCGTACGGGTGGACTGCACCATCTCCGTATTGGCGTTCGCGAAGGCTTCAAGTCGGGCGGCGGCGGCGGCATCAGGACCGCTGTTTTTGCACTGGAGCTGCGCCAGATCGTTCAGATCCTGACGCAGCGCCTGATAGAGTTTGTCATCCGGCAAGACCCCGGCATGGGCATCCAGCATTTCGCTGTAGCGTTTACGCTGGTTCTGATAGACCCTCTCCAGCGTACGGTCGTCCAGCACGCAGTACTGGCGATAGCTACGCTCCATCTCCAGCGCGGCGTTGGTCATTGCCTCGCTACGGCGGGCATCAATAAGCGTGGTGCGGTTAGTCAGGGCCGCCTGGGCACTTAACGCATTCAGGCTTTGCCATGCCTGCCACGCCAGAACCAGCAAAGGTAGCAGGATCAGCAGGAAGGCCATCATAACGAGCTGTCGCAGGGAGCGAGGGAAAGCGGGCCAGCGTTTCAACACATTACTCTCATCATCCGGGTTTGAGGAGAGCGTAACTGAGTCTGCCCTTCAGATACAACAAAGCCGGGTAAAAACCCGGCTTTGTCATGGAATAAGGCGGTGCCTAACTCGACGTTTCGCCCTGGCCTGATAAAGCATTGCAATAATCAGTAGTTGGACGGCAGGCACCTTTTTGTGCGTCATTCGAAGTTTATGTAGCACGTCCCGAAGGGGCTGACATAAGAAGGTGAATGAGCCACTGGTTACTATTATGCAACGCGCGTGCCAGATTGCAAAAATTGATACTATCCTTATGATTAATAATCGTTTTATTATTAAAATGCATTGATTGTCAGGTGAATGATTTCCAGGCTAAGTGTCGCTATTAAGCAACACCTTAACGGGAACCCGTCCTGACATATATAAATCAACAGGTTAAATGTCTCTTATTGGAGACACTCAATCCAGAGGATTGTCGCAATTTTGCGACAGGTACAAAAAAGCCCGGTGGCGCTCGCGCTTACCGGGCCTACAGTCAGGGCGTTGAAACTTAACCCAGTTGTTTACGCGCGTTGCGGAAAATGCGCATCCACGGGCTGTCCTCGCCCCAGTTTTCCGGGTGCCAGGAGTTGCTCACGGTGCGGAAGACACGCTCCGGGTGCGGCATCATGATGGTCACCCGACCGCTTTCGCTGGTGACCGCGGTAATGCCATTTGCCGAACCGTTCGGGTTAGCCGGATAGGTTTCGGTGACCTTGCCGAAGTTATCAACAAAGCGCAGCGCTACCAGTCCTTTGCTTTCAAGCTGAGCCAGGTGCGCCGCATCACGCATTTCAACCTGACCTTCGCCGTGCGAAACCGCGATTGGCATCTGCGAACCCACCATTCCCTGCAACAGCAGAGACGGGCTTTGGGTTACTTCTACCAGGCTGAAGCGCGCTTCGAAGCGGTCAGACTGGTTACGCACAAAGCGCGGCCAGGCTTCGCTGCCCGGGATCAGCTCGCGCAGGTTAGACATCATCTGACAGCCGTTACACACACCCAGCGCCAGCGTCTGCGGACGATGGAAGAAGGTTTCGAACTCGTCACGCACGCGGCTGTTGAACAGAATAGACTTCGCCCAGCCTTCGCCCGCGCCCAGCACGTCACCGTAGGAGAACCCTCCGCAGGCAACCAGCGCCTGGAAATCATCCAGCCCGGTACGCCCGGCCAGCAGGTCGCTCATGTGGACGTCGATGGCGTCAAAGCCCGCCCGGTGGAAGGCCGCCGCCATCTCAACGTGGGAGTTAACGCCCTGCTCGCGCAGCACGGCCACTTTCGGACGCGCACCGGTCGCAATGTACGGCGCGGCAATGTCTTCGTTTATGTCGAAGCTGAGCTTCACGTTCAGGCCAGGATCGTTGTCGTTCGCCTTCGCGTTGTGTTCCTGATCGGCGCATTCCGGGTTGTCACGCAGGCGCTGCATCTGCCAGGTGGTTTCCGCCCACCACATACGCAGCGTGGTGCGGCTTTCGCTGAACACCGCGTGGCCGTCGGCTTCAATCACGAAACGGTCGCCCTGCACCGCTTTACCGAGATAGTGTACGCAGTCTGCCAGACCGTGCTGCGCCAGAATCGCTTCTACCGCGTCGCGATCTGCGGCGCGTACCTGAATGACCGCGCCAAGCTCTTCGTTAAACAGCGCCGCCAGGCGGTCTTCGCCAAGCGTAGCAATGTTTGCTTCAACGCCGCAGTGACCGGTGAAGGCCATCTCTGCCAGCGTCACCAGCAGGCCACCATCGGAACGGTCGTGGTAGGCCAGCAGCTTACGCTGCGCCACCAGCGCCTGAATTGCGTCGTAGAAGCCTTTCAGCTGGGCGACGTCGCGCACGTCGGCTGGCTTATCGCCGAGCTGGCGGTAAACCTGCGCCAGCGCGGTGGCGCCCAGGGCGTTATGGCCTTTGCCGAGGTCAATCAACAGCAGGGCGTTATCTTCAGTGGAAAGCTGCGGCGTAACGGTATGACGTACGTCTTCCACGCGCGCAAACGCGGTGATCACCAGCGACAGCGGAGAGGTCATCTCGCGCTGCTCGTTACCTTCCTGCCAGCGGGTTTTCATCGACATGGAGTCTTTACCCACCGGAATGGTCAGGCCGAGCGCAGGACACAGTTCCTCACCCACCGCTTTCACGGCTTCATACAGGCCGGCGTCTTCACCAGGGTGACCGGCGGCGGCCATCCAGTTCGCGGAAAGTTTGATACGTTTGATGTCGCCAATCTGCGTCGCCGCGATGTTGGTCAGCGCTTCACCAACCGCCAGTCGTGCAGAGGCGGCGAAGTCCAGCAGCGCCACTGGGGTGCGTTCGCCCAGCGCCATCGCTTCGCCGTAGTAGCTGTCGAGGCTCGCGGTGGTCACGGCGCAGTTAGCGACCGGGATCTGCCACGGGCCAACCATCTGATCGCGGGATACCATACCGGTCACGGTGCGGTCGCCGATGGTCACCAGGAAGGTTTTCTCTGCCACAGCAGGCAGGTGCAGCACGCGGTTGACCGCTTGTGCCACGGTGATGCCCTGGCGATCCAGCGCTTTGCCTGCCGCTTTACGGGTTGTTACGTCCCGGGTCATCTTCGGCGTTTTACCGAGCAGCACGTCGAGCGGCAGATCGATAGGCTGGTTGTCGAAATGGGTGTCGCTCAGAGTCAGGTGCTGCTCTTCGGTTGCTTCACCGATGACGGCATACGGCGCGCGCTCGCGGCGGCACAGCTCGTCAAACAGCGGCAGCTGGTCGGCCGCAACCGCCAGCACGTAGCGCTCCTGGGATTCGTTACACCAGATTTCCAGCGGGCTCATGCCAGGCTCATCGCTCAGGATATCGCGCAGGTTGAAACGACCACCGCGGCCGCCGTCGCTCACCAGCTCCGGCATGGCGTTGGACAGACCGCCCGCTCCCACGTCGTGGATAAAGAGAATCGGGTTAGCATCGCCCAGCTGCCAGCAGCGGTCGATTACTTCCTGACAGCGACGCTCCATCTCAGGGTTGTCACGCTGCACGGAGGCGAAATCGAGATCCGCATCAGACTGGCCGGAGGCCATCGAAGAGGCCGCACCGCCGCCCAGACCGATGTTCATCGCCGGGCCGCCGAGCACGATCAGCTTCGCGCCGACGACGATCTCGCCTTTTTGCACGTGATCGGCACGGATGTTGCCGATCCCGCCCGCCAGCATGATCGGTTTGTGATAGCCGCGCAGCTCTTCGCCGTTGTGGCTGTCCACTTTCTCTTCATAGGTACGGAAGTAACCGTTCAGCGCCGGACGACCAAATTCGTTGTTAAACGCCGCGCCGCCCAGCGGGCCTTCGGTCATGATATCCAGCGCGGTCACGATGCGCTCTGGCTTGCCGAAATCTTCTTCCCACGGCTGTTCAAAGCCCGGGATACGCAGGTTGGAGACGGAGAAACCGACCAGACCCGCTTTTGGTTTTGCACCACGACCGGTCGCCCCTTCGTCACGGATTTCACCGCCGGAGCCGGTCGCCGCACCCGGCCATGGGGAGATCGCCGTCGGGTGGTTGTGGGTTTCCACTTTCATCAGGATATGCGCAGGCTCCTGATGGAAGTCATAGCGCCCTGCTTCGCGATCGGCGAAGAAGCGGCCCACCTCGGAACCTTCCATCACCGCGGCGTTGTCTTTATAGGCAGACAGCACGTGGTCAGGGGTTTGCTCCATGGTGTTTTTGATCATTTTGAACAGCGACTTCGGCTGCTGTTCGCCGTCGATAATCCAGTCGGCGTTGAAAATCTTGTGGCGGCAGTGCTCGGAGTTGGCCTGCGCGAACATATACAGTTCGATGTCGTTCGGGTTGCGATTCAGCTTAACGAATGCATCCTGAAGGTAGTCGATTTCATCCTCTGCGAGTGCCAGACCAAGACGCAGGTTTGCGTCGATCAGCGCCTGACGCCCCTGCCCCAGCAGATCCACGCTCTGTACCGGCGCAGGCTGATGGTGGGAGAACAGTTTCTGCGCATCATCCAGAGAGTCAAACACACTCTCCATCATGCGGTCGTGCAGTTCAGCCGCAACCGCCTGCCACTGCGCGTCGCTCAGGGTAGAGGCTTCCACGTAGTACGCCACACCGCGCTCCAGACGGTTAATCTGGTTCAGACCGCAGTTGTGAGCGATGTCTGTTGCTTTGGAAGACCAGGGGGAGATGGTGCCAGGGCGTGGCGTGGCGAGGATTAATTTGCCGGTCGGCGTATGGCTGCTCAGGCTTGGGCCATATTTAAGCAGACGTTCCAGCTGTACGCGCTCCTCTGCATTCAGGGGGGCATTCAGGTCAGCAAAATGGACATACTCAGCGTAAATATTGCTTACCGGAAGGTCGGCCGCCTGAAAACGTGCCAGCAGTTTGTTAATACGGAAGGCAGACAGTGCAGGCGAACCACGCAGAATTTCCATCATAAGTCTCTCGTCTTCGAAGCGCCGGGGCGCTTACAGTGTGCGCAAGGGGGGAAAACGGGCGTCATTATAGAGAATCCTGAGCGCCGACGAAACCGTTTGCGTCGAAATAAAATCAACCTTTATGTTTAACAATAGATGTGACCTGTCTCTCTAATTGGTTGCCAACTGGCGCTACTTTGCGCAAAATGCCGCTCAATCAATGGCAAACTCTACTCTTAACATGACTACAGCACACTGAGGCAACCGGCGTCGCAGAGAATTAACTAATTGAAAAAATTAAAGATTAATTATCTGCTCATCGGCATTGTTACGTTGCTGCTGGCAGTGGCCCTCTGGCCGTCTATCCCCTGGTTCGGCAAGGCCGAAAACCGTATCGCCGCCATTCAGGAGCGGGGGGAGTTGCGCGTCAGTACCCTCTCCTCCCCGCTTATTTACGACGATATCAACGGTAAAACCATCGGTCTTGATTACGAACTGGCACAGCTGTTTGCGGACTATCTGGGCGTGAAGCTGAAAGTTACCGTGCGGCAGAACATCAACCAGCTGTTTGATGATTTGGACCATGACCGTGCCGATATTCTCGCCGCAGGTCTGGTGTACAACAGCGAACGCAGCAAAAACTATCAGCCGGGCCCGACCTACTACTCCGTGTCGCAGCAGGTGGTTTATCGTGTGGGTAGCCTGCGCCCGCGCTCACTGGCCGACATCACCGACCAGCAATTGACCATTGCGCCAGGCCATGTGGTGATTGACGATCTGCGGGCGTTGAAAGAGAAAAAATACCCTAACCTCAGCTGGACGGTCGATCCTAAACTCGGCACGACCGAATTGCTGGAGCAGGTAAAAGATAAAAAGCTGGCCTATACCATTGCTGATTCGGTGGCGATCAGTCTTTTCCAGCGCGTTCATCCTGAAATCGCCGTGGCGCTGGATGTGACCGACGAACAGCCGGTGACCTGGTTTACCCAGCTGGACGACGATCAAACCGTCTCTGCGGCCATGCTCGATTTCTTTAATTCCATCAATGAAGACGGCACCCTGGCGCGTCTGGAAGAGAAATATCTCGGTCACGGGGACGATTTTGATTACGTTGACACCCGCACCTTCCTGCGCGCGGTGGACAGCGTGCTGCCGGACCTGCAACCGCTGTTTGAGAAGTACGCCCAGGAGATTGACTGGAAGCTGCTGGCGGCAATTTCCTACCAGGAATCGCACTGGGATGCTCAGGCCACCTCCCCCACGGGCGTGCGCGGGTTGATGATGCTGACCAAAAATACCGCCCAGAGCCTCGGCATCAGCGACCGGACCGATGCGGAACAGAGCATCAGCGGCGGCGCGCAGTATTTACAGGATATGATGGCGAAAGTGCCGGAGACGGTCCCGGAAGGGGAGCGGATCTGGTTTGCGCTGGCCGCCTATAACATGGGGTATGCGCATATGCTCGACGCGCGGGCGCTGACGGCGAAAACCAAAGGTAACCCGGACAGTTGGTCAGATGTAAAACAGCGCCTGCCGCTGCTTAGCCAGAAACAGTGGTACCAGAAGCTGTCGTATGGCTATGCGCGCGGCCATGAAGCGTATGCCTACGTGGAAAATATTCGTAAGTATCAGATAAGCCTGGTGGGATATCTGCTGGAGAAAGAAAAAGAGGCGGCCGAGGCGCAACAGCTGGCTGAAAGCTATCCGGTGGTCGCACCGGAAGAGCTTAATCACCCTGCGGTTTCAATTCTGCCTTTTGTTGCTTTTTCTGCTGCCGACGCATTCGAAAAAAGTCACTTAACAGACCCGAACATTCTGGTGCAAGTACCCCGCCGATAGTTTTCACCTGGTGGTTCATCCCCGGATGCCCAAGTACGTCCATCAGTGAACCAGCAGCGCCCGTCTTTTCATCCCGCGCGCCAAACACCAGCGTACCGATTCGGCTGTGCACCATCGCCCCGGAGCACATCACGCACGGCTCAAGGGTGACATACAGGGTGGTATCAAGCAGACGATAGTTTTGCAGCACCAGTCCGCCCTGACGCAGCGCCATAATTTCAGCATGCGCGGTAGGATCGTGACGGCCAATCGGACGGTTCCA
Source organism: Enterobacter cloacae complex sp. IR5401 (assembly GCF_049238425.1). NCBI lineage: Bacteria > Pseudomonadati > Pseudomonadota > Gammaproteobacteria > Enterobacterales > Enterobacteriaceae > Enterobacter > Enterobacter cloacae complex sp. IR5401. Next base: position 11,587 of record NZ_JBMKHN010000001.1, on the reverse strand, counting down.
CCCTTCCCCAATCACCTGATTGTTATGGACCAGTACCGCGCCCACGGGCACTTCGCCCTCTTCCCAGGCGCGCTGAGCCAGCGCCAGCGCATGGCGCATCCAGTATTCATGATTGTGTTCAGGGTTGGACAAGGGCTGATACTCCAGTCGAAAAGCGGGCGGCATTATACACAGCCGGTACAGATAAGACTATTCGAGTTGCTGAAGTTCGCCCAGAGGCGTGACGCGCCAGCGGTGCTGGCAAAAATAGAGCAGCGGGTTGTCCTGCTTGCTGTCGCTGTAGCCGCTGTACAGACGCAGCGGCGTACCGATGCGTTTCTCCAGCTGCACCACTTTTTCATGTCCGAGGCAGCGCAGGGTGAGCACCCAGCCGCCGTAGCCGCGCGCGATCTGCGTGGCGATAAGATTTACGCGCGGCAGCCAGGGCGTATCAAAATAGACTTGCTCCACCAGCGTCTGCGGGGAGCCAGTAATCAGCCAGATATCGGCATCATTGGCGTCGAGATAGCTGGTCAGGCGCGCCTGTACCACGGGAAACGCGGCGACGTGCCCGCGAAACCAGTGCGCAAAATCCTGTTCGAGCTGCTTGAGGCGCGCTTCGCTATGACCAAACGTGCATCCCCAGAGCAGCAGGCTCATCGGCCAGCGCGCTGCACGGCCTTTCACCAGCAGCGCGATGCCAATAACGGGTAACAGGGGTAATACCAGCAACGCGTTAAGGGGCTGGCGCCGTAGCAGGTAGCGCATAAAGGTGCCGAACATATCCTGCTGATGCAGCGTTCCATCCAGATCAAAAAAGACAACGCGACGCTCGTGACTGGCCAAACCTTACTCCTCTGGGTCGTTGAATCCTAACAGCCAGGTAAACAGGAACCCGGCGATCACCGCTACCAGATAGCCTAACAGATAGAGCATCACTTTTCCGGTCACGATGGTTAATGCCAGCGGTAACCCGGAGATCCCGAAGGTAATGACGGTCGCCACTTTCCAGTAGCTGATTAACGCCCCGCCCACCGCCCCACCGAGACAAGCGGCCAGGAACGGCTTACCCAGCGGCAAGGTCACGCCGAAAATCAGCGGCTCGCCGATACCGAGCAACCCGACCGGCAGCGCCCCTTTAATGACCTTTTTTAAACGCGCGTTGCGGGTTTTCATCAGCACCGCGATGGCCGCGCCGACCTGCCCAACGCCAGCCATCGACAGGATCGGCAGCAGGGCGTTATAGCCGTGCGCCTGTACCAGTTCGACGTGAATCGGCACCAGCCCCTGATGCAGACCGGTCAGCACTAACGGCAGGAAGGTCCCGGACAGCACGGCCCCCACCAGCAGCCCGCCGCGATCGATCGCCAGAGACGCGCCGTGGGCGATGGCTTCAGAGATCGCGCCGCCTAACGGTTGCAGCGCCACAATCGCCACGCTCCCGGTAATCAATGTGGTCAGCAGCGGGTTGAGGATCAGTTCAATCGAGCCTGGCAGCAACGCGCGTAGCTTTTTCTCAATCCAGCACATCAGAATGACCACCAGCAGCACGGCAATCACCCCACCGCGGCCAGGCTGAAGCGCCTCGCCAAACAGCGTAATCTGCGCCAGCTGCGGGCTGGAGAGGATACCCGCCATTACGCCGCCCATCGCCAGCGAGCCGCCGAACACTTTGGCCGTGTTCACCCCCACCAGAATGTTCATGATGGCAAACACCGCGCTGCCGAAAATCGCCAGAATACCCAGCAGGTTCGGATACTGGGTGGCGAAATTCCCGACAATATCCGGACGCTTGAGGATATTGATAATCCCGGTGATCAGCCCCGACGCGATAAACGCCGGGATAAGAGGAATAAAGACGTTTGCCAGCTGGCGCAGCGCATCGCTCATGGGGGCTTTGTATTTTGCTTTCGCCTGCGCTTTGGTGCGTTCGGCGTCGTCAAAGGCGGGAGCCGTTTCACCGCCCGTCATCAGGGCGCGCATGGCATCAACCACCTGCGCCGCTTTGCCCGGACCGACAATCAGCTGGTGCTGTTGCCCCTGTTTAACGTACCCGCTCACGCCGGGGAGCTGCTTCAGGCGCGTTAAATCAAGCTTTTCGTCGTTGTACACCTCGACGCGTACACGCGTCATGCAGTTTTCCAGACGCTGAATATTTTTTTCCCCACCGATCCCAAGCAGGATGTCGCTGGCGAGCGCTGCTGTTTTGTCCATAAACGCCTCTTATTGATGTTCTAATGCCGCCCGTAAAAAACCGTGATGGGCTTCAAGCCTGGCTCTGGCCGCGGCTGCATCCAGCCCGGTTAATATCATCAGAATGGCGGGTTTTACATCGTGATCGGTCTGCTGAAGCACCTTTTCCGCCTCTTCACGACTGGCGCCTGTCGCTTCCATCACCATGCGGCAGGCTCTGTCCACCAGCTTGACGTTGGTGGCCTGCATATCCACCATCAGGTTTTGGTAGACCTTGCCAAATTTCACCATCGCGCCGGTGGAGATCATATTGAGCACCAGCTTCTGTGCGGTTCCGGATTTCAGGCGCGTGGAGCCGGTGAGCGCTTCCGGCCCGACGACCGGAGAGATGGCAATGGCGGCCACCTGCGCAATCGGCGAACCCGGGTTACAGGAGATGGCCACCGTGGTACATCCCGTCCGTCTGGCGTATTCCAGCCCACCAATGACGTACGGCGTACGACCAGAAGCCGCCAGCCCGACGACCAGATCCTGCGCGGTCAGGTTCAGCGCCCTGAGATCGTCTTCCCCAAGCTGTTTATTGTCTTCTGCCCCTTCCACCGCTTTCAGCAGCGCGCCGGGGCCACCGGCAATCAGGCCAACGACCAGACCGTGCGGAACGCCAAACGTCGGGGGACATTCTGAGGCATCCAGCACACCGAGGCGCCCACTGGTACCCGCCCCCATATAAATAATGCGTCCTCCTGCTTTCAGAGCGTCGGCAGCGGCGTCTACGGCTTTCGCCACCTCGGGCAATGTCTCTTTGACTGCCAGCGCGACGAGGGTATCCTGTTGATTAAAGCGGTTTACCAGCTCCAGCGTGGACAGTGCATCAAGATCCATGGTTTGCGGGTTACGCGTTTCAGAAACAAGAGAGCCTAGATTCATGTTATTTACCTCTTGAATTTTTAATTCATAATAAACGCACTATAATGGAATATAAAATTCATTCAGGCGAGCATAATTCGTATTTGCGCGGGTAATCACATTTTCGCCAGGAGACCGTATGAACTGTTTAATTCGTATTCGCCAGCGCTACGCAGGGTTTGCCCAGAGTGACAAAAAGCTGGCGGATTATTTACTTTCCCAGCCCGATCGCGCGCGACACCTCAGCTCCCAGCAGCTGGCAGGCGAAGCCGGGGTGAGCCAGTCGAGCGTGGTGAAATTTGCCCAAAAGATAGGCTATAAAGGCTTTCCGGCGCTAAAACTGGCGATCAGTGAAGCACTGGTAAGCAACCCTAATCCGCAGTCAATGCCGGTGCATAACCAGATCCGCGGCGACGATCCGATGCGTCTGGTCGGCGAAAAGCTGATCAAGGAGAACGTGGCGGCAATGCATGCCACGCTGGATGTGAACACGGAAGAGAAGCTGCTGGAAAGCGTAGCCATGCTTCGCGACGCGCGGCGTATTGTGTTGACCGGGATCGGCGCCTCCGGACTGGTTGCGCGTAACTTTGGCTGGAAGCTGACAAAAATCGGCTATAACGCCATCGTTGAACAGGATATGCACGCGCTGCTGGCGACCGTGCAGGCCATGGATCCTGACGATTTACTGCTGGCCATCTCCTATTCCGGCGAGCGGCGTGAAATTAATATGGCTACCGACGAAGCCCTGCGCGTAGGGGGAAAAATTCTGGCGATTACCGGATTTAGCCCGAATGCGCTCCAGCAACGGGCAACCCGCTGCCTGTATACCATTGCCGAGGAACAGGCCACTCGCAGCGCGGCGATTTCGTCGACGAGTGCGCAGATGATGCTGACGGACCTGCTGTTTATGGCGCTGGTTCAACAGGATCTGGAGCGTGCGCCAGAGCGTATTCGGCATAGCGAAGAGCTGGTAAAAAAACTGGTTTGAACAACGAATGAGCGTATAATGCCCGCCCTGTTTGTGTTGTTTCTGAGAATTTCCTGATGGCGCTGTTAATCACCAAAAAATGCATCAACTGCGATATGTGCGAACCCGAATGCCCGAACGAGGCGATTTCGATGGGCGACAGCATTTATGAGATTAACAGCGACCGCTGCACCGAGTGCATTGGCCACTATGAGACGCCGACCTGCCAGAAGGTGTGCCCCATTCCCAATACGATCTTAAAAGATCCGGCACATGTCGAGAACGAAGAACAGCTGTGGGATAAGTTTGTCCTGATGCACCATGCGGACAAAATTTAACCTTCGATAATCACCGTCGCACAGGCGTAGTGGCGTTCATCTGCAAGCGTTACGTGCATGTGCGCCACGCCCAGCTTTTCCGCCAGCTTAAGCGCCTCGCCCCATAAACGCAGACGTGGCTTACCCAGCTCATCGTTAAACACTTCAAACTGGTTAAACGCCAGGCCGTTACGAATGCCCGTGCCGAACGCTTTCGCCGCCGCCTCTTTTACCGCGAAACGTTTTGCCAGAAAGCGCACCGGCTGCTGATGCGCCTCCCAGATAGCCCATTCGTTATCGCTCAGCACGCGTCTTGCGAGGCGATCGCCGCTCCGGGCGATCACCGCTTCAATGCGGGCTATTTCAACGATGTCGGTGCCTAAGCCCAGAATAGCCATTACTGACGCGCTTCCAGCATCAGGCGCTTCATCTCGGAAACCGCTTCTTTCAGGCCGCTCATCACCGCACGACCAATAATGGCGTGGCCGATGTTCAGCTCGTGCATTTCCGGCAGGGCAGCGATGGCTTTTACGTTGTGATAGGTCAGGCCGTGACCGGCGTTAACCTTCAGTCCCAGGCTCGCGGCGTAGGTTGCCGCTTTGGCGATCCGCTCCAGCTCTTTCGCCTGCGCTGCGTCGTTTTCAGCATCGGCATAGCAGCCGGTGTGAATTTCAATATACGGCGCGCCCACGCCGGCAGCGGCTTTAATCTGGGTGAAATCGGCGTCGATAAACAGTGAAACCAGGATACCGGCATCCGCCAGGCGTTTGCAGGCATCGCGCATTTTGTCGAGCTGCCCGGCCACATCCAGACCGCCTTCGGTGGTCACTTCCTGTCGTTTTTCCGGCACCAGGCAGCAGAAATGCGGCTTCGTATCGCAGGCAATCGTCAGCATCTCTTCCGTTACTGCCATCTCCAGATTCATGCGGGTATCCAGCGTCTGGCGCAGGATACGCACGTCGCGATCGGTGATGTGGCGACGGTCTTCACGCAGATGGACGGTAATGCCGTCCGCCCCAGCCTGCTCGGCGATAAACGCCGCCTGAACCGGATCCGGATACGCCGTGCCGCGCGCGTTGCGCAGGGTGGCAATGTGGTCGATGTTGACGCCTAACAGTAATTCAGCCATGACAATCCTCGGTATTTTTGTTCATTTACCTTCCTCCTCTCCCTCCGGGAGAGGGCTGGGGTGAGGGGTAAAACATTAGCGTTTCGGCATAAACTGCCTGAATAATTCGCGGCTCTTTAAAGGTTTGCCCCCAAGATACGGCTTGAGCGCAATTCGGGTAAAGCGTTTTGCCGCACGCAGGGTGTCGGCGTCCGGGAACTCGCGTTCATACAGTGCTCTGAGCTGGCGCCCGGTAAAGGTGCTGTTATCGACGACGACACTGGCAATAAAGCCCTTTTCCTCACGATAGCGATAGGTCATGGTATCTTCTACCTCGTCCCCACTCCCCGCGCAGTGCAGAAAATCAACACCGTATCCAAGGTGACCAAGCAGCGCCAGCTCGAAACGACGCAGCACAGGTTCAGGAGTGCCGGTTGCGCCAGCGAGCGACTGGATACAGTGCAGGTAATCAAAGAAAAGTTCAGAGAAGCGGGTCTCATGTTCAAGCACCCGTGAGATGAGTTCGTTGACGTACAAACCGCTGTAGAGCGTGATACCAGAAAGAGGAAGCGCGAGGGAAACGGCTTCAGCACTGCGCAGGGTTTTGACTTCCCCTCGCCCGCCAAAGCGGACCAGCAGTGGGGTGAAAGGCTGCAAGGCACCTTTGAGATTAGAACGTCTGGAACGTGCGCCTTTGGCAACAAGGCGCACGCGACCGGACTCTTCCGTGAAGACGTCCAGCATCAGGCTGGTTTCGCTCCAGGGACGACTATGCAGGACAAAGGCGCGCTGCCATCCATCCATATGCTCGTCGTCTTAGGTTACTGATCTTCGCCGTAACCGAGGCTGCGCAGCGCACGCTCATCATCGGCCCAGCCAGATTTCACTTTCACCCACAGTTCCAGGTGAACCGGTGCTTCAAACATGTCCTGCATGTCTTTACGGGCTTCGATTCCGATAGTTTTGATCTTGGCGCCTTTATTACCGATCACCATCTTCTTCTGCCCTTCACGCTCAACGAGGATCAGACCGTTAATATCGTAACCGCCGCGCTCGTTGCTCTGGAAACGCTCGATCTCCACCGTCACAGAGTACGGCAGTTCAGCGCCCAGGAAACGCATCAGCTTCTCACGGATGATTTCAGACGCCATAAAACGCTGAGAGCGATCGGTGATGTAGTCCTCAGGGAAGTGATGAGTCGCTTCCGGCAGATGCTTGCGCACGATGCCCGCGATGGTATCAACGTTCAGACCCGTCTCCGCAGACAGCGGGACGATGTCCAGGAAGTTCATCTGGCTGCCCAGCCATTGCAGGTGCGGCAGCAGATCGGCTTTTTCCTGCACATTGTCCACTTTATTGACCGCAAGGATCACCGGCGTTTTGCCGTCGCGCAGCTTGTTCAGGACCATTTCGTCGTCCGGCGTCCAGCGGGTGCCTTCCACAACGAAAATCACCAGCTCTACGTCGCCAATGGAGCTGCTCGCCGCCTTGTTCATCAGACGGTTGATGGCGCGCTTCTCTTCCATGTGCAGGCCCGGGGTATCGACGTAAATCGCCTGATACGCGCCTTCAGTATGGATACCGACGATGCGGTGACGCGTGGTCTGCGCCTTACGCGAGGTGATAGAAATCTTCTGCCCAAGCAGATTATTCAGCAGGGTGGATTTGCCAACGTTCGGACGTCCGACGATGGCAATAAATCCGCAATAGGTTTTGTCGATGCTCATTCCAGCTCCAGCATTTTTAACGCCTGTTCGGCGGCAGCCTGTTCAGCCTTACGACGGCTTGAACCCGTGCCGACCACCGGTTCACTCAGGCCACTGACCTGGCAATGGATGGTAAATTCCTGATCGTGCGCTTCGCCACGTACCTGCACCACCAGATAGGATGGCAGCGGCAGATGACGACCCTGCAAATATTCTTGCAGACGCGTTTTAGGATCTTTTTGTTTATCGCCCGGGCTGATTTCGTCCAGGCGGGTCTGATACCAGTTCAGGATCAGCTTTTCTACGGTCTGGATATCGCTGTCCAGGAACACGCCACCGATCAATGCCTCGACCGTATCGGCAAGGATGGATTCACGACGGAAACCACCACTTTTCAGCTCACCTGGCCCCAGACGCAGACATTCACCCAGCTCAAACTCGCGTGCGATTTCAGCGAGGGTATTGCCGCGCACCAGCGTGGCGCGCATGCGGCTCATATCACCTTCGTCCACACGCGGAAAACGATGATAAAGCGCATTTGCAATTACGAAACTTAAAATAGAGTCGCCTAAAAACTCGAGACGCTCATTATGTTTGCTGCTGGCACTGCGATGGGTTAATGCCTGTTGCAACAACTCCTGATGATGAAAAGTGTAGCCCAGCTTCCGTTGAAGCCGATTAATTACGATGGGGTTCATGCGATACCAATAAATGAATGCGTCAAAAATGCAGCACACGAAACCGACCTGAGAAAACCAACGCGGTTTCGTGTGCCGTGGCACCCTTGCAGGGCCAACCTTAAACTTCGGGGGAATATTCTATACACAACGACAGGGGATGTCGTTAGTTCAAAGAGATTTATCGCTGAAATAATTCACGTAGCGGCGAATTAAAGCCGCTACGTGTTATTTTTGACGAAAATTAATGAATTCCGCCAATACGATTCAGGCGAACGCCGGTCGGCCACTCGCCTTCCTGCTTCTCAAAACTCATCCAGATAGCGGTTGCTTTACCGACCAGATTCGCTTCCGGCACAAAGCCCCAGTAACGGCTGTCCGCAGAGTTATCGCGGTTGTCACCCATCATGAAGTAGTGTCCCGGTGGCACAATCCAGGTCGCCAGCTGTTGGCCTGGCTGCTGGTAGTACATTGCCAGTTGATCCTGTGCGATTGGCACGGTCAGAATGCGGTGAGTGACATCGCCCAGCGTCTCTTTCCGTTCAACCAGACGAATACCGTTCTCTTTGGTTTCACCTTTTGGCACCTGGAAGAATCCGCTGGTCGCTTCACCGCCGTTACGGCGGGCAAAGGTCTGCACAAAATCACTTGGCTCAACGTTGGAGTAAGTGACTGGCAGCGCATTTTCACATGCAGTTCCAGAGCTACAGCCTGGCTGAATGGTCACCTCTTTCGCCACCGGATCGTAGGTTACTTTATCGCCCGGCAGACCTACCGCGCGTTTAATATAATCCAGCCGTGGATCTTCCGGATATTTAAACACCACGATGTCGCCACGTTTCGGATGACCCGTTTCGATCAGCGTTTTCTGGTAGATCGGATCTTTGATGCCATAGGCAAACTTCTCAACCAGAATGAAATCACCGATCAGCAGCGTTGGCATCATCGATCCTGACGGGATCTGGAACGGTTCATAGATAAATGAACGCACCACCAGCACAATCGCCAGCACCGGGAATACCGATGCCCCTGTTTCCAGCCAGCCCGGTTTTGGGCCGACTTTTTTCAGGGTTTTCGCGTCCAGCGCATCGCCCGTGGCTGCCTGCGCGGCAGCCTGACGTTCACGGCGTTTTGGGGCGAAGATAAACTTATCCAGGCACCACAACAGACCTGTCACCAGGGTAGCGATGACCAGGATCAGGGCAAACATGTTCGCCATGCCAACTCCTTAAGGTTATTTACCGTTACCGTCTTTACCAACATGAAGGATGGCAAGGAATGCTTCCTGCGGCAGCTCAACGTTACCGACCTGCTTCATACGCTTCTTACCTTCTTTCTGCTTCTGCAACAGCTTTTTCTTACGGCTGACGTCGCCGCCATAGCACTTAGCCAGAACGTTTTTACGCAGCTGCTTCACGGTTGAACGGGCAATGATGTGGTTACCAATGGCCGCCTGAATCGCAATGTCAAACTGCTGACGCGGGATGAGATCTTTCATCTTCTCAACCAGCTCACGACCACGGTACGGTGCGTTATCGTTGTGGGTGATCAGCGCCAGGGCATCAACACGCTCGCCGTTGATCAGTACATCCACGCGAACCATGTTCGAGGCCTGGAAGCGTTTGAAGTTGTAGTCCAGCGACGCATAGCCACGGGAGGTAGACTTCAGACGGTCGAAGAAGTCGAGCACTACTTCCGCCATCGGAATTTCATAGGTCAGCGCCACCTGGTTACCGTGGTAAACCATGTTGGTCTGCACGCCACGCTTCTCAATACACAGGGTGATCACGTTGCCGAGGAACTCCTGCGGCAGCAGCATGTGACACTCTGCGATAGGCTCGCGCAGTTCCTGAATATTATTCAGTGGCGGGAGCTTGGACGGGCTGTCGACGTAGATCACCTCTTTCGACGTGGTTTCTACTTCGTAGACAACCGTCGGGGCGGTGGTGATCAGATCCAGATCGTATTCACGCTCCAGACGTTCCTGAATGATCTCCATGTGCAGCAGACCGAGGAAGCCACAGCGGAAGCCGAAGCCCAGCGCCGTTGAGCTTTCTGGCTCGTAGAACAGGGAGGCATCGTTGAGGCTCAGCTTTCCGAGCGCATCGCGGAAGTTTTCGTAATCGTCAGAGCTGACCGGGAACAGACCCGCATAAACCTGCGGTTTCACCTTTTTGAAGCCTGGCAGCGCTTTATCTGCCGGGTTACGTGCACCGGTCAGGGTATCACCCACCGGCGCGCCGAGGATGTCTTTAATGGCACAGACCAGCCAGCCCACTTCGCCGCATTTCAGCTCGGTACGGTCAACCTGTTTTGGCGTGAAGATGCCCAGACGGTCAGCGTTGTAGACCTGGCCGGTGCTCATGACCTTGATTTTGTCGCCTTTACGCATGGTGCCGTTTTTAATACGCACCAGCGAAACAACGCCGAGGTAGTTATCAAACCAGGAGTCGATGATCAGCGCCTGTAGCGGCGCATCCGGGTCACCTTCCGGCGGCGGAATATCACGCACCAGACGTTCCAGTACATCCGGAACGCCGACGCCGGTTTTCGCCGAGCAGCGCACAGCATCGGTCGCATCAATACCGACGATGTCTTCAATCTCTTCCGCTACGCGCTCAGGATCGGCGGCTGGCAGGTCGATTTTATTCAGAACCGGCACCACTTCGAGATCCATTTCCATGGCGGTGTAGCAGTTTGCCAGCGTCTGGGCCTCTACGCCCTGTCCGGCATCCACCACCAGCAGCGCGCCTTCGCAGGCCGCCAGCGAGCGTGACACTTCATAAGAGAAGTCAACGTGCCCTGGGGTGTCGATAAAGTTCAGTTGATAGGTTTCACCATCGGAAGCTTTATAGTCGAGCGTCACGCTCTGCGCTTTGATGGTAATACCGCGTTCGCGTTCCAGGTCCATGGAGTCCAGAACCTGGGCTGCCATTTCACGATCAGACAGGCCACCGCAAATCTGGATAATACGGTCAGACAGCGTCGACTTACCGTGGTCAATGTGAGCAATGATGGAGAAATTTCTTATGTTTTTCATATGTATGGATTTATTTACTCGCTATGCGGATTAAATCTTCTTGATGGACACAGCGGTGGACACTCCACAGTAACTACCCCATCAACGACTGGCATGCATATTACACTGTAGCGCCCAAATCGTCAGCATACGATCTCCTGTTCATTGAGTGATAACGAGTGCCTACAGTTAAGCAATGTAAATTAAATTGTTGGGCAGTCATCATCACCCAGCGCGCGGTTGATGAAGAACGTCACTCTACCAAGAACCTCCCCCCTTCCAGAGCAGCACCTTCGATCGCTTCGCCATCATCTGTCATGAGTGACAGCCCCATCAGATTGGCAAACTGTGTGTGGCAGTCGCACAGAATCAACAACACATCACCTGGCGTCTTCTTCATTACAGGTTCGATTACCGCAAAGCCTGTATCAGTTTCGAAGCTCGCTCTGCAACTCTTACTATCGCCCCATCACCGGCCAGTCGCCGCCCGTTTTGCATACGACAGGCGGCAGTTTACTTTACTCGTTCTATTGAGAATAATGCGTGTATTACTCAGCTTTTTTTATCTTCTTTTTCTGCCTCGTAAATTGCTCTTATACTTCAATTTCTGACCTGCTCCCCACGATTAGATACAACACTCAGTTAGTAACGCCGGAATCTTCATTCTCAGAATGACCCTTTCTCCAGCCCGCTGCAAATTCAGACGGTGTCTGAT